>NZ_LXYR01000036.1 GCF_001650195.1 Phormidesmis priestleyi BC1401 | reverse complement strand
TATTCGCAAGCAGTTGCGCGACTCGGACAACCTACGCGATGCGGTAGAATTTGTTCTTAAACAAGCTGCGTCCTAACCAATGTGGCAGTGGCTATACTGCTCAAATCGTTTTCGTTCATGTCGATTTGCCCGTCGTGCTGAAATTACTCGAATTACATCGCTTCACCGTTCTGTAAAATTATACTTTTGCCTGGTCTAGAGGTGAGAAGCCCAAGCTAGAGGCTTTTATATAGGCAGTTTTACTTATACAATATTGCTCTATAGCCTTTATACTCCGACAAAGCCCGTAATTTATTATAAAGTTTTTAACCTCATATATAAAGATTTTACTTTTCAAGCTAAATACACTATACTAAAGGAGTCGAATTACTTAAAGAGATCACTGAATATGAATAATAAGCCTACTAGAGGAAAACTACTCGCTTTTTACAACGCTGTTGCGAGAGACCATCCAGTTTCTAGAGAAGATCTTGAAAAGCTTGTAGATGAGTTAAAGAAGAAGTATCCTGACCGTCTGTTCAATCATCACGATGTTGGGAACCTGCTGTACCAAGGACGAGGCTTCATGATTCCTCATCCTGAAAGAGAGGGTTATTTCTTGAGAAGCGATAGCTCTCTAGCTTCCGGACTAGGTAGCAATTCTGTATCTCCAGTCCAATCTCTTGATCTAGACATGATGAATAGTAAGAATTTCTCTAGGAAGCTAGAGGACATTACAAAGCAGCACGAGGAGCTACGACAGCACATCAATGAAAAAGTTGAGCAAAAAGAACGCCTTGAACAGGAATTATGGCAAGATCAAGAAAAACTAAAAGAATTAGAGGATACCTTGGAGCTTGCACGTGAATTTTTTCGCAAGGCTGCCTGATAAGGATGGATTCTGATAGTTAAATAGCCGAGTGCAGTTCCTCCTAATATTTTCATTAAGAGGAACTGCATATTCCCAAAGATGTCCCAACAAGGGAGTTCAACTTAGCTTAAGCGGCACAGCTCACTGATGACTTTTCAACTTCAACTACGCCCTCACAAGTAACTTAAGCGGTTGGACAAACTTTTGGAACGACATTTCTTATAAGGAGTGGACGGTCAGTATGCTTGGGATAATTGTTTAACGTAAACCCGATCGCACCGCTCTGTCTCGATACCTGTTGCCGATTGATAGCCGCTCGATTCATAGAGTTTGACGGCTTCTTTGAGAACGCTGGCAGTCTCGATCCAGATTTGATCGAAGCCCCGATCGCCGATCGCTCTCTCCAATTCCTTCAGCAAAAATCTTCCTAATCCTTGCCCTCTGACTTCCGGCACAAGATACATTTTGCGAATCTCGACTGCTTTGTCTCCCCTTGACACCGGATAGTAAGCGCCCGTGCCGACTAGCTGACCTTCGCGCTCAATCACCCAAAATTCGCCGCCTGTTGCGTGATAAAACGGCTCAATTTCTAGAACATCACGATCGGCTCCCAGTGGTTCCCAACTCAGCCCATAATCTGCTAGGACTGAGCCAATAATTTCAACCGCTAGAACCCGATCGCGATCTTCCCAATCACGAATCAGAAAGTCTCGATACCGAACGTTCATCTATTTCAGAATCTCGAATTTCTGAACTTCTAGAACAGGACCGATCATCGCCAGAGTCATAATGTCATCGCGAATCTTGCCCTCGACTTTGACCTTTAGACCTTTTTTTTGTAACTCACTCGGCGGTTTGTGAAGCTCATAGGTTTGCCCGTCTTCGGAGTCGATCGCCCAAGTCCCCGTGCCAAACCCTTTACGATCGATGATGCCGTTCACAGTGGTACTCATGCAATTTTGTCTCCTGGTTTAATCGCAAGCCAAACTAAGCCGTAGCACAACAGCGCATTCACAATCAAAAATCCTCGTGCGAGGGCACCGTCACCCAGCCACATGAGTTGCGGATCGATCGCTGCACTCACCGCGAGACAGGCAGTGACTCCGATCGTAGACCCGATCGCAAACCACTTCCACTGAGCATGACCTAACAGCAGCACAACCAGCGCTAAAGGAATCAGCACACTCGCAAACAATGGGTTTAGTGCGCCGCTGCCCTGAATCGAGCTACCCAACTCAGGAATCGAGCTACCCATCACCCGTAGCGGAGCCTGCGGCAAGTCGAAGATATAAATGCCCTTGAGGAAGAACAACCCCGAACTTCCGGCAATCAGACCCGATGCCATTGACCAACTCCAGGCAAAGGGAAAGTAGTTTCGCAAGAAGAACGCCAGCAGATAGGAACCCACCACCATCGCCAGTTTGGGAACTAGCGCCACTACGCCGCCATCGATCCAAAAGCGCGGATTGAGATATCCACTATCGCGCAGCCATTGGAAGAAATCGTTGAAGGTGATTTTGCCTTTGAGTGCCAGCTTGACGGCTGCAGCCGCATCGAGTTTGCCTGCACCATAGTGATTGAGTTCGTCATCTTGCACCTTGCGAGCAGACTGCGTTAATGCCGCCGCCACTTCGTCGGGATCTTTTACGCCCGACGCGCTGACAAGAGCCGCCACACCAGCCACATGAGGCGCTGCCATGCTGGTGCCTTGAAACGCTGCAAACGTCGATTCTCCGGTCGAGGGATCGATCGTGTTCTGCAAAATTCCGCCTGCCGCATTTTCCTCTGACGTGGAGCCGCCCGGAGCCGAGACATCCACGCCTGCGCCGAAGTTAGAGTAATCCGCTTTTTGACCTGAAGAATCTAAGGCAGCAACGCCCAAAACGTGAGGATAACGAGCCGGATAAGAGGCTGAATTCTGACCAGAGTTTCCTGCCGCAGCGATGACTAGAACACCTTTTTTGTGGGCATAGTCGATCGCTTCTGCCATTGCCGAGCTTTCACCCCCACCGCCCAAGCTCATGTTGATCACATTCGCGCCGTGATCTGCCGCAAATCGAATCGCCTCAGCAATATCGGCAACCGTTCCACCTCCACTAGCGCTAAGAACTTTTAAGGGCATCAAAGTCGCTTCGTAAGCAATTCCGGCGACTCCAAACCCGTTGTTGGTGGATTGGGCGATCGTGCCTGCAACATGAGTGCCGTGACCATTATCGTCTCTGGCATCTTCTCGATCGTTGACAAAATCGTATCCTTTGGCAAAGCTCGTTTCTTTCAAGTCGGGCACTTCTGAGATTCCAGTATCAATCACCGCAACGGTCGCGCCTTTTCCTTTGGTGTCTTGCCAACTCGACTCAACGTTGATGCTGTGCAGATTCCACTGCTGGCTATACATCGGGTCGTTGGGTGCCTGACTCGCCTGAATCGGGCTTGCCTCTTTGCCGATCGAGACATTCACTCTAGAATCCTGAGATTCTGGAATGCTGTAGATATAGTCTGGCTCAACATATTCGGTGTATTGCTTGAGGTCATGCTTGAGGGCGTTTAAAAGAGCCTTGTCGCCTTTGACCGTGTAAAGGTGATCGGGCTGTGAGAATTCGCTGTTTAGACGAGGACGGACGTTATATTTCTGAGCGATCGTCTGCACTTGTTGCTCAATCTGGGCAGCATCGACATCTTCTCTAAAATCTAGAACGATGCGGTCATAGGTTCCTTGCGCTGCCAAGCCCGAAAAACTGGCGATCGCCCAAATCAATCCCACCAAAAATAAGCCCGCCAGCACTAGCTTTCTCATAAACACCTATCTGAGGTCTTGCTTGTCTACCAAGATAACTCAGAGTTCATTGAGATTTTGAGCTTTTAGTTTTAAGTTAAAGACTTGGTTAGGATGGAAGGAGGTTACCCTACTCAACCCTCAACATTATGATCCACGGACTTCTTTGGCTGCCTCTGTTAGCAGCGTTTATCGGTCTAGCGTGGGCAGGTCGAAATGAATATCAAAAGATAGAAGCCTATCGCGTCTGGGCTGAGACGTTTCAGCGTGCAAAATATGATGTCTATGCGGTGTTGGGTCAAGAGGGTAACTTGCTCACCTGGGGCAAGCCGACCCGCAAAGAACCTGTGAATGTGCAAACATTTTCGCTGAAAGATGTGCGAGAGATTCACCTGTTAGTAGACGGGCAAACGGCAGATTTGCGATCGCCGCCGAGTAAAGGTAAGTCGATCGGGTTGCAGTTTATTTTGGATCGGGATGGCTCGATCGAGATCCCATTTACTCAAACTGACTTAGCCGCAAAGTGGGGACAAGCGTTAACCGAAGATTTGCAAAAACTACGAAGTGAATCGCGTCTTTGAGATCAGGACTTCTTTGTGAAAGGTTGTTACTGAGACGGCTTTTGGGAGGCTTAAGGGTTCATTCTACAGGTGGGGCGCGATCGTCTTTCTCAATTTTTCGCTAGAACTTGACAACGCTCCACAAGCTAGGTTTTAGCAATCTAACCCAGAAAAAATAAGTAGGCAGGCTCAATTAAAGTTAACTCGTGTAGGTGGGTTTCGGCTCCACTCAATCCGCTGGAAACTCTTGCTTTGAGCGTTGAGGGGAGCCGAAACGCATCTTAAATTCTGTTCACCTACCTAAGGCGCTTCTATCTTACGATTCCTCTCTGTTTTTGTGCCGGAAGTCTTTGTGTCAGAATTGTTGAAACGGATTGTAGAAAAAAAGCCAACGTCGCAGACCATATGACAAACCTCTGGAGCCAACTTTTTCAATCCGAAGCGTTTATGCCCCACGGACACTGCTATCTGTGGCAAACGAATCTGGTAGGGTTGCACGTCATCTCTGATGCGCTGATTGCTTTGGCTTACTACTCCATTCCTATTACACTGCTCTATCTGGTGCGAAAGCGTCAAGATCTCCCGTTTGAATGGGTTTTTTTGCTGTTTGGAGCCTTTATCGTGTCGTGTGGGACCACTCACTTACTAGACATTTGGACTCTGTGGTATCCGACCTACTGGCTTTCAGGAATAGTCAAGGCATTCACCGCCCTGATCTCAGTAATCACTGCCACTCAGCTTTTTCCCCTGATGCCTCAAGTGCTAGCACTGCCCAGCCCAGCTCAGCTAGAACGCGCTAACGTCGCTTTGCAGTCTCAGATGACCGAGCGACTCAGAGTTGAGGCAGAACTCAAGGTCTATCAGACTCAGTTAGAACATCTAGTGACCGAACGAACGAACGAACTGATGCAGACCAATGCAACGCTGCAAGCAGAAATCAGCGAACGCAAACGGATTGAACAAGAGCGAACAAAATTGCTGGTACGAGAGCAGGCTGCCCGATCGGAGGCAGAGCAAGCCAATCGGATCAAAGATGAGTTTCTAGCGGTTTTATCTCACGAACTGCGAACCCCGATGAACCCAATCCTGGGCTGGTCAAAACTGCTTTTGAGCAACAGGCTCAATCCGGCTAAAAGTCGAGAGGCAGTGGAGACGATCGAGCGCAACGCCAAGCTACAGATGCAACTGATCGACGATTTGCTAGACATTTCCCGAATTTTAAGCGGCAAACTCAGCTTAGATGCCAGCCCGGTTGACCTCAACAGCAGTCTCTCTGCGGCATTAGAAACTCTACGGTTGGCGACAGAGGCAAAGTCTCTACAGATTCAAACGACCCTTTCATCAATGCCTATCTGGGTCATGGGAGACGATACGCGATTGCAGCAAGTGATCTGGAATCTCTTATCCAATGCGATCAAATTTACTCCGATCGCAGGTCAGATCGAGATTCATCTAACTCAAACGGAGGCTCATGCCCAAATCCAGATCAAGGACACTGGCAAAGGAATTCATCCTGATTTTTTGCCCTATGTGTTTGAGCATTTTCGGCAAGAGGATGGCGCAATCACACGCAAGTTTGGCGGGCTAGGGTTGGGGCTAGCGATCGTGCGTCGAATTGTAGAATTACACGGCGGAACCGTCAGAGCAGAGAGTCTAGGCGACTCACAAGGGGCAACATTCACGGTGCAAATTCCCCGTGCGGTGCCGTTGGATGAGCACTCTTCCTTAAGCGACTCTTCAAAACCCCCTACCGATCTAAACGGCGTTCAGGTCTTGGTAGTCGATGATGATGAAGACTCACGCAACTTTATCGCCTTCGTTCTGCAACAATCGGGGGCGATCGTCACGATGGCGGCATCGGGTATAGAAGCCCTCGATGCGATGACTCAATCAAAACCCGACGTAGTGGTCAGCGATATTGAAATGCCAGAAATGGATGGCTATCAACTGGTGAGCAAAATTCGGCAACTGACGAGTCTCCAAGGAAAAGAGGTGCCTGCGATCGCGCTGACTGCTCATGCGGGGGAGTCCAATCAGCAGCAGGCGCTGAAGGCAGGCTTTCAACAGCACTTTTCTAAACCTGCTGACTCAAATGAGCTAATTCGAGCCATTGCTAATCTGATTAAGTGACTACCAATACAGTAAGACTCGTCGGCTTCGGCTGATACTTCACCCTCAATCTCTTGAGTCATCAAACCCATCGGTTCAAACTCAATGCCCTTCTCGACAAAAAACGTTTCAATCAACAGCCCGATAAAGGTTTTAAAGAACTCGTGTTCGCGTCCGGGCATCAGAATCTCGATCGTACTGTTGTGATAAAAAAGTCTCACTCCCGAAGACTCAGCAAACCCTTCTTGAATTAGCTTAAATTGTTGCCAAGTCCTCCCATGACGAACGATGCGCTGATCTCTGGTTGGGTTAGGTTACTGAGTTTGAGCCATGACAAATCGCTTCTATCGTCCCTTTCAGTCACTCCAGCTTAGTCTCATGCTACTCCCACTCAGCCGATTCTTTAGCTTCTGATTGACGAATGGTTGCTTTCAAGGTTTGCCAGTCTACTTGATCGCTAAAGTCATCTTGTATTAACTCACCGCGATCTAGGTGCAAGACGCGATCGCAGAAGGATTGAGCGAGGTCTAACTGGTGATTTGCCATCAAAACTGTGATTTCTGGCAGATCTTTGAGGACATTGAGAACGTGATCACTCCGTCCTGAATCCAGGGCTGAAGTGGGTTCGTCTAGGAGCAAAACTTTGGGCTGAATGACCAGGGCACGCGCGATCGCCACGAGTTGCCGTTGCCCGACTGAGAGTTGGAGTTCAGTACGATCAAGCCAATCCTGAGGAATATGAAGCTGTTTAACCCACTTGCTTACTTGTTGTTCAGCTACTGTAAGTTGAACGCCTCTTAACTTAAGCGGGTAAAGCAGTGCTTCCCGGACGGTCATGTTCAGCAGTTTTGATTCTTGCTGCACTAAGGTGATTTGCTGGCGCAGTTGCAGCACTGAAATTTGGCGAAAATCCTGTCCTTCTAAATAGAGTGATCCCTGGGTGGGTTCGTTCAATCGATTGAGCAATCGCAGTAGCGTTGTCTTACCTGAACCCGACGCGCCCACGATCGCGATTCGCTCGCCCCGAACCACTGCGAATGATAAATCTTGCAATAAATAATGTACTCCGATCTGCGATCGGGTTCCCGGCTTTTTGCTAGACGCGACCCCTCTGGAGGCAAAACTAACGTGTTCTAAACAGATTTGAGGCGGCTTTGATAAATTCAAAATCATTAAGCGTGAAATCTCATGCACCAGCTTACTTCGCTGCGCCAAACTTTGAAGCCCACGGTGAGCATGGCACCTCTCAAAAAAAGTCTCTGGAGAGCCGTCAGATGCCTCGATCTAACTTTCTCCAGGGAGTCTGTGCTCTATTTGTTTACTAGAATACGTGCGAGAAACGGTATCGAACCTCCTCCGGTCGAGTATGTCTCATCTCTTCCAGCCGACTCAGTTTAGGATTGAGCGACTTTGTGATCGGTACCCAGCAGTTCGGCGATCGCTCGATGCTCTGCCGGAAGCTGGGTCGGCAGAGCTTGTCGAGTGTCGGTAATCAACCAGTCAAGAGAAGCGGCTTGCACGTCGATCGTGGCTCCCGTCTTGTCAACGCAATAGCGACCAAACACAAGCTTGTCTACCAGCCGCACACCCGGACCCAGCCGAGAATACTCAAAAATTACGCTGTTATCGACGGTTGCGCCACTGCACACCCAGCAGTTTTGACCAATCATCGCAGGACCGACGATTTTGGCACCGTCTTCGATGCAGGTCATGCTGCCGATATAAACCGGACCTTGAATATCTACTTTATCCCAGTTGACGCAGACGTTTAGCCCCGTGTAGATGCCAGGAGCCACTTCTCGCCCCGGAATCGCAACGTTTTTGACTTCGCCACTCAAGACACTGCGAATTGCGTGCCAATAGTCGGGCACTTTGCCGATATCGACCCACTCAAAGTCCATTGGCAAGCCATAAAACGGCGCATTCATCTCGACGAGCTTCGGGAAGAGTTGACTACCGATGTCGTATTCTTGCCCCGATGGAATGTAGTCGAGGATTTCGGGTTCAAAGATATAAATGCCTGTGTTGATCGTGGTGCTCATAGCTTCCTCAACAGAGGGCTTTTCCTGGAATGCTTTGATTTTGCCTTCTTCATCGGTGACGACCACACCGTAGCTAGACACCTCTTCGCGAGGAACGGTCTTCATAATCACCGTGGCGATCGACCCTTTTTCTCGGTGCCATTTCACGGCTGCGCTCAAGTCTAGATCGATTAAGGCATCGCCGCACAGCACGACGAACGTATCATCAAAAAACGGGGAGAAATCTTGGATTTTTTTCATCCCACCCGCCGAGCCGACCGCCTCGCCGACTAGCTCACCATCGACGATTTTACCCTCAAACGAGTAGCCGATCTGGACTCCAAACCGCTGCCCGTCGCGGAAATAACTTTCTATTTCGTATGCCAGGTGACTGACATTTACCATGATTTCGTCAAAGCCGTGCTGCCTGAGCAGTTCTAATAAAAACTCCATTACAGGCTTTTGCAGAATGGGAATCATGGGTTTGGGAATCGTGTATGTAATCGGACGAATCCGCGTTCCCTTCCCAGCCGCTAAAATCATGGCTTTCATAAATCGCTCTCTCTACCCTACACCGACAAATTCCAAGAGATCGACCGTCAATCTGGAGAAACTCCAAAACTTGATAGTCTCTATATTGAACGGTCAAATCTCAAGCAAAAGGCAAGCTGTGCCCGATCTCGACGTGACCTTTAGTGACTATAGCGGTTCTAAGTGGGATGTGTCACACCCGAATGGTTTAGCCCTTTATATCTTCATCTATTTGAAGTACCTAACTCTGGCAGTGCGTTATCTCAATCGAGCAGAACGCTGGCAGAGAGTTCGCTTAGCCCAGAGTCTGCCAGTTGTAGCAGTGAGCGGATCTTTAAATCCTGGTAAAACTCTTCTTGTGATAACTCGACTTTGTTTTGAGCCGACAATAGCAATAACGCCCAAAACACTCCGACTCGCTCATGATTTGGGTGTGAGTCGTGCAGATCGTCTTCCCCATCTTTAGGTCTTTGATCCTTTAAAGCGATCCAAAATTCTAGCACGAGATCAAAGTCGATCCACTCTTTGTCTTGAGCGACTTCTGTCCAGTGTTCGTGAAAGAATTGCTCGATCGCCACTGCCATTTCTGAGAGGTTTTCCTGATGGGCGAGTTCAGCGATCGCTCGCACTGCCTGGGCGCGAGACTGAGGTTTAGGGCGACGCAGCCGAGCACGAGGAGTCTGATCTTCTAAGGTCGTGGCGATTATCTGGAGCTGGTCGATTAGCTCTTTGAGGGTAACTCGCCGCTTTTGGGGAGGTCGTGCCACTGCCCTGCGTCGAAGCTGACGCTCTAAATTGGGAGGCAACGCAGCCCCGCCAAAGTCTGCCCCATTGAGAAATTCTGCCTCGTCAAACTCATCGGGATCGGCGGCGATCGCTTCTGGCTGAGTCAAGCTATCGGCTTTGAGCAATAGCAGCATCGACGCATATAAAAAGGCTTGACCCGACTGTGACAAATTTGACTCATATTGCTCTCGCCCGATCGTGGCAGCAGGCGTTAACTCGCTCAAGAAGCGATCGATCACATCAATGACCTTGACATCCCAGGGGTCAATTTCTCCCCGTTCTGCCAGGTCAATCAAGAGGGCGATCGCGTCCTGTGCTAAAGAAAGGGTCATGGAAGCAAGGGGAGGAGTGAATGCTTTATGGTGGCACGATCTTGCAGAATCGACTACCTAATTTTGATTCGCATGAAATACACGGCTGCCAGAAGAATCAACCCTAGCAGCAGCAAAGGAACTAGCAGACTCCAGAGGTTGTTAGGATTGGTCACTTTATAAAGTGAATTCACGATTTTTTATTGAGCAAATACCTCGGCTGATTCAGCATCTTGCACCATACCTTGAGGCAATAATCGCTGCTGTTCCTGAATTTCTGCTTTGTAGCGTTCGACATCTTGCTCAAGTTCATCAATGCGCTCTTCTCGAACTTGGAGTTCTTTGCGTGTGCCAATCGTGCGCTGGATCTGGCTCCACACGCTAAATACCCACGCCAATACAGCCCCGATTCCCATCGCTAAGATTAGCTCGATCGAGAGCGGTGCTTGCACCTGCACGCCTTCGATGACTCGAATCACGGCTGGCTCAGTATTTTCAATGCCAAACAAAACGAGTGCCAAACAAATCACGAAAATGAGCAAAAAATTAACTTGTCGCATCTTGGGTTCTCTCCAATCACGCCGCTAGTGGTTCAACGTCTTTAACAGAACAGTTGCTCAAGAGTAGAAACTGGAATCGAGTTTAGCACCCCGTTACTCGATCGGAGGATAGTCTTTGTGAACCACCTCTGTCACAATCACCTGAGTCGAAGTCACCGTGCGCAACGCATCGATCGTGCCTTTGATCGTGCCTGCGATCGGCACGGCAACGACGACCCCTAAGAAGCCACCAATTTGCAGCCCCATCAGCAGGGCAATAAAAATCCACAAGGGGTTTAGCCCAGTGAATTCGCCCATCATTTTGGGAGCCAGCACATTATCGCGGACTTGTTGCAAAATGACGGCAGCGATCGCGAATTGAAACGCCAGCCAGACACTCTGAAACATGATTAGAATCGTGACCAGCCCGATCCCCAACGCTGCTCCGATGAAGGGAATCAGTTCTGCAATGCCGATGATCAGGGCAAACAGAAGGGTGAAGGGCACTTTAAGCGCCAGAAAAACCGGAATCAATCCGCCTGCCATAAACAGCGCCAGCAGCACTTGGCTCAGAAAAAAATTGTGAAAGTTTTTCCGCAGTGACTCACTGATCGGAATGCCAAATTTGAGCGGCAGTAGATTGATCAGTCCTTGCCAGAGTCTTCCCCCATAAAGCAGCATATAAGATGCCAAGACAATGACTAAAATGCTGTCGATCAAGCCAGAAACGGTTCCTAGGGCAAATCCGAGTGCCTGGGTGGCGACTTCTTGAATCTGGCTTTCAATTTGGGTGCTGACTCGACCGCCAAAACTTTTGAGGTCGATCGGAAAGCTTCGCGTTCTTGCCCAAGCATCCCAAAAGTCTAGATTTTGCCGACTCGCCTCTAGCCACCCCGGAATTTTTTCAAGCAACTGGGTCGTTTGGGCGACCAAAACGGGCACCAGCGTGACTCCTAAGATCACCAGCACGGTGACTGCCACCAGCAGCACAATCACCACTGCCCCGATGCGTTTGATTCGAGCGCGTTCAAAAAACTCGACGGGGTAGTTGAGCAAAAACGCCAGAATTGCCGACACAACCAGCACGGTCAGAAGATGCTCAAAATAGCGCAACACCAACGTCACTAGCCAAACGTTGAGGGCGATCACGGGTCCGCTGAGACCCAATATGATTAGTCGTTGCAGGTCGGCTGAGCGGCGAGACATCCGGTAGTTATGAGTTGGGGGCTAGAGGCGGCGCAGTCGTTGGAGTCGGCAAAATGCGTCTAAGATAAATTCCACCCGCGACGATCGCGACGATTACCACCGTCCCAATTCCGAGCGGGTTGGGGAGCCAGAAAGCGGCTTCTAGGTGATTGCTTTGCCCTGGTTGCAGCGTCCAGATAAGCTGTTTGCCTTCGCGACGGGCGGAGATCGCGGTGCCGTCCTTTCGGGTGATGCTGCGCGCACCCCAAGGAGTCGTCAACCCAAACTCTAGCTCAAGCAGCGAACCCGGACTCGCGATTAAGCTGCCGTCTGGGGCGAGAATGCCCAGCGATCGCAAGTCCAGATCATAAATCACGCGCTGACGCTCTAGCAGGAGGAAATTGCCTTCCTGAACTTTGAGGTGAGACTTTAGTTTGGGCAAGTCGAATTCTTTTCGATCAGAGCGATCGGGATCGGTGACTGAACTAAAAAACTCGTTAAACCTCGTCTCTAATTCTCTGCTGTTGCCAAACGGAATCGTGACTAAAATTTCTTGATTTGAGAGGCGGCGAGCTTTCCCTTGAATTCTGCGAACTCGTTTTTCAATGCCATCCAGCCATTTTTGAGCCGTGCCGCTGTTCACGCTGGTCAGCCGCTCATCTAGACGAATATGCTGGACGATCGTCCCTCGATTTGGACTTTCAACCGTGATGCCCACTTCAGATTTGACGCAGCCTGACAGCACCAAGCTAGCGAGTAGCATCACCCAAATCATTCGCGATCGCTGCAAAAATCGCATCACAGAATGGGAACTTAGTAAAGGCACGTCGCCTGAAAAGAGAGTTGAAGTTCTGCGGGGCATATCGACAAAGGTTCATGAGTCCACTAACATCTAACACTACTTTAAGGAAATCAGAAGTTAACGGATGTTACAAGACAACCGTTTAAGGGCTAACTCAGCCACACTAAACCGCTTACGATCAGTCCTGCTGCAACTAGCGCCACCCAAATGAAGCGATTATCGGTGTTGACTTGACTCAAATCTACAGGTTCTGGGATGGCAGGACGGGTTTTTTGAGTCAGTTTCGGCGGAGTAGCAGTACCGAATTTAGACACCCCGCGATTGTCTTTTGCTTCGCTATCTGACAGTTTTGACAAGTCAGGAATCTCGGTTAACCATTCGGGGCGGGTTTGCAGCTTAGGGGCTTCGAGAATGTAAAGCAGTCGCTTTCCCTGCTGGCGAGTTTTGATATCTGGGTGACGACTAATTTTTTGACAGAGGGCGATCGCCTCCGATCGCTGTCCGGCTGCTTCGTAAGCGGTCACAAGCCAGATTTGCACTTCGCCGCCAAAGCGTGAACCTGGGTCGGTTAAGGCGCTAGCGCGTTCTAAATACTGCACCGACTTGCGGTATTCGCCTCGCTCAAAGGCATCTTTTCCGATTTGATATTCGGTGGTCGCCAAGTCTAATTGTTCAGAACTCACAGGCTTTTTGATTGTCTTAAGCTACTCTTGCATCCTAAGTTATCTGAAGCATGAATTCTACATCCGTGGTGGCATTGGGGGCAGATAACATGGGCACCTCGTTGACTTCACAATAGATCAGGGTTCATACCAGGATTGCGTTTGAGGACGATCGCTCGTTTATCCATCATTGTGATAAAAGCAGGCATATCAGGAGAAGCCCGATCGGCAACCTTCAAGTCTGCGACAACCTGGTCAAAGGTTTTGCCATCGGTCATTCGATAGGCGATTTCTTCGACTTCAGCCCAGGTGAGATCGCTCTGCACATAGGCTTTTGCCATGACGTTGAGCAGATTTTCCCATTTATTACCCTCGGCTTTGGTCAACATCGTGTGAGGAATGTTGAGAACCCGATCGAACTCGTAATACCAAGATTTAAGCTGACGCTTGAGAATATTCTCAAATAGAACTTGATGATCGGTGTCGCTGGTGGCTTTATCGGCTTCGGTCGAAACGATAAACATCGGCGCTGAATCTGCATTCTCTGAGCGATGGAGAATCTCCTTGCCCATGTCAAGATAGACTCGCAGAGCCTCCATCTTAAAGCCCTTATAGCCAATCACCTGATCTGGCGATGTGTCATCAATCCATTCAAAATAAGTGTTGAAGATTTTGACAAACAAATCAACGACTTTATTGCTGCTGCTGAGATAGGGCGCAAATAGCATCGCTCGATCAATCTCCTGGGCGCGCTCAAAAGCTAGCCAAGCCGCGAGGGTTCCTCCGCCCGACAAACCACCCACGACCACTCGATCGCCCAACGTCTGCGCTTTTTGCAGCCACTCTAGCCCAAATTGCTGATAGGTGTCGGGGTCAGTCGGCAGGGGTGGCGGGTTGTCGCGATTCCAGTCGCCTGCCTCACCGTGACCCGGCATTCTGGGAATCACAACGTTATAGCCCGCTTGATAAAGCACCCGTCCCATCGGCAAAAACTGATAGGGAGCCGCCGTGAAGCCGTGAAAAAACAAGCAGACTTTAGACGTGGGAGCCTCATGGAGCAGGAACTGCGATCGACAGCCTTCATTTTTTACGGGCAGTTCGGTTTCTTGAGTCTTCACTTGTTGAGCCAAGTTAATCGACGCGGCAGAATAGCCCAGACGAGAAGGAAAGTTAAGCATAGGTAGATGAGATCGGGGGTCGGGGGGCAGTCGGTGAGAATTCTATCTCAATTACTCCCCTCGCTTTCTCGTTGCTAACGATTGCCCATAAATTCTGAGGCAACTATCATGGAGCCGATGCCCATATCGGTGAAGATTTCGAGCAGCAGCGCGTGAGGGAGGCGACCATCAATAATGTGGGCAGCCTTCACGCCCTGAGCTAGCGATCGCACGCAGCAATTGACTTTTGGAATCATGCCTCCAGACACCACTCCGTCGTCGATCAGTCTGCGAGCGTCTTGAATGTCGAGTCGCGGGATCAGGGTGGAGACATCTTTATAGTCGCGCAAGATTCCGGCGGTGTCAGTCAGCAGAATCAATTTTTCGGCACCCAAAGCGGCAGCGAGTTCTCCGGCAACGGTGTCGGCGTTAATGTTATATGCCTGTCCGGTTTCGTCGGCTGCAACGCTAGAAACTACTGGAATGTGACCCGTCGTAACCAGCGACTCTAGAATCTGGATGTTGACGTTAGTGACTTCACCCACAAACCCGATGCCTTCCGCGTCAGCAGGACGGGCGGTGATTAAACTCGCATCTTTACCGCAAAGTCCGACGGCAGATCCGCCTGCCTGGTTGATTAACGAGACAATTTCTTTGTTGACTCGACCAACCAGCACCATCTCGACGACATCCATTGTGGCGGCATCGGTGACGCGCAGCCCGTCTTTAAACTGTGGCTCAATGCCAAGTTTGTCAAGCCAAGAGTTGATTTCAGGTCCGCCCCCATGCACGACTACCGGACGCAGCCCCACACACGCCATAAACACCACATCGCGGATCACCTTCTCTTTGAGAGCGGCATCCTTCATCGCGGCACCGCCATATTTAACGACGATCGTGCGTCCGGCAAATTGTTGAATGTAGGGAAGCGCTTCACTTAAGACTCGGACTCGTGTGGCAGCGGCTTTTTCAAAATATTCGCTTTCGTTGAGCATTGGCAAAGTAGAAAGATTGCTATGCAAATTATGCTACGAAATGCCGAATTAAAATTTTGTCTAGTGCAGCGTCACCCTTAGAAATTAGGGTTGCGTAATGGATAGAGTTTGAAGGGGGGCTTTACGCATTCACCTGGTAAGATTTGGGAGAAATTGAGTTCAGGACGATCGCGGTGTTAGCAGCCCTTCTCTATGGTCAAGAAGACCTTCGTTTAGAAACCGTTCCTGATCCGACCCCGGCGGCTGGGGAAGTCGTGATCGAAGTCGGAGCCGCCACCACCTGCGGGACAGATTTGAAGGTTTGGCGACGCGGTGGACACGCCAAAATGCTCAAGCCACCGACTCTATTTGGACACGAAGCCGCCGGACAAATTGTGGCACTCGGAGAAGGCGTGACGGGTTGGAGAATCGGCGATCGCGTCGTCGCAAACAATTCTGCCCCCTGCACAACCTGCTTTTTTTGCCAACGTCAAGAATTTTCTCTCTGCACGAATCTGACGTTTAATAACGGCACCTTTGCTAAATATCTGAGAGTTCCTGCCCCGATCGTGCAACAAAATTTGCTCTCAATTCCAGAGGACGTGACGGATGCGATGGCGGCAATGACCGAACCGTTAGCCTGTGTCTTGCATGGAGTAGCGAGATCGCAGGTCAAACCCGGCGATCGCGTCGTGCTGCTAGGCGATGGCGCGATCGGGCTAATGTTCGTCGCGGCTCTTGCAAAATCTGCTGAAGTATTTCTCTTTGGCGGTAGTGAATCTCGGTTAGAAATCGCCAAAAAATTTGGGGCGGTAAAAACCTTTAATTATCGTCAAGTGGCGGATCTACCAGATTTAGTTCGCGACTTAACCGATGGCTGGGGCGCAGATGTCGTGATTGAGGCGACGGGCGTTCCGGCTGCGTGGGAAATGGCGATCGCCTGTGCGCGTCCGGGTGCTACGGTCAATTTATTTGGGGGTTGCCCTCGCGACACAACAATTACCGTCAACACTGAGCAACTCCACTACAATGAACTGACTCTAAAAGGGGTGTTCCACAATACGCCTGAGTTTGTTCGCGCCGCGCTTGCTCTGATTTCGAGTCACACCATTCCGTTTAAGCTGCTGATCAGCGATCATCAACCCTTAAGGAACTTAGAGCAAGTCTTTCAGGATATGAAGCAGCGCAAAGTCGTCAAAGTGGCGATCGTGCCGTGAGTTGACCATCCACTTTGTTTTTATCGGGGAGTTCGAGATGGACGGGATTCGATTTGGCTCGATTTTGGGATTTTCACTGCTGCTCAGTTTAGGAGCCAGCCCCGCTAGGGCATTACCCGGAGAAACTACTAAAGACGTTGCCGCTTGGATGCAGGCAAATTCAACCTTGCGCCCCAGTCGAGGGGAAAAGTTTTTGGTGACCAAAAGCGCGACTGCCGCGCAACGATTCACTTTTGAAGCGTCGCTGCTGTCTCCAGGCAAAATCAAGCTGTCTCCCAGATCAGGCATTATTCGCAGTGAGCGGTTGACTCTTTTTGATATGCAAAACGGCGTGACCCAAGAACGCCTCAAAGAATCACTGCGAGCGATTTATGGGTCTGACATTTATCAAGACTTCGATCGCGCCCAAGTTCTCTACGCCTACCCCAGCGAGATCACGATTCAGCAAGCTGTCGCGCAAAAGAATCCTCTATTGGCATCGCTGCAAGGAGAACTGCGTCGAGGCAGTCGCTATGCCTATTGGCTAGAAGTTGCCCAAACCGCCGAAGGGCTTGCCTACTCAGGAAGATTTACCGTGTTTCTCAGAGACGACCTAGACAAACTAGAAGCAGAACTCAGAAATCGCTGATCTGATTTGAGGTATCGATTGATCAGGGTCAAATTTTTTAAGTCGGGGTTAACTTGGATGCCAAAGGCACTGAATCCCTGTAACCTGACACCTTGCCCATAACCCCCTGGGTTGCCTGTGATTGGAGAGCGATCGCTGTGAAGTTGCGCCAACTGATTCCTTTTTTTGATACGACGGCTCAAGACTGGGCAGCCGAAGCCCGCATCTTGCGGTGGCTGACCTTTCTCTGGCTGTTTGTTGGGCTGGCGGTGATGTTTTCAGCGTCCTATCCCGTCGGAGATGCCGATTTTGGCGACGGACTCTATTACGTCAAGCGTCAACTGCTGGCGGTTTTCATTGGCATGGTGGGGTTTAATCTCATCGTCCATGCGCCTCTTCGCTATGTGCTAGGAATCGCCGATTGGTTTTTGATCATCTGTCTCGGCGGAATTATCGTCACCTTGCTGCCAGGAATTGGCACCTCGATCGGAGGCGGTGCTCGATGGATCGCCCTCGGACCTTTTCTGCTTCAGCCCTCAGAACTCATCAAACCCTTTCTCGTGCTGCAATCTGCCCGGATTTTTGGGCAGTGGGAGCGACTTACCTGGACAACCCGAATCACTTGGGTAAGCGTTTTTGGTGCCATGTTGGTAGGCATCTTACTTCAGCCAAACCTCAGCACCACAGCGCTATGTGGCATGACGCTCTGGCTGATTGCTTTAGCGGCGGGGCTTCCCTATGTCTATTTGTGGTGTACTGCTGGTGGCGGGTTGCTGCTGGCAACGTTGAGCATCAGCCTGCGAGAATATCAGCGCAAACGGATTATGTCGTTTATCAATCCGTGGGCTGACCCGTCGCAAGATGGCTATCAGTTGATTCAAAGTTTGTTAGCGATCGGGTCTGGCGGCACGTTTGGCACCGGGTTCGGACTCTCGCAGCAAAAAATGGGCTACTTACCTATCCAATACACTGACTTTATTTTTGCCGTCTTTGCAGAAGAATTTGGCTTAGTCGGCAGCGTTCTGTTGATGATATTGATCTTGACCTACGGCACGATGGCGCTGATCGTTGCCCGAAAAGCTCGAACTACCGTGCAGCGATTAGTGGCGATCGGAGTGATGGTTCTCATGGTCGGTCAGTCGCTGTTGAATATTGCGGTCGCGACGGGGGCGTTGCCGACGACTGGGTTGCCGCTGCCTTTTTTCAGCTATGGTGGCAGTTCAATGATTTCGACCTTGATTTCGACGGCGTTGTTAATTCGGGTCGCGAGAGAAAGCAGCGAAGCAGAGGTCGTGTCTTTACCTGAGCGACGGTCTGCAAAACCCGCCCCAACGTCCAATCCCGCAAAAGAACGGCGCAAACCCGCTTCAGAACCGCAAAATAAAGCTTCCTCAGAGCCAAGACGATTTAGACCCCGCAATGCTCCTTAAGTTGGGTGGGCAGAAGATCGGTAGAATATGAGTAGCGCTTAAAGCAGCGTAACAATTGAGCCACCTTATGTTAGAAGCCCTTCAAACTCATCTCTATGAGCTAGAACAGTTCGCAAATCATCTAGTCTCAAATCAGTTAACTCATTTATCTCTGACTAGCGTTGGCGTGATTTTTGCGGCGGGGTTGCTCACCAGTCTGACTCCCTGCACCCTCTCGATGTTGCCAATCACGATCGGATATATCGGCGGCTATGAAACCAAAAGTCGAATGCAAGCCGCTGCCCAATCTATCTGGTTTTCATTGGGTCTCGCCACCACCCTTGCTGGGTTAGGGATTTTTGCCACCGTTGTGGGTCAAGTCTATGGGCAGATTGGGATTGGACTTCCGATCGTGGTTAGTCTCGTCGCGATCGTCATGGGGCTAAACCTGCTGGAGGCATTACCCTTGCGCTTACCGTCGTGGGGCGGCACCGATTGGATCTCGCAAGACTTGCCTGCTGGAGTTCGATCTTATCTGATCGGACTAACCTTTGGATTGGTTGCATCTCCGTGCAGCACTCCCGTTTTAGCGACCTTGTTAACGTGGATTGCCAACACAAAAGATCCGTTAGTCGGCGGCACGCTGCTGCTGTGCTATACCGCTGGATATGTGGCTCCTCTCGTGTTAGCGGGAACGTTCACCGCATCGATTAAGAAACTGTTAGAACTGCGTCGCTGGTCGGGTTGGATTAATCCTGTGAGCGGCAGTTTGCTGGTGGGGTTTGGTGTGTTTTCGTTGCTTTCTAGAATTAATTTTTTTAATTAAACATGACGACAGATCGATCGTTCTTGACGAAGCTATCCGGGTTGGGTTCGGCTCCTAGACGCTATTTCAAAAAAGAACTGCTGCCGCTGCTGGCAGATTTGCGATTAGCGATCGTGCTGCTGTTAGCGATCGCGGTGTTTAGCATTTCAGGTACCGTAATTGAGCAGGGTCAATCGCTCTCGTTTTATCAAGCAAATTATCCTGAACATCCGGCTCTATTTGGCTTTCTCACCTGGAAGGTGTTGCTAATCGCAGGATTTGATCACGTCTATCGAACCTGGTGGTATTTAGCACTGCTGATTTTGTTTGGCTCTAGTTTGACGGCGTGTACATTTGTGCGACAGTTGCCCGCGTTGAGATGGTTTACGCGCAACACCAGCAAGTTTTATACGCAGCCGCGACAGTTTCAAAAGTTTGCCTTGAGCGCGGAGTTTGATTCTGCCTCATTAGATGAAGCGATTTCTCTGTTAGAAAAGCGTCGCTATCGCGTGTTTCGCAGTGGCGAGACGATTTATGCGCGCAAAGGCATCATTGGGCGAATTGGTCCGATCGTCGTTCACGTCAGCATGATGCTGATCCTGATCGGCGGCATTATCGGGGCGATGACGGGTTTCATCGCTCAAGAAGTCGCGCCGAGCGGGTCAACCTTTCTGATTAAAAATATTGTCGATGCAGGTCCGTGGGCAGAACCTCAGTTTCCTAAAGATTGGGCAGTGAAAGTCAATCGCTTTTGGATTGATTATTTGCCAACGGGCGAAATCGATCAGTTTTATTCTGATCTTTCAGTGTTGGATAACGACGGAAAGGAAGTCGATCGCAAGACCATTCACGTTAACGAACCGCTTAAACACAACGGCGTGACTCTTTATCAAGCAGACTGGTCGATCGCGGCGGTGCAAGTCAAGCTCAACAAAAGTCCGGTTTTGCAGTTTCCGATGGCAAAATTGGATGCGGTGGGCAGTCGGGTCTGGGGAACCTGGATTCCGCTCAAGTCAGACTTGAGTGATGGCGTGTCTTTGATTGCGCGAGACTTACAGGGGCTGCTGCTAATTTATGACACCGATGGCAAACTGATTTCGACCGTTCGCAAAGGAATGTCGGTGCAGGTTAAAGGCGTGACGTTGGCGATCGCAGACATCATCGGCAGCACTGGGTTGCAAATCAAAGCTGATCCTGGCATCCCGATCGTCTATCTGGGCTTTGGCTTGCTGATGATCAGCACGATGATGAGCTACGTGTCTCACTCGCAGATTTGGGCATTGCAAAAAGACGGTAAGTTCTACATTGGCGGCAACACAAACCGCGCTCAAGTGGTGTTTGAGCGTGAGTTTTTAGAGTTGTTGGATCAGATTGGAGAACAGCAGCAGACCTTAGACTCAAATATTCAGTTAGCCAAAGTCTAGACAAACTATTGGCTTGAGTAAGGACGTGTTGTGATGCATCTCGCTGTAAACGGATGGCTTTCGGTCTTTCATAATCTTTTCATTTTTTACTGCTTTATGATAGATTTTAAAATATGAAATCATAATGAAAGATGCGAACGAAGCCTAAAGTTGGTTTTGGTCAAAGCTCGATTCTCTTAAAACTTTATCAGGCAGGTCTGGTTGCTCTGATGTTTGGGGTATGGCTAAGTGGCTGCGCCCAGACTACTCTACCTAGCACTCAGCAGAGCCAAGCAAATTCTACCGCTCCTGTCCCTGCCCGCAAAGATCAGAAGGTCATTCTCACCACTTTCACGGTGCTGGCAGACATGGCAAAAAACGTGGCAGGTGACAAGGCGATCGTCGAGTCGATTACCAAACCTGGGGCTGAAATTCACGGCTACGAAGTGACACCCAGCGATTTAGAACGGGGGAAAGGGGCAAATCTGATTCTAGAAAATGGCTTGAACCTAGAACGCTGGGCAGATAGGTTCCATAACAGTTTGCCAAAAGTCCCTCACATCACCCTGAGCGAAGGATTACAACCTATCAACATTACCGACGATTCCTATCAAGGTCAGCCAAATCCTCATGCCTGGATGTCACCGCAAAATGCCTTAATCTATGTCGAAAACATCCGCAAAGCTTTAGGAAATCTTGATCCCGCTAACGTGACTGCCTACGACACAAATGCAAAAGTCTATCGTCAGCAAATTCAGGCGATCGATCAAAAACTGAAACAAGCCATTGCCGAGATTCCTTCTGATAAACGCTACATCGTGAGTTGTGAAGGCGCATTCTCATACCTTGCCCGTGACTATGGTTTAAAGGAGGTTTATATCTGGGCAGTCAATGCCGAACAGCAAGCTACACCCAAACAAGTCGAGAAAGTAATCAATACGGTCAAAGCAAACCAGATTCCGGCGGTATTTTGCGAGAGTACGATCGACAATCAGGCACAACTTCAGGTGGCAAAAGAAACCGGTGCCAAATTTGCCGGAGTGTTCTACGTCGATTCCTTATCTCCCCCTGATGGTCAGGCCTCAACCTATCTCAGGCTATTAGAATACAACGTCAATACCTTGATTAAGGGCTTGCGAAGTAACTAAAGGAAATCTATGGATGCAGTCGGCATTGACATCGAAAATTTGCCGGTTGCCTACAACGGTAAAGTAGCACTGCACCACGCATCGCTGCACCTCACAGCGGGGACTATTTGCGGATTGGTGGGAATGAATGGCGCAGGAAAATCGACGCTGTTCAAAGCAATGATGGGATTCGTTAGACCTGCTAGCGGACGAATTCTAATCAACAAGCTGCCGATCCGCTCAGTGCAAAAACAGAATCTGGTGGCGTATGTGCCCCAATCGGAGGAAGTGGATTGGAATTTCCCAGTGAGCGTTCATGATGTGGTCATGATGGGACGCTACGGCTACATGAATCTGCTGCGGATTCCTCGATCGTCTGATAAATCTGCCGTGAGACAGGGTTTAGAGCGAGTCGAAATGTGGCAAATGCGCGATCGCCAAATTGGAGAGCTATCTGGCGGACAAAAGAAACGGACCTTCTTTGCGCGAGCGCTGGCTCAACAGGGCAAAATCTTGCTGCTCGATGAACCGTTTGCTGGAGTTGATGTCAAAACCGATAGAATGATGATTGATCTGTTGATAACTCTGCGACAAGCGGGGCAAATCATTCTGATCTCAACCCATGATCTCGCTTCCATCACCCGGTTCTGCGATCAGGTGGTGCTGATTAACCGCAGCATTCTGGCACATGGTCCTACCTCTGAGGTGTTTACTGAAGAAAATCTTTCCCGAACCTTTGGCGGTTCGGTTAGCGATTTCTCGTCTGCTAAGGAATGTGTATTAAATAAGACCCAGACTTTCCCTCACCCTAGCCTCCCATCAGGAGAGGGAACAAGATTCTAGCTCCCTTCTCTCTTGGGGAGAAGGGTTGGGGATGAGGGCAAATTTCCGGCATTATTAAATACACAATCCTAAAAATTGGTTAACGCAAAGCAATCAAGGGAAGCTGTAATGGATTTGGTTCAGTGGTTTGCTGCACCTTTGCAGAATGAGTTTATGGTGAAGGCGATTTTGGTCAGCGCCTTGGTGGGAGTTGTCTGTTCCGCGCTTTCCTGCTATATGACCTTAAAAGGCTGGGCTTTGATGGGCGATGCGGTTTCCCACGCGGTCATGCCAGGAGTCGTCATCGCCTATGTGCTGAATATTCCTTTAGCGATCGGGGCATTTGTGTTTGGGGTCGGCTCGGTCATTGCTATTGGGTTTATTAAATCAAAAACTCGGGTCAAAGAAGATACAGTCATTGGGTTAGTTTTCACGGGCTTCTTCGCGTTAGGGCTAGTGTTGGTTTCTAAAGTCAAAAGTTCGATCGATTTGACTCACATTTTATTTGGCAACGTCTTAGGCATTTCTGACTCCGATATCATGCAAACGTTAATCATTAGCGTGATCACCTTAGTGACGCTAGCGATTTTACGCAAAGATTTAATCCTGTTTTGCTTCGACTCAACTCATGCCCGCTCGATCGGAATAAACACCGTCTTTCTCTACTATGTCTTGCTCTCTCTGCTATCGCTCACTGCGGTGGCTGGGCTGCAAACGGTCGGCATTATCTTAGTCGTTGCAATGTTGGTCACTCCAGGAGCAACGGCGTATTTATTGAGCGATCGCTTTGATCACATGATGCTAATTGCAATGGCTTCCGGGGTATTTTCTAGCGTGATGGGCACCTATATTAGTTACCATATTGATGGCTCAACTGGAGGATGCATCGTTGTTCTGCAAACAGCCTTGTTTATCGTAGCGATGATTTTTGCGCCCAAGCACGGCTTGTTAGCTAGAGCTAAGAATTCACGGACAGTGGGTGAATAAGTCACAACCTAAAAAAGCAACATAAAAATGTCCTATCGAGTTGCTCTACTCGTCTGCGCGATCGCGATCCTGCCGATCGGCTACATCGCACGATTTTCTCAAGGGTTTGGGGCGGAATGGTTGCACGACCTCTCAGGCAGTCTCGCCTACGAGATTTTTTGGATTCTATTAGTGATGGTGTGCTTTCCCAAGGCTTCTTTGACGCGAGTGGCAATCGCCGTCTTTTTTGCATCCTGCGCGATCGAGTTCCTCTAACTCTGGAAGCCCCCATTTCTACAAGCCATTCGCGCTACACTGCCGGGAAGATTAGTGTTGGGCAACACTTTCACCTGGTCAGACTTTCCTCCCTACGCAGTGGGTAGCGCTTTGGGGTGGGCTTGGGTGAAAGCGTTGCGCCAATGGACGCGATGACCTACTCGCCCTTTTTGTGAGTCACCTCAACAACCGTATGCACATTGCCGCGAGGCGTATAGTCGGCTTTGACGGTGATTTCTAACGGGTCACACGCCGCAACCAGATCATCCAAAATTTGATTGGCAGACTCTTCGTGAGAGATATAGCGATCGCGATAGCTATTGATATAAAGCTTGATAGCTTTTAGCTCAACCACGCGCTGATCGGGCACATAGGTGACATAGATCGTCCCGAAGTCAGGATAGCCAGAAAACGGACACTTGCAGGTGAATTCTGGCAGCGTAATGGTGATGTGATAGCGCCGTCCGGGGCGAGGGTTGGGGAAGGTAATCAGTCTCCCTTCTTCGATGATACGTTCGCCATATTTAACGTTTGGATCGGGCAGCGTTTCTTGTGGATGAGTCATAGGAATAGGTGGAAATCGTAGGATTCAGGCAATATTGACTATTCTAAAACAGGGCGCATCGCAGTTATTGGCTCTGCAACGATTGATCGGTCGTTGCAGAACTCTTTCGCCCCCTAAATCCCCCATTCTGGTGGACTTTGAGATGAAACGAGGTCTTAGAGGTCAAGCCATTTATCTGGTTCAAAGTCCCCCAATTTTGATGAGTCACTGCGTTGGGCGGGTTCCCCGACTTAAAGCAAGTGACGTAGGGGATTTAGGGGGCATAAGCCGACTCAAACGAAGCGACGAGGACTTGTGTGTACACGGTAGCTCCCGTGGGAGAGGGGTCAGGGGTGAGGGCAATTCATATCTACATTCAGCAATACTGAAGCTATACTACAAATACTACAAGTGAACTTAAGGGCGCTCGAAAATTTGGGCACTCTTACATTCAAGTTCAAATCACTTACTATGCTGCTGACGATTACCACGACTCATTCACCTGCAACCGATTTGGGCTATTTGCTGGGCAAGCATCCCGATCGCTTTCAATCGTTCGACCTCTCGTTTGGACGAGCGCAGGTTTTTTACCCAGAAGCTACCGCAGATCGCTGTACGGCGGCGCTTTTGCTAGAGATCGATTCGGTCAAGCTTGTGCGGGGTCAGGCGACGACTTTAGACCAATATGTCAACGATCGTCCTTATGTGGCTTCTTCGTTTATGAGTGTTGCGATCGCGCAAGTGTTTCGCTCTGCCTTATCGGGTCAGTGCAAAGACCGTCCTGATCTCACCACGCAGGAAATTCCTCTCCAGGCAAAGCTTTCGGTGCTTCCCTGTCGCGGAGGTGAAGGCTTTTTGCATCGCTTATTTGAGCCGTTAGGCTATACGATTCGTGCAACTCAGCATTCGTTAGATGAGCACGCTCCAGAATGGGGAAACAGTTCTTATTTCAGCGTAGAGCTAACGGCAACCACGTCTCTGCAAACGTTGCTGAGTCATTTGTATGTCCTAATTCCAGTGCTGGATGAGGATAAACATTATTGGGTTGGGGAAGAAGAAGTCGAGAAACTGCTGCGGCATGGGGAAGGCTGGTTGAGTTCGCATCCTGAGAAGGCGCAAATCACCCAGCGTTATTTGAAGCGGCAACGAGATCTGACTCAGGCAGCATTGGTGCAGTTGAGCGCAGAAGAATCGCCCGAACCGATCAGTGTTTCGTACGATTCCGAAGGTAGTGAAAAACCGATTAGCCTGAATCAAATCCGCTATGAAACAGTCATCGCTAGCCTCAAAAAATCCCACGCCAAACGAGTCATCGATTTGGGGTGCGGAGAAGGAAAACTTCCAGTTCAGCTAGCCAAAGATCCGTTTTTTGAGCAGATTGCAGGTATGGATGTCTCGCACCGATCGCTCGGAATTGCCCAAGAGAAGTTAGATCGCCTCTTGATTTTAGAGTCTCAAAAGCAGAGAATTCAAGTGTTTCAAGGGGCATTGACCTATCGCGATCGTCGCCTAGAAAACTATGATGCGGCAACTCTCATCGAAGTCATTGAACATCTAGACGAATCAAGGCTTGCTGCACTAGAACGAGTCGTCTTTGAATTTGCCCATCCGCACACTGTTCTGATTACGACCCCCAACAGCGAGTACAACGTCAAGTTTGAGAATTTGCGAACCGGAAAATTACGCCATCACGATCACCGATTTGAATAGACGCGCCAAGAATTTCAAACCTGGTCA
The DNA here is from genome assembly GCF_001650195.1 of Phormidesmis priestleyi BC1401. Classification (GTDB taxonomy): domain Bacteria; phylum Cyanobacteriota; class Cyanobacteriia; order Leptolyngbyales; family Leptolyngbyaceae; genus Phormidesmis_A; species Phormidesmis_A priestleyi_B. Next base: position 27,102 of record NZ_LXYR01000036.1, on the reverse strand, counting down.
GCGGCAATTTCTCAACGGTTTAATTACACGGTGAGTTTTGCGGATATCGGCACTCTCGATTCAACAGTGGGCGCACCGACCCAAATGGCAATCTTTGAGCACGGCACATGAACATCACAATTCCTGAACTCTCTTTAGTCACCCTAATCGGGGCTTCTGGCTCTGGAAAGTCAACCTTCGCCCATCAGCATTTCTTGGCGACTGAGATTGTTTCATCCGATGTTTGTCGCGGATTGGTCTCAGACGATCAACTGGATCAATCTGCGACTCAAGATGCGTTTGATGTGTTGCACTACATTGCAGCCAAGCGACTGGATCGAGGACGATTAACGGTGATCGACGCAACCAATACTCAGGCGGCAGATCGCAAACATCTGATTCAAATCGCGCGAGAATATCACTGTCTGCCCGTGGCGATCGTTCTGAATTTGCCAGAGCAGATTTGCCGCGATCGCAATCACCTTCGACCCGATCGTCAATTTGGAGATCATGTCGTTCGTCGCCATGTCCAGAATATTCACAGATCGCTTAAAGGACTTCAGCGCGAGGGGTTTCGTCAGGTTTATGTGCTCTCATCGATCGAACAAATCGAGTCCGTTGAGATCACACGGCAACCGCTCTGGAATAACAAAAAACACGAGTCGGGTCCCTTCGATATTATTGGCGACGTGCATGGGTGTTGCGATGAGTTAGAAACGCTGCTGCAAACGCTGGGATATCAATTAAAAGAACACACCTATTATCATCCTGAAGACCGAAAAGTGATTTTTCTGGGTGATTTAGTTGATCGGGGCGATCGCATCCTCGACACCCTCAATCTTGTGCAAAAAATGGTCGCTGCGGGAAGTGCGCTCTGCGTTCCCGGCAATCATGACTATAAGCTACTCCGCAAACTCAAAGGTCAAAACGTCAAAGTCAATCACGGTTTAGACAAAACTCTCAAAGAACTCGAATCATTGGATGAATCTGAACTGCGATCGCTGCAATCTTTTCTCGATTCTCTAATCAGCCACTACGTGCTTGATCAAGGTCGCCTCGTCGTTGCCCACGCTGGCATGAAACAAGCTTATCAAGGGCGTGGTTCTGCCAAAGTCAGAGAATTTGCATTGTATGGCGAAACGACGGGAGAAATCGACGAGTTTGGGCTGCCTGTGCGCTACAACTGGGCATCTGACTATCGGGGCGACGCGATCGTGGTTTGTGGTCATACGCCTGTCCCCGCTCCCGTGTGGCTCAATGGCACGATCGATATTGATACGGGCTGCGTGTTTGGTGGCAACCTTACCGCATTGCGCTATCCAGAAAAAGAACTGGTTTCGGTTCCGGCTCAAAAGGTGTACTGCGAGCCGATTCGCCCCCTTGTGTCTGAATCTCTATTATCAATTCAGCAACAGGATGATGATGTTTTAGACATCGCTGACGTGACAGGCAAACGAATGATTTCGACTCGGTTGTATCGCGCGATCGCGATTCGCCCAGAGAACGCGATCGCAGCCTTAGAAGTGATGAGTCGGTTTGCGGCTGATCCGAAATGGCTGATTTATCTTCCGCCCACCATGTCTCCGGTGGAAACCTCTAAAGAACTGGGATTTTTAGAGCATCCTGCCGAAGCATTTGCCTATTATCGCAAGCAAGGAATCACCCAGGTTATCTGCGAAGAGAAACACATGGGATCACGAGCCGTCGTGATTGTTTGCAAATCTCCCGCAGCGGCACAAACGCGATTCGGCATCACAGATAGTCGGTTTGGCATTTGCTACACACGCACCGGACGACCTTTTTTCGACCATCTTCCCCTCGAAACGGAATTTATAGATCGACTGCGATCGTCCCTTTCCGCCACTCACTTTTGGGATGAATTTCAAACCGATTGGGTCTGTCTAGATTGCGAACTAATGCCGTGGTCAGTCAAAGCCCAGCAGCTTTTGCGGCAGCAGTATGCCCCCGTTGGAAAGGCGGCTCAAGTCGCCTTAACTGACGCGATCGCGCTACTAGAACAAGCCAAATCGCGGGGAATTGAGGTGCCCTTAGAGCAGTATCAAGCGCGATCGCAGCTTGCCCAGCAATACAGACACGCTTACCGTCGCTATTGTTGGTCAGTCAACTCGATCGCGGATCTCAAACTCGCCCCCTTTCATCTACTCGCCACTGAGGGAGCCGTTTACACCGACAAATCCCATCTGTGGCATCTAGAACACATGGCTAAACTTGCGCGATCGGACTCCGACCTGCTTCTCGAAACGGCTTCTCAAATAGTTGATACCACAAATTCTGAGAGCGTTGCAGCCGGAATCGATTGGTGGCTCTCCCGCACTCAGCAGGGCAGTGAAGGAATGGTCGTCAAGCCCCTCGAATTTATTCCTCAATCGCGATCGATTCAGCCTGCGGTCAAATGTCGAGGACAAGAATATCTGCGGCTCATTTATGGTGCCGAGTATTCATTGCCTCAAAATCTAGAGCGACTGCGGCAGAGAGGATTGTCGGCTAAACGATCGCTCGCCCTGCGAGAATTTGCCTTGGGAATTGAGGCACTCGATCGCTTCGTCGCCAAAGAGCCGCTGCGCCGCGTCCATGAATGTACGTTTGGAGTCTTAGCCCTAGAAACCGAACCGATCGATCCCAGACTGTAGCCAGATCATTGAACTTCTTGCTGTAAGTGTGGCTGGTCTGGAATCCGACGATCCAAACATTGACGACGGGCTAAGACACTCAGTTCAATCTCTGCCATGTTTAACCAACTGCCATGCTTGGGCGTAAAGTGAAATTCGAATTTGTCTAAAATTCATCGCGCTTTCCCGCTCGTTCAGTTCCTGTCGCAGCGTGGTGATGAATTGGGCGCACTTGGTGTCTTCGCATGTGTTGTCGAACCGCCGCAGCAGGTCTTCGAGGTACTGAATCTCTTTAGGGTCAATCGGTTCGAGATAGGATTCTAGCCCTTCAATGACTGCATCGTCGGCATTGTCCAATTCTGCCAAATCGTCTGTGGTGAAGTCCGTTACCCTGTTGAGTCAAGAGGGCATCGAGGCGGCGCTGGAGCGATTGCTGAGCTGCATAGAACGAACTGGTCAGGCGTTTGCGATAGAGCGTCATCAAAAAGCCCAACGCCTTGCGGTTTTCTTTCTGCGCGAGTCGGTAGAAGTGACGGACGTAATCGCTGACGGCTCGGTAAAGGGCGGTGGCGCGATTGGGTTCTAGAACGATCGCATTATCTTGCACTTCCCGCGTGGGAATATCGCGATCAAGCAGTCCCCGACGATAGTATTGCCGTAGGGTATCGCGAGTGTGGCGAAACATGCGGTCTTTCAAAGGCGTGTTGATGGTGAGGTATTGACGAGAGGCGTTGATTAAGGCTTCGTTGTCAATAAACTGCTTGGGGTTGATGATTTTTTTACCGTTGTGCCAGGTGTCTTGAAGTTGGTAGGTCAGCAAGCGATCGTGTTTTTGGAGGTGCTGCTGTAATTGGGGGCAGGGCTGACCGCCTTGAATGAAATAGTCGGTAGACATTTGCTGCCAGAAGTCGAGGATGTGACGGTCTGGTTTTTCTGTCAGAGCCGCAAAGTAATTGCAGAAGTTGTCGCCATATTGCCAGTGTCCTTCTAACCCCAGCAGACTTAGGAGATCAAAGATTTCGATCGGGTCAATCTGCATGGGAGTTGCCGAGAGCAACAACAGCGCTTTGGTTTTGTGCCGCAGCTTCCGCATCAGTTCTAGCAGGCGATTGGGGGTGTCTTTGCGGTCTTGTGGGCTTTTGCGCCGAGCGTGGTGGGCTTCATCTGGCACGATGAGATCCCAGGGGTCGGAGTCTAGCAATTCCTGCATTCGCTCTTTGCGGCGAATCAGACTGGGCTAATGATTCTGGCAAGGGTCGTTGATCAAACTCATTCTGCCGATCCCAAGCAGGTTGGGTTGTCGGGGTGTAGCGAAGCAGCTTGCGTTTGACGGCTTCTGGAACTTCAAAGACGCGCACGTTTGGCAGCTTATTGTCCCAGAGTTTATCAACCCGGGACATCTCAAGCTGGACTCGTTCAAGGTCGCGTCCGCCTTCCCAGCCAAAGTAGACGGGAAAGGATTCGATGTTGGCTTCCCAGCCGCCGATCGACTCGTTGTTAGAGCCACTGAAGGTAAGCCGATCGCCATTGGTAAGTAGACAGACTTAATTAAACATAAAATGCGGGAGATGCCCTCACCCCAGCCCTCTCCCGCAGGAGAGGGAGCCAGAATCTAGTTCCTCTTCTCCTTGGGGAGAAGGGGTTAGGGGATGAGGATCTTCAGTTTAATTGTGCCTACCTACTTATCAGTAATGATGCCAACTTTTTCGTGGAAGATTCGATGGGGGTCAAGTTGGCGATCGCTCTCTTCAGGTAGTCCATCGCTCTTGAGGGGAATGGCGATGCGAATATCCAGGTATTGATTCTGGATCAGCCAACTGAGAATCTCGAAGTGCTTGAGTTGGGCAAAGTTTTTGGGCGCTTGGAGGTCGGCATCGAGCCGTTGAGCCACTGCCTCTCGTAGTTCGTATCCTTGCTGGATTGCTTGTAAGTCTTGAGGGCTGAACTGACAGCCCATCACTAGCCGCATCTGTCCCTGGTTGTGCAGCATGGCTCCGAGTCCCCGTGCAACTTTGCTGAGAATCGTGCTGTTGAAGAAGCCAGCTTTGCGATCATACTGAACCGCGCATTCGAGAGCCGGGATGTAGAAATCAGCGACGGGATTATTTTCGTCGTTGGAGTAGCTGATTTTCCAGGAGCGATCGCGGAGGAGCTAAGACATAGGCAAAGATTCGATAAGTTCTTCAAAGTCAGAAGTCAAGAAGTAACCTCAGACAAAATGACAACAGGCAGATTCGATAGACTTTTGAACTGCTGATCGTTAGTGAGCAAAGTGGTGCATTTTAGAATCACCGCCGTAGCAACATGGATCGTATCTGGAAGTTTCAACCTGCTGCTGGTTGCCCGTTGCCGCGCTGCTTCAATTAAGATTGCCCGTTGTACTGGAATCACCCGTAGATTTGCACGACTTGAAAGAAACTGTCGGGAGGTAGTCTGCCGAGGAACATCCTCTTCTCGCATGGGTTTAACCAATGCTTCTGCCAGTGATAATTCACTGGTGACAACAGTTAGCTGAGATCTTGCACCTGAACTAAACCTCTCTCGTTTCTGGCATTCACCCGCCCGTGGTTGAACATCACGGTCTAACGGTGCGAAGTCCACTCAAGGGACTGAGAGAGGGTTTGAGGTTCAGTCCGTTTCAACGTCCTACATCCCACCCGGAATTTCGTGAATCGAAAGATGGGCACCATTGAAAGCCGAATCGGTGCGCGTCTGCCATTTGAGAAACTGCCCTTTAGTGAGATTGTCGGCAAAGACTCCAACTCTCAGGCTGATTTTCGTGCCAGTGGGCAGCATGAGAGTGGTGCAGCCCGAAAAGCTAAACCCCGAATCTTGAAGATTTCCGGCAGGCGAGAGCGCAACCACATTTTGTCCTAGCCGCAGTTCGTGAGTCGCAATACCAGGGTTGACAGACGGATTGGGAGGAATGCGAATGACGATCGCGCCCATCACATCAACAGTGGCGTTGGCATCGCTGGCTTGGATCCCACCCTGAACGTAGGTCGAGCCACACACAATAAACCGTCCGGTTCGCCCGATCGTCACCTCTCCAGTGTTGAAGTCTAGCAGCAAGACTTTTGAACCAACGCTATTGCTGATCACCGGGGTCAACCCGATGATGTTGTGTCGAGTGACTTTGCCTGCGATCGGGTTAAACCACTGCGGCGACTGGAGAATGGCATATTCTCCCCAAGCGGGAATCGCGGTTTCGTCTAAGTTTCCAACGTCTGTCAAGGTTAAGCTCTCGTTTTTCGTGACATGGTGTCATTCAGTCTAGCGGTTCACTAGACCTCCCGCGTGAATCTGGATAGCCCTCCTCACAAAGTGGGGCAAGCCCTCGCCAACCCTTCTCCCCAGGGAGAAGGGAGCTAGAACCTCTTGTTCCCTCTCCTCAGGGAGAGGGCTAGGGTGAGGGCGAATCTATCGGTTCATACCTAGATTCAGCAACGCCAAAAATTCGTTATGCGGTAGATCAAGCAACGCTATTTATCGCTGAATGCGAACCGTCAGTGTGCGAATTTGCCGTTCTTTAGGTTTCAACTGAGCCGCCGTCCCGTTTTGGCACGCGACATCTAAATCGTAGGGCATCGTTGTGCAAGGCTCCATCACCAGCACATAATAATCGCGCCAGCCCCCATAGCTTTGAAACACCCAAACATAGGGAAAATCAGCCGTATCAAAGGTCATGACTAGCGCAGTGCCCGATCGAGCATTGCGAATTCCACACTCGCCTTTAGCCAGATCGGAACTGTAGAAGAACTCCTGAGATTTCGCCGATCGGGGCGGAATGTGCTGCAAATCAATTTCTTGCCCGTCGGCTGCAAAGGCTTTGGGAAAGTGAGTTTTTTGAGCGCGTCCGATCAGGGTGCTAAACTCTAGGGCGACTGGCTCAATGAGACAATCGGGCAGCAGAATCTCGTCTCCGGCTTCGATGACGATCGCGGGGTGGTGCTTAAATAAAAACGGAATCGTCTCGTCTGATTTGTTGTGAAACTGAAACTCAATGTGAGCCTGCGTGTCGTCTAATCGAATAGTCTTCTCAACGCTCACAGGCACCGTCTTGCAAAATCGCGCCATCTTAATGCTGGTGCGCGTTGTCTCCACCACGTTCCACGCCTGTGACCAGAGTTCGCCGTGATCGACCAGATGCCGATTTTGAGACAGTCCTTCCCCATCGTTTGGAAACATCTCATCCCACCCGCCTGACCAATGCTCGTCAAACGAGGCACCAACCGGGAGCGATCGCGTCTGATTTGGATCATATTCGGGTGGATGCCAAAGCCACTCGCGCCCTGTTTTTTGGTCTACTAATTGATCAATCCGTCCACCTAAGTCAGGGCGAATCGTCAATTTGAGTTCAGAGTTTTCCAATATGGTAGTCATCGTCGTTCCCGCGTTCAGAAATTGAGCACAAATCTTTTTCCATACTCTCCATCCTCAACGCTATCGGTCACGGCGCGATCGCGATATATATCGCTAGGAGGAAATGTGAACGCTGATTTGCACTTGCAGGTCTACTCCCCTCATGGCAGAGGTGGGAACGCTCGCAGTTTCGTCGTCAAAGCATTGCCCGGTTTGCAGACTGAAGTCTTGTTTGTAGATCGGAGAAGCCACTTTAGAAACGCCATTGCGATCGCCCACATTTCCCCGTGACCGCACAAAGGCGTTGCTAAACGGGTCGTAGTTGCTCAACGCATAGACTGCGGTGCTGTCTCCGATGCGAAAGACCGCAATTTGCTGATTCTTGAAGGATTGCTCAACAACTCTGCTTTTCAGTTTGCCATTATTGACCATAAACTCAACCAATATTGGCAGCGATCGCGGTTAGCAAGTGATGGCAACGAAGCATTAGCGATCAGGTGCGTCGCATCGTGGTGCAGAGCGGTAAACCCGATCGCTCCCCTTCGGCGCGATCGCGGTTAGGAGGCATAGGGGCGGAGACGTTCCGGTAGAACATCTCTACGGGAGGTTGGGTTTATTTACTTTCGTAGGGAAACTGGGTCGTCGGAAGGATCTTTTTCTAACGTGGGAGACGGCTCGATCGCGTCTATTTTTTTGCCTCGTCGCCAACCAAATAGATCATGCAGCAGTAGATAAGAACAGGGAATAATAAACAGCGTCAACAGAGTCGCTAACGACAATCCTGAAAAGACCACGATTCCTAACGGTTGTAAAAACTCTCCGCCCTGCCCCAGACCCAAGGCGAGGGGAAATATTCCTAGAACAGTTGTAACGGTTGTCATCAAAATAGGGCGAAGTCGCTGGGGAGCCGCTTCCAAAATGGCAGTTCGACGATCGACTCCCTCCTCTTCCCGAATCTGGTTCGCGGTCTCGACCATAATGATGGCATTGTTGACCACAATTCCAACTAGCAGCACCGCTCCGACAATCACCGTCGCTCCGATCGCGGTTTGTGTAAAAAACAGCCCCCAAATGCCGCCTGCCAGTGCTAGCGGTAGGGTCAACATAATCACTAGCGGATCGACCAGCGAATTGTATTGCACTGCCATGACCACAAACACTAAGAATGCTGCCACCAAACACCACAAAGGTGACTGCCAAAACCAGAAATCGACGACCTACGACTCGTCTTAATACTCTGGCATATTGATGAGTTGCGCCCTCAAACCGCCGATTAAATTCTCTCAACAGCCAGAACCGATCGATTCGACTCGACCAGCGAATCGTAATCAACAGAGACGAAAGCATCGGCACCACCGTAACGGCAACCAGCAGCGATGCGGCAACTGCAAAGCAAATCGTCAGAATCAATTCGTTAAAGAGTAGAGAGATGAAGCCGCCAATCAGCAAAAATGGCAGCACTGATACCAGGTTGCCCCCAGTTGCCGCGACCAGCGAAGATTCTACCTCTCGACTGCTTTCTTCTACTAAGTCGATCGCAGCTTGGCGAGTCTGCCCATTGCGGTCAATAGAGGAAGATCCGCCTACTTCAGCCGATCGCTTATTGATGTTTTCTAAAACCACGACTGAGGTGTCCACCGCCTGCCCGACGCTGATTGCCAGCCCCGCCAGCGTAAAGACGTTGAGCGAAAATCCGCAGAGCTTCATGGCGATCGCAGCTGCCAGTGTGCAGAGGGGAATGGTCAAACTAATGATCAGCGTTTGCCGCAGAGACCCCAAAAACAGCAGCACAGCGAGCGCAGCCAGAACAGCACCAGAAAGCGCGGCATCTGTCACACTGTTTAGCGATTCTTGAATGAACACCGACTCATCCAGAGTTGATGTCAACTCCATGTCGTTTGGAATGGCTCCTGCTCGTCTCAACTCTTCGATGCGCCGTTTCACCGCTTCTACGACTGCGATCGTGTTTGCATCTGGCTGTTTTTGAATGCTGACTTTGACCGCAGGCTGCTTGTTTAACAAGACGAAAATGCGTTGATCTTCGGTTCCATCGACCACCTGAGCAAAATCGCGCAAATAGACTCGACGGGCAGCGGAAACGGGGCGACTCGATTCAGCCCCTGCGATCGCTGGCGCAGCAGTTGCAACTCTAAAAGAGAGGTTGCGAATCTCATCGGCATTCCGAAACCGTCCGATAACTCGTGTCAGTGGCTCAGTCAGATCACCGAGAATTCGTCCTCCAGAAACATCTTGATTCGCTTCCTCTAGCTCGGTGAGAACTTCGTTGATGCCAATCCCCAGAGATTGAAGACGGTTGAGGTCTAACACGACTCGCACTTCTTCAGGGACTCCACCTGCAATGTCTACAGACGCAACCCCTGGAACCACTCCGAGTTCACGCGATAGCTCTTCGTCAGCAAACACCCGCAGGTCAACATCCTTTAGGGACGGAGACGTGATCGCCAGCTCATATACGGGAAGCTGTGATGGATCAACTTTAAACAGGCGCGGGGCTTCGACGACATCGGGCAGATTTGACTGTGCCCGGTTAAAGGCAGCCGTGGCATCGTTCAGCGCTTGGTCAATGTTGCCCCCTGGCTCAAAATATAAGTCGATGTTCACCTGCCCCTCTCGCGTCTGAGAGTAGACCTGCACAACCCCTTCGGTTGCTGAAAGGGCTGCTTCGAGCGGTCTAGTGACTTCATCGATCGCCACTTCGGGGGAGATGCCTGGAACATTGACCCGCACGCCGATGCGAGGGTAGGTAATGGAAGGCAGCAAATCAACCTGAAGATTGAGGATAAAAAAGATGCCGATCGCAATCACGGCTAAAGTCAGCATCAACGTGCCGATGTGTTGCCGGATTGCAAGGCTGCTAATGCTAAAACCAGACGGTTTTGAGTTTTGCGACATGAGCCGTTTTATCGGGTGAAGGGCTAGTGAGTCACTGGGAGCTATTGAGCCGACTGCTGAGGCTTTTCTGAGAGAAAGCTCAGACGAACGGAGTCACCGTCTTTGAGAGTGCGATTGCCGCGAGCCACAAATGACTCTCCGGGCTTGAGTCCTGATAGGATCTCGACTTTGCCGTCCGATCGCTGACCGAGCTTCACCGATCGAGCCACCACTTTTGCTTGATCTCCAGTTCTGTTGATCACAAAAAGCGTTCCGGTGTCTGATTTATCTTGACCTTTAGGGGTTTGAACGGCTGCTTCGGGCACGACGACTCGTTTCGCGATCGTTCCTGCAAAGTTGACCCGCGCCAGCAGTCCACTCCGAATCTGCCGCTCTGGGTTGGGGAGAGTGACTTCAACGGGCACCAGTCGCGCCGTGGGGTCAGCCGCCGGGGAGATGCGACTCACTTGTCCTTCAAACCTCTGATTGGGAAAGGCATCTAGACGCACCTGTACGGGCTGTCCGACTCGAATATTTCCTAGCTCTAGTTCTGAAATTTGAACCGCAATTTTGACGCGGCTAAAGTCTCCTAGCCTAAGAATTTCGCTGCCTGCTTGCGCTAGATTTCCCGGTTCGGTGATGCGCTGCAAAACGGCACCCGTGACCGGAGACGTGAGAACGGTATACGACTGCCGCTCGGCTTCTTGATTGACGATCGCCTGCTGAGAAGTGACTCTTTTTTGAGCGGCAGTGACGGCTTGCTGTTGCGTTCTAATTTGCGCTTGGACTGAGCGAAGGGCTTGCTCGGCGGTGCGGGCAGCGGTGCGGGTAGCTTCAGCTTGCTGGGCTGAGATGGCACCTTCTCGAAAGAGTTGCTGATTGCGGGAGGAGTCCGATCGGGCTTGCTGAAGCTCTAATCGAGTGCGTTCTACCTGGGTGCGGTTGTTGCTGAGTTCTGCTTCTGCCTGGGCGACTTCTGACTGCTGTGCGGCAACATCGGCTTCTGCCCTGGTCACGGCAGCGACGGGAATTGCGTCATCGAGTTGTCCCAAAACCTGACCTTGCTGCACCTGATCGCCCACATCAACCTTCAGGTTGAGCAATCGCCCCTCAATTTGAGCGCGAACAGACACTTCACGAACAGGCTGACTTGTTCCTGTATATTCAAGCTGTTTTTGAAGAGAATCAGTCCGGGCGATCGCGACATCGACGGCGGAGTTGCCTTGCTGTGCACCTGACGGTCGTTTTGCAGACTCGGCATCTGCTTTAGGAGAGCCACCACAGCTTGATGAGAGCATCAGCATTAAGCCAGCGACCAAAAGCTGACTCCAGACGGGTTTAGACTTCGGAATCAACTTGGCAAATTGAGCGATTGGCATAGCGACTGAGCAACGCGTGTGGGGTTTCCAAGGTTAAACTGCGATCGCTTTCAAAGGTGAGCAGTCTAGTTGCAAAACTTGAGCATTTATCTTGTGATGGGGTGATGGGTACCGAGATCTGTACGCAGGTGGAGATCAGCCGATACGTTGTTCTTCGCCCTGATTTAAATCAACCCTGCGATAATATTGATGGTCATCGCGACGATCGTGGTGTTAAAGAAAAACGCCAGCACTCCATGCAGCAGTGCCAGTCGTCGGATCTCACGAGAAGTCACTTCCACATCTGACGTTTGACTCGTCATGCCAATCACAAACGAAAAGTAGAGAAAATCCCAGTAATCTGGCTCGACATCCCCCGGAAAATCTAAGCCATCTTCTTTACACTGATGCAGTGACTTTCCCGATTTGTAGTAGGCGTGCGCGTAGTGGAAGGCAAAAATCGTATGCACCAACAGCCACGAACCGACGATCGTGACGATCGAGAGTGTTAGGTGCAACAGCAGCAGCCGCTTCTCTACCCCTTTGTCGTGCAGAAGAAAGGCGATCGCAAACAGACTTGCACAGGCGGCTGTCGTCACTAGACTCAAGATGACTAAGCGTCCAAAGTCTTCTTGCTGAGCGTAGCGGCGCATTGAGTCAGGTGTAGCAGTCAGCATCAACTGCCAAATCAAACCGAGAAAGCAAATCATTCCCGTATCCCAAATGCAGAGAAGGCGGGTCGCCCAATGAAACTCCGACGGCAGCACGACTGCGACGAGTCCGGCTGCACAAACAGACAGAAGCAATCGAGAGCGAACACTCCGCCTTCGAGCTAGTTTAGGTTTTGAAGTCGAACCCACAGGATGAGTGCCGCAAAGGATGATTAGACCTCCTGCGTGAATCTGGACAGCCCTCCTCACGAAGTGGGGCAAGCCCTCGCCAACCCTTCTTCCTAGGGAGAAGGGAGCTAGAACCTCTTGTTCTCTCTCCCCAGAGAGAAGGGAGCTAGAACCTCTTGTTCCCTCTCCTTGGGGAGAGGGCTAGGGTGAGGGCGAAGGATTCGTGCAGGAAATCTGTTGTCAGTATAGTTCTGAATCGATCGTAGGAGTTAGTGTTTTCAACGTTGCCCGATCGCTGCCCCAAACTGTTTACGCAAGGTTAACGTTCGCTTACCCACCTATTAAAGATAAACCTGATAATCTGTTCACAGATATGGGCAGGCAGTTGTCTCCCTATCTCAATCTATCGTCTTGAGTTCCGCTGCATGACCCTAACCGTCAATCGACCTACTGCCCGCAAACCATTGGTCTTACGCCCCTGCTATTGCGGCTATCTGCACTCAGAAAATACACATCAAAAAGTGCAGATGGTGAGCATTGCACTCGTGTTGTTAAGCAGCCTTTTTGCCACTGAGCTAGCGATCGGAGCGTTGAGCCATAGTCTCTCACTGCTGGCTGACGCAGGGCATCTATGTGCAGACATTGCAGCGCTAGGACTGACGCTGCTCGCCGCCTGGATCGCTCAACGCCCTGCTAAAGGTCGATCGACCTTTGGGCATCAGCGAGCCGAAATTCTGGTTGCGTTACTCAATGGGTTAAGTCTATTGGCGATCGCCGCGTTTGTGATTTGGGAAAGCGTCGATCGTTTCCACACGCCGCAGACGGTTTTGGGGTTGCCAATGCTGATGGGGGCAACCGTCGGGCTAGGAGTCAATAGCCTAAATTTGGGATTGCTACACCAGCGCAGTCAAACTGACTTAAATCTAAGAGCCGCCTTTTTGCACGTCATGGCAGATGCGGCTAGCTCGATCGGAATGATTGCCGCAAGTCTAGCGATCTATTTTTGGCATTGGATGTGGATGGATGCTGCCGCGAGTCTGTTAGTGGCGGCTTTAACTACCGTCAGCGCTCTACCGCTCATTAGAGAAAGCCTGGAAGTCCTACTGGAATATGCGCCCCGGTCAATCGACCCCATAGAAGTCGAGACATCACTGCTGACATTTGAGCCGATCGCTCAGGTCAAAAATCTGCGCATCTGGAGCATTACATCCGGTCACACTGCAGTTAATGCCCATTTATATGTTTCGGCATCGCTAGAAGCTCACGATCGCGATTGTCTTTTAGAACAAATCAAAACTCACTTATCTGAAGCGTTCTTGATCCAAGAGATGACGCTTCAGATCATCAGCGAACAATCGCTCGAAAAACCCAAACTACACCCATTCTTCAACCAAAGCTTAACCTCTCATGTATTGGGGACAACACGGAGTTTAGCAAGCTGAGTATTAACCTAAGTAAGAGATTTCTGAACCTCTAGTCATTTATTCAACTTACCTATGCGTCTTCATTCTCTAAGCGCTTTACTGGGGATAGCAACCGTTGCGATCGTCGCAGTGACTCCCGTTCAGGCGGCTCCTTCAACCTATCAAGTTGGCTCAGGAACGACCAGCCTTCAGCTAGATCAGACGGCTCTCGATGCCCTCGCATCGGTGGGGTTGAAGTTTGACAGCAGTTTTGGCACCGTTCCCGCAGCGACGGGCTTTGGGCTTGGGTTTGCAGTCAACCCTAGCACTGATTTTACGTTTAGCTACGATGCGACGACCCAGGCATTTGCTCCGGTGAGCGGCACGATCGAGCATTCTGGTGGCATTAAGTTTGCGGTTGACGAAGCCAAACTCAGCTATCCGTCATCATTAGAAGTTGGGGATTTCTCGATCGGCTTCGATCAAGGCTTCTTTCTCAGAGATACGCTGACCACAGGCTTACGGTTATTCGATTTAACTCCCACAGGCGCTCCCACGTTGGCGGAGGGCATTCTCACTGTTCCTGGGTTTGATGTCAAAGTTGCCCAGCAGTTTAACGATTCTCTCAGCGCTGCCACGATCGCCGGAACCGACCTCGGTTTAACAGGTGCCAAGCTAGGAACCGCAAAACTCGTTGCCAAAAAGGTTCCTGAACCCGGTGTCGTGCTTGGACTGCTTGCTGTCACCGGAACCCTGCTTGCTGCAAAAGGGCGGCGGCTCAACAAATGTCTCAATCTGACTCCCCAGACCGACCGTTCTTCAACCTAGAATAACCCATGATGATCCTCAATTTTCCTCAACCTCTGCGCTGGTGCATCTATTTTCTCGTTGGCTTTTGCGGAGCCTTGATGCTGGCGATCGCCTCGTTTTCCGCCCCTCAAATCGCCCCTGCGCAAAGCGCTCCGGTGGTGAATGAGTCGCAGGTTCAACCGCCGATCAACGAGTTTGCCTTAGAAACCGCTGCCTCTCACCGGGCACCCAACTACTATCAGTAGCTCGATCGGGCTATCTCTGATTAGACTTCTTGCCTCCATAAAACTCTTGAAATTGTCGAACTTCGCTCTGAGCTAAGTTCACAGCTTTTTGTGCCTATCTATCAACCCGAAGCTCACCGCTAAATGAATCTGCCATGATGAACGTTCTTCAGACCATGACTCGGCATCTATCCATTTTTATGGCGTGCCTTTTCTGCATTATTTCCTTAAATCTGGTTCCTCTTACCACACCCTCCGCTTTGGCTGCTCAAAAGGGCAACGGAGTCAACGTCATTTTGATGATCGGTGACGGCATGGGCTGGAATATGGCTCGTGCGGCGGCTGTGGCAAACGGCACACCGCTCTACACGGCTGGAAAAGGACGGGGATTGAGCTTTCAGAAGCTGACGGGCTACACCTACGCCACCACGTATGGAACGACGATCGCTGGTTCAACAGGCAACAGCGCCTTAAATGCCACCACAGCAGTCTGCCGATCGACGACCAACCCTGCGGGCATCGACTGTGGAGTGACAGGCGCGGCTCCTGTTCGGGCTGGCTTCCAATTCAATCCAGCGCTCAATCCTGGCACACCGACCCGCAACTTGACTGCCACAGCCGCTCAACCCTGCCGCACTGGGGAAAATCCTCTAGGTGGCAACATTGTTGGATATGAGTCTGCTAAAGGAGGATCGAACCCTTGGACTCCTTTGAACCCCGCGTCTCCGGGCAGTGCCGACCCTGAATATATTAAGTGCAGCTATCCCGACTCGGCAAACACGGCATCAACCCTTTACACCGGGGTCAAGAGCTACAACAACGCAATGGCTGTAGACATCTACGAGCGGACTACGGTGAAAACCATTCTGCAAGATGCTAGAGAGTTGGGCAAATCGACGGGCTTGGTCACCTCAGTGCCCATCACCCACGCAACTCCAGGAGCGGCAGCATCGAGCGTCAATCGTCGTAGCAAATATGACAATGACTTTCCGGCGCTTGACAACATTTTGCAAGAGGCGATTCGAGAAGACCAAGGCTATTTGCCAACCGTGCTGCTCGGTGGTGGACATCCTCTAGACTTTGAGAACGCGACTTCCGCAACTACCGGAACGCCTGCTGGCTTTACCTACATCAAAAAGTCTACCTATGATGAACTGAAGTCAAAGCCTACCAGCAACCGCTATGGCTACACGTTTTTAGAGCGCGATACCAAGGTCACGACGACGAATGATTTAGGTGCGATCGTCGATGGCGGCAAAACTCTGATTCAAACCGCTACAAAGATTGACCCCAATAAAGGTGAACGGCTGCTAGGGCTGTATGGTGCTCGTGGTCAGAATGGCAACATTCCGACTCAGGGATCATCGGGCAATTACAGCATTACAGGGTTAGACAACTTTTCCCTCTACTCAACTGCTGCTGCCTCAACTGCCACAGCCCCCGCGGTTAACAACGGCACTCAAATTCCTAAGCCAGATGTCGTTCGTCCGCTTGCTCCGGGTGAAACCGACCGCCAGTTCATCGCTAAAGAGGTCAAAGCGAATCCAACATTGGCTCAAATGAGTCGCGCTGCGCTAGAGGTGCTCGGCAAAGACAAAGACGGGTTTTGGCTGATGATTGAAGGGGGCGACATTGATTGGGCAGCCCACGACAACAACCTCGACAACTTGGTTGGAACGATGCGATCGTTTGACAAAGCTGTCTCAGAAGTCATCAACTGGGTCGGTCAAAACGGCGGCTGGAAGAAGAATGTACTAATCGTCACTGCCGATCACGACCACTATTTGACCTTGAACGAGAACTACGCGCAGCTCGTGCAGTCAAATGGAGCAGCCGACCTGACCTACAACAAACACACGCCCGCTACCGCAGGTCACTTTTGGGGATCTGACCCTGCCATCAAATATGGGTGGGGCAACCACAGCAATCGCATGGTGCCCGTCTATTTCCAGGGTGGCGCACTCAAGCTGGCAGATTATGTTGGTCGCGACGTGGATTACGTAAACAGTCCTCCTAGTGGAACGACGAAGCGATATAAAATTCCGGGCGTTCCAAGTGCGATTGATCAAAGCCACATCTATCAAGCTATGTTAGATGCGCTGAAGTCTTAAGCACAGAGGTTTTCTCCCTCAAACCTCGTACACTTTTAATAAAGCTATCGATCGGGTGCTTGTTTGTTCTGAACTGCGCCTCAATAGACCTCTTGCATGAATCTGGACAGCCCTCCTCACGAAGTGGGGCAAGCCCTCGCCAACCCTTCTCCCCAGGGAGAAAGGAGCTAGAACCTCTTGTTCCCTCTCCTTAGGGAGAGGGCTAGGGTGAGGGCGAAGGATTCGTGCAGGAGGTCTAATTAGATCGGTAGCTTTTTTGTAGAAATAACGTTTGGGGTCTACAAAACCACGATCGAGGTCTACGAAACCGTTGTTGAGGTCTACGAAACGAGCATTGAGGTTCACGAAGCCGTTGTTGAGACTCACGAAGCCGTTGTTGAGACCTACGAAACGAGCACTGAGGTCTACGAAGCCGTTGTTGAGACCCACGAACGAGCACCGGGGTTCACGAAACCGTTGTTGAGGTCTACAAAGCCGTTGTTGAGACCCACGAAATGAGCACTGAGGTCTACGAAACGGTTTCTGACTCCCTGACTAGCGGAGTTTACGGAAGTTGAGCGCAACAGCAACTCCGTTAATCAACTAGATTCCAAGGTTCTACGGATCTCGGTGGACTGAGCGCAGGTCTAAAGTGAACCTATCACCACAACTGCATTTGGAATTGGGAGCTATCTACTCTATGGTTTATCAAAAACGACGTTCTACCACTTTAGAAAAAGCGCAGGCAAGATTGCGCGGGCTGCAATCGATTCATCCCAACCTAGAGATAGGCAATGGGCTAACCCTGCAAGACTATGCTGCCTTGATTACCACGTCAGACACCTGTTTGCAGACTCATAATCTTGCTCTTTCCGCGGTCGATCGCACCCGCATCGAGTTTGCCGAAGCCGAAGCCGCCGTATCCATTCTGTCAACACGGCTTTTGAGCGCTGTCGTGGCGACGTATGGCAGAGACAGCAAGGAATATGAGATGGCAGGTGGAAAACCGCCGAGTAATTACAGACGCTCCAAAAAACAACTGGCGACCAATCTAAATCAGTCTCAGAACGGAACGATCGCCCCCATCAATGGAGCGACACCGAACGGTGCTGGAGCGGTGCCCCTTTCACGCTAGAGGAACTGCGGTTTAATCGAGTCTCGATCGATTTCTTCGGGCTTCGACTTTGCTTAGATCTCGACTCTCAATGAGTGCGCTAAGAGAAATCGAGTGGGTTGAGCGGAGTCGAAATCCACAGACAACACATTAAGAGATTCTGTTTTTGTGCAAGTTTACAAGGGAGATGCTTCCAAAAGGATAATCCCTGGGCGTTTCTAAATCGATCTGTGAAGCACAGATTTTACCCTCACCCTAGCCCTCTCCTTTTGGGAGAGGGGACAGTATCAACCAAGCACCGGATGAATAGCGATGGCAGCCATTGTAGAGAGCCTACTGACCAAAGTGGGCGTTTTCGCAAACCGCAAGTGACCTTTTCTGTGATGTTGTTCACGACCATGCTGGTGGTGTGCGTCAACGTCAACGTCACGAGCTTGAGTCGGTACAGCGAGTTGAACGAGAAGACCTATCGACGACACTTTCAGCAAGTGGCAGATGTCGAGAGCGCGATCGGTTGGTTGCGCGATCGTCTGGTCGATGTGCGGTGATTAACGCTACTTTGGAGTTAAAGGTTTAGGGATTGGGTGCGATCTAGTTGAAGTAGTACTGGGAAATCACAAGGATGAGGGCAAGATAGTGGCGAAACAGGAACAGTTAGATTTGCTAAGACAAGGGGTGGAAATTTGGAATCAGTGGAGACAAGAATTTTCTAGTAATGAAGGTTCCAATCTTGAATGTGCCAACTCTATTGGCGCTGATCTCGAAGATGCCAACCTGAGTGGTTCTAACCTCATTAGTGTTGACCTCGGAGGTGCTAATCTGAGTGGTGCTGACCTTAGCAATGCCAATCTTAAATATGCCAACCTCAGCAATGCTGATCTCGAAGGTGCTGACCTTAGCAATGCTGACCTCAGTGGTTCTAATCTCATCAATGCTAACCTTAGCAGTGCCAATCTGAGTGGTGCTGACCTTAGCAGTGCCAATCTTAAGTATGCCAACCTCAGCAAGGCTGATCTCGAAGGTGCTGACCTTAGCAATGCTGACCTTAGCATGGTTGACCTTGGCAATGCCAGCCTTAGCGAGGCTAACTTAAATGGTGCTAACCTCAGTGGTTCTGGCTTCATTGGTGCTGACCTTAGCAGTGCCAATCTGAGTGGTGCTGACCTCAGTGGTTCTAATCTCATCAGTGCTGACCTTAGCAGTGCCAATCTGAGTGGTGCTGACCTTAGCAGTGCCAATCTTAAGTATGCCAACCTCAGCAAGGCTGATCTCGAAGGTTCTAACCTTAGTAATGCTGACCTTAGCAGCGCTGATCTCGAAGGCGCTAACCTTAGTAATGCTGACCTTAGCAGCGCCGATCTCGAAGGTGCTAACCTTAGCGATGCCAACCTTAGTGGGATAGACCCCAGCAACGTCGACCTTAGTGGGATAGACCTTAGCAGTGCCAATCTGAGTGGAATAGACCTCAGCGGTGACAAATTTAGCAGAGTAGACCTTAGCAGTATCGACCTCCGGGGTGTAAAACTTAGGGGTGTAAACCTCAGCAAGATAGACCTCAGCGAGATAGACTTCAGTGATATAAATCTTAGGGAATTAGACTTCAGCGGAATAGACTTCAGGGGTGTAAACCTCAGCGAAATAGACATCTACGAGTTAAAGGATTTAGACCTCAGCCGAATGGACTTCAGTGATGCTGATTTGCATAGCGCTAACCTAAGTGATGGAAACCTGAATGGCATGAATCTCAGCAATGCTAATCTGAGTGGAGCAGATTTTACTCGAACCCAGGCGCTAGCCACTAACTTCACAGGTGCAACATTGACCGGAGCCTGTCTAGAAGACTGGAACACTAACAGTAAAACCAAACTAGATGGCGTGATTTGTGAGTATGTTTATTTGAAACAGAACCAGCAAGAACGTCGCCCTAGTAGCGGTAGTTTCAAACCTAGAGAGTTCACTGCTCTATTTCAAAAAGCCCTCGAAACCGTTGACCTCATCTTTGCTGATGGTATTGACTGGAAAGCCTTTTTTGCCTCATTTCAGGAATTACAGGCTGAGTATGAAGATGATAACCTTTCTATCCAAGCACTTGAAAAGAAAAGTGGTGGTGCATTCATAATTCGCTTAGAAGTGCTAGCAGGAGCGGATAAAGTTGCGATCGAAAGCGGGTTCAAAGAGCGTTATGAGATGCAACTTCAGTTCCAAGAAAAACTCTACCGAGTAGAGTTGCAGGCAAAGGATCGAGAGATTGAGATCTACAAACAAAAAAGCGCAGATATAATGGAGATTGCTAAACACGAAGCTAGTAGACCTATCAACATAACTGCAACAGCGGAGAGTCAATCAATGGGAGATCGAAACATCCACATGGGAAGCGGTAATTACAACGAGCGAATCGATCGTGATTACATCCAGGGCAACTACATCAACATGAGCCAAGACCTGACGCAAGCGGCTCAACAAATTCAAGACTTACTTCAACAGCTTCAAAATCAGGGCGTGACTGTCGAAGACTCTCAGCAACAGGTCGCCGATGGTATAGCAAAGCAAGCAGAAGTAAATCCTACCATGATGGGAAAATTAGTGCTGTGGGGCAAAGCAATGGCAAACAAAGCCAGTGAAACAACAGTAAGCGAAGCAGCAAAGATAGTTTTTACGCTGGCACTAAAAGCAGCCGGGGTCTCTTGACTATGGAGTTAATAATGCGATAGTAGCAAATCCCAAGCACGATCGTATTTCTCCTACTCAAACTTAAGCGGAACAAGCTTAAATAGCGCATCGCTCAGTGAAGCAGATCTTAGTCGAGTAGATTCACCTCAGTTTGAATCACAAATAAAACCTGATCGACTGAAACCAATTGTCCTTGGGTGCATAGAACATCCAGAATCGTACCTGCAACAGGGGCAATGATCGCGATCTCCATTTTCATTGCCTCCAACACAACGAGCTTATCGCCCACCTCAACCACGTCGCCTGTCTCGACCACAATCTGCCAGACATTAGCAGGGATATGCGCCCTCACAACCTCGCTGTTGGGCGGTAACGCTAACTCACTCTCTGGCGCGGCTGCGGGAGGCTCGATCGCCGTCTCGACCTGAAGATCGAGTTCTGCCCAGCGATCGCGCTCTGCTTCAAACGCCGCCTGTTGTTTTGTTTTGAAAGCAGTGGTCTCGTCGGATATCGATCGTAAAAACTCGTTATAGCGTCTCAGACTAAAGGTTTCTTCCTGAATCTCCAATTTCACCTTGCCTTGAATAAACGCATCGCGATACTTCAGCAGGTCGGGGGCAGACATGGGGTAGAACCGAATCTGATCGAAGAAGCGCAACAGCCACGGTTTTCCTGCTTGAAAATCAGCCGTTTGTTGATAGCGATTCCACATTTGCACCGTGCGACCGACAAACTGATAGCCACCCGGACCTTCCATGCCGTAGACACATAGATAAGCGCCGCCAATCCCGACTGCATTTTCGGGTGTCCAGGTGCGAGCAGGATTATATTTTGTCGTCACCAACCGATGACGCGGATCGATCGGAGTTGCGACAGGTGCCCCCAAATAGACATCGCCCAATCCCATCACGAGATAACTGGCGTTAAAGACGATTTCTTTGACCTGTTCAATACTCTCTAATCCGTTGATTCGCCGAATAAATTCGAGATTGCTCGGACACCACGGGGCATCACTTCGCACCGACTGCATATATTTTTGAATCGCCAATAACGTCGATTCGTCTTCCCACGAAAGCGGGAGATGAATGATTCGCGTTGGGACTTCCATATCCTCGATCGCAGGTAGCTCTCCTTCAGCCGCAATCAGCGTTTCTAGTAACTCTGCTAACGGCAAAATGCGACTATCGTAGTGAACTTGGAGCGATCGGATTCCGGGTGTTAATTCTAAAATTCCTGGTAGCAAGTTGGACTGTAGCCAATTCATCAACGCATGAACTCGGAATCTCAAATTCAAATCCAATACCAATTCACCATATTCAACCAGAAGATATTTATCTCCTGATGGGCGATAAGTCACTGCGATTTGATCTGGCGTTTCAGGAATCTCATAAAGCGTTGCTCGATTTGATTGGTTTATCGTTATTAAATTTGATTGGTTATTATCTTGAGACTGTAGATTTTTTTGTAGCGTGTCGATCTCTTGATCTTGAATCAGTTCTTTTTGAAGCGCTTCCGCAAACGTTAACGGGCAAAACCGAATCGTGTCTCCTGGCTTAAGTTGTCCTACTTTCCAGAGATCAGCCTGCACGATCGTAGCAGGGCAGACGAATCCGCCTAAGCTCGGACCATCAGGACCCAAAATCACAGGCATATCTCCCGTGAAATCGATGGTTCCGATCGCATAGGCATTATCGTGAATATTCGAGGGATGTAGCCCCGCCTCACCGCCGTCTGTTCGTGCCCACTGAGGCTTCGGACCAATCAACCGAACCCCGGTTCGAGAGGAATTGTAATGAACTTCCCAATCGGTTGCAAAAAAAGTCTGAATGTCCGCGTCTGTAAAGAAATCTGGTGCACCGTGCGGACCGTAAATGACTTTAATTTCCCAGGTGTTGGTATAGCGTGGAATCAGATTGGGGGGCAGCGATCGCGGCTCACGGTTCAATTCAGCATGATGTAATTTCAGCACGTCTCCGGTGCGAAGAGTCCGTCCGCAGTGTCCGCCAAATTGCCCCAGCGTAAAGGTTGATTTGCTGCCCAGATAATCGGGGATTTTGAATCCGTTTTGCACCGCGAGATAAGTTCTACAGCCGTCTCCTTGAATGGATTTGAGCTTTAAAGTACTCCCTGCTGAAACCGAAACTGCTGCCCAAAAAGAAACGGGACGATCGTCGATCGTGGCATTCATCGCCGCCCCCGTCAGGCAGATCACTGCATCGGTGTTAAACCGCAGCGTCGGACCTGACACCGTAAACTCTAGCCCTGCGGCATCCGACGAGTTGCCCACCAACCGATTCGCTAGCCGGAATGCCAACTGATCCATTGCCCCCGATGGAGGCACCCCAACATTCCAATATCCTGTGCGTCCCGGATAGTCTTGAATCGTGCTGAAGGTTCCAGGGTCTAGAACGTCGATCGTACTCGCTGCATAGTGAAACGAATCTAGAAATCGCGTACTAATACCACCAGCATTATAAGTCTCGTCATCTAAGATTTGTCTCAGATAATCTAGATTACATTCCAATCCTGCAATTTTACATTCATCGAGCGCTGATTTTAATTGCTCGATCGTGTCTTCGCGATTAGTTCCTTTCACAATCACCTTCGCAATCAGTGGATCATAAAAGGGCGTAACTTCAGTGCCGCGATCGACCCACGTATCACACCGGACAGAATCGGGAAACACCACCTCTGTCAATAGCCCAGAACTTGGCTGAAAGTTTTTACCAGGATCTTCGGCGTAAATTCTGACCTGAATCGAATGTCCTTGAGGCTGATGTTGATACTCCTCTAACGGAAATAAATCATCCGCCGCTAGTCGAACCATCCATTCAACCAAATCAACTCCGGTTACCTCTTCGGTGATGCCATGTTCAACCTGTAAGCGAGTGTTGACCTCCAAAAAATAAAACTCATTGGTCGTAGCATCCAACACAAACTCAACGGTGCCTGCTGACTGATAATTGATTGCCTTACCCAGTCTCACCGCCGCTTCTGCTAAATTGTGACGCAGACGATCGCTGATTCCCGGTGCCGGAGTTTCTTCGATCACTTTTTGATTGCGACGCTGAATTGAACAATCTCGCTCACCGAGGGCAATTACGTTGCCTTTACCGTCACCAAAAATCTGCACTTCTAGATGTCGGGCACGATCGACATATTTCTCTAAATACACCCCACTCTGACCAAAATTATTCTGACTCAAACGCTGAACGGTCTGAAATAATTCTGGCAGTGCGTCCTCAGTTCGACAAAGCTGTAGCCCAATTCCGCCACCTCCTGCGGTGCTTTTGAGCATGACGGGATACCCGATCGTACTTGCCGCAATCTGCGCTTCTTCCAAACTCCCCAAAAGCGGACTCCCCGGCAGCAATGGCACTTGATGCTGAGATGCCAACTCTCGCGCCGTGTGCTTCAGCCCAAATCGTCGCATCTGATCAGGAGTCGGACCGATAAACACGATATTTGCAGCAGCGCAGGCTTCCGCAAACTCAGCGTTCTCACTCAAAAAACCATACCCCGGATGAATCGCTTGAGCACCTGTTTGCTGTGCCGCCTCTAGAATCCGCTCCCAGCGCAAATAGCTATCGGCAGCGATCGCGGTTCCAATCTCCACAGCTTCACCCGCCATCGCCACATGACGGGCATTTGCATCGGCTTCAGAATAAACGGCAACGGATGCGATATTAAGACGATCGAGGGTGCGAATAATGCGGCAGGCAATCTCGCCCCGGTTGGCAACCAAAACTTTATCGAACATGGTGAATGGTTAGGAGAACAGTAGCTAAAGCGCATCCCAGATCAGCAATTGAATCGGAGTCGGATTGTAAGCGTTACACGGGTTGTTCATCTGCGGACAATTAGAAATGACCACCAGTGCATTCATCTCAGCGTATAAATCGACAATGCTACCGGGATCAGAAATGCCATCGACAATTTCTAACGTACCGTCTTTGCTAACAGGCACATTCATAAAGAAATTGATGTTGCTCGTCATATCCCGTTTGCCCATTCCATAATCTTTGAGGGCATAGAGAAAATTTTCGACGCAGGCGTGCTGCCACTTTTTATCTAGTCCAAACCGCACCGAATTGCTTTCACAACTGCACGCTCCGCCTGATGTATCATGCTTTCCGCACGTGTCTTTAACTACCGTCATCAGCGCGTTTCCATCGTTAGAATAGAGTTTTGTTCCCGTTGTAATAAAGATGTTTCCCTGCATCCGAATCGTGTCAGGTGCGCTATATCGCTCACTCGGATCATCGGCGTTATAGACCAAAAAATCGACGGCTTGATTGCCTCCCAAATCGACAATTCGCAGGGTTTGACCTTTTTTGATCACCTGTGCCCACGGCTTGCGGGCGGCGAGAACCTGATCATAAACGGCTAACTTAGAATCTAATTCAGATTGTGTCGTTGAAACCATGATGTACTCCTCTCGATCTCAATAAATTAAATAAACAAAGCATCAGTATTTTGAAATCCGCGAATCGCCTCTGGTGATGCCGTTCGGCACAGATCATCAGCCCCCGGCGCGGGTGATTTCCAAACAACCACGCGAATGGGTTTAGGATCGTAAGCTGTAACGGGATCAAGCACATGGGGACAGTTTGAGAGAATCGCTAAAACATTCATCTCAGCACGCAAATCGACAAAACAGCCTGCTTGAGAAGCACCTTCTACCCAAGTCATTGAGCCATCTGGCTCGATCGCCACTTGAGAAAACAGATTCAGATTCGGCATGATGTCTTTTTTGCCCATATTTCGCTTCGTCAAGGCAAGTAAGAAATTGTCGCGAGAGTTGCGGCTATCATCGCCATACTTCGCGGCATTGGTGGCAACATTACTGCATCCCGCTAAAGTGTCGTGATGTCCACAAGTATCTTCGGTCAATGAGAACAACACGCGCCCCATGTCGGAATAGAGCACCATCCCTTTTTTTAGGAACGCATTGAACTGAATTTTTGCGGTATCGGCGGCGTTATATCGTTCGACCCCATTATCGGCGTTATAGCACAGCATCGAAAGCCCTCTCGACCCTTCTAAATCGACAATCCGTAGAGTGGTGCCGCGCTGAATCACTCGCGACCAATAAGCCCCGCCGGGAATGATTTCATCCCACAAAATCAGCGTGGGATCAATTTCTAAAGAATGCTCGGTTGTTTGTGCGGTAGACATAATTCACTCCTTGCAATAAATGGCAAAAGCCCAGGAAGCCGCCGACAGTCAATGACTGCCCTCTGGCTCTCCCGGGCTTTTTTCCCGCCGTGTGACCGTCTGATTAAAAAACGGTTGCTTCTCTCGGACCAGACGTTTAGCTTGGCTAAACCGGAACCCTAGAAGCAAATTCTGTTTGTGTCTTGTTGACCAAAATCTAAAAGATTTGAGCTTAGTATACGTCTTAACCTGCTAGAAGGAACCGTATCGAGAGATACATTCTTTCATTTTCACGCCAGATGCTATTCTTTATCAGGTTCGCAGTTTGAGCGTTATGAGCGATTCGACATTTAACCCCTTGCCACCGTGGTTGAAGTGGCTAGAAGCTTGTCCGAGCACCAACACTTGGGCGATCGAGCATCTTGCTCAACTCGATCACGGCACCGTTGTCTTTACTCGTCACCAAACCCAGGGACGGGGGCAACATGGGCGCAAATGGCAGTCGCCTCCGGGCGTATTGACGTTGAGTGTAGTGCTCGATCGGCTCCCTGCCGCTCAATTACCTCAGTTTAGTCTGATTGCGGGATTAGCTGTTATCTATGCCATTGAAGATTTGATTCCAAGATTACAGAGTCAGTTGTGTTTAAAATGGACGAATGATGTCTGGCTCTACGATCGCAAGCTAGCTGGAATTTTGTGTGAAGGCGTTACGAGTGGTGTAACTAACAGAACTAAACTTGTGATCGGGGTTGGTCTAAATTACCAGGCTGACTTTTCAAGCCTAGAGATTACATCCATCAAAAATCCGATTAGTCTTCACGAAGTTGTTCCGATTATTCCAGACGAGCATTTTTTAATTGAAAAACTACGTTATTACTTGTTGCAGTTAGCTGGAATAATGCAATCATCCGTTCATTCGTCTCAATTCTCTAATCTGTTATCCGTAGTGCGAGAGCGAGATGCTCTTTTGGGTAGATTTATCACGATCGAGACATCACAAGAGCAGATTTCAGGGGAAGCGATCGGGATTGACGATCGTGGCTGTCTCCGGTTACAACTTTCTGACGGCACCATTCGCACATTCACGTCTGGTCACATTACATTTGCATCCCAATGAACCTTCCCAATCACAAGACAGATTCCCCTATTTGGCGACCTTGAACGATCGCCGCGATGGAAATCACGACCGATCAAACATCGGGCTATTTCAACACGATCGGCTCTGTGTTACGCGATCGATTTCTAGAATTAGGATTCTTCATTCGTCCGCTTGGCAACACGCTATATTTAATGCCGCCTTATTGCATTACTGACAGCGAACTCGAATCTATTTACCAAGTCATTCGCAAGGTACTCGATTCCCTGTGAAAATTTCTTTTTTGGGTCAGAGAGATTTAGAGTGAGAGCTTCTTAGGAAACAAGAAGCTAACCTATTTTGTCTGACTCATGGCTAAGTAAGCGGCGAGTTCCTCAGAGAGGGTGCGACCTCTATTTGATACTATTAGAGGGCAACGGAAAAGCCGTATTGATTCAGTTTGTTCCAGAATTGATCCCAACGCGTTGAGGTCAAGACC
>NZ_LXYR01000035.1 GCF_001650195.1 Phormidesmis priestleyi BC1401 | reverse complement strand
AATTGAGATAACTCCAGCATCTGTTGATAGAGGTGAGTGGCTGCCCCTGGGTCATGTTTGAGATGATGACAACTCTCCTGAAGCCAGTGCCGTTGCTGGGCTAAATTAATGGGATAGAGGGCCACCGCCACCGCACCGAGATACCCAGAGGCATGATAGAAATCCAGCACTTGTTCGTGGGTATGGCGGTTGAGGAATTGCCAGTTTGAGGCTGCCCCATCCGCAATTCCGAGATAGGTGGCTTGGGGATAACGGGCTTTCGTGCGCGCGATTTCTCGCTCTAGCCGTTCCAGAAACGTCGCCTTGCCATATTCGGGGGTGGCTCCCATATAAATGGTGTGTTGTCGGTCTCCAAACGCGTCATACAGACTGATGGTGCCGACCATGGCTTCTCTCCATCCGGTGTCGCACAACAGCATACAGGTGCCATCTAAGCCAATGGCAACACTGGCAATTTCAGCGTCTAGTTGAGGGGGCACATAGTCCCAACTTTCTTCTTTCACCTCAATGATCGTGGCCACCGCTTCACTGAGACGCTGGATGTAGGACACGGCGACCGGGCGTTGATGATTCTCAGCCAAGTCTCGCTGCACGTCTCGGGCGGAACCATACGCCAGTTTCGAGGACACTTGTTTCGCAAACAGAGGCGTGGAGGTGATGATGATGCGAGACGCTCGCTCTAGCGGACAATCCGTTTTCCCGCCTCCAGAGCGCTGATAGACATGGCGTTCAATCACGACTTCTCCGTAGGGCGTTTGATACGCTTTGGGCTGCTTGCCTTTGGTTCGCATCACCTCTCCGGCAATCTCAATGGCTGAACCGTCGGTGTCCAGATACTCAAGAGCGGCTGTAGTGGCAATACGACCCGCCTCGTTGAGGCTTTCCTGAATCGCTTCTTCACTGGTCAGCAGCGAATGACTCAGGTCTATCGTCACTTCTATCCTGACTTGCGTCCCTTCTTGACTCAGCAATTGAGCGCTCATACTCACCACCTCTTGGTTGCCTCACTCAGTGATATCATGCTTGACCTACTAAATCAAGTAGAGGTCGCACCCGATCGGGATGAGATTTCACCAAAAATTACAACGTGATCACAACCACGAACCCGGCGTAATGCGGAGCGATCGCTATACTGAAATCTAAAGCCTCGTCTCAAACCCCTATGTCTGAATCACACACTTTGGAACTCAGCGAAGATGGCGCACTCGTTTTACCAGATGCCATTCGCCATCAACTCAGTCTTCAACCCGGCGATCGCTTCATCCTGACCCTCAACCCAGACGGCACCCTCCATCTGACCAATCTGAGATCACAACTGCGCTCTCTACGCGGCATCTTCAAAGACAGCGCTGCTGACACAAATCTCTCTGATGAATTGATTCGCGATCGTCGTCAAGAAGCCCAGCAAGAAAACCAACCATGACTGCTTCTGCTCAATCTGTTCTCGATGCCTCCGCGCTGCTAGCGTATCTAGGTGACGAATCTGGTGCAGATATCGTCGAAACTGCTTTGATGCAAGGTGCAGTGATGAGCGCCGTCAACTGGGCAGAAACTCTCTCCAAACTTGTTGAGCGAGGACAAGATCCCGATGAAGTGACCCATCGCCTCACCACGCAAGGACTATTAAACACTGCACTATACATCCAACCTCTAGATGAATTTCTGGCTTGCGAGATTGCCAAGCTGCGGTTGCCAACTCGATCCTTCGGCTTATCGTTAGGCGATCGCGCCTGTCTCGCCCTAGCGCTTCAGTTACAACTTCCCGCCTTAACGAGCGATAGTGCATGGGCAAATCTGAGGCTTGGTGTTTCCATTAGACTAATTCGATAGAGAGGCAGCGATCGCAGATTCGTCGCTTAAACTCAGGAGCAGCAATAATCTCTATAGAGCCTTCATCACTCATTAATGCCATCCCAAAGCTCAGACATCGGAATTGTGTTACCGTCGGCAATGCTTCACCATCCGCAAACGGAACCTCGATCGTACTAAGCATGAGTCGATGCCTCTCGGTCATCCTTGATCATTTGCATCAGAACATCTGCGGCTTAGGTTGCATCATACGGCGACCCAACAGGATACGCTGACGCAGAAAACACAACCCGCAGTTTGGCATCTGGAACCTGTGCCGCTAAGAGTTTGAAGAGCGTTAGTTCGCCTGACTGATTCAGGTCATTCACCAAAGGAATTAGCTCAGCTAGAGACATGGTTAGGTGATGTGTAACCAATTCACCCTCATCCCAACCCTTCTCCCTAGGGAGAAGGGCTTTCAGATTCTTTCTGGTTCCCTCTCCTGGGGGAGAGGGTTAGGGTGAGGGCTGTATTTTCAAGCATTTGAGAGAAGTTGCACATCGCCTATGGTTATAACTTTCTAAATACTCGCGACTTCTTTGATCCTATGCGATCGCTCTAAACTTGACCCTGCTCTATCTTCTCAAAGGGCGATCGTCGAAGCTCGATCGGGCTATCTCTGTAACGACATTCTGTAACCCTACTGACATCGGCAGACCAGACTTGTATTCTACTGATGGAATGAAAAGCTCCCACTGATCCTATGACTGACGTTTTTCTCTCATATTCTCGGAAGGACAAAGCCTTTGTGCAATCGCTGCATGATGCTCTGCACAGAGAACAGCGAGAGATCTGGGTCGATTGGCAGGCGATTCCACTCACGGCAGATTGGTGGCAGGAGATCGAACGCGGCATCGAAGGGACAAATACCTTTGTGTTTGTAATCAGTCCTGATTCGGTAGCATCCGACATTTGCCGCCAAGAGATCGACCACGCCGTAAAGCACAATAAAAGACTGGTGCCGATCGTGCATCGTGAGGGCTTCGAGGCGGCAAAGGTGCATCCGATGTTGTCGAAGCACAATTGGCTGTTTTTTCGGCAGACAGATGACTTTGCTCACGGCTTTGAGCAGTTGACGACCGCGATCGACACCGACTTAGATCAGGTCAGAACCCATACACGGATTTTAGAGAAAGCGATCGAGTGGAAAAAGGAGGGACGGAATCCGAGTTTTGTGCTGCGGGGGGAGGATTTAGTGCGATCGCAGGCTTGGCTCGTGCAGTCAGACCAGCAGCAGCCGAAGCCCACAGAGTTACAACGGGAATATATTCGAGCGAGTCAGACCAGTGAGGAAGCGGCGGCGATTTTGCTTAGGGCGGGGCGGCGAGCAACGCGCATGGTGCAGATTGGCGCTGGTGTGTTGGTGGCAACGCTGATTGGGGCAGGTGTGGCTGGAGGTTTGGCGCTGAAAGCAACTAAGGACGCAACGACAGCAACTCAGAAGGCGCGAGAAACGGAGCAACAGGCAGACCAGAAGGTGACAACGGCACAGCACCAAGCGGATGCGATTACTCAGCAAGCCGATCGACACGTCAAAGCAGCAGACGCGAAGCTAAAAGCAGCAGACGCGAAGGCTGCACAAGCTCAAAAGGCGGTGACGCAAGCGAAGGCAGAACAAGCGCGGGTGTTGGCGCAGTCAGAACGGCAGATTCGGGCGGCGCAGGGGCAGGTGGCGCAGGCAGAGCAACAGAGGCAGGCGGCAAGTGAGCAAGCAAAGGTGGCAGAGCAACGGCGACAGCAGGCAGATGCAGCAGTCAGGGTGGCAGAAAATCAACAAAAAGCAGCAGTGGCGCTTCAGGTTGAAGCAAAGGCGGGGACGCAGATTGAGCGATTAGGGTCTATAGCGTTGAGACGATTTGATGTAGATCAAGCCGATGGCTTGCGGTTAGCGATGCAGGCAGGCTTTGAGTTGCAAAAGTGGGGACAGGGCAAATCGCTGGATCAGTATCCTGCTCTTAGCCCAATCTTAGCGCTGCAATCTGGCTTAGAAAAAATTAAAGGAACAAGACTCCCTGGCAATCAAGGCATCGTTAGGAGTGTGGCATTCAGCCCAGATGGGAGCCGCATCGCCACAGGGGGAGATGATGGCAGCACCAAACTCTGGGACAGAGACGGCAAACCCATTACCACCATCAACAGCGATCAAGACGGCGTTTATAGTGTGGCATTCAGCCCCGATGGGAGCCGCATCGCCACAGGGGGATATGATGGCAGCACCAAACTCTGGGACAGAGACGGCAAACCCATCACCAGTATCAACAGCAATCAAGGCATCGTTAATAGTGTGGCATTCAGCCCCGATGGGAGCCGCATCGCCACAGGGGGATATGATGGCAGCACCAAACTCTGGGACAGAGACGGCAAACCCATCACCAGTATCAACAGCAATCAAGGCATCGTTAATAGTGTGGCATTCAGCCCCGATGGGAGCCGCATCGCCATAGGGGGATTGGATGGCAGCACCAAACTCTGGGACAGAGACGGCAAACCCATCACCAGTATCAACAGCAATCAAGGCATCGTTAATAGTGTGGCATTCAGCCCCGATGGGAGCCGCATCGCCATAGGGGGATTGGATGGCAGCACCAAACTCTGGGACAGAGACGGCAAACCCATCACCAGTATCAACAGCAATCAAGGCATCGTTAATAGTGTGGCATTCAGCCCCGATGGGAGCCGCATCGCCATAGGGGGATTGGATGGCAGCACCAAACTCTGGGACAGAGACGGCAATCAATTAGGTCAATTTGAGGGAGGTTCTCCAACATTTAGTCTAGATTGGCAGACGATCGCCATCGTCACTCGACCCTCCTATTTCGGCGCACCCCTCCCTGATTCCAAGAACTCGATCGTTAAACTCTATCGCATCGACCTCAACCTCGACAGCCTTCTCCGCCGCGCCTGCCAACGCCTCAAGACTTACATCCTCGACGACCCCAAGCAGACCACCGAGCAAAAACAATGCGAGACCCAACTCGGCGAAAGCTGGCAAGCGCAACGCACCTCGAAATGAGGGGAGTAGAGAATGCAGTGCAAGAACGATGATGGCGAATTGCATCGATGATTTTGACCTGCGATCGCACTTCACAAACAACGATCGCTCGATCTATTCCAACGTGATGACTGCGTTGCTCACGCTACTCTTCAGGCGAATTAAATTCTTTAATGATGCTGATGATGTCCTTAGCAGGCACATCAGACTGCTCTGATTTTGGATAAATCAAAAGTAGAACAACACACATTGGAGAAACGAGTTGATAAATCAGTCGATATCCCCCTCGTTTACCTGTTGGAATATCACTGTTCTTGACTCGTTCCTTAAAGACGGTATGACCCGTTCCTTGAACCTGATCGCCCACAAACTCCCCAACTCGAAGCCGCGCGAGAACAGGTTCAAGATCGCGACGAATTTGACGATATTTTTTGGAGAGATCGCGGACTCGTCGCTGAAATTCAGGAGCAGCAATAATCTCTATAGAGCCTTCATCACTCATCAATGCCGTCCCAAAGCTCAGACAGCGGAATTGTTTTACCTGCCTTAACTTCGCTGAGGGCTTGGCGCAGTCCAGCTAAGACACTTTCATCTGGCTCATCATAGCCATCCAGTTCAGAGTCTTCAGGAACCATCACAATGATGCGAACATTGCTTCGGTTACTGATCTTGAGCGGTTGGTCAAGCCGAATATAGCCCTGTTCGTCGATCGTGCCTTGCACTTCAATTTCTTGCATAGCGATGCTGGGTTAACTCTGGTTCTGCTGAAATTGTAGCAAGCTGACTTGAGTTCTCTAATTTTATGTAGGGTCTGTGATGGACTTCGCACACATCCTAACTATTAGGAGGTTTCTCTGGCTCATCGTCGTCTCGTTTTCGAGTTTTCACCGCTTCAGCCGTGTAGACATCCACATCGCGCTGAATGATTCCCTCGACCTGCTCAGTGAAAACGGGTAGCGCCTCAGCATGTGTTTTGTAAGTCCGATACACGCCGCCCAACTGCAAAAACTGCCAGCCGTGGGTTTTGAGAAGCTCTGCCGATCGACGATAGCTATACCAGCGATCGCCGAACTGATTAAACGCTTCCACTGCCGAACTCACCGTTACGAGGGCACTAATGCTAATTGTTCCGACTTTGAGCCACTTGTCAAACGCTTTGTCTTCATTAAAGTTGAGGGCAACGAGAATCGGGACGATGGCACTGGCAACAATCACCGTTAAGCGCAATCGACGATGCCAGTTTCGCATTTGAGTGGCGCGGTCTTCCATCCACAGCACCTGATCGAGCCAGCGAGACTTGAGATACTCTTTGTGTAGCGATTCGATCTCTAGGTCGTCAATAAGGCTGTCAAACTTCTGCTTTAGCTGCTGGTTATAGGTCAAGTTTGAGGGCTGAGGATCGGTAGACATTTTATCTCTTAATCATAAATGCTGCTTCTATTATCTGAGCTAGAGCCGCACTTCCATCCGCTAGATCGATAGACCGCACTAATCCACTTTGAATCAATTTTTTGGCTCGATCGTCACTCACATCTCCGTGGACAGCCGCCGCCAGAATGTCGGCGGTTCTGCCTGATCCAGCAACGACAATCAGCGATCGTCCCATGTTCACATTTTGCGTGGCATCTTCCCACGTCACGTCACCGCCGTTGATTAAGACGGTGATGGAGGGCGCATCGGCAGCGATCGCGCTGGCAACTTGGGCAAGCCAGATCGATTCGTCTCCCCAGCGAGCGCCAGGAACGAGAAAGAAATGCGTGTGGTTGGGTTCTAAAGGGGCAGCGTCTTCTAGAGTCGAAGTTTGACCAGGTAGTGTCACAAGCCCGATCGGGCTGACTCCGATGAGGGGAAAGGTGGCGTGCAGTTCTGCTCGTGCTTGACCCATAAGGCGCATCACTCCAGTGTCGGTGCCGCCATCCACGACTACCGCTTGATAGCGTTGAGCGATCGGGGCGAGGGCTTGGGTAAAGAGGAGCCGCACCCGATCGGAGTCTTCTGGGTTGAGCCGACTAGCACCGCCAATCACCACAAGGGTGGGACGAGATTGAGGAATATCGGTGTTGTTGAGGATGCCTGGAAACTCTGCCAAGGACTCGACGGAGACAACAGTGGCAGTGCGATCGGAGAACGTGATGGTGCAAGGGGACATGATACAGTTCCGGCTAGGATGAAGAGCGATCTCACGACCAAGCGGTGATTTTAAGCAGTGCAGAGGCACATTTTACACCGTCTCAACCGTTGAAGGTGTGAATAGGAATCCCAGAATCCTCTATCCACTAAGCTTTCCCGATCGGAGATCGCAAATCTAAAATTAGCATTCGTTTCTTTAATTAAATCAGCTTAAGTAGGACACCCTTGACTGCTGAATTGATCAGAGACGTTGAAACCGCTTGCAACGACTCTCTGAGTTCTTTAGATATTATTCAATGAACTCATCAAAATGGATCATTTTTTGAGTGGTTGAATCACGGCGATCGACGGTCTCCGATGATTTCATCCTAGTTGCCCAACGGTTACTTTGAATGTTATTGGTAGCATTAGATGCAATCGCATTTCCTATTTCGGCACATTCATTTGCTGTGTTTATGATTTCACCGATCGCTCTTCTACCATTGCCGAGGCTCCACTTTCGCAGGTTCAGAGGGGCTGACGTTTGGATTTTGTCGTGCAGTTCAATTGCCACAACAAATCCAAAAAACGTTAGACCCCCTGCGTGAATCTGGGAACGCCCCCTAAATCCCCCATTCTGGGGGATTTAGGGGGCACAAACCGACCTCAACGGAGCGAGATCTGAGAGAGTTTGTATTGAGAAGTTTATTCATGCAGGAGGTCTATTATCGATTCGCCCATTGAAAACTAAAGAAAATCGTTTGATAGCCCTTTTGTCTCGCGTGATTTAGCGTTCTTGCCATCAGCTAAGTTTTGCCCATTTGCCTCGGTGCTTTGATCCGAATCAAAGCGAAATTGTAGCTGGCAGAACCCGCTCATCAAACCTCTACTTTGAGGCGAGCGGGCTGACTCGTGACCTCAAACATTTCGCCATGAGGCACGATCGTCATCTGTCCAAATTCTTTTAGCAAGTCGCGATATGCCTGAGCAACAGGACGCGGATTTCGCTTTAAGTCAAACAAACCGCAGGGATTCACAGTGCCTTTTTTCTCAGCGAGTTCGATATCCCAATCGATCTGGTCAATCAGGCTATACCAGGTGAACCCTAATACTGGGATGCCGTCTTTTCGCATTTGCAGCACGTTGACCCACTGTTTCCATAACCAGCAGGGTGCTTTTTCAGCATCTAACACATTCGTCTCCGTGTGCATCACGGGTTTGCGATAGCGATCGTAATACTCTCTAGTAATTTGGTACCAACCCATCACGTCTCCACTCTGACACATCGTGCCATCGGGTAAGAGAATGCGCTCGTTGCGTCCATAATAGTCATTGCCCATCACCTGATATCCAGGTGGCTCACCAGCCATAAACCAGTCATATTCGGCGCGAGTTAAGCCGTTGTCGAGCAGATACATACAGACATCGGCATCGGGCGGAAACGCGTAGAGCAAATCCAGTGACAGAAAGCGAAGTTTGTTGAGCAACTTGACTTCTTGAGACTGAGCCGAGCAAGCTTCGTGGATATATTCAGCGCTCTCACTTTGCACCACGACGAGATCGGGGCGTTTCTGGGCAAGGCTTTGAGTGCCGAGAATGCTGGCAGCGACGATATGCTTCATAGCCGTTACAAACGCCCGATCGCTCTTGAGTTGCTCGTTCCAAATTCCATCTTTAGCGCTGACTCGTGCGGTCACATAGATCTCGTTTACAGGCGTGTAATAACGAACCCACGGATAGCGATCGGCAACTGCCGCGCAATAGTCTGCAAAGTGAATCGGCAGTTCGGGGTTTTGAAAGTTGCCCAACCAGTCAGGAACACCAAAGTGCATTAAGTCAAGAATGGGTGTGATCTCTAGTCGCTGCATTTCGTGCATGACTTCATCGGCAAAACTCCAGTCAAAGCGTCCGGCATCAAGGTGAATGCGATGATAAGGTAAGCCGTATCGCAAGACATTTAAACCGAGATCTTTAACCAGATGCAGATCTTTTTGCCAGTGTTGATAATGACCACATTCTTCCAGTTCATCGCGGCGAGTTTTTCCGTGATCAATGGTTGGGTAAGAACATTCGATTCCCGTTGCAAACATGAAGTTGCCGGGGCGCTTGCTGGGTTGTCCTTGTCCAGTCGCTCCTGATGCGCCGCCGTTGCTATCACCGGGATATTGACCGTCTCCGTAGCGTTGTTGAATCAAATCTAAAAATCCTGCTGTCATGGTGTTAATTCCTGATTAAATCTGTTGGAGAAAGCGATCGGCAGTTCTCAATGAGAGTGCCATCAGCGTGAGAGCGGGGTTCACACTCAGTGCACTCGGAAAGATTGAATTGTCCATGATATAAAGGTTTGGCACATCGAATGCCTTGCCGTCTGGATTGACCACGGATTGAGCGGGATCGGTGCCCATGCGACACGTTCCGATCGTGTGAGCGCTGCGCTGAAATGTCCACAGATTCTCCGCACCCGCAGCTTCCCAAATCTGACGCATTAACGACTCTGCGTGAGCGATCATGCGGCGTTCATTTTCGCCATTGGTGAAGTGAACGCGAGGTTTCGGCAATCCTCGATCGTCCCGTTCGTCTGACAATTCCAGATAGTTATGCTCAGAGGGAAGGCACTCTCCCAGAATATTGATACCAGCCGTGTGATTGTATTGAATCATGTGAGAGTGTAAGCGATCGCCCCACCATCCTGTTCCTCGTGCGACCTGCGAGGCATAAGTGACAGGCATCACGCCAATACTTTGCAGCAGATATCCGCCTGCAAAATTCGCATCCTTTGGGCGGTGTGTGTCCTCTGAGATCAACCCACCGGGAATGCCTTTATACGGTCTGATGTCTTCTGAAAACTGTCCCCACACCTGCACACCCGGATGCGCCATAAAGTTGCGTCCGACTTGACCGCTAGAGTTCGCGAGATTGTTGAGCAAGAGCAATCGCGGAGTCTCGATCGCGCCCGCGCACAAAAACACGGTGCCGCACCGCTGACGTTTTTCTTCTCCTGCCTGCACATAGATTACGGCGGTGATTCGACCTTCTGGATCGCGCTCAAACCCCGTCACAAAGCAGTTAGATCGCACCTCAGCCCCATGCTCGATCGCCAGCGGAATGAACGTGACATCCATACTGGCTTTTGCGCCTGTGGTGCAGCCTGCCTGACAAAATCCGCGATTCGTGCAGGCGGCTCTCCAGCCCACGCCGGGTTGAAAATAGGGTGCCGACACTGCCGCATTTGCCGCAGGAGAAGTCTGAATGCCCAGTGAGTCGCATCCTCGCTGCATCAGTTGTGCTGCGCCATTGAGCGGCAGCGGCGGCAGCGGATAGGGTTTGCGATCGGGTTCCCACAAGTAGGGAGACGCGCCCGAAACGCCGAGAAAATTTTCTACCTCGTCGTAGTAGGGTTTCAGGTCATCGTATTGGACTGCCCAATCCATGCCGACTCCAAAGTCTCGATGGAGATGAAAGTCGTCGGGGTGAGGTCTGGGCACATACGCGGTGTAGTGCAGCGTAGAGCCACCTACTCCGATTCCAGAATTATTGCTGCCAAACGCGATCGGGTCTTCGCCTGCACTGAGCCGCTCGTCTCGCCAAAACAGCTTAGACTGCGATCGTTCATCGGTTGCAAAATCTTCAGCAGGATTCCAATATTGTCCCGCTTCTAAAGCGACGACGCGAAGTCCTGCTTGTGCCAATCGTGCTAATAGAGGTGCCCCACCTGCGCCTGTGCCAATCACTACTGCATCGACAACATCGGTTAATGCATAGCGTTGCAAATCAATAGTTTCTTGCAATCCAACTTGGGTTGTCTGAAGCGTTGGTGTCTGCATCACCCGCGACGGAATAGCTTCTCCAATTTGGGGTTCCCAAGATTCTAACTGGTTTAGTCCGATCGCGTTCCAACCTTGTGCATCTGCCATTCCTACATAGCCAATTTCCTCTTGTGCAAGTGGATGGCTGTAGTAGGTCTCAGTGAGTTCTACCAGCAACTCTTCAAAGTATCGCGATGCAGGAATCTGTTGCCAAGTTTCTCCGGGTGCTGTGCCCTGCTGAAGGCTGTTTAGTAGTATGTCTTGCTCTATCTCGGATAATGAGATAAAGCTACGATCGAACATAATCTGAGCGCTCTCTTCGATTCCCTGCAACCCCGCTTGATGGGCGATCGGGTCAGGGGGCATCGTGTTATATCGCCAGCCGTCTCCCGTGTTGATTGCCAAGCGTCGATCGAGCGCGCCAGCCAGATCGATGCCGTGAGATTGGGAGATGAAACGATCGGATACTGCTTGCAAAATTGCAAAAGATGCTGTGTCAAAAAAGCTAGGCTTTAAGGTAGAACTCTCTGCCAATCTCGCTTCGAGAACGTCCTTTGTTTTGGGTGTGACGTATGAGGTTTTGAGTAGCTGACGAACCGTTCCTGATGGATAAGGACTCTGCTCCATTGTTAGCGTTGAGTAAAGAACTAAGCCCTTTGCTTGATGAAAGTTTTGTGGATCTGAAAAGTCTAATCAACCACTCGACAATTTGCCGCCAGTCACTTCTACAATGCTGCCAGTCATAAAGCTTGAGTCTTGCGATGCTAGAAAAACATAAGCTGGAGCAAGCTCTTCGGGTTGACCCGGACGACCCATCGCTACTTCATGACCAAAATTTTCGACTTCCTCGATCGGCATCGTTGCTGGGATATTCGGAGTCCAAACCGGACCGGGAGCGACTGCGTTAACGCGAATCTTACGCGATCCTAAGTTTAACGCTAACGCTTTGGTGAACGCATGAATAGCACCTTTGCTCGCGCAATAATCAATCAGCATCTCATTGCCGACTAATCCAACAATGCTGCCTGTGTTGATGATGGCATCGTCTTCTTTGAGGTGAGGAAGCGCGGCTTTTGCCATGTAGAAATAACCAAAAATATTGGTTTCGAGCGTGCGACGAAACTGCTCTTCGCTCACGTCTTCAAACTTTTTTTGAGCCATTTGATACGCTGCATTGTTGACGAGAATATTGAGTCCGCCCAACTCAGTGACAACGTGATCTATTGCATGGCGACAGTCTTCAGATTTGCGAACGTCTCCTTTAATCGCCAAGCAGCGCTTTCCTTTTGACTCGACTATCTCGCAGGTGGTTTTTGCATCGGCATCGTTCTCGTTGTAGAAAATCGCAACGTCGGCTCCTTCCATTGCAAACGCGATCGCGACCGCCCGTCCAATTCCAGAATCGCCTCCTGTAATCAGCGCAACTTTGCCTCGAAGTTTTCCGGCTGGCAGATAGTTAGAGAGATCGCTGTCAGGGGCAGGCATCATGTCTTCTTGACTAGCAGGATAGGGAAGCTTCTGCCCTGCAATATCTTCAGAGGTCGGACGAAATTCTTGGCTTTGCATAGTTGATTTTTTAGGACTTCTTGTAGGAGACACAGCGATTACAAGCTATATAAAGTCTGTTGTGTTGTGACCTATCAAGCACAAGATTAAGCTTAGTAAAGCGTTACGAACTCTGTCGATCGGGGTAGTTTTCCTCCTCAGAGCAGTATTTGATAGGGGTTTGCTGTAGTGAGCAAAGACTCAGTGCCGCCTCACAGAATTCAAGTAATGATGGATGAAGTACCAGTTTGAGACAGAGGCTGAAGCCCGCATTTTATCGTTGGTTAATTAAAACTGCCCGAACTGTTGATTATCTGGAACTTTGCGCGAGAACTAAGTGAATCAGGCTTGTAACTAAACGATCGTAGTCCATTGGCATCACGTCTTTGCCGTGGAGAATATGCTGCACCAGCATATACGAGACGAGAGAACCGAAAAAAATTTGAGCGACGGCTTCGGGGTCATCGATGCCGAGTTCTGGATGCGCCTCAAAGTATTGGCTAAGTAACTGTTGCCCCTGCTGAATCACCGTTGTTGTAAACAGTTTTGCTAATTCTGGAAAGCGATCGGACTCTCCAATAATCAGCCTGATCAAACACAAATAATTCTGATCTGCGACTCTGAAGCTATAGATCTTCGCGATTTGCCGCAACAAGATTGCAGGCTCACCGCATAAACGGCTCCCGTCATACACTTCTCGAAATCGGGAAAGCGTCATCCATTCTAATAGTGCTTTAAACAGCCCTTCTTTATTCACAAAGTGGCTGTAAATCGTCTGCTTAGAAACGCTCGCTTCTGTGGCAACGCGATCCATGCTGGTGCCTGCATAGCCGCAACTGAGAAACACGCGCATAGCTCCCTGCAAAATCTGCTCTTGCTTGGGCGTGATGCTAAATGGAACAACGTTGGGTGAGGTCATGGAGGGGCGGATCGTGAGGTAAGGCTTAAGTCATCTACAGCAGAGGAATGACGCTTCTCTTGAGTATTAACTTTTTCCATTAGGCGTTGTTCAATCATACTAGACCGTCTAGTATGATCGGTAATCTTGAAGCATTTTACAGCGGTAAGAGTCTCCTCATCCTCCAATCGGCTTACTACCATGACTCAGCTTGTTCCCCCACCCACCGAGCATCTCCCAGATTCTCCGCCGTCAAAACCAAAAGGGCGGCAGGTTCCTAAACCTTTGTTGTTAGTTCCGATCGGGCTAGCGATCGCCGGGATTGGCTATGGAATCTGGCGGTTGATGCCTCACCCAGAGCCAACTGCCCTGCACCTGAGCGGACGGCTCGAAGGCTATGAAACCGACATCGGCGCAAAAACGGGTGGACGGGTGAATTTCATCGCGGTGCGGGAGGGCGATGAAGTTAAAAAAGGGCAGGTCTTGGTGCGGATCAATGATGAAGAAATTCAGGCACAGCTTAGGGGCGCGAGGTCAACGGTGACGGCGGCTCAACAACAAGCGCAACAGGCACAGGCTCAAATTGACGGAATTGACAGCAAGATTCGTGAGGCAGAGTTAAATCTCAAACAGTCAAAAGGCGATGCCACCGGGCGAATCAGTCAGGCGCAAGCGACGGTTTCGGCGGCAACTGCTCAACTGGCAGAAGCGATCGCCCAAGTCAAACAAGCTGAGGCGCAGGTCAGACAGTCTCAGGCAACGCAGAGATTTGCTGCCACTGACCGCGATCGCTATGCCCAGCTAGTGTCTCAAGGCGCAGTCGATCGCCAGCAGTTTGACCAGTCGCAGACCGCCTTTGAGACAGCTCAAGCCTCGGTTGAGACGGCTCAGGCAACGCTTTTAGCGCGTCGGGCGGGTGTGAATGCGACGCGGGATCAGTTGAAGGCGGCGCAGGGAGGCTTTGCTCAAGTGAAAACGACGGGGCTAAATCCTGACATTCGAGACGCGCAACTGTCGGGGTTTTATCAGCAGCGCCAGCAGGCAGTGGCTCAACTCAAACAGACACAGGCACAAATCAAAACAGCTCAAGCAAAGCAAAAAGAGATTCAGGCGCAGCTTAATTATTTGAATGTAACCAGCCCGATCGCAGGAATCGTCACGGCACGTCCGATCGAGCCTGGGGCAGTCGTCGCTGCGGGTAAAACGATGCTGACCGTGATGGATTTGAATTTGGTTTATCTGCGAGGCTATGTCCCAGAAGGCGACATCGGTAAGGTTCGGGTCGGTCAATCTGCCAAGGTTTTTCTCGACTCTAACCCAACTCAAGGGCTGGCTGCAAAGGTGTCGGCGATCGATGCCAAAGCCTCGTTCACGCCCGAAAATATTTACTTTCGCAACGATCGAGTCAAACAGGTGTTTGGGGTCAAATTAACGATCGACGATCCCAAGGGTTTTGCAAAACCAGGAATGCCAGCCGATGGAGAAATCTCTTTAAAGACCCAATAATCGCCTCTGGAGGTTGGAGTCATGATTCAAAAAACGGTGGCGAGTAGTGCGATCCCAGAAGCCCGAGATCCAAGTCTTGCGTCTTTAGATGATGTAATTCGCGTGGTCGGATTGCACAAACACTACGATCGGGTGGCGGCAGTTCGAGGAGTCGATTTTGCGGTGAAGCGCGGCGAAGTCTTTGGGCTGATCGGACCCGATGGCGCAGGCAAAACCACGACATTTCACATTCTGGGCGGCGTGATGGAGGCGACTACCGGAGATGTGAAAGTGTTGGGGCAACCGCCACGAGATGCGCGATTGATGATCGGATATTTGACTCAGCAATTTTCGCTCTATCTCGACCTCAGCATTGATGAAAACTTACGCTATGTGAGCGGACTTAGACAAGTGCCCGATCGCCAGTTTTCTGAGCGGCGCGAAAAATATCTGCGCTTGATGAACTTAGAGAACTTTGGCGATCGTCTTGCCGGAGAGCTATCGGGGGGCATGAAGCAAAAACTTGCGCTGTGCTGTGCGCTGATATCTCAGCCTCAAGTGCTGCTGCTCGACGAACCCACAACGGGCGTTGATCCCGTCTCTCGGCGCGAGTTTTGGGATGTGTTGGCGGCACTGGCTTCTGAGGAAGGAGTGACGATCGTGGTGGCAACTCCTTATCTAGACGAGGCAGAACGCTGCAATCGCATCGGGCTAATGTATGACGGTCAGATTCAGCAAATTGGCACGCCTGCTGAGTTGAGAAACAGTTTAGGACTATATCGTCTCGAAGTGCATACGCTCCAGTTGCAAGCCGCCGAGCAAGTGTTGACCGAGGCATCTGAGTCCGGCTCTATTGCAGATGTGCAGACCTTTGGCGATCGCCTAGATGTGCTGGTGAATGATCCCCAAATCGGGGAGGCTGAGGTGCGCGAATTATTTCAGCAACATCACCTGCAAGCTGCCACGATCGATCTGGCTGAACCTACGCTAGAAAATGTGTTTGTGACTCGATTGCGTCAGCAGGGATCGGCACCACAGTCTTTGGCGTTTCCGCGATCGAGAGGCGGCAATCGCGATGTTACTAAAAATTCCTCGTCTGATTTTGCGATCTATTCTCACAACCTAAATCGGAATTTTGGCAGCTTTCAAGCCGTTAAAAATGTCAATGTCGAAGTGCGCTACGGGGAGATTTTTGGCTTACTCGGAGCCAACGGAGCCGGGAAAACGACCACGATTAAAATGCTGTGTGGCTTGCTTCCTGAGAGTTCTGGCGATATTTCCCTCGGAGGAGAACGCGGCAATCTCCGCAGTAGTGAACTCAGGCGACGCATCGGCTATATGAGCCAAAAATTCACCCTTTACGATGACCTGACCATTCTGCAAAACCTGGAATTCTATAGCGGCATATATGGCGTACCTCGCAGGCTGAGACGCGAAAAAATTGACTGGGTGATCGCCACCTGCGGACTCGAAGGACGAGAAACCCTGATCACCGGACAGCTTCCGGGCGGTTGGAAACAGCGCGTCGCGTTTGGTGCTTCGGTCATGCACGAACCCGATATTTTATTTCTCGACGAGCCGACCTCCGGCGTTGATCCCCTAGCCCGTCGCCAATTTTGGAAATTGATCAACGATTTTGCTCGCAATGGCACCGCGATTTTGGTCACTACCCACTATTTAGAAGAAGCCGAACAGTGCAATCGCATGAGCTTTATGGTGGCGGGTGAAATCGTCACAGAAGGATCGCCCAGCCAGATCAAAGCATCCCAGCCGGGACAGTTGATTGAAGTGATCACTGACCAAACTCAAGCGGCTTCTAATCTACTCAAACAGCAGATGGAGTCTTGGCGGGTTTCAATCTTTGCCGATCGCCTACACGTCGTCGTTGATGATCCTGATCGAGACATTCCCAATCTGCGATCGCGTCTCGACGCTGCCAATCTCACCGTTCATTCTTTACGTCCGATTCCCTTCTCGCTCGAAGATGCCTTTATCGGAGTCGTGCAGCGCTCGGCTCACGCAACTCCAAAGGAACCGCAGCCATCATGAAACGAATTCTCGCTCAGTGCCGTAAAGAATTAGCGCAATTTCGTCGCGATCGCCTCACCCTGGCGCTTGCCTTTATTTTGCCTGTGATGACGCTGTTTATCTTCGGGTTTGCCATCCGATTAGAGGCAAAAAATATCTCGATCGTGGTGCAAGATCTCGATCGCAGCAATCTCAGTCGCCGATATAGCGAGGGAATATATGAAACTAATCAATTTGTTCCAGTTCGGTGGAGCGGATCTGACCCACTGGATGCGCTCGATCGTGGCATTGGCAAAGCCGCTGTGATCATTCCGTCCGATTTTAATCGAGAGATTACCGCCGGAAAAACCAGTACGATCCAGGTCTTAATTGACGGCACTGATGTCAACAATGCGCGAGTGATCAAGAACAGCATTCAGGCATTCACTCGATCGTTTGTGCAGAATCAGGGATTGACGGCGGGAACCAGCAAAATCATCGCTCGAACAAGACTGTGGTTCAATCCGGGGCGGCAAGAATCGCTCTACATCGTGCCGGGAGTGTTTGGCGTGATTTTGGCAATCTATCCGTCACTGTTGGCAGCGTTGGCGATGTCGCGAGAAAAAGAGCAGGGCACCATTTTGCAAACCTACGCCTCTAGCATCAGTGCGGCTGAGCTGCTGTTGGGCAAATGTCTTGCTTACTTCGTGGTGGGCATTGGGCAAGCGCTGTTTGTCATCGCGTTAGGATGTGCCGTCTTTCGCATTTGGTTTGTGGGTGATCCGACTCCTTTTATAATCGGGACGGGTATCTTTTTGATCGCTAGCATTATGTTTGGCTTACTCATTGGCGTTCGGGCAAACAATCGCAGTGTTGCGGTTCAAGGTGTAGCCAGCGCTGGATTTCTGTTGGCGCTGCTGTTATCGGGATTTATCTACCCCCTGAGCAACATCC
This sequence comes from Phormidesmis priestleyi BC1401, assembly GCF_001650195.1. Taxonomy (GTDB): domain Bacteria; phylum Cyanobacteriota; class Cyanobacteriia; order Leptolyngbyales; family Leptolyngbyaceae; genus Phormidesmis_A; species Phormidesmis_A priestleyi_B. The sequence goes on along the minus strand of NZ_LXYR01000035.1, from coordinate 36,342 downwards.
CGTTTCCGTTGTCGCTCGTGACCTATATTGTTCCGGCTCGCTATTTTATTGAGATTAGCCGAGATGCGTTTGTGCGCGGCACCGGATGGGCTGGCGTTTGGACGGCTCACGCGTGCCTAACAGCGTTGGCATTTGTGCTGTTTAGCATCGCCCGCCGCATCATGGGTCGAATGCAGTTACCAGGCTAGAGGGCTATAGATTATGAAACCGCTGCGTCGTTTAATTGAAAGTCGCTTTTGGGTGTTGACCGTGAAAGAAATCGGTCAGATTTTGCGGAACAAACAGTTGATTTTTCTGTTGGTGTTTCCGCCGACGGTGCAACTATTGATTTTTGGGTTGGCGTTGAACCCCGATGTGCAAAACCTCAAATTGGGGGTGGTTGATTATTCCAACACGCCGATGAGCCGAGAATTGGTGTCAGCGCTCACCGCAAATGGAGTGTTTCAAGTCGATCGCGCTCCTCCCAACGAGCAGATTTTGGGGGAGCAAGTCCGGCGCGGTGAAGTCACGACAGGACTCGTGATCCCGCCGACGTTTAACCGCGATCTCAAGAGCGATCATTCTGCCGAAGTGCAGGTTCTAATCGATGCGGTCGATGCCAACACTGCCGGAATTGCCAGTGGTTATGCCGCGCAGATTATCAATCAATTCAGTCAAAAACTCGCTCCTCAGAGTTCAGCCGCGATCGAGACTCAAGCCACCATCCTCTACAATCCGGGGTTGGTTTCTAGCTGGTTTATCGTTCCTGGAGTTTTGGGGCTGGTGCTGAATTTGGGTAGCTCACTTGTATCAACGGCAACTGTAGTGCGCGAAAAAGATACGGGCACGTTAGAGCAGTTATTGATGACTCCAGCCGCCGCCTGGGAGATTATTCTGGCGAAAGTGGTGCCGCTATTTGTCTTGCTGTTAGGAGAAGTCATGCTGGCAGTCACCGTTGCTACGCTGGTCTTTCACGTCCCCTTTCGCGGAAACTTTTTCTTATTCATGGGCTTTTCAGGACTCTATATTTGCGTCGGCATCGGGATTGGGTTTCTCTTAGCCACGATTTCGCGGAGCCAGCAGCAGGCGATTCTCACGTCGTTTTTCATCAATTTGCCGCTCATTCAACTATCAGGGGCGATCGCGCCCATTGAGAGTATGCCGCGATTTTTTCAGATCTTGTCGCTGTTCAACCCTCTGCGGCACTATGTCAAAATTGCTCGGAGTCTTTTGCTTAAAGGCAGCGGGTTAGACGTGCTTTACCCCGAAGCGCTTGCCCTGACAGCTTTTGCTATCGCTCTACTGGCAATTAGCACCTATAAGTTTCGGACGCAATTGAGCTAAACTACCTGGTTGAGCGCCAAGACAAGCGTTATCCTGCTTAAGGTTGTTGATCTGAGATTTACCTCTTGAAAAAGGCAGAACTCTTAGATTCAGTAGACTACTTGCGTAAACCGACTGCTGTCTGGGATTCATGCAAGAAGATTTCAGTTCAACCCTTCTCTAAACCAAGTTTCTCTAAAAGTTTCCTTAGTCTGTGGGCTAATCAAGAACCGTATGAAAATGTCTCTTCATTTAATTCAAGTGGGTGTGGGAGCTTTGATCGCCTTTGGCTCTGTGGGTGTGGCTCACTCACAGACTTTGCCTTCCGGTCAGCCCCAGAAAAGCCCTAATCTCACTGCAAAGTCGCCCAACCTGAAAACGATCGCGGCTACCTTTGAGGATAAAGCCGCTTCGATGGGCGAACCCTCAGCGATCGCTCAAATCGCCCAAACTTTTAGAGACACCGTGCCGCGATCGCAGTCGAAACCGACAATCGCAGCCGCGCCACCCTCATTGGAAGGTGCCAAAATCGTCCAGTTTTTCGCCAACGAGCCACAAAAGGCTCCAGACCCAGCCGTTGCTCAGGCTCCTAAGCCTGTCACGCCTCCTCGATCGACCCCGCTCCCTCCCTCCAATTCTCCCACGTCATTTCCGCAGCCTCCAGCAGCCACGCCAGCCCCCGGCACCCCTGTCCCCACTCCCACAACGTCTAAATCTGACCCAACGCCAGCCCCTGCCTACCTCAACTCACCCGCCAATCCGCTGTTGTTTCCTACCCGCCCTGATGAGGTGCGCCTAGCCGGAACTCAACTGATCAGCTTGCTGCAAGCGATCGAGCTAGCCGAGCGAAATAATCGTGACCTTCAGGTGTCTAGACTTCAGCTAGAAAGCAGTCGATCGGCACTGCGCGAAGCTCAAGCCAATCTTTATCCGACTGTGGGAATTCAGTCTAGCTTGGCTCGCTCTCAGAGCGCATCAGGTGATATCTCGTCGAGATTGCAGGCACAGTCGCCTCAGTCTCAGCTATTTGGGGCATCTGGAGCTGGCAACCCGCCGAGCACCAGCCTGACCGGAACCGTTCAACTCAGCTACAGCATCTTTGCGTCCGGTCTAAACAGTGCTCGAAGAAGAGCCGCCGAGCGACTGGTGAGAGCGGCTGAGTTAACCGTTGAGCAGACTCGCGAACAGTTAAGGCTTGACACGACCAATGATTATTACAACCTGCAAAGCGCCAACGAGCAAGTGCGAATCAACCAAGCAGCCGTGATCAACGCCCAGCGAAGTTTGAGTGACACCCTCGCTCAAGAACGGGCAGGGTTAGGCACCCGCTTTGACGTGCTGCGATCGCAGGTCAACCTTGCCAATGCCCAACAGCAACTCACCAACGCGATCGCGACTCAGGGCATTAATCGTCGTCAACTCGCGTCGCGCTTAAGTTTGCCAGAGTCAATCAACGTCTCGACCTCTGACCCGGTGCAGCCTGCCGGAATTTGGACACTGCCGATCGAAGACACGATCGTCTTAGCCTACAAAAATCGGGCTGAACTAGAGGCACAATTAGTACAGCGAGAAGTCAGTGAGCAGCAGCGTCGAGCAGCGTTGGCAACCTTGGGTCCAACGGTAAATGCGGTCGCTAGCTACAATTTGCTTAAGAACTTTGAGACTGCCCTAAGCGCACCCGGTAGTGGCTATAGTGTTGGGCTGCAGGCTCAATGGAACTTTTTTGATGGAGGAGCCGCTCAAGCGCGGGCAGCCCAGCAAGAGCGAAACAAAGAAATTGCCGAAACTCGGTTTGCCCAAAGCCGCAACACAGTTCGCTTTCAGGTTGAGCAGGCGTACATTAATTTGCAGTCAAACCGTGCCAACATTGACACGACGACCACGGCTCTCTCCCAGGCAGCCGAAGCCTTACGACTGGCTCGATTGCGCTTTCAAGCAGGGGTAGGAACGCAAACCGACGTAATCAATGCAGAAACCGATCTGACTCGCGCCGAAGGCAACCGGGTTAGCGCGATTATTGGCTACAATCTTTCTCTTGCCCAACTGCAGCGAGCGGTTAGCAACATCGCAGTCCGATAGATCGATTCGGCGCAGTTTTGACCGTGAGGATAGTTAGTCATCGCTCGGTCAATGTAACCGTGAACCAGCGAATTTGCCCTCACCCTAGCCCTCTCCCGAAGGAGAGGGAACAAGATTTCTGGCTCGCCTTCTCCTTTGGGAGAGGGCAAATTCATACTTTCAACGCGTCACCAAATCGATTAGTAATTCAAATCTTTGCTGGTTTATTGGTCTCGATCTCATAAGTTCAAGCCACAATAAGCTAGATAGGCTTGATCTGACGACTTAAAAGTCAGTCGTTCTGCCCTTTATGTCCTTGAGGATCGCTCCATGACTCCACGTAAACTGTCCGCTTCCACTGTTCAGAAACGAGTATGTCAAAGTTCTTTGTTGCTGTGTGGACTGGGTTGGGCAGTGGGTTCAGGCTGTTTGAACAGTGGCATCACCCTCGCCCAAGCCTCGACACCCGCAGCAGAGACTCCGATCGTGGTCGAAGTGGCTCCGGCTGCTTCCTCGTCTCCAGCCGCGATCGCCCCAGATTCTGCCCCAGCATTTTTGGCTCCAGCAACGCCCAGAGGAGCAACCCCCGCCGATGGGGGAGATTTATTTATCGATCGCACAAACTACACGTTAGGAGCTACTGAGCGCCACGACCCAGCGCTAGATGCTGCAAATCGCTCGATCGCCCCAGTCGATCGGGTAGGCGCTTCGGTGAGTGCGGCTTCAGCGCACTTGGGTTCGGTGAATGTGTCGTCGAGCGGCATTGGTTGGGGTTCGAGTCCGGGAAGCACCACGGCGATCGGGCGCGAATACAGCACGGTGCGCGACTATTACAACCGCACGATTCGTCCGCCTGCTCGGTTGGGAAATGGCAATATTCGGCTGAGCTTTCCGCTCTCGATTCCCTCGGTGATTACGTCGGTGTTTGGGTGGCGCGTTCACCCGATCACAGGCGACAGTCGCTTTCACTCTGGCACCGATTTAGGCGCGCCGATGGGAACTCCGGTTTTAGCCGCTTATGCGGGTCAGGTGGCGTTTGCAGACTTTTTGGGCGGATACGGACTGGCGATCGCGATCAATCACAATCAAGGCACTCAGCAGACGCTCTATGGTCACTTGTCAGAGATTTTTGTCAAGCCTGGAGACGTGGTGAAGCAAGGAACGGCGATCGGGCGGGTTGGCAGCACAGGAGCCTCGACGGGACCTCACCTGCACTTTGAGTTTCGCCAACTGACAACTGAAGGCTGGGTAGCAATGGATGCAGGAACTCAGTTAGAAACTTCTCTGGCAGAGTTGGTGAAGACGCTGCAAGTCGCTCAAACGTCTGGGAAACCTGTGCAGTGAGAGCGATCGCTGTAGCCAGTTGGATTGGGACATGGCTGCACGTAACTCACCGCCTGAACAAGGAGCTTAGGACGTGTTTTAAACCTCTTTCGCGTCGATTCTGCCTCGCCCTGAACTTCAGTTCAGGCTAATAGGGAAAGTCCGTTGAAACGGACTCAGGATCTGACTCGACTTGCGTTCAGTCCGTTTTAATGGACTTCCCACCATTAGCCCAAACTTCAGTTCAGGGCGGGATAGCAACGAAGACCAGGGTTTTAAGCCGCTGCCTAAGTCCCTTGTCCTAACCTGACTGGCGATCGCTACACACTCCTGATCTATGGCAATCCTGAATCAGTTGTAAACTCGGTCTGCCCTCCTCACGAAGTGGGGCAAGCCCTCGCCAGCCCTTCTCCCTAAGGAGAAGGGAGCTAGAAAGTCAAAGTCCCTCTCCCCAAGGAGAGGGATTTAGGGTGAGGGCAGACTCTCTGCATCTCACAAGTTAATTAGGATTGCTCTACGTCCCTGAAATTCTGGCGCAGAGCCTTCGCTTCTTCAAGAAGTCAGGGATCTTATCATGAACAATTTTCTTTAAAGATTAGAAACAATTCGTTCTCTAGGTAGATTGGTATCTCTATCTTTGGCTAGACAATGAGAAGTATGGACTGCCGCATGAGTGTGCTTTTCTAAATGACTGATGTACTATCCGGAAACTTCTCTAAACCCCTACTTCCTGCGAATGAAGCCGAACGGCTGGAGGCACTACGACGATATCAGGTTCTAGATACCCCAACCGAGATTGCGTTTGATCGCATCACGATGCTGGCGGCTCGATTATTTGGCACCTCGATCGTGTTGGTTTCGCTCGTTGATCATGCCCGCGCCTGGTTTAAGTCGAGTTATGGGTTTGACCTGTGCGAAGTGCCACGGGACAACGCTTTCTGCAACTATGCGTTGCTCACGAACGATATTCTCGTCATTCCTGACACGCGCAAGGACGATCGCTTTGCCTGTAACCCGTTTGCGATCAGTGAACCGGGTGTTCGCTTTTATGCAGGTGCGCCACTCGTCACCCATGATGGCTACAACTTGGGCACACTCTGTCTGCTAGACAGTAGCCCACGAGAGGAGTTAAGCAATGAACAAAAGACGACTCTGACAGATCTCGCCGCGGTGGTCATCGATGAACTAGAGCTGAGACTTGCCGCAAAAAAAATTGCTCAAACCGATGCCGCTCTTCTAGAAGTGACTCAAGGCGTTTCGATCGTTACAGGCATCGCATTTTTTCAGGCACTCGTGCAGCATCTTGCCAAAGTTTTAGACGTTGACTATACCTACATTGGGCTAGTGACTGATCAGAACGACCAAGAGACGATCGCGACGATCGCAACCTGCGCTCACGGTCAAATTATTGAGAACTTTGACTATTTGCTTAAAGATACGCCCTGCCAAACTGTGCTTGAGAAAGGCACGATTTGCTGTTATCCGCGTCGAGTGCAAGCGCAGTTTCCCCAGGCACCTTTGTTGGCTTCGCTTAATATCGAAAGCTGTATCGCCATTCCCTTTTTTGACTCGACGGGGGCAGAGATCGGGCTGCTGGGTGTGATGGATGGCAAACCCTTAGAAAATGTGCAGCTTGCAGAGACGCTGCTGACGGTGTTTGCCCTGCGAATCGCCACCGAGCTAGACCGTCAACAGACCGAAGAAACGCGCACCCAGATGCTAATTTATGAACAGCAAGCCCGCGCTCAGGCAGAAGCCGCTAACCGCATGAAAGACGAATTTCTAGCCGTTCTTTCTCACGAACTGCGGACTCCGCTCAACCCGATTTTGGGCTGGGCAACCCTGCTGCGGAGCCGTCTGCGAGAGCCGGAGACAACGCGCCCCTTTGACCGTGCAAAAATGGATCAAGCCCTTGAAACCATTGAGCGCAACGCAAAATTGCAGACGCAATTGATCGATGATTTGCTAGATATTTCAAAGATTGTGCAGGGCAAGCTCAGCCTTAAAATTGCCCCGGTTGACCTGATATCCACGATTAGATCGGCGATCGACACCCTGCGATTAGCGGCTCAGGTTAAGTCGATCTCAATCACCTTTGAGCCGCCGTCAAGGTTGATCAAGGTGTCAGGCGATGCTGGACGGCTTCAGCAGATTGTCTGGAATCTGCTGTCAAATGCCGTAAAATTTACGCCTGGAGGAGGACGAATTACCGTTGACCTAAAGCAGGTCGATCGGTCTGCTGAGATTCAAGTCAGCGATACGGGCACAGGCATCTCGCAAGACTTCTTGCCCTACGTGTTTGAGTCATTTCGGCAGGCAGACAGCGCCACGACGCGTCATTTTGGTGGGTTGGGGCTGGGGTTAGCGATCGTTCGGCAGCTTGTCGAATTGCACGGTGGCACGATTCAGGCACACAGTTTTGGAGAAGGACAGGGATCGACGTTTATGGTCAAGCTACCCCACTTAGAGGATGAAATCATGCAAGATGAGTCAAGGGATGAGCGCCCGGTGGCTGATTCTTCAACGTTGGGTAATCTCCGAATTCTTGTCGTAGATGACGATACAGACTCGCGAGAATTTATTGCTTTTGTGCTAGAAGCAGAAGGCGCGATCGTCACCACTACGGCATCGGCACTAGAGGCACTGGAATCGATGACACAGTGCCAGCCCGATGTCTTGATCAGCGATATCGGGATGCCTCAGATGGATGGCTATCAGCTAATGCGCGAAATCAACACTCGGTTTGTGTCTGCGAAAACCCCTGTGAAAGCGATCGCTCTCACGGCTTATGCGGGAGAAGCCGATCAGCAGCAAGCTCTCTCAGCCGGGTTTCAAATGCATGTCTCTAAGCCTGTTGACCCATCGGCGATCGTGGCTGCCATCATGAGTCTGAAATGATGCTTTATAAACCGGATCTCTGCTGCGGTTTTGTCAACTGGAAAAATCGCAGGTTGTTCAGACAAGCCGATATCAAAAGTCCCGCAATGAACCCTGCCCAGAGTCCTTGAGCGCCAAACGGACCAATGATTCCTAGAAAATAGCCGATCGGAAGCCCCACCAGCCAATAGGAAATTAAGTTAAATAGCATTGGCATTCGCGTATCTTTTAAACCTCGCAGTGCGCCGATCGCGACGACTTGCAGCCCGTCAAAAATCTGAAAAATCGCTGCCATCGTCAGCAGCTTTACCGCAATGGCTTTGACTTGGGGATCGGAGGTGTAGAACCCGGCGATCGCCATTGGAAAACAGATCAGTACCAACGATGCACTCGCCATGATCGCCACCGAGATCACGAGGCTCGTCAATCCGCTAAACCGCGCGTCTGAGATATTGCCTTGCCCGACTAATTGCCCAACTCGCACAGTCGTGGCGATCGAGAGTCCGAGTGGCACCATAAAGCTCATAGCAGCGACATTGAGCGCGACCTGATGCCCTGCTAAAACGTTGGTTCCTAGCCCACCGATCAGCAGTGTGGTGGCGGCAAACATCCCCACTTCTAAAATGAGGCTTAACCCGATCGGAAGCCCCATTTTCAGCAGTTCTAAGAGTCTTCTGGCGTTGGGTCGATCCCAGCGCTCTAGCAGATTAAAGGGTTTGAGGTGCCGATTGATCCCGACATAGACCGTCATACACGCCAGCATCACCCACCACGCGATCGCCGTTGACCATCCGGCTCCCACGGCTCCGAGTTCTGGCAAGCCAAACCGACCGTAGATCAAAATCGAGTTGCCGACCACATTACACGCTAGCGCCACCAGCGTGAAATACATTCCGGGCTTCATCACGGCAATGCCTTCGTTAAACAGCCGCAGCGCCATAAACGCAAACGCAGCCGGAAGCCCCCAGCTAATCGCGTGAATATAGCCATCAGCGATCGCGACGACTTTTGGCTCTATCCCTATCCAGCCAAGAACAGGAGCCAGATGCCGCACGATCAAGAAAATTGGCAGTGCGAGAAGCTGACTTAAATAGAGACCCTGACGCACGTAGGCACCGATCGCGGGTTGCTGCCCTGATCCATAAAACTGCGCCACGATTGGAGACAGCGCCATCAAAACGCCATTGGCAAACACCTGCAGCGGGAAAAACAACATCGTTCCAGCAGCGATCGCAGCGAGATGTTGAGCGCTGTAGTGCCCAACCATAATGGTGTCTACAAAGGTCATCAGGTTTTGTCCGACCTGAGCCGCCATCACTGGAACTGCGAGTCGAAGAATAATCCGACTTTCTTTCAATAAAAGGAGGGGATAATTTTGAAATAATCGAGCCATTGTGAATGAAGTTGCAGACTGATCTCTTTTGAGGAGATGGACACGAGACTCAGACTATATCGTAGCGGAGGGGGATGTCGTCTTCCGATCGTGCAATAAATCGCCCTCACCCCAGCCCTCTCCCAAAGGAGAGGGAACAAGAATTTCTAGCGCTCCTCTCCTGCGGGGTTGGGGTGAGGGCAAATCTATTCGCAGAAACCATATCGTTCAATCAACCCGCAACTGATCGAGCGGCTGAATGCCCAACCACTCTAAATCTTGTTTGAGCTGTTTGAGTTGAGACCGATCGACCAACAGCAAATCTGGAGAAAGTTGGGCTGTGAAGCGCGATCGTAGCCGTTCACTTTGGGCAATGGCATCAAACACGTCTGAATTAGTGCAGCGCAAAACGATAACGTCTGCCATCTCAAGCGTCGGCGGACGACCTGCCCAAGCGGTCAACGCAACCCTTAATAAAGGCGGCAATTCATCGGTGCGTCTAGCATCTAAAAAGTCGAGAATATCGCTGGCTTTGTGACCCGACTGAGCCGCCTTAGAGACACTTGCTTGTGTCAGTGCCCAACTTTTAGACGAGCGCTTCTCCATCCAGCGCTGTAGCTGAGTGTCTAGCAGCAGATCCTTTACGGATTTTGTTTGCGTTACCTCACCCGTTTCAGTTATTTTTAAGCAGCGATCGAAGGGCTGATCATATCGAATCGTTTGTTTAATCCACGCATCGATCGCGGGTGTGTTCGGCTCAATGAGTAAGAAGCGATCGCCCAAGATTTTGCCGCTCAATCCCTGATTCATTGCCGTCTGCATTGATTGAAAGTCTGCAAACTCGATCATCTGTGTGTCTCGTCGCAGTGTGATTTGTTCTCGCAGCTTTCCCCATTGCTGAAGATCAATCTCCACATTTTGAGGCACCGGAACCTTTGCCCCAGTTTGCAGCGCGGCAAGAAAGTCATCAAGTGAGCCGCCTCGCTCTAGCCCGCGATAAACCGATTCACGAGTCAGCCGATAGCGCGCCGTGTGCTGCTGAATGTCGAGACGATCGGCATAGCGATCGAGAAAGATCATTTGCGACGGGGCGACTTCATCCACATAGACCAAAAGCTCAAAGTTAGGCTGCACAATCCACGCAGGTTGCGGAGCCATCTCCACAAACGACGCAGCCAATTCTGGATGCAGAATAATTTGCCCTAACTCGGTGACTCTAAAACTGACGATCGCCTCGTTTTGATTTGAAGCATCGGACTGTGAATCCCAGCCTAATTCGACGATGCCCAACAGATATAGCCACGTTGATAATGCGTAGCGAAACCAATGTCGTTCGCGTTCTTGCCAGTCTTTGCGTCGCTGATCTCTCCAGCGTTTTGCACTCTCTTCAGGATCGACTCCCGCCATGCGAAACTGCGAGGGAATAAATCCAGATAGTGAGAAGCGATCGCTAATGCGCTGAAACAAAAACAGTTCTAACTCATCAAGGCTAAACCACTTAGACTCACCCGACGACACCAACTTCAGCACGAGTAATAAGATCTGACGCGCCTCAACATAGCTGCTGGCATCAAAAAAACTGCTGGCTCTCCATTCTGTCCATTCCCCCGCGACGCTCAACCCAAGCAACATCTGACTCACCTGAATCGGATAGGGACGATTGGCAAACGTCTCGATCGGGGCAGCTAATTCTAGCTGAGTGTCGTCACTGTTGGGCACCAACAGCCCCGCATAAGCACTCGCCGCTGTTAGAGCGATCGTCGGCTGCGGAAACCAAAATCCATCAATCAGCGTGCCGTCTTCCTCCCACCGCTGCGCCTTCATCAACTTGCGAAGACTGTTGACTTGAGGAATGCCCGACTTGGTGAGTTTAAGCCCACCTAACCCCGCGATCGCTTGCAAAAAGCCCAAGATGGTCAGCACTACACTCGCAGGGCGACGATAAGAAGACACTTTTGGAGCGGTGGTTTCTTTAAGGTTCAACGCCGGAAACTGCGGTTCAGCGACTTGCGCCAAAATTCGTTCGTCCGAGATCAGGTATTCAAAATTTAGCCCGCAGCCATAATAGCCATCCGTCGAGTGAGTCGTCGCAATTAACACACCGCTGCGAATCAACTCTTGAGCATAGGCGATCGCTTCGTTGCCAAATTTATTCTTAGTGTCAGGTTGCTCAAACCCCAATAGCGCCGCCGTAATCATCACGGTGCGAACTGCCACCCTGCCGCCTTGGGCTTTAGCAAGCTCTAACGCCAAGCGCTGATAGGGCTTTAACCGCGCGATCACCGCCTGAATCTGCTTCGCGTCTTTTAACCCACGCACGATCGCCGCAGTGCACTGACTCTTAGCAGTCTGTTTTTCTGCATACCCCCAAGACTTTGCCATGTCATAAACGAGGGGCTGCGCCAGTTGAGTGAGATAGGCATCAAATCGCAGAGACATCACATTCTCCTACAGCACTTTAGGGAGTTGCCCCAGCTTTTTGAGGCGCTCTAATAATTCGTCAAGCTTACCAGGTGCAACGATCGCCGTCAGGTCATCTAATCGCGTCAGAATCAGCGGTGCAGTCCGGGGGTTAGAAGTCAGCGTATCGAGTAGAAGCGGCGTAGCAACCTCAATCAGTGACACCCGATCGTGCAAGGTTGCAATTCCTTGATTTGAGGAGACAGCTTTGCGTTTCGCCATAGCAGATAAGACTTGACAGCATTAAACATCAGAATATCGCACTCACGCTGATTCTCGATCAAGGATTCGTAAGATTGCGCTGCTCAGTGAGCGATCTCGAGGGTGAACAATGCTGCTGCCGCGAGTGCTGCTATTGTCCGAACCTGATTCCAAAACGTCCATTTGGCGAGATAACTGACCCATAGACTCGAACCTTCAGGGCTGTCTGGCTTGACGATCGCTAGTGCGTCGTTTAACGGCACATTGCCTACGATCGTCACCAGCACTGTGCCAACAAGGTAGAGCAAACTGCCGACTAGCAGGTAGGCGGCACTGGGTTGATGCCAGTTTAATAGCGATGAGATAGCCAGAAGGATGCAAGCTACAGCGGTTCCCAAGAACGCTGTCATAAACAACGGATTGATCACTGTGATGTTAATGGATTGCATAGTGGCAATGCCCTGTGCGGGTGGTTGTCGGGCAAGGGCATTCATCACGAAAGTAGAGAAAGCGAAGAAGACTCCAGCGATCAGCCCACAGCCGAGTGCCGAGAAAAGCTTCAGTGCGATCATAAAACCTCCTGTAGAGTGCAACCTTGTCAGCGCATTAGGTCATTGTGATTTGTGCGCTTGGCTCCAGATGTGGAGTAACACTTTAGTTATCATTTTACCAACTTAGTGTCATCAGAATGGGTAAGCCTGAAAGTATGGCAACTAAGGAGTTTCAGAACTTTCAGTGGTTTTCAGAAAATGAAGCATCTGACTCAGAAGAAGTAGAAGCCCAAAAGCATGAGGTTATTACCAATCTTTCCGAAGCAGCAAAACTTAGGCTAGAAGCGATCGAGGATCTGATAGCACCGCGCGATCACGCCACTTACGGTCAAAAACTCAGAAAGTGGTCAGAAATATTTAGAAAGTTAGTCCGAACAGTTCAAAGACTGATTAAGAATTGGGAGAAACGAGGTTTACTTGCCATAACCGATGACGCTAGAGAGACCAGGAACTCACCCGCCCTAGCTCGCAGCTCAGCTTCCTGAAATCGATGGGCAATACTGGACTCGAACCAGTAACATCCTGCTTGTAAGGCAGGCGCTCTACCATTGAGCTAATCGCCCGATTGACTATATTGTATCAGACAGTGCTAGTTGTCTATACGATTTAATTTAGAATTCTTTGCGCCTTCACACTCATGCCTTCTGGTCGCACTCACGACAGCATCACCCTCTGGAGTCTGCCCCTTGTAACGGGGGGGGCCTTTGCGCTGACTCAAAGCGGCAATCTAACTCTCGTGGTGTCGGGCGCTTTTTTAGTCGGCGGATTGATGTTTGGACCCGATTTAGACATCTACTCGCAGCAATATAAACGCTGGGGATTTTTGCGCTGGATCTGGTTGCCCTACCGTAAGAGTATGCGTCACCGATCGTTCTTTTCTCACGGGCTGATGATTGGCACGATCGTCCGAATTCTTTATCTCATCGTTTGGGTCGCGATCGGGGGCAGCATTCTCATTTTGAGTGGGGCGATCGTTCAACAGCTTTTAGGCACGATCGACCACTGGCAGATATTGGCTCAGCAGAGGTTTGAAACCAGTATTGGAATGATTAGACAATCACTACAGCAACACTCTGGTGAATGGATCGCAGGCACGATCGGATTAGAGTTAGGTTCACTCAGCCACAGTATTAGTGATTGGCTCGTGTCTGCTTATAAAAAGAAAATGAAAAAGCTGGGCAAAAAACGGGCAAAAGGATGAGCGATAGAGTAGAGACTGCCCTCTGAAGGACTTAACATGATTCCATCAAACCAACGCGTAACCCTCGACGCGCTACAGCACCTGATTGAAGTCGTTGCCAAGCTACGATCGCCCGATGGGGGTTGCCCGTGGGATTTAGCCCAAACTCGCGAAACGCTGACTCCCTATGTGATTGAAGAAGCGTATGAAGTGGTAGACGCGATTCGCACTGGAGACCATGATGCGATCGCTGAAGAGTTAGGAGATTTGCTGCTGCAGGTGGTGCTGCAATCTCAGGTTGCCAGTGATGAGGGGCAGTTTGATCTGTCATTGGTGGCGCAAAAGATTAGTGAAAAACTGATTCGACGGCATCCTCATGTGTTTGCTGACGTAACGGTTGAGAATCTGGACGAGATTCATCGCAATTGGGAGCAAATCAAAGCGGCTGAAAAAGGGCAAGACTTTGCAGAAACGCAGCGGTTAACGTATCAGCTAAAACGCTATGCCCGATCGCTCCCGCCGTTAATGGCAGGCATGAAGATTTCCCAAAAAGCCGCCGCCGCTGGGTTTGAGTGGAACACGATCGACGATGTTTGGGCAAAATTTCAAGAGGAATTAGCAGAATTTCAGCACGCTCTGGCACACGAGAGTAAAGCTGCCCAGCAGGCAGAATTAGGCGATGTGTTGTTTACCCTAATCAATCTCGCTCGCTGGCACGATCTCGATCCGTCAGAAGCCGTTCAGGGCACCAATCAGAGATTTATTCAACGATTGATGCAAATCGAAGCGGTTATCGATCGTCCGCTGGCAGATTATAGCCTGGAGGAGTTGGAGCAGTTTTGGCAGCAAGCTAAGGCAAACCTCGCCAAAGAACGGGCAGCAAAAGACCAGTGACACCGATTTTGCGAATGAATGCGACCGATCGCGCGTTTACCCCATGCCGTAGAGACGTTCCACCGGAACGTCTCCACCCGATGCAGCAACGACGATGGTGTTGCAATCAAACATTAAATTGGAACGAGAACCACGAGCGGTCGATCGTCCTAAAATCTTTATCCAAACTTGAAGATTCAGTACCTACAATCTGTGGTTTAACTGTGTGAGAAGAATCCTAGATTTTTTCAGAAGGTCTATGTCTTAAGCAGGGAGTGAGAATACCCATTCGGCTCGTCTACCGAGGATTTACTGAACTTATTTTTTCAATTCATAATTTAGGTGTAGTATGAACAACTAAATTCATCCATTTGTTATTTCATCAAGGGTCTTCTGCAATGCCTGTGCTGCCGTTTGAAATTATTGAGCAATATCAACTAGAAGAAAGTGAGCGAAGTCCTAATCGTAGTAACGCTCAACTTATTTATTTTTTACAAGAAGATCTGTGTCTTGCCCAATCGTCGATCGCGATGGCAATTCGCTATGCCAAACAAGAGCGTGGACCGTTGCCGATGGTGCTTTGGCGCTATGGATTGGTGTCTCTAGAGCAGCTTAATCAAATTTTAGACTGGCTAGAAAAGTAGTCTTTACTATTGCCGACTCATCTTGTTGAGTAGCCACAGCGAGGCGGCGATCGCTATGAAATGTGCCAAAATCACATTGATGCTGGCTTGCACGACGAGAATGTCGAGGGGTTTAATAAACTTCGATTGGTCGGTGTTGATAAATCCTGCTGCCCCTTGACTCAAGGCTTTTCCAAACAGCAGCCCGATAATCGCTTCGGCTCCGAGCAGCGCCAGCAAGATTCCGACTAAGCTCGCGATCAGTCCAGTTCTCAACGCTTGAACTGCGTCTGCCTTTTTGGGACGGGTAGAAGCAGCACCCTGCAAGCGGCGACCGATCGGAATATAGCGAAACACCGCCCAATACATATTAAAGCCTAGCGCTGCAATGCCGCAGACGGTCAAAATCACGCCGACATTCGTTCCAGGATTGTTGGCTGACTGATCTCCTCGACTCGCGATCGGGGCAAATAGCAAAATCGCACCGGATACGATCGTCAACACAAGCTGCGACCAAAAGCTAATCCAACCCGTGAGCCGGAAGGTGCTGGCAATCTGCTTGAGCGTGGGTGAAGAATCAGATTGCGTCAAGACAATACCTCCCGTCAGAACAAAATTGACAGCCTAATAGCAGTCTCGCATGTTTGGGCGATCGACAGGATGAAGCCAATCAAAATCCTTTGAGAGGGCACTCTAGTCAGAGCGCTTTTTTAGACGATATGAACCTTCCCCGACCTCCCCTTTCTGCAACCGATATTCGATCAGCCTTTCAACAAATTTGGGGATATGACGACTTTCGATCGCCACAAGGTGAAATCGTTGAGACGTTGCTTTCTCAAACCGATGCTCTGATTATCATGCCCACGGGTGGCGGAAAGTCGATTTGCTTTCAGCTTCCAGCATTGATGCAAACCGGATTGACGCTCGTGGTTTCGCCGCTCGTTGCCTTAATGGAAAACCAGGTGCAAGAGTTGCGGCAGCGTCGGTTACCTGCGGCGTTGCTGCACAGCGAACTTCCTGCTCCGCAGCGCAAACAAGTGCTTTTGGCGATCGAGGCTCAACGACTCCGACTGCTCTATCTCTCGCCCGAAACGCTCTTGAGCACCTCAGTTTGGCAACGCCTCTGTGAGCCGAGCCTGCAAATCAACGGCATTATTCTCGACGAGGCGCATTGTCTGGCGCAGTGGGGAGAGGCTTTTCGACCTGCTTATTATCGACTGGGTGCGGTGCGATCGGCGCTATTGCAGCACAAACCCGCCGGAACTCAAATCGCGATCGCTGCTTTTACCGCAACGGCTGATCCTCAAGTTCAGCAAGTTATCGAGCACGTTCTGCAATTAAAGAGTCCGCAGATTTTCAGGCTTAATCCCTATCGCAGCAATCTCAGTCTGACGGTGCGATCGGTGCAGACTCCGAGAGGACGACGACAAGGGTTGCTGACGTTCATTCAGGCTCAACCGAAACAGGCGGGATTAGTCTACGTGCGGACGCGGCGAGACAGCGAGGAGTTGTCAGACTGGCTGAGGCAGAAGGGGTATAAAACGGCAGCTTATCATGCAGGATTGGGAGCTAGCGATCGTCGTCGCATCGAGCAGGCGTGGCTCACGGATACGCTTCAGTTTGTGGTCTGCACTTGTGCATTCGGCATGGGGGTCAATAAGTCGAATGTCAGATGGATTGTTCACTTCCATGCGCCATTTTTGCTGAGTGAATATGTGCAGGAAATCGGACGAGCGGGACGAGACGGCAAACCTGCAAAGGCGCTAACGCTAGTGAGTGGCTGGCTCGATTCGGAAGACCAACAGCGCTGGAAGTTTTTTGAAACACAAGGACAATTGCAGCAGCAAACAGCAGAGAAACTTCTGAAAAAGCTGCCAAAGCAGGGAAACGTGACGGAGGTTGCCAAGCAATTTAAAGAAAGTCCGATCGCGCTTTCACGATTGCAGAATCTCGGACAGTTAACGTGGTCAGATCCCTTTCATTACACGATTCATCAGTCTGACCGTTCTCAAACGTCGAGCCAGTCTAACTCAACGCGACCAATGCGAGACTATCTTAAAACACGAGAATGTCGTTGGGGCTTCTTGCTACGGGCGTTTGGATTTGAAGATGAGGCGACGGGCTTTAAATGTGGAAGTTGCGATCGCTGCAAACAAGGGCATTGCTGAAATCCGCCCTCACCTCCAACCCCTCTCCCATAGGAAAGAAGCGCTAGAAATCTTGTTCCCTCTCCTTGGGGAGAGGGCTAGGGTGAGGGCAAATTCATCGTTTCGCAGCCGAATTTAGCAACGACTTTTAATCTTGCTCAAAGACTTTGCCTAGTGCGGCAGGCGGAGCGCTGCGGATCAGTTCTGATGCAGTCCGATCGAGCGGTGAGGGCAACAGCTTTAATACTCGCTCTACCCACTCGCTAGATGTCAGCACTAATAATAGAATCATCAACATAAAAGGAGCAACATTAAACACCTGAGACGGAATCGCAGGAATGCTGCTTTGAGCAACACTCGCCAACGATTGTAAAATGCCAAAGAGATAACAACTTAACGCGACTCGCAGCGGATTCCAACCGCCGAAGATGACGATCGCTAACGCAATCCAGCCATATCCCGCCGTGTGCATATGACTCCAACCCGCTTTAAAATCGAGAGAAAAAGCGGCTCCCGCGATTCCCATCATGGCTCCCCCGATCAGCGTGTAAATGTAGCGCATTTTGACGACATTGGTTCCTCTCGCAAAGGCGGCGTTGGGCTGCTCTCCGATCGCTCTCAGCATCAGTCCGGCACGAGTGCGATAGAAGTAGACCCAAACCAGGGCGATCGCGGCATAGCTGAGATACACTAGCAAGTCACTTTGAAACAAAAGATTGCCTAAAAGGGGAAGATTCTGCAAGCCGGGAATCTTAAAGCTCGGCACTGTCGGACCGGGAATTCTCACGAAGGAATTGCCCAAAAACGACGATAAACTAGCTCCTAATAATGCCAATACGAATCCGATCGCGACTTGCGATTGTTTGAGCGTCAACGTTCCTAACGCGACGATCAGCGCGATCGCGGCTCCGACAACAGCGGCTCCTGCAAATCCGGCTAAAAGGCTGGGCACTGTTCCCGATCCTTCGAGAGTTTTGGCGATTGCAAAGCTGGTCATCGCGCCGAGCAAGATAGTGCCCTCGGCAGAGAGGTTAATCACCCCGGCTCGTTCAGCAATCGTCTCGCCCAGACAGGCAAACACGAGGGGTGTAGAAGTCGCGATCGCCGTCGCTAAAATAGGAGTTATTTGAGCAATATCCATAGGTCATAAACCGATCGAGTGAGTTGACTGTCGTTTCCGTCAATAGCCTTTATGAAGGGGGGTTGTTGAAGGTTTGCGGAGCGATTCGCTCACTCCTCTTGCCAACAGCACAAACAAAACGAGTGTTCCTTGAATCACACCTGCGAGAGACGATTCTAGATCTAAATCTAATGGAAGCTGTAGACTACCGATATTCAGAGCGCTAAAGAAAAAAGCAACGGGAAGGATAAACCAGGCATTCAAGCCGACTAACATCGCAACTAACAGCGCTAGATAGCCTAGACCGCTAGAAATATTGGGGATCAACCGATGGAAAACCGCTAATACCTGCAACGCTCCAGCGATGCCAGCAAACCCGCCACAGATTGCAAATGCACTCAGCAATTGTCGAATAGACGGAATGCCCAAGACATAAGAAGCGCGAAGATTTTGTCCTACGGCTCTTAATCGCAAACCGAAATAGGTTCCTCGTAAAATGATTAATGTGATAGCGACAGCCGCGATCGCGATCAACAGCGCGATCGGACTCGCATCTGTATTACCAAACGTCGGCAGCCACAACGATTCTGGAAACTGCTCAGTGCCACTCATGGAGGCAACTCCTTCACGCTTCCAGGGACCGAAGATTAAATAGAGCGCTAAACCATCGGCGACAAAGTTTAAACCTAACCCCGAAAAAATCTCGTTAATGCGTCCATAAACATTTAGGACTCCAGCCAGCAATCCCCAGAGAGTGCCTCCAACACCACCCATTAAAATCGCTAGAACGATCACTAGCGCTGGAGGCAACGAATCCTGAGTGAGACGAATCGCCAACGTAGAGACGATCGCACCAAAAGCAATCTGACCTTCAATCCCTAAGTTATATAACCCGGCTGTGAATGTGAATAACAATCCGCTTGCACAGAGCAAAAGTGGTGCAAGCGTTGCGATCACTCGTGCGAATTGACCTACGGTGCCGAATGCACCCGACCACATTGCAGTGATTACAGAAGGTGGAGACGCGCCCACTACTAGAATGATTGCTGTGATGAATACGATCGCGAGTGCGATCGATGCAAGCTGATAATAAAAAATTCGTTTAGTCATGAAATCACGGATGGTTCTAATGTGTCGCTCAATCGACCGCCGATCATCTGTCCTAAACGATCAGCAGTGAGATCAGAGACGGCGATCGGGTGAGATGCCTGACCTCCACTAAACACAATGACCCGATCGCTATATCGCATAATTTCATCTAAATCGGATGACATAAACAAAATCGTTGTCCCGGTTTGGCAGCGCGCAATCAACTGTTGCCATACCCACAATACGGACTCAATGTCTAACCCGCGAGTCGGATGTTCCATCAACAACAGATTTAAGGGGACGGGCAGCAATGCTAACTGAGTCCGTTGTTGATTGCCGCCTGACAATCGCTCTACAAGGGTGTTGGGCTTACCGCGAATGTTGAAGGTTGCGATCGCTTGCACCGTTTGCTTTAAAGTCTCTTTCCAATCGACAAACAAACTGCGACTCGGAGTCCGTAGGGCAACATGATCCTGAATCGATAAGCCACTCACCAACCCATCCTTTAAGCGATCGGCGGGTAAATAGCCAATCCCGCGATCGAGATACTTTGAGTAGGATTCGTGAGTCATTTCTACGCCGTTGACGCGAATCTGACCTGTAGACGCTCGCAGCAGCCCAGCACACATCAATAGAAGCTGTTGTTGTCCACTGCCTTCAAGTCC
Source organism: Phormidesmis priestleyi BC1401 (assembly GCF_001650195.1). GTDB lineage: Bacteria > Cyanobacteriota > Cyanobacteriia > Leptolyngbyales > Leptolyngbyaceae > Phormidesmis_A > Phormidesmis_A priestleyi_B. The sequence goes on along the minus strand of NZ_LXYR01000035.1, from coordinate 16,501 downwards.
GGCGAGTCCGATGACTTCACCTTTATAAGCAGTCAAATCGCCTAAGCGAAGCGTCAAGCGATCGGTGTCAACCCGAATCTTTTCTAACTGCAAAGCGGGTTCAGATTGACGCGTTTGGGGCTTGAGCGGGGGAGCCAATTCGCGACCAAACATCAGATCGATCAGCACAGCATCGGGGCACGGAATTTCAGCCCGTCCCCTGACTTTGCCGTGTCGGAGAACGGTGACTCGATCGCATAATTCTTCAACATCTTCGAGCTTGTGAGAGACAAAAATAATCGATTTGCCCTCGCTGGCTAACTGCTTCATTGCCTTAAATAATGCGGTCTTTTGAGAGGCAGAAATTCCGGTCGTGGGTTCATCTAAAATTAGGGTGCTGACCCCTAGCGATAAGAGGCGCAAAATTTCTAGCTGTTGCCGTTCGCCAACGGTGAGATTTGCAACCGTTTCGTAGTGATTGAGGTTGAAGTTAAAGTGAGTCGATAGCTGCTGTAGTTGGCGAAGCGATCGCTGCCGATCAATCAACCCCGTCCCGGTTTTGCCCACTATAAAATTGTCTAATACCGACAGCGGCGGAAAGTCTAGCGGGTCTTGGTGCAGCATCCCGATTTTGCGGGCGATCGCGTCGGCAGGTGTTTTAATCTCAACCGATTTTCCGTCGAGTAAGACCGCCCCCGAATCTCGACTGATAAACCCACTCAGCACTTTCACCAGCGTACTTTTTCCGGCTCCATTTTCACCCAAAAGTCCGTGAATCGTACCCGCTTCAACCGTGAGTGAGACGCGATCGTTAGCGTGAACATTGCCAAACCGTTTGGAAATATCTTTCAGTTCAACTTTCATGTACTAAAGAAATTTAGAGTCAACTGATTGAGTGTTTCAGAAAGTTTGAGTTCTCAGTTTTATAGAGGATTCCACTGTGCAATGTTTGCGTTAACTGAGAACTCAAAACTCATTCGTCAAACCACTACTTACTCGATCCTTCCATTCCTGCTAGCAATTGCGGTAGATACCAGATTTGCTGATCGGTGGCGACTTCCCCCTCTTTTAAGAAAGGCGTTCCGTCCTGAAAGTTTAAAGGACCTTTGAAGGGGTTAATGCTGCCATCTCCCAAGCCTTTGATAAACTCATCCAAAAACTTTTTGTTGTCGCCTAGCGCGGCTCCTTCGTTAAAGCCAACCATCGATGTTTCGGGATTGTTGATATTTTTCCAATCGGGAGGAAGCCAGGTAAACTCACTGACATATTTGCTGTCGATCGCTTTCTTAATCGAGTTGGCGTAGGGAAACGACCAATTGTAATAGGGCACTCCCAGACAAATATCAGGCGCTAAGTTGCAGCCAGTTGCTAGATCGTAGTGAACAAATTTCACTTTTTTTCCCGCTTCCGCCGCCTTCTTGCCCTGCACTGCTACTTCGGGCGTATCGATGCCTGACATCACCACATCATAGCCCCCGTTGTAGTAGTCATCTGCCACTTTGGTCGGGTCTAACGTCTTACCGGGAATGTTGAACCAAAATCCAATCCAGGTGACTTTAAAGGTGAGGTCTTGGGCTGGTTTTTTGCGGTAGTTTTCCCAACAATATTTTGCACCTACATAGGCAGATGACGCATAGCGGCGCGTTTCATCATTAATCAACGGTCCGAGATAGCCGATTTTCCCAGTTTCAGTGCCCAACGCCGCCGCACAGCCCGCAATCATCTTGCCATACTCCATGCGCCCCATGATGTTGCCCAGGTTTGGCTGATTTTTGAAGTTTTTGCCCTCTTTCCAGGCGTAGTCACCAGAGGCGTGAATCACCGTCACATCAGGGTGTTTTTTCGCCGTGGCAAGCGCATCGTCTTTAAAGTCATCAGAGTTAAAGATCACAAACTTGGCACCTTTGTTGATCAAATCATCTGCAACCTGAGAGCCTTTGACATTCGGACGATCGGCAACATTCACTTTATCAACATACTCCAGTTTCGTCCCTGGAATGGTCTTGAGAGCCGCCTGAATTCCTTCAAACTGTGCCTGGTTCCAGCCGCCATCTTGTTTAGGACCGACCAACACCATGCCAACCGTAAAGTCTTTTGCAGCCCCGGTTGCTGGACTTTGAGGGGCTGAATCCGGTGCCTTTGCACTGGGGCTACACGATCCTAAAAGCAATCCTAAAGCAGTGACCCATCCCCAGCGTTTTAGCGTTGGGTTATTCATCGCAGTCATCGTCAAACCATTTAGTCTCATTGGTGATCTCTATAAACACAAACTTGCAGGATACAGTGTGTGAGGGCGAACAAAAAGGGCGAATAATTCTACTTAACGCGATCGCTCCGCTCTAAAATGTATCGCAGCAAACCATCTACTCGATCGCGCCGCGCACTAAAATTACTGTACAGGCACACTGCCGCGCAATCTCTTCAGGAATGTTGCCGTTAATGACTTGTTGTAACAATCCTTCTCGCGTCGCACCCAGCACAATCACATCGCACTGATCTTTCTGCGCCAGATCCACGACTGCCTCAGAGACCGAATTGGCACAGACCGATCGAAGCACCACCGGACACCGCAGGCGATTGCTTAAAAACACCATCGCATCCTTTAAAGCTTCTAAATCAGACGGCAACTGCTCTGCCTGATGAACCTGACACAGAAAGACCTGGGGCTGTTGAGTCAGACGAGCAAATGCAGGCAAAAGCTGAATGGCTTGGCGAGAGTTAGGTCCGCCTGCGGTGGGAATCAGCCAGCGATCGAGCGTCGGCGGAGCGTCATGAGATGCAGACGGTGGGGTTTTAACCAGCACAATCTCACAGCTTGCTTGCCGAATAAGGGTATCCACGACGCTGCCAAATACTCGCTCTGGGGTTGACGTGTTGCCCTTCCAGCCCATCAGCAGCAGATCAATGTGACGGTCTTTAATCGCCTCTAAAATAGCGTAAGCGATATCGTGAGTGACCCGCACTTGCGTATGCACCGGAATTTGCCACTCTTCGCCAAGTCGGGCAGCACGTTTTAACAAACGACGGCTGATCGTAGTAGAAACCGCCGTCTCAGCAGGCGACTGGTGCCGAGAGATCAGAATCACCTGCAAGCATTCCAACTCATAGTTGCGCTCACGGGCGATCGCGGCTGCCATCTGCAAGAGAGACTCAGCCGTTTGAGGGTTAGCGATCGGGACGAGCAACCGTCCTTGTCCGATCGAAGGGGCACGAGTTTGATACACCACATAAGACGGCTCTATCTTTAATCCGGCTTGTTTATCGCCACTCAGTTTGTCTGCTTCAGCACGAATAATATCGGCGCGGGTAATAATGCCTAACAGTTTGCGGCGATCGAGCACGGGCAATCGACTCACTTTAAAACGATTCAGCAGATAGAGAACCTGAGTGAGGGGATCAGTCGGACTCACCGTGACCGGATTGGGAGTCATGATCAAATTAAGGAACTGATCCCCCGCTAACTGGCGATCGGTAATTCTCGTCAAATCAGCTTGGGTGATGATGCCGACTAACTTACCACTATCGACTACCGGAAAGCCGCGATGGTGCGATCGTGCAAATGCCTGCATCGCTTCATCTAAAGTCATCTGACTCGAAACGGTTTTGACGCGACGCTGCATAATATCGGCGGCAGTCAGCCCAGAAAGACGAGTGTCGATCGCCGTTTCGGGCTTGAGATGAATGCCGTTTGATGCCAGCAGATGTTTATAGATTGAGCCGTTGTAGGTTGTTTCAGCGACCAGATAAGCCGTGACAGACCCGATCATCAAGGGCAACACGAGATTAAAATTGGTTGTCATTTCAAAGACAATGACGATCGCGGTAATTGGACCTCTGGTCACAGCGCTAAAAAAGGCTCCCATTCCCGTCAGGGCTAAGGTAGTGACCAGTCCTTCCCCAAACTCAACGCCCAGCGGAATGCCCATTCCCTGGATGTTTTGAGCGGCGGTGCTGACAAGATAGCCCAGGGCAGACCCCAAAATCAGAGAAGGTGCAAACAATCCTCCAGGCGCGCCTGACCCAAATGCGATCATCGTCAGCAAAAAATTGGTGACAAAGATTGCGGCGGTGATTTTCCACCCTAGCTCACTCGTAATCCAGACTCCTTGCAGACCCGACGTGTCGCGCAACACGGCTGGCAAGAAGGCGACTGCTAGCCCAGAGATCAATCCTGCAAACCCGATTCGCCACGGCAGACCCACTTTTAGAACGCGACGATTAAATTGCAGACTTAATAAGATTCCACGATTAAACAAACTGCCTAGCAGTCCTGCTAGAATCCCCAACCCGATAAACAGAGGCAGTTCGGCGATCGAGAAGCTGGTGTGTAGCCCGGTCATGTTGACGTTGAGTCCGCCGCCGCCGAGCAGCCGAGACACGACCGCGCCGACAAACGAGGCGAGAATAGCGGTTCCCAAAGTCAGCCCCGATACGTCTTGCAGCAGTTCTTCAACCACTAGGAGAACTCCAGCGATCGGGGCATTAAATCCAGCCGCGAGTCCGGCGGCGGCTCCGGCGGCGATCAGTTGTCGTCGATGATCGGGTGAAGTGGGCACCCAATCGCTGAGTTGGGCAGCGATCGCGGCTCCGATCTGCACGGTGGGTCCTTGCCGTCCTAACGTTAAGCCCGATCCGAGAGAGAGCAGTGTGCTGAGAAGTTTAACGATCGCCACTCGTGCATTCAGGGCGATCGAGACGTGCCCTAACGCGGCTTTGACCTGAGGGATACCGCTTCCGGTCGCTTCGGGGGCAGCTCGTTCAATCAATAACCCACAGAGAAATCCTCCTACTGACCCCACAGCAGGCAAGACGAGCCAAACGGGATATTGATGAGCGAGGTGTAATCGCCACTCTCCGATCGCTCCGGTTCCTTGTTTGAGAGAGACGGCGGCTAACCCTGAGACTAACCCAATCAGACACGCCTCAAAGATGGCAAGTTGATTAGGTTGAAGGAGTCGAGGTAAACGCTTAAGCAGGGCACTTTGACACATATCAGTGAAAGACGGCAGGGCGGGGAGCAATCCTCATTATCTGCTCAGACCTTACCTTAGGTGAATGACGATCGTTCGTTCGCCGTTGATCCACATTGGGGTGATGCCATATCTGCAGCCCGCCCCTAATTTCAACCCAACAGCCCCGTGGAGACGTTTCGGCGGAACGCCTCTCGTGATTCCAGACGTTCCGCTAAAACGCCGATCGTGACTTTGCGATCGTCAATGCACGAATGATTGATCTGTTTTACCTCACGACCTAAGACGTTTCACCGAAACGTCTCTACGGGGGTTCTCGGATGGTGCTAATGAAACAATGGGGCATTTCACCGTTAATTGGCTTCTACCGATGCCTGAATCTCGGTTTCTTCTTGAACGATCGCCGACAATGCCTCTACCTGAACCTCTCGTTCTTGAACAAGCAGACTGCCGAGATGAATCACGGCTAACCCGACAGCAGCGATCGAAACTACATAGCTGTGAAGCGTGTAAAGGTGCTCGACCGTGACGGTTCCTACTGCGCCGCCCCCGGTAAGAATATCTCTTAGCTGCGTCCCAATCAGGGGAATCGCTTCGATCGTGCCTAATTCAATTTTAAGTCGCCAAAACCCAAGCTGATCCCACCCTAAAAGCATCGCGGTCCACGCAAGCCCGATCGCCGATAGAGTGAAGAAAATGCCGCTAATCCAAGCGGTTAGCCAACTAGGACGAAATCGCTCACCCAAGAACATCACGACGATTTGAATCAACGCCACCCCAATTACCCAATTGCCCGACAGACTGTGCATCGTGTGGACAAGCCAACCATAGGGAATGTCTGTGTCGATAGATTTGAGAGACCGATAGGCTCCGCCAGCCGACGGCTCATAGTAAAACGCCAAAAGAACTCCGCTACTGGCGGCAATCAGGGTCAACGTCAGCGTTGCCACTGCCAAAATGGTCGATAGCCGTCTAAAAATGAAGGGGAAGGAAACGTCTTTCATGAGCGCTAGACTCGTTTTGCTTGGCTGTGTGGACTTTGATTTAGATCACTCTGGCTTATCTCCACAAGGTACAAAACTTTATACTCGGTTCACTCTCTCTAAACGCAGAGATCGCGATCGTTATGCCAAATAATTCATCCACTGCGGCACCACGTCTGCCGAGCCATACCAAACGCCGCCCGATCGAGGCGAGTGTCTAACCTGATCGAGCGTTAAATTTTCTGCCCCGTCTAGGTGAGCAGACTCGATCGGACAAATTCCGTCTCCCCACTCATTTCCTTTGCCGCAGGTTAACTGATAGCTGCTATGCGCCAACCATCTACCCGGACGACGCTCTCCATAAATCGCCTTACCCGCCACGCAGACGTAGTTGACATCTGAATAGAACGCACCGGGATAAGTGAGATTGACAAAATTTAGATTCGTGCGAGTCCAGCGCTCAAAGCTGGTGTGAGGAGTTCCCAACGTGAGCAGGTTAGAGACGACAGAGTGAGCTTTCCAGGCATAGGTACGGTTCGGCAAAACTCCGTGTACATCATAGGGATATTCACCCAGATAAATTCGAGCGATCCAGCCGCCTGCTGAGTGCCCAATCAAGTTGATTTCCGACGCGTTATGGTCTTGCTTCACCTGCTCAACCGTTTGGTGAAGTCGCTCTAAAATCGGCAGCACCGATCGTCCGCCTAGCGTGGGCAGCCAATCTCGTTTGAGCAAAGGCACGATCGCGGTCGGATAGCCCGCCTCAGTCAAAATTTGCTGAAGATCTCGATAGTCGATCGCGCCTGCAAGATATCCGGGCAAAATCACAGTTGGTAAAGGCATAAGTAAACGCTAGCAGCGGAGGTATTTATAGAATTTGACGCTGGGAATAGTGGAAACAAAAAAATATTTCCACTTCTTACGCTAGGGGTATCATGAGAAGGTTAGGAGCTAGAGACCAGTGTTAGGCTGGCTCGTGACTTGATTTTAATTTGAAACGTCTGATTATGAGGATCGCCTCTGTCAGACTTGTTCTCTCAGTGTTCTGTATTCTATGCGATGTCCTTCTTGTCATCACCCAGATAATCGCGTGCTTGAGTCGCGATCGGCAGAATTGGGTCAAAGCGTGCGGCGGCGGCGTGAGTGTTTAAGATGCACTCACCGATTTACGACTTATGAACGCATCGAATTTGTGCCGATCGTGGTGCTAAAACGCAGTGGAGAACGCGAATCATTCGATCGCTCAAAGCTCCTGCGAGAACTGGTGAGAGCGTGTGAAAAAACCACCGTCATGGAATCGCGCGTCGAACGGTTAGCCGAAGAAATCGAGTCTGACCTTCAGCAGCGAGTCGGGCGCGAAGTCACCAGCGCCGAGATTATTGAACTGGTGCTGCATCACCTGCGATCGCTCAACGAAGTTGCCTATATTCGCTATGCCTCGATTTATTGCCAGTTTGACGGCATTCAAGATTTTGTAGACGCGATCGACCAACTCTACGATCGCGTCGAGCCACCTAGCTCTGAAGATCTGTCAGAAATAAATGTTCTCAATCGCTAATCAATACCCTGTTTCTGCACAAGCTCTGTTGCTATTCTAAGGAAGCCGTGTTGCGGCTAGATTTTTGTGCAGTCATAATCTATGTCTCAGCCGACTCTTTCTAATCAACTTGAGACATCCCTTCAGAGCGAGACGATCGGGCAGTTAGCGATTGGCAACGCGACTCTATCTTTAGGTTCAGCGCATGGAGCCTTGCTCGGCGATTTTGATCAGATTCCGGTGATAGAGTCAAAACTGGTTCCGATCGTCCAAATTCCCCGCGCTTTCTCAGGTCTGATCGGTCGGCAAACCGAGATCGAGTCGGCAGTCGTCGCCCTGCAAGCCAAGCAAACCGTTGAGATCTACGGTCAAGCTGGAATCGGCAAATCAGTGTTGCTGCGCTACTTGGCACATCATCCTAAGCTTACATCGTCCCATCCTGACGGCATATTTGACTTGAGTTCGATCGGGTCAGCGGGCGATCGGCTCCAAACTCTATTTGACGCGTTTTATCTCAGTTGTCCGCTCATCAAACTGTCATCAAGTGACGTTCAGCAAGCGCTTCAAGAGCGGCAGGTGCTGATCTTGCTAGACGACGACGGGTTAACGGCGAGTGAACTTCAACAACTCATTGCCGCGTTGCCCAACAGTACCTTCTTAATTGCTTCTCGCGATCGTCGCTGTTGGAAAGATCAGCGATCGATTAGGCTAGATGGCTTATCGCTGTTAGACAGTGTGACTTTAATCGGACAAGAGCTAAGACGATTTGCCTCACAAAATGTTGGTGAAACTTCCCTGCCTCCTCAAGCCAAGACGATCGAGGTGCTCTGGAGACTTTTGCAAGGGCATCCGCAGCGGCTTTTGCAAGTGGCAGCGCTGGCACGAGAAGACAAGATTTCTCTAGAGACGGTGTTAAGCCAACTTCAAGCTGACGATCTCGAATCATCGCTGACGCGGCTCATTCTTGCCTCACTGCCCAAACCCCAGCGCTGGATCATGGCAGTCTTGGTAGCAATGGGGAGAGTCGGTTTACTACCCGAACAAATTGCGGTAATTACAGGTCCGCCCAACCCTTTACCGAGTCTGCAAGCTCTGATGCACCGTCATCTGCTTCAGATCGAGGGGCACCACTACTGTTTAGCGTCTAGCCTAGTTGACGTTCTGCAAAAAGCCTCAAACTCGGCTCCGTGGATGGAAAAAGTGTTAACTCACCTACTGCCTTGGGCGCAAAGCCATCCGCGATCGCCCGATATCTTGTTATCAGAACGGGCAACCCTAGTTCACACGATTCAGTGGGCAATCAGTCAGGGTCGATGGACAGAGACTCTGCAACTCGTGCGATCGCTAGAAAGCGCACTGGCACTCAGCAAACAGTGGGGAACCTGGCAACGGGTGCTAAATTGGGGGTTGCAAGCAGCTTGGGCGTTAGAAGATTCTGCCAGTGAAGCTTGGGGGCTGCATCAACTCGGCACCTTAGCGCTCTGTCAGGAAGAAGTTACGACCGCTTACGATGCCCTCACAGCCGCAATCAGTCTGCGATCGCTGCTAGACGACGAAATGGGTGAGAGTGTCACTCGCCATAACTTGAATCGTCTAAAGGAAATCACCTTGCCAACTCAAGACGGCACTCAATCGAAGTGGGTTGCCAACCCGCTTGAGGTCTATTTGACGTTGGCGTTAATCAGCTTTTTGGTGTTTGTGTTGTCTGGGCTGATAGGGTTGGCGATCACCAATCGTTTTGGTCAACCTGCTCCACCCGTTCAACCCAAAGTGACCCCGGCTCGAAAATAGCGGCTGTCTCACTTGATCGCGATCGCCAAACTCCCAGCTTCTTCAAGAAGTCGGGGAGCTTTGCTCTGTGCTGTCAAAGTATCTAGGATTCGGGATGACCGGGTTGCCCCTTTTCGATCGCTTTGTGAATCAAATCATCATCGACGTTGCCGTGCGCCCCTGTCTCGTGCCCGATCTCTTTTGCCATTTTGAGGAAGTCACCCGGATCGCCAGTCGGTTCTGCTTTAAATTTGGTTGCTTCAGGGTCGTGCATCTCAAATGAGTGAGCCGTGACTTTTTCGGCTGCTTTTTCTCCTTCACCCGTGCGATCGATCTCACTGACGCTAAATTCTCTTGAAGCCTCGTAGTCTGACGAGACATCAACTTTAGGAGCAGGAAGACTGCCTTCTGCGATTTCTTCTGAGACTTGTTGAGCGTCGTAGCTCTGAGACGGATTCAAATCACGATTGGTTTCTGACATAAAAAGCTCCTATTATCGATTTGTTTGAGACGTTTGTTTGAGAAAGGTTTGAGTTCTAAATTCGACCCTTTCGCTGTAACACTACCAGAGTGATCCCAGCTTTTTTAACCTGTCTGAAGGCAGATTGTGCGGCTCTCTCATTGGAGTGATCTCACGCTTTGGGGAGGGGATCAAGTTCGGTCGGTAGGTAGTCGCTAGAGAACGATAAGTCCTGGTAAACCTCTAAAGTCAACAGAAATTATTTAAGGAGAATTATTATGGCTGACTCTGCAAATCGTGGCACAGTGCGATCGCAATATATTGATGAAAAGGGGCAGAAGGCGATCGAATCTTACGACAAGTTAGATGTTGATGGTAAATTAGCGTTTTTGTATTACGTTTATGAAAAGATGGGCAACTCGATCACTCCTGCGGCTCCTGCGGCTGCCGAGCCAGAGTTAGCACCCATCTTGCTAGGAAATTTTTACACTATTTCTCACCAAGACCAGCTAAACGTGATGCGTGACATCGTGAACGGCGCTGATACCAACTATTCTCGCAACTATGGAGCACTTAAGGAAAATAACCAACTCGTCGTCTGGTATGCTTGGGCGCAAGCGATGGGCAAGTCAGTCATAGGAATGCCCGAAGGCTACAGCGCATCTGAGGCAATTACAGGGGCACTGAGTCAAGTTGAAGGACTCGATTTTGATCAACAGATTTCTCTATTGAGAGAACTTGCTGGCACAATGGGCTACACCGAGGTGCAAGAAATCCCGACCCAGGCACAGACCGGAAAAACGTCAAGCCTGTAGATTTATAGGACATTGATTAGGGACAAACGAGCTTAGACTCATCATCAGGTTAGGGGACGTTGAATCTCCGGCGTTGCTGAATGCAGATATGAAATGCCCTCCTCACGAAGTGGGGCAAGCCCTCCCCAACCCTTCTCCTCAGAGGGAAGGGAGCTAGAAACTCTTGTTCCCTCTCCTTTGGGAGAGGGCTAGGGTGAGGGCAAGATATTCGTGCAGGAAGGCTAATGTAAATCTTGGAGACAGTAAAACAAGTATTACATCGCACGTTTTGGGGCACCCAATAGCCTTTGAAACTGTGGCTCATTGATGGGTGACGCAACTTGCTTCCAGCAAAATGAGACTTTGACTCTCAAAAACGACACACTCATTAGCTCGATTTGCCAAAGCTGAAGGTTTTCCCTGCTGCAACCGAGTCAAAGCCTGACTAAACGCTGGCTCAAAGCTTTGCAGCCAACTTTTATCAACTAGATAACTAGGCGTGAAGGCAGCCCGATCGAGCAGCCAAAAATCAATCCCATACTTCTCAATCATCTGCTCAACCGGGGCTAAATCTTGACCATATTGAGCCTCAATTAACTCAAGACTTCTCTGGCGAATTTGGCGATAGTAACCCAGATGAAACGGCAGGGCGTATTCTTTGCCGATTAGCACCGATCGCTGGGCAAACGTCGGAATATTATTTGCTTCATCTGAAAGGGTTGCGATCAGACTATCTTGAGGCTGCTTTTGCAGAAATTCATACAGCCCACTTTCATTGGACACTCGATAGTTTGTTGCTGGAAAATTAGATGAAAAACTGGGAAATAGAATCAGGAATGCTCCGATGAATCCAGTAAGTGTTAGTCTCCAAATTAAGGGTTTCCAACGGTGAGATCTGGCGAGATCTTCGCACTTGAGAAGTACGGCATCTAGCAAGGCGGTCAGCGTGATGCCTGCGGCGATCGCCAACACTATTCGCCAAGTGTGCGTCGTATATCGAGTCGGAAAAAACAGCTTGAGCAGCAGCGCGTGAGCCGCAAAAAAAAGTCCCAGAGACGCAAGCGCCGTCTGAGCTAAGACAATGGCTTCACTCTTAAGATGTCTGATTAATGGAAAGCGAACCGGATTTTTAGCGACGATCGACAGCCCCAAACCCGCCCAAATCAGTGGCGGCAATAGCGGGGGAAAGATGCCACTATGCTGCCCAGTGAGCCAAAACCGCCAGAGATTAGGGTCAAAATAGGGATGCCGTCCGCCAGGGTAAAGTTCTGGCATCGTCAATGCTTCAGCCTTCGTGACGATCGGGCTAAACTCCGCTGACGAGATCGCATAGGGCAACAGTGCCAGAAACCCCAATCCGGCTGCGATTATAAAAAAGGGAATGCGTTCTCGCTGGAGATGAAAATGCCAGCGTTCCCAGTTCCAAAGCCGTAGGAAGAGGACTGCGATCGTAATAAAAACCAGAGGAGGATAGATCAAAGCTTGCAGCACGATTGTGGCAATCACACCAAGCCGATTATGATGCAGCACATAATATAAGAATGCTAAGAACAATGGATAAATAAATGCTCTGGGAGTCGCAGAACTCAAATCATCTCTAAACCACAGGCTTTGATTTAGCAACAGCATTGAGATAAAACCAGCCGCAGGAATTGGAAACAGGTTTAAACAAACCCCAAACCCGTAGAGAGTTGTCACAATCCCCACTATAATAGGCAAAAGTTTACTCAGCAACAATGGTTGAATGCCAAAGCTTGCAATCAGATGATAAATCGCTGCATATCCAGATGGCGTAATCGATTTGAAATAATCTGCAATCAAATCGTGAGGGAATAGAGATGGATTGACAAATTGCTGCATCCAAAACACATATTCTCGCGCATCGTCTTGAACTATGTATTCTGCTCTAAACGCTTTTTGCAGCCCTAGACAGCCGTAATAGAGAGCAAAGCCGAGGCTGAGACTCAACCAAACTGCGATCGACGTGTGACGATCGAGCGGATCAATGGGAGCCGTTAAAAGCCGACGCAACCGCGAGACTAGCATGATGGATTTAGTAGAATTCCGACTTTCTACTTTAAGTCAATTCCGTCAACACTTGTTCATAACACTGTCCGGCGCGCTCCCAAGTGTAGTGAGTTTCGACAAACGATCGGGCTTCGCGAGACATTTGATTTCGCAGTAGAGGATCTTCAAAGAGCCGAGCGATCGCGCTCACATAATCTTCAACTCGATTTGCCCGCAGTGCTCGCAGCGGACTGTTTTCACCATCGACCGCTAACCCTTCTAAGCCCCGATCGCTGGCAACGATCGGGGTTCCGGCTGCCATTGCTTCTAGTGTTTTATTTTTGATTCCAAATCCGGTTCGCATCGGAATCACGCACACGGTTGCTCGATGTAAATAGTCTGCCATTGCAGGAACGCGACCTGTCACCGTGATATTAGGGCGATCACCTAAGCGCAACACCTCTAAAGTCGGACGTGCGCCGACTAGCGCGATCGTGGTATTGGGATATCTTTTCTGCAACTCAGGCAAAATCTCTAAACATAAGAATTTAGCCGCATCAATGTTGGCTAAATTGTCCATTGCCCCGATGAAAATGAGGCTGTGTCCTCCCGGATCTGTGGTGCGATTAGGAAATTCGGTGAAGTCTACCCCGTTGGCGATGACTTGAAACTTAGCCGTGGGATTGAACGCGTTTAACTGGTCTCGATCGTCCTCTGTGGTGACTACAATGTTTGAAAATTTATTGCAATAGCGTTGTTCATAGCGTTTAAGAAGCGGCAGATTTAAGCGATCGCGCCATTGATTTTCTGATGTCTGAGTCTGTAATTGATTCTGGCACGTTCCATAGACAGAGCTATGCACATTCACAACAGTACGAATTCTTTTTTGCCACTCAGAACGCACATAGATTTCATTGACGCTGTGTTCGCAAGTGATTACCTGATAGCGATTGGATTGAATCGCTCGATCGACCCAATCTTGCATTTCTAGCGAGTAAGAAGATAAGACGCTCGGTGGCGTTCCCTGCCGTAGAAATTGGCTAAACCGCTGAATTTTTGCAAAAAATCCTCGCTGAGAAGCGGTGTGATTTGGACGATCGAACACAACTAATTCTGCGACCCATTCTTGCAGTGCTTTGAGGTCAGCATCGGTCATATCCGGCGATGTCAGCGCTGCTAGTGTGACTTGATGATGGCGACTCAAATATTTCAGCAGATTGAAAGTTCGTACTTGCGTCCCCCCTTGAGTGGGCGGGTAGGGAAACGTTGCCGAGAGCATCAAAATGTTCATCACCACTGCCAAAAGGACTGAGTTAATGTACCCGTCTTAAGGGTTTTAGCGATTGTCTGTGCAAACCTCGCCGCTTTTGTCAATATTAGAGGCAGTTCACTGAGTTAGTTTTTTATGTCGATCGTTAGCGTTTGCATTCCGACTTTTAATCGCAAAGAGTTATTGGCGATCGCCATTGACAGCGTTCTTCAGCAAACTTACCAAGACTTTGAATTGATCGTCTGTGACGATGGCTCAACCGATGGCACATCAAACCTGATGGCTCAGTTTACAGATCGTCGGATTCACTACCTCAGACATCCTCAAAATATTGGCAAAAGTAACAATATGATTTCTGGGTTTCAAGCCGCAACTGGGCAGTATTTTATTAAATTCGACGACGACGATCGCTTGACTCCAAGCTTTCTAGAGAAAACAAGTCAGTTATTAAATAAACATCCTCATATTGATTTTGTTGGCACCGATCATTGGGTGATTGATTCTAATACGATTCGCAACGAAAGTTTGACTCAGTTCAACTCTCAAAAATGGGGACGATCGCAGCTACCTCAAGGACTGGTCAAAGATTTACTAGAAGTCACCTTCGTCAAGCAAAGCCTTCAGATTGGGGCAACGCTCTTTCGGCGCGAGGTTTTGACTGAAGTTGGCTATATGCGATCGAACATTCAAAACTGCGAAGACAATGATCTACTCGTCCGATTAGCATTGGCAGGAAAACAAGCTTATTATTTGCCCGAACGGTTGATGGAATATCGCTTTCACGCAGAACAACAGGGACTCGATCGAGCCATTTCCTACTTAAAAGATAAACTGAACTATTTAGAAAGCTTTCACTTTGAGTCAGAAAAAATAGAGAAGATTCGGCACGATCGTCTCTTAGAAACCAAACTTCTACTCGGACTTCGACTCATTCAAATCGGAGACACTCAAGAGGGACGATCTCTCATTTCTCAAGGAAAATCAGCGTCGCTCATCAAAGCCCAAATCGGACTCGTATTATCCCAACTACCTATGAATCTACGACAGAAAGTATTGACCGTTTTGAAGCAGATAAAAGCGTCGTAGGGGCATTTTTATGGGCTGCGTGTAGTGAGCGATCGTCGTCACCTCATCGAAAGAACTACTAGAAAATGATCAGTAATGAACCTATTAGTGAGGAGACGCGGGCTTCAGTAAGGGCGATCGTCTTCACGCATTTGATGAACTGGTAGAAAATATTAAAGAAGCGATCGAGCTTCGCACCATATGACGTGCAATGACCAAGAAACACAAGCTACTCTCGAAAGTCCTCAACAATCAGAAAAATGTTTCGTTCGATGACATCGTTACACTGATAGAAGCATTCGGATTTTACCGATCTAGAGTAGGAGGAAGTAACCACGTTTTTGAGCATCCTGATATTCCTGAGCTTGTCAACCTTCAAAATCAAAAAGGTCAAGCAAAATCTTACCAAATTCGACAATTTTTAGCGCTGCTTGAGCAATACAATCTCACCTTAGAAGACGCTGGAGAAGAATGAATAATTACCATATCAATGTGTTCTACAGCAAAGATGATGAAGGTTACATCGCCGACATCCCAGACCTAAAGTTTTGCTCTGCGTTTGGGGCAACCCCCGAAGAAGCCGTCCACGAAGTCGAGATTGCCAAATCGCTGTGGATTGAAGCTGCAAAAGCGTCAGGCAAGCCGATTCCCGAACCTAAATATCGACCTGCAATCTACCAAATCAGTTAGTAGTAGCGGCTAGAGAGTCATCAGTTTTTCAGAGTTTGTATTGACAACGTAAATACATCCTGTTTACACTCCAGAATATGGACGTGTATTTCGTGCTAAACGGCATTACTTTTGTTTGGAACGACGAAAAGGCGCGGAGCAATCTTAGTAAGCATGATGGAATTACCTTTCAGCAAGCTGCCGAAGCGTTTTTCGATCCCTTTCTCGTGGTTATTGACGCAAGCCGCAACCGTGAAGCGAGAGATGCTGTAATCGGACTGGATACTTGATGGAACCTGTTATGTGTGGTTCACATTGAATGCGAGGAGAACGCAATTCGGATTATTTCCGCCCGTAAAGCAACCCGTCAGGAGCGAGAAAACTATGAAAATTGAAGCATTAAAAAAGCGGTTAGATAAAAATCGTCCCATGACCAGCATCACGATTCGCATACCTGAAGATGTGGTAGAAGACTTAAAACGTCTTGCACCGTTGCTAGGTTTTTCAGGCTATCAGCCGTTGATTCGAGCTTACATTGGTCAAGGACTGCGTACCGATTTAGAGCGATTTGAAAGCGAAACGGTGACGGCGTTAATGGCAAGCTTGAAACGGCGAGGGGTGAGTGAGGAATTGATTAACGAGGCGTTGAGTGAAGTGGCTCATCGTTGATGGCTGTCATTGGTGTCTCAACGAGTCTAAACAGTGTCTTAAAGATGCGATTCACTTGTAGTTTTTGCCAATCTTTGGTTAAAGCTTGTCCCTATTTTATGGCTAGATCAGTTTGAGTAAACGGGATCTCGATCGAGCCATTTCCGGCGCTGCTGAATCGATCTATGAAGCACAGATTTTACCCTCACTCTTGTCCCCTCTCCTTTTGGGAGAGCAGGGTGGTTTCAAGTTAGCGAAAAACCTGATGGACTTGATTGGCTAGATGACGAATGCAATCTGGGAGAGTACGGCAACCCAAACGACGGGCAAGGGTAATCAGGAACGAATT
>NZ_LXYR01000034.1 GCF_001650195.1 Phormidesmis priestleyi BC1401 | reverse complement strand
GGTCTTGACCTCAACGCGTTGGGATCAATTCTGGAACAAACTGAATCAATACGGCTTTTCCGTTGCCCTCTAATAGTATCAAATAGAGGTCGCACCCGTCATTCGTGGGATTCAAGAACGGTCGAATGCGTTTGTCCAGTTCAGGGGCAAATTTCAGCACCCAACGATTGAGGGTGGAATGATCCACTTCCACTCCTCGCTCTGCCATCATTTCTTCCAAATCCCGGTAGCTCAGAGGATAGCGGCAATACCACCGCACATTCAACACGATGATTTCGGGCAAGAAGTGCCGCCATTTGAACAGAGAGTCAGTCGTCATTTAGAGCAAGGCTAGAAAAAATTAAGCTTCCCTACCTTACTATTTTTGCGACACAACCGGTCAGAGAGCCACTGCTCACGACACAGGTCAAACGCGTCTTGAAACTGAACGCCGCTGGTGCCCAGGGTAAAGTCTTGTCGTTCAATGCCGTCCATGATCTGGGAGAGGTCAGGGCTGTTGACCAGTTGCGGGGTGATGCGAGCGCTGATGCGTCGCGCGAGGTCATAGGTGCCGGGGAGAATCGCATCGGCTTCACGAATCAAGGAACCGCCCACGCTGTAGAGTCTGCCGATGCCAGTGCCGCCGCCCAGATCTAAAACGCCATTCAGCTGGCGTTTGCTGCGATACAGATCGCGCTTCATAGCAAAGCTATAGGCAGCTTGGGTTTCGTCGATCGGCTGCACGTGATGCACGACAGCGGTGATCCGTTGTCCGTTGCGGGTAAACTGGTGAGTGCCTTCAATCTGCTTGAGGTCTGCGAGGTCGGTGGAATTGCGGCTGTTGGGCAGGGCAATCACTAGGCGGTCGATCGTCACGGCGCTGTTGCCGGAGTGAGGTTCGAGGGCGGCGAGAACGAGCTTTTTCGCCAGCTCACATTTGTTGTCTTGAAAGACCGGGGTGCCTTTCATGTCGCGAGCGACGGCACCGAGACAGAAGTGATCATTTCCAGTGCTGATGACGATGCTGTGGTCGTCGGGTGTGGGGTCATCAAACCCTGGCTCGAAGGACTTGATGAAGGCGGGAATTATGCGAGGTTGATGGTCTGGGTCGATCCATTTGAGGGCGCGGTTGCCGCCATCGAAGACCACGATTTGCCGTTTGAGGTCAAGGGTCGGGGTCTGTTCGTTGGGGAGCCCCAGAGGGGATGCCATTCGGCTGGTGATCATGGAGCTAATTTCTCCT
The DNA here is from genome assembly GCF_001650195.1 of Phormidesmis priestleyi BC1401. Taxonomy (GTDB): domain Bacteria; phylum Cyanobacteriota; class Cyanobacteriia; order Leptolyngbyales; family Leptolyngbyaceae; genus Phormidesmis_A; species Phormidesmis_A priestleyi_B. The sequence goes on along the minus strand of NZ_LXYR01000034.1, from coordinate 54,779 downwards.
AAAAAGTAGGTCAAAGCATGGGGCTGTCTAGGTTGAAAGCTGTTCGAGGCAAAACTAGGCGCAAAGTTCCGTGTTCGTGAACTGTTCTCTAGCTGCTCTTTTCATGAACGCATGGTAGCATAGGTTCAGCACTTTTTATCTAAGTGATGAACTAACGATGCACTCACGCTTTAATCTACTTCTTACAAAGCTTTTAAGGCACAATTGGGTACTAAGTTCTGAAGATTTCAGTACCCCTATGCCGACGAAGCACCCTAGAATCAGCTTTCTAGCTGATGAGGAACTCAGGCAAAAGCTAGAAAGAATGGCAGACGAACAGCATAGAACCCTGAGCAACATGGTTTATGCCATCTGTCAGGATGCAGCTAAGCAATGGGAGGAGCAAAAGCAAAAAACTTCTGCCAGCGAGGACAAAGGTCAGTAGGAGGCGATCTCAATGACGATTGGAACGAAGAAACTGACGTTTGAAGAGTATCTCGCCCACGACGATGGGACAGATACTCCCTATGAATTGATTGACGGGGAGCTAGTCGCCATGCCACCTGGAGGGCGCATTAATTCTCGAATCTCTTTTTTTCTGGCGCTAGAACTCGCCCAATTGATTCCCTTTGACCTCATTTGTCATAAAGACACCGAGATTGAAGTGTCGGGCGCTAGAGCAAAAACTCGACTCCCAGACTTGATGGTCCTGAGTGAAGAACTCGCTGCCGCGTTAGGAGACCGCCGAGGCACAATCACCCGAGAGATGCCTCAGAACGAGGACCGAAATTATCGGTACAAACGCTCTGAGTACGCAGCCAGGGGCATCTCGGAGCATTGGATCATCAATCCACAGGCGAGCAAGGTGACTGTTCTAACGCTGGTGTCGGGTCTGTATGAGGAACGAGACTATGCTGGAAGCCAAACCCTCCAGTCTCAGTTCCAAGCGTTGCAATTGACGGTTGAGCAAGTGTTCAACGCAAAGAGGTAAAGGGTGAAGCACTATCTAACCACTCAACCCTTGTCCAACATGCGTCCGATTGCTTCGCGCTCACTCGACGAAAATACAGAAATATTTGTTATGGATCGAGCCTTGATCAGAGAAAATGTCCTGGTACACTTAGACTCACTTCACCGCAGTGTAGGACATTCTATGATCCACTCAGTTTTCCCACTTGAAGCGAAAGGAGTTAACCCAATGTTCTAGGAACCCTAGAAGCCAAAAACCCTCACTGCTGATACAGAAAGGGCTTTGAAGGCTAAATATTTAGTTTGAATAAGAGGGGCGGGGACGCTAACTTGATGCTTTGGACGGCGCTTGTTAGGTCTCCCAACGTGCCATGTCTATAGTATGGTTTATTTACCCCAGATGGCAACACTTCCTGTTGCTTATTTTGGAGAAGTTTTAAGTCATACCAGGACATGGCTCTCTTCCCCTCCCTCCACACAAGGGACGGAGAGCTTTAAATCTTGAGTAAATTCATCCTTGAATCTACTGTTTGGCTGACTCAATGAGTCGGTCCCAATTGCTCTTTGTCTCTGTTTTTACCCCTAAAAAACAGAGAATCATGCTGACTCATCACTTCTTTCATGCACTTCAGATCAGTGCTAGCTACTTCGTGGCAGGAACTTCACAGACTCTTGGACGGGCAGCACTCATCTTCGGTTTCGCTGCCCATTTTTCAAGCGATCGCGCTCACCTGGAGGTGCAGCCATGAGTCCCTCCCCGATCGCGACCCTGCAACAACCCTTTATTTCCCCTACTCAACCGGTCGGCAGTCGTCCCAGTTCAGCCGCTCCACCGATTGAGTCCAGTCTGACACTGGATCAGTTTCATCGACAGATGCAGCAAGAGTGCTGCAAAGGCAGCGCCATCTCTCCATCTCTCTATCAAGCTGCCGTCACTCTGATCAGCGATGTTGAGCTACTGCCAGGGGGAGAAGTCGATTACCCGATTCACGAAGCCCTCGGCTGGCAGCGCAGTCGATTTCCTCACCAGGCGCATACAACCCAATATGCTGCCCTCTTTGAGAATGAAGACGGCTCCACTTGGCAAGCGAAACTCGCCCGTCCCCTCTGGGACAAGAAGAAGGGAAAACCCCGCAAGTATGAGACTCCCGTGGGTCAGGGAGCACGCGCTTTTCTACCAGCAGTCACGGTTCAGACCTGGGTAGCGGTTGCCAGACGCTTTGGCGTGACCCATGCCCTCCCAACTTGGGTGCAAGCCGCTTCGGCAAGGGGACAATTCACGCTCAAGAGCGGGCTGAGAGGATTCATTCCTTATTTCTTCGGCAAAGCTGAACCGAATCGTTCTTTATCGTTCGAGGTAGGTACAGAACTAACTCGTGGCAATGGCTCATTGATCGTCACCCCCATCGAAACTCAGTCCTTCTGGGAGTGGGTGCAGCACCTTCCTCAGATCAATATTGTCTTGACCGAGGGCGGCAAGAAAGCGCTTTCGCTTCTCACTCAGGGCTATGTGGCGCTCGCCCTCTATGGAGTTGATGGGGGCTGCTTAGTCTACGATCGCATCGCCGGCGAGAAGATTCACAAGCTCCAGCCCGAGCTGATTGTAGACCTGCAACGCTTTGCGGTTCTGGGTCGTTCTATTGCGCTTGCCTTTGACCAAGACGAGAAAGCCGCCACCCGGCATCGCGTCAACGCGGCACTTGGTCGGTTGGGAGGACTACTCTCAGCAGCTGGCTGCACCGTGACGATCGCTCAGTGGGATGGCAAGCTAGGCAAAGGGGTCGATGATCTGATTGTGAACGGCGGCGCTGAAGTATGGGAAGCGGCACTGGCTCAGGCGCTACCGCTAGAAGAGTGGTCGATTTGGAATCGGCTGGAGGGCAAGCTGACCTGGAAGCCAACGCTGCGAGTTAACATGGCTCGCTTGACGCAGTTGCATCGCTCATCGATTCCTCAAACCGGAATCGTCGCTCTTAAGTCTGCCAAAGGCACTGAGAAAACCAAGCTGATTGCGGCGCTAACCCAAGACTCGCCCAAACTCCTTGCCGTCACGAACCTCATCTCCTTAGCCCGCAACCTGGCAGAACGACTTACTGATCAAGAAGGCAGAGCCGCACACTATCGGGGTGATCTCGACAGGGCGAAAGGCACCTATATTAGTGCCTCTGGTTATGCCACTCGCATCACGACGTGTTTGCCCTCCCTGCTGGCGATCAACCCTGACCAGTTTCAAGGCTGCGACTTAGTGCTGGATGAAGCGGTACAGTTGGTGCGCTGTCTGATCGAATCGTCCATCTGCAACCAAAATGGCAAGCGTCCGGCGCTGCTGGCACGTTTGGAGGAACTGCTCAGGGTGGCAGGTCGTGTCATTCTGGCTGATGCTGACTTAGACGATGCCACGCTGAGCTACCTCCGCAAACTGCGAGGTGACGAGACTCCGGTCTTTCTAATTCGCAATGACTACACGCCCGTCGGCTACTCAGCAATCGTCTACGAGTCCCCTGATCGCTCCGCGATCGTTGCTGACATGATGGAGGACATCGAGGGACTTGAACTTGGCAAAATGATTTGGGTCGCGACCGACTCGAAGGCATTGGCGAAGACCCTGGAGCAGTTGATCACAGAGGTAACGGGTCAGAAGGTGTTCAACATCAACTCCGATACCAGCGGTGGGGAGTTCGAGCAGGCGTTTATGAAAGCGCCGGATGCTTTCATTCCTCAACTACAGAAGGCGGGCGTGAAAGTGATTCTCTGCACGCCCTCGGTCGCAACGGGTCTGTCCGCTGAAATCCAAGGGGTGTTTCAACGAGTCTATGGCATCTTCATGGGGGTCTCGCTCAATGACGCGGATATGGCTCAGATCCTGGTGCGCCTGCGAGAACCGGTAGAGCGACGGGTTTGGTGTGCTCCCACAGGTCGTAATTTTGCCCAGGTGAGTCAAGCCACCACGCTCAAGGCGTTCCGTCATGACTTAGAGCGGCGCACCACGACGACGGTGCGCTTGATTCGCTCGAGCTTGCGCCCGGATGTAGTCGATCCGACGAAGGGGCTGGATAGCTATGCGTGGAGCGAGAATCCGCATGTGGAGGTGTACAGCCAGATCAGCGTGGAGCAGAATCGCAGCATGGTTCATCTACGTGCGGCACTGGTCGTGCGATTGAAGCATGAAGGCAATCGCGTCTCGGTAATCAAGCGCAAAGCGAACCAGGTCATCAAAGAGCGGCTAAGATCAGTGCGTTCCCTCGTGCGGCTGCAAGCCGCAGAATCGTTAGTGGCGGCGGAAGTGCTCACCTACACAGACGTGTTGATGCTTCAAGAGAAAGCAGAAAAGATGTCTTTGACCCCAGCAGAACAAACGGCGCTGGCTCGACTCTGGCTGGCAGACTTTTATGGTCTATCGCCTGAAGCGTTAACGACAGAAGAGGTGCTGTGGGACGGTGAGGGCAAACGCCGTGCCGAGATTATAGAGCTAGAAGCGCTGCTGCATCCAGAGCTGGCGACCGAGCGCACGCTGAAAGGGTTAGAGAAACAAAACACCTGGAACCAAGGCAATACGCCGTGGGATCTCTCAGGGGCAGCGATGCGGCTGAGGGCTCGACAAGGACTGGGGCTACTTGCGTTTCTAGAGTGGGCAGCAGCGGGGAATGAATGGTTTGGGGACGACGACGCAATCTCGTCACGGGCAGACTTAGCGCGACGGTGTGCTAGCGATATCAAATTAGCGCTGCGCTTTTCGATCGTGCCCCGCATGTCAAACGTTCAAATCATTCACCAGCTGCTGAGCCAACTCGGCATTAAGTTTACGCGGCGCTATGTGCGTGAGAATGGCAAAGGCAGGTGGTGCTATCGACTCGATCAAGCGCACTGGGAAAAGGTCAAAACGATTCTCCAGAAGCGAGCAGAGCGGCGACACCGATTAGAAAGTGCCGTGGGAATGAGTGATCCGCCCCTTGCGTTATCTTCTTCTACTCAGGGGGAAGATCAAAGCCAGAATCCTACTACCACGCTTTTGAGCTTTGAAGCAAAGCGGTTTAACATCGGCGAGCCGCCCCTTGAAGCGATGCGAGATTGGAAGAGGGAGGATTCTGCTCAGGGCGTATCTGCAAACGCTCAAAATCCCTCCAAAAGGGGGAGAAGTTCAACAAAATCCCATTTTTGAGGGGGATTTAGGGAATCTCAACCGTTCTCAAGGCGGTGAGCGGAGTTTGCAGATAGCCCCTAGTCGTCCACTGACACATGAAACTCCGAATTTCTGCTGAGTCATGGATACCACATACGTTTCCATTCAATTCCCCAGCGATTGGAGACTCACGTGGTCGCTGTGGCGCGGTCAGCTTATCAAAATCAATGGAATGTCCAACATGCAGAGGTGAGTAGGCAAGGTTGGCGCAACTTCAAACTCGATCACTCTCCCAAGAATCGATGGAGCTTGAACTATAACTCGTGTCTCAATCAGGGAAAGTGGGGAATTCTAAAAAACAAACTGGAGCCAACCGCAAAAGATAAATGTTTTCATGTTTTCATCTAGACGATTTGCCCTAGTCGCCCCTTAAACCATGCAAGAAGACTCTCAAAACTGGGAAGAAAGCACCGGGTTCTCACTTCCCCCAGCATCGATCGTCAATCAGATTCAGACCTTGCTTAAGGAACGCTATAAACAAGGCTTTCCCATCATCAAAGAGATCATCCAAAATGCAAATGATGGAGGAGCAACTCAGCTCGGCATCGGCATCACTCAGGGACTGAAGAATGCCACCCACCCTTTGCTAAAGGGTTCCGGTTTATTCTTTATCAATAATGGTAATTTTTGCGATTCAGATGCTCAAGCAATCGGTTGGTTTGGCGCTGACATGAATGTTGGCAACGCGGCGAAGATTGGTAAATTTGGTCTAGGGCAAAAAAGCATTTTCCACTTTTGTGAAGCGTTTTTCTATGTTGCCCATTCTCATCATCTGTCAGGAGAGCCTGACCGAGGACGATTTCTCAATCCTTGGGCAGATTCAACCAATCTCACGTTACCCGACTCCAAACATCCTGATTGGAAGCAACTAACTCTTGATGACAGAAATCGTGTCGTCGAGTATTTGCGTGGCACAGGCTTGCTAGATGATGAGTTTTTCCTTCTATGGCTACCTCTTCGCTCGAATGCAATCAGCGATCGCTGTATTTTACCTAACTACTACGATCACCAATCCATTCAAGAGCATTTGTCCAAAAATTTGAGCAGCAGAATCGCGACACTGATGCCCATGCTGCGATCTCTCCAGTCTGTCCACTACTGGCTTCCTGATGAAAACAATTGTCTAATAGAAGATTTTCAAGTTCAGTTAGATAGTTCGGCTCGACGCTACATCTATCCTAAAGCAGACGGAGAAATCGGAGAACCGATGAATCGTTTGCTATACGGGCGGGTTGATATAGATGACCACAAAACCGTTTACGGAGGAAAGGAGGTTCTTCTAGATGTTGCTCAGTTCAATCAGTTGAGAGATTCAGCATATTGGCCCAAGCGTTTCACACAGGACGAATTTGGCAGACCCATATCGGTTAAAGACAAAGCCATCCCTCACTGCGGAGTAATCTTCTCTCGCAGCCCTGCTCAAGATGTAGGTAGCTTGACCGTACAGTGGGCAGTATTCCTTCCGCTCGTAGATGATAAGTCTAGCGGCAACACTGAATTTGAGCAAATTCCAAGTAAACAGGACTGGAACTACACGTTACTACTACATGGCTATTTCTTTCTAGATTCAGGGCGGCGATCAATAGAAGCCTTAGCCGACATTTATAGCAGTTCAATAGAGCAGGTTGTCGTTCCTGCAAATGATACACAAATGATGCAATTGTGGAACACAACCCTGGCAAAAGAAGGCACATTACCACAAGTTCTGCTTGCACTCGAAGAGTTTTGCAAGCAATACATACCAGGTCATCAGGAAATCGAAGAGATTTGTTATTTGTTGCGGCAAACTGAAATTTTTCAGAATAGAAATTTGCAACAGTGCATTTATCAAGATTACTGCTGGGTTTATCGACTTCAACACGCTCAGTCAAGCTGGCAATTGATTGATTATACAAACCCCATTTTGACCCTACCCAGCGTTCCTGGTTGGGACGCATTCCCAGCCCTATGTCAAATAGCAGAAACAAAGCAGATTGTGTTAGAACCAGCTCCAAACCTAATCCCACAAGACGCGTTCGATCTGTGGCAAGACCTAGACATTGTAGAAGTACTGAATTCGCTGCACATTCATAAGGTATTTCATCAGGTAAGTCAATTTGAGTTCTTAGTCAAATGGCTACAAAGCACGTCTCAAAGCTCTGAGAAATCACTTTCAGGAGCTGTTCAAGACTGCTTGCAAAAACAGCTTAAAACCTTTCTGATCGAATCAGAGACAGAGACAGCAACTCTGGTACAAACCTGGCTAAAAGCGGCGATTTTGCTACTGGATGAAGCGCGGTGGTTCTGTCTAGACTCAGACAACCTTAAGCTGTTACAACTCTTCAATCAAACACCAATCAAGATTTTAATTCTACCTTCCCATCTCGCGCCATTAAGACAGAATTCTTCTAAATTACCTGCTCACGATGCTGCAACGTTAATTGAGAGGCATTACTCATCCTTAAACCAGCCTTTAATTCTTCAAATTGTGAATGCAGTTGCTACAAAAGAATCGACTATTCTCTATAATCAGTTGAACAAGATTAGATTTATCTCAGGATTCAACTGCCAGATAAATCAAAGTTCTCTTTACACACCGGAAGAGATTAGGCAGTTAAGCCAGCAAGGACAACTGTTTCTGAACTCTGACAGTAGCCAGGACTTCGCACGGGATCTACAAGGGGCACTACACGAGCGACCAATTGTGCTGATTGATGATTTGTTTGCAAAGCGATTTTGTCTAGAAATTGTACAAGAGTGTAATCGAGATGCTTGTTTAATGACTTTGACACAAAAACCTAGACTGGCTGACTGTAGTAATCGTATCAACTTGCTCGAGAGACTTCTGCCATGAATGCAACATCGCAAAAGCATTTTTTTCAAATACGCTTTCTACTACATGGTTGCCCAAAGCATTACGACAACTCTGAACACCTCTATCTTGCCTCTCACAGTAACTCAGTTTGGAGCAGAGTAGCTGACAGAGTTCTGGAGAAATGGAAAGTAATCTCTCCAACGTTAGCGGAACGGATTCCGCGCCACTTGTGGGACGGGTTCAACATTCATGAAATTTCGCCGCGGAGCTTAATCGTCAATCTAACTCTAGGCTCATTAACAGGAGAAGATTTACCTAATGCAGTGGAACGAGAAGAGGTTTTAAATCAAATATCACTTCATCCTAAGCATGAAGCTCTTTGGAAAAGCTTGGCTCTGCACGAAGCCAACGATGGAAAGTTAGTAACCATCACCGAGGCAACCTATCGAGAAAACTTGGCATTTCCACTTTCTCCTGAGTTGAGACCTCACATTACACTAATTAGCCAGACTAATCACCCAGAATGGATTCCTTTGTGGACACCGAAAGCGGCGGTCGAGACAGCACTAAATCAACCAAACCCGCAGCGGTTTGCTAAATTGATACTTCAGATCATTTCCGAAACACCAGAAATTTCATCAAATCAGGAGCTTTTAGAGCGGCTCAAGACGACAGCTTGGCTAAACTCAATCGCCGGAGATACGGTAGCCCCTCAGCAAGTTATTCTCTTTCCTGTTGATCTTCAACCGTTAGGAAAAGGTCTCGATCAACTTTTTCAAAATGAGAATAGTTCCTATATCAGTCGTGATAGGTTAGACGTTCAAGCTGCTCAGGAGAGTCTCGATCGCATTTGCCCAACCTGGTATGAAAACAGAGTTCTGGAGTTTTTGCTGGCTGAAACACAGCAGCCATCTCAGCAAGTTTTGCTCATTCTGTCATTGCTTAAAATATTTGAGCAACGACGGCAAACCATTAGCAATATCAACATAGAAAGACTTAGAAATACAGCATGGCTAGTTGATCGCAACGGGCAACCTCGATCACCTCAGCAAGTAATTCATTGCCCTACATTACAAGTTGAAACAACAAGAATTTTGGAGAAGCTGATAACTTGGAATGATGTTACTCCTGACCTATTACGGACAGATCTAGACATTCGCTTTTGTCTAGATAATCCTCAGCTTCAAGTGTTGTTTGTTTCCGGTGAAGATGCAATTGAGCGAATTGGAGAAGCGATCGCTCAGTTGCCTGAGTACCATTTAGGCGATCTGCCGATTAATCGAGCTTTGTTAGAGAAATTTATTCAGGTTTTTTGCGATTGTAAAGCAACGCCAGCTTTAGTTTTGTCTAATGGGATGACAATCGACGAATTTGAGGTTTTTATTCTCCCGCAGGCATCGAAGCCTATTCAAGATACTGAAAGGTTGTGTAGTATCCTGAACTGGCTTAAAGCAACCTATTCCTCTCCTCAATCAGCAGTCGTCGAAGTTTATAACTATTATCTTAAACTTGCCTGCTACTTTCAAAAAACGTCCGGCACAGACATTTTACCCTACATCCAACTGCTCAATCAGATGGGGCAATGGAACTCGCCAGGAGAGCTATGTGACGGCGAACGTTATACAGGCATTGACCCAGCATCGGTTCTAGATAGTTCACAACGAGAGATTCTGAGTTCTTGGTTAGCACAAAGATCGACAGTAATCACGACTCGGTCAGCACTCTCTAAATTTAAAGTTGGCTCTACCAAAGCAATTGAAACAAGTGTTCAGCAATTAGAAAAATACTTTCGCCCTTGGCTATCTTATCTGCCTTCTGAAACGATCGGAGGTTTTTTATGTTTGTTGGCAGGCACAGACACAGCGATTCAGCAGCTTGCTCAAATCTATCTTCAAAGCCGTAGCTTTGATGGGTTACGAGAGCGTCTACTCTGGTCAGAGGATCTGAGAAAGCGAAATTTTACCGTAAGGATTAAAACATCTGAGAATTCTCTTCAAACAGTCGAGAATTTGCTTGGTGATTCACGAAATGTCCACGTTCAACAGAATCAAGTACCTGAGCATCTATTCGTCGGTCAATTTGACCATCTAACAACAGAAATTACTTTACGAGATTTTCAGCAACGGGATTCTCAGTCTCTATCTAGAGTCATACTTGCTTCTGCCACAATTCTAATTAAAAGAATCTATCGAACGGATACCGAATCATTAGCTGAAGTGTGGCAAGATTTGTCGAATTCCCAACGCATCTATGTAGATTCAGCTCGATCTTACACCTTTAAAAATTTGCCCTTGATCTTAAGAATGCTAGGAGTACAAAACCAACACATCAAGGAATGTCTGCGTCAGTTAGAAAAGTCTGATCAAGAGCTTCATGAACTCGAACTTCGTCTTGATATCAGAGCGCGGGAAAGGCGCATTCAAGTCAAAAAATCTCTACAAACAGCAAAGGAAGATCTTCGTCAGTTAGTTGAGGCAGACACAAATGCTATCAGCGATGTTCTTCAAGCAGTACGGAAGAAAATCGGACAGGGACAGTATGGCTACAGTATTAATAGCATTCCTTTTGAGTTATTTCAAAACGCCGACGACTCCTTAGCAGAACTTGAGATGATGTTGGATCGAAAACTGCCGGAGCGATCGCACTACGTTTTGAACTGGAATACAAATCATTTAACTGTTATGCACTGGGGTAGACCCATTAATCTCGCGACTCATGCAGACGTGCCAAACAAAAAACTTTGAGGATGCGGGTTTCAATCGTGACCTGCACAAGATGTTGAACTTTAATATCTCAGATAAGACTGAGGGCGAGACTGGCAAGTTTGGGTTGGGCTTCAAAACAGTTCATCTCATCTCCCAGGAACCTTGCATTATCAGCGGTGATTTGAATTTTACGATTCAAGCAGGGTTGCTGCCTTTCGCACTACCGCGCCCTGGTCACCAAGAAGCAGATGAAGAGCGGGTTCACCGCCTAAAGCAGTTACAGCAGACAGCTTCAAAAATCACAGGTGGAACGTTAATTGATTTACCCCTCGATTCAAACACAACCGCAGAACAAATTGTCAGGGAGTTTGGGCAGCAAGCAGCCTTACTCCTGGTTTTCGCAAAGTGTATTAAAACCTGTCAATTGACTGACAGATCCACGTCAACTGAAACTTTAAGCTGGAGTCCTACAACTGTTCTAGGCATTGAAGGTGTTGAGTATGGGACAATCCGGCTTCCAAACGATTCAGACCAGTGGCAGGTGCACAAACTGCTGCGGTTTCATCTGCCTTTTGGAGATGTAGCAATCATACTTCCTGATAATCGCTTACAGAGTTCTTCTCCGTTGAAACAGTTACCGACATTTTGGGTCACCGCTCCAACAAAAGAATCGTTAAATTTGAGGTTCGTCGTTAATGGCGCATTTGACATTACGACAGGACGTACAAGCCTCGATCGTAACTCCAACCACAACCAAGATTTAATCAAGCGAATTGGGGAAAACCTGGGCGAGAAACTTTGTGAACTGTTTCGGCTCACAGAAGGAAATTGGAGTTCGTTCTCTGAATCTCTTGATCTTGAGAAGGTTGATGCATATACATTCTGGGAGTTTCTCTGAGATGTGTTAGCTGTAGACTGGTTAAACCGAAACGGCGATAGCACAACCAATCAATTGCTTCAGGAAGGATTAGGAGGGGATTATTGTGGAATGGGAATCCTAATCGCTTCTCGCGCTGCCTTGCCAAACGGATTATGGGATCAAGCTCGCCGATTAGTCCGATTGGAAAGAGTCACGCATCAGCTAGAAGGATTACTAATTAATCACACTATTTTTGGTCAGGTAGCTACTTGGGAGCAATTCAACCAGAATTATTCTGTCGATCGATTAGTCCACCACACGGTCTGGCAGACTGTTAAGAAGCTCCTAGGCACAGATATCACTACACCTGAGAGCCTCAAGCTAGTAGATGTATTGAGTAAAGAGTTAGGAGATCGCCGAATTACGCCTGATACAGCAAATCAACTCGGTCAATTAATCACTCCTGAAAAACTACGTGAATGGAAAGTTTCCCACAGATTAGAACAAGATGACATTTCTTCAATGCTAGTAGATAAAACCATCTACTTTGAAAGCGAAGACAATCGACAATACACCCCTGCGTGCCAACTTCTTGTCAGAAGTCACGCAAATAGCCTAGAGGAAAAGCGATTGGCAGCATTTGCTCCCTGTAGAAATTTGCTTCACTCAGCGTATACAGGAAACGCTCTTCAATTCTTTCTTTCCTGCCGCGAACAAAGAAATACAGTTTCTACTGAGAAACTAATTGAATGGGCGCTGGATTCAAACACAGACACTCAAAGACAAGCAGTCTTAAATCATTTAGTATCAGGTGAACATAAAGCAGCGTTTGCACTTTATTTAGAAGAAGCTTTCATCGGAACATGGATGGAAAATTATCCAGGTATCCGAGAAACATTAGAAATTAACGCTCAACAGATGCAAGCCGAGCGAGCAAGTAAAGGTGAAATCGACTGGAATCAGGTGACAAATCACGTTGGCTCTGAAGTTAACAGGACTGGGAATGAAAGCGAACCGTCAAGCGTTACCGAAAGCAGGACAGAAAATTCAGATGAACTTCTTCACGATCTCTTTAACTGGTGGCAAGCAAACCATCAGTCTAAAACCCAACAATACAATGAATGCCTTTACCCCTTTAAAGTTGAGGAAATGCAGCAAAAACTTCGGAATCGAGACCGAAGTGCATGGTTAATGCTTTTGTTCTTGGGAATGACTCACAGGATGGGACGAACTAGGCATGAACAGCATCGGAATTTTATCCGTTTTTGCTTAGATAGAGATTGGTGGCAACAATTCTCTAGCCCGAATCCACGCTCATCTCCTGACCAATGGATGAGGGTTCTAAATGAGTACATGGAAGAACAAATTGAGTATACAGGTTGGTACTACTGGATAGAAAAGTTTCCAAGCATTTACCGGATTGCAAGCTATCTCAACGCCTATACTGACTCTTTCCTCAGTATTGAAAAGAGTCAAGATGATTTCGATCTAAATCTTATCACCTCACCGAGAAGTAATCCTGCCTTTCAAGGCGGTGGAGCAGATGCCCCTCCATTACCGTTAGGCATCGGAGCGAATTTTATTATAAGAGAATTGGTGCGCTTAGAGGTTGTTCAACCGATCTCAAATGCTTATGTTCATTTACACTGTTTTGTTCCAAGAGCTAATGTTAGAAGATTGTTAACACACCTAGGCTGCCAAGATTTAAATAAACCAGACCATCGCTCATCTGGCAAAATCTACCAGTTTTTGAAGACAGAATTCATGAGATCAGGTTTGCTAGATGAACCAACGTTCAATAACTGCTTTGATATTCCCTTTGAGTTGTATGCAGAAAATTCTTCCAAAGTAGATCTTCGTAACATCCAAGTTCGAGATGATGTTGATTGGTATGAAAGCATCTCTGATGAAGAACATTCTCAGTATGAGGTTTCTCGCGAAGATGAAGGTTTTGCAACGCTGTCGAATGGTCAAGTTATTCCTAGCTCCTGGATGAGCTAGGGCAGGAGGGATTTTAAGTATGAGTACTACATTTAATCGTGGCGATCGCGTTTCACATTCTCGGCATGGGCTTGGCGAAATTAGGGCTGATGAGGGCATCACTATCATCGTCCGTTTTGAACACGGTTTAGAGGAGTGTCCAAGAGAAGAACTGATTCGTTTGTCTTCTCTAGAAGAGGAGATAAGGACAGGTGACTGGCAGCCATCGCTAGAAGCTATCATGCGGGTACAAGCGTTAGCGATCCGGTCGGTCAATGACGTGTGGGGGATCTTTTCCCTAGCACGGATTACTCTACTACCCCATCAACTGTGGGTTTGTCGGCGAGTTGTACAAGAACTACCTGCTCGATGGCTTGTAGCAGATGATGTTGGACTGGGAAAAACGATCGAGGCCGGGCTAATCCTTTGGACACTGTTGAGCAAGCAAGCTATCAAACGCGTTCTCATTATCTGTCCAGCTTCTTTAGTCGATCAGTGGCAGTATCGTCTGAGAACTATGTTTGACATTCGATGTACCCGCTACACGAATGAAGCAGACACATCTAGGAGTGACTTTTGGAATACTCATCACCAAGTGGTTGCATCGCTGCCAACCTTGCGTCAAAACAGCCGAGATAGACACAAACGGCTACTAGAGGCAGAGCCTTGGGATTTACTAATTGTTGACGAGGCCCATCATTTAAACGCTGACGAGCAAAGTGGACCAACGCTTGGGTACAGTTTTGTTGAGAAACTAGTGAACAGACATCGAAAAGCGCACTCGGTTATCTTCTTTTCAGGAACGCCCCATCGTGGCAAAAATTATGGATTTTTCTCACTCCTTAAACTGTTAAGAGAAGATTTATTTGATCCTCATAAACCCTTGGAAGAGCAAATGCCGTTGCTTCGCAATGTGATGATCCGAAATAACAAACAGTCTGTGACAGACATGAAGGGGAGAAAGTTGTTTTTTCCTTTGAGCGTAAAATCGGAAACCTATCACTACTCTCCTGAAGAGGATCGGTTTTACAACAAGCTGACAGAATTTATCTTAACTGGAAAAACTTATGCTTCTGGACTAGATGACTTCAATCAGCGGGCTGTAATCCTGACGTTAATCTGTATGCAAAAGCTGGCTTCTAGCTCGGTTGCAGCAATTCAGCGTGCCTTAAGAGGTCGCCTTGACCGATTAGATAATAATTACGTCGAGCTAAAAACGCTCAAACAAAAGCTGGAGATTTTAGAAGATTATGAAGCTTTAGAAAACGACAAAATTAACCAGTTGGAAGAACAGGTAACAGAGCTTACTAAATCGATTCGATTAATGCAGGACGAAGAGCCTCGATTAAGAGAATTGATTGAAGCTGCTGATTCGATTCAAAAAGAAACCAAGATTCAGAAGATTTTAGAAGTTATTGACCACGAATTTAGCCATCGTCAAGTTCTATTCTTTACCGAGTATAAGGCAACCCAATCGCTTCTGATGTCAGCGCTGATAGAGAAGTACGGCGAAGCTTGCGTCACGTTTATCAACGGAGATGAGCAAGTAGACGATGTGGTCTTACCCTCTGAACAGAAGAGCCATCGATTTAGAGAAAGACGAGAAACTGCTGCCGAAAAATTCAACCAAGGCAAAGTTCGATTTCTTATTTCAACAGAAGCAGGTGGAGAAGGCATTGACTTACAGGAAAGCTGTTACTCCCTGATTCACGTGGATCTACCGTGGAATCCTATGCGTCTGCATCAGCGTGTTGGACGGCTCAATCGGTATGGGCAAAAGCAGCCCGTTGAGGTCATCACTCTCAGAAACCCAGACACTGTAGAAACTTTAATTTGGGATAAGCTCAATCAAAAAATTGACAGCATTATGCAATCCTTGCAACAGGTGATGGACGAACCTGAAGATTTGCTACAACTCATTTTGGGGATGACTTCACCCAAGCTATTTCAGGAGATCTTTAGTGATGCTGATCGGCACACCGATCAGTTGAGCCAATGGTTTGACCAGAAAACGGCAAAGCTTGGCGGACAAGATGCAGTTTCAGCCGTTCAGGAGATTGTAGGGGGCTGCGAGAAATTTGACTTTCAGCAAGCATCAGCTCTACTTCCACAGCTAGATTTACAAGATCTCCAGACATTCTTTCTATCGATGCTGCATCTGAACAAACGACGCATCACTCAAGCAGAATCGGGTTTGGCTTTCTTAACTCCAGAACCCTGGCGCATTGAACCTGCAATCCAGCGAGAGTATGAACAAGTTCACTTTGATCGTGAGCGTTCTAGTCATAGGGATTTAAGTCATCTTCTAGGTGTAGGGCATAAGCTACTAGACGCTGCTTTGTCACAGGCGATCGGATATACAAGTTGCATCACTACACTACCAGGATTAGACCAAGCACTATTTGTTTTTCTAATTACGGATCGAGTGACTACCTCAGATTCTCAAGTTATTCGACAGTCTGTTGTAGCTCTCAGTATTGATTCATCAGAAAAGTTCTGGATTGTGAAGGATTGGGAACTCATCCGAATACTCAATTCATGCCTAAAAGATTCTAGGAAGATACCTGATCTAGATCCATCCTTTGCACCATCTCCCACCTTAATTTGTCAACGACTGGACAGAGCTAAACAGTTTTTGGAAGAACATCTTCATGACTTACACTTACCGTTTAAAGTGCCTTCGCTTCAACCAATTAGTGTTATTTTGCCAGAAACGTAAGCTGAAAAGCCATATACCCTTCGACAATAAGGGCAAGAAAGCTAGTTGCAGTAGGGATTTTTTTGATCCTGGAATCCTATTGTAAGCGACTGACCGCTCATTTTTTCTCTGCTAACATTTCCATTTGCTCAATGATTTTTTGCAAAGCCTTGAGATTTTTAGGGTTCTCCAAGGCTTTGGATTTTTTAATCCGCTTGTAAGCTTCATCCAAGCGTGATGTCAGGTTTGGTTCTTCAAGCTTGCTTGTATTTGCCTTTCTAACTCGCAACTTGATATCAGAAGTAGATAAGTTCTGTGACGTTGCTTCGCCGAGCAACCTCCGTCGTATTTCTGAGTTTTTTACCTTAGCAACTTCCAAAGCTTTGGTGTATTGCAGCTTTGATTCACGAATCGATTCTAAGATCTCCGAAGGCAGTTTGAGCAACCGCAATCTAGACGATAGAAAGGATTGCCAACTCACTCCAGAATCTGCAAACACTTCCTCAACAACTTGAGCGTCTGGGCTGCCCAGTACAGTCTGTTTGGTAACTTTGCCTCGCGCTTCATTGTCCATTCGATACAATAAGCTGATCACGTCTGAAATAGAGCGCCCTAAGCGAATAGCTAATAAATTCAGAGTGCCGTCTAAGTCTTCTAAGGGGGTAGGTTCTTCTCGATCGCGGTTTTCTGCCCGCATTGCTTGATAGGCAGAGGCATCGTCGAGTTCAAAGACACGCACAGGGACCTCAGGTAAGCCTAAAGCTTTTGCAGCGATTAGTCGGCGCATTCCAGCGATTAACTCATACTTACCTGGCTGATTGGGTAAAGGACGTACCCACAGTGCAGAGCGAATCCCATTCTTAGCAATTTCCCCTTCTGCCCAGCTTTCAATTTGCGTTTGATCGTAGAAGTGTCGATAAGGCTGTTTATTGGGAGCAAACGTGAAAGAGGTGTGAATCAGGGCTATTGAAATTGACTGCTGCGGGACTTGTGAAATGATCGTTTCAATTTCTTCGGTAGAAGCTTTTTTATTACCAAACACAAATGCTAGCCCTTCATCGTCCGAAGTAAGGGCTGCCTGTAAATTACGTCTTTCCGCCATTGGATAATAACCTCAAAGCTTCTGTAAACAACGCCTCGTAGCTTTTCGCAGCAGCTACGGGTCCACTCCCTCGCATCTCAAAAACAGTCTTTGCTTGCCCTGACGCATCACGTAGACAGGCACGATCGTGAATTGCTGTTTCTAAAAGTGGAACGATCGCATTCGTTAAAGCTCCTTGTGCGTCTTTGAGAACCAATGTGTTGCTTTTTACAGCATTTAAGTATATTGCTGCAATAGGCGACCCATTCCGCAACTCTTTCGCCTGAGCAACGTACTCCAAGATTTTACCCGTACTTCGCAAGTCGAGGAAGGATTCTCTAGAGGGAATTAACGCTAAGTCACTTCTAAACAAAATTGTCTTCGTTACTTCGCCAATGTTTGCAGGTCCATCAACGATCACAACGTCAAACTTTTGCTTTAACTCTGGCAGAAGCTTGAATAGCTCTTCGGGATCTGAGTTAATCACGTAAGGAATATATAGCTCTTTTGACTCCCTTAAACTATTAATGTGTTTGATCCAGTCAGAGCTACTTTGCTGCCCGTCTGCATCGACTAGGACAACAGAATAACTTTGGCGTTTGAACCAGACGCTTGCGTGCGTTGCGCCCGTTGATTTGCCAGCCCCTCCCTTCTGATTTACAAAGCCAATAATCACAGGTACTTGCAGATTTGATTGGCTAAAAGCCTTTTTGGACTTAGCTTTTGGCATTACTCAAAACCTACCGAAAACGTTTTCGGTAAAAACGACTTCTCTAAATCTACCGAAAACGTTTTCGGTAGATGACTCAAATCTACTTGGATTTTGACACCTGAGCAACTTTATTTGCAGATCGAGAAATCAGCAGCACCAGCAGTAAAGTTTCACAAGTCGTAAATTGCTCCGTTCTTAGCAAGCCAGGATTTGCGCTCTTGCCAGTCAGGAATGATATGTGCGACGCGGTTCCAGAAGTCCTGATTGTGATCAGGTTGCACCAAATGCACCATTTTATGGACAGCAACATATTCAATCATTGAGCGAGGTAGAAGTGCAACACGCCAATGAAAATAAAGGTCGCCTTTGGGATTACAAGAGCCCCAACGATTGCCCAACTCACGGATTTGCATGACTTGGGGACTTGCTCCTACCCGATTAGTCAATGAGTCGATCAAAGGGTCTAGCTGCGTTTTCAGATGATTCCGATACCACTGAATAAAAAGATCATGCCCTTGATTCTGGTGAGATCGCAGCAACTCAAACCGACTTTGAAACAAGCTTAAGGGAACTTGAGCTTCATCAACGAGTTTGAGGCGATAACTACGTCCTAAATAATGAAAGCCTTCGCCAGGAAGGTAGGTTTTTGTTCCTTCAGGAGTTTTGTAAGACTCTTTTTTAATAAGCCTGGAGTAGATCCAAAAGCGGTTTTGGTTGACGATGCTTTCCTAATCTTCTACTGGAACCTGTGGCGGGGTTGCTAAAACAAGACTACCATCCCGATCAACGGTGCGGCAACGGGCGCTTTCGCGTAATTCAAAGGAGAGTTCACCAAAGGTCAGCGTAGTCATTGTCCCTGATTTGAAGTGTGCCGTTCAGCAAGCTGAGTGAGTTGATCCGTTAGACTACCCAGCCTATTTTCAGGCAAGAGACAGCTATCTTCCAGCCTCAGCCAGATGTGTTTACGGAGTTCCTCACGAGAAACTAAATCGCTCCAAAAAACAACAATTTGAGTTTGCTCTGAGATAACGAGCTGCTGAATCTGCTGAAGGTGATCGTTGAGGATGTTGCTGATTTGTAGGGTCGCATTCAGGTTAAGCCTCCGTTGGGTCAGGATGATTTGTCTCATTTGAGCGAGTGTTCGCTTGAGAGGATAAGTTCCGTCGCTTACTGCTGCGCTTCGAGCGGATCAGCAAGTTGCATTACGCCTTGAAAACCCTGGCATACACGCTGATCAATCTCCGGCATTTCTGCCAAAGCTAATCCTTGCATCATCCCTTCCCTTTGAGGTCTCGGCAACAGAGACTCAGAATGGTCGTGCTTTGAAATCAGGAAGATTGGGAAAAGCGGCAGGGAAACGATCAATAGACCTCTTGCGTGAATCAAGAAGAGAGTGCAAGTTCAAAGTTAACAATTGCAGCAATCAGATTAAACCGTAGTCCAAAACGCTTGCGTCGATTCCGGTACCGCTCCGCTAGAATCCGAAAAATCTTCAACTTGCGATTCACGTGTTCAACGATTAATCTCAGTCGAGCTAAATTCTGATTGTGATAACGCTCGGCTTTGTCCAATTTGCCTTGGCGTGGCTTTTTGGTAGGAAGACTAGTGGAGGGATGGTGTTTAATCATGCCCTGATAGCCCTTGTCTGCTAAACACAATTGCTCTGGTGACAGGGGAAGGCGATGCAACTTAAATAAACGAAAATCATGGACACGTCCTTTCTCGAAAGCAGTGCAGATAATCTGACCGTTGGCTTGATTCACCACGAATTGTGTTTTTAGCGTGTGGTGCTTCTGCTTGCCACTGTAGTAGTCACGCTGTTTTTTTTGGGCGTTCAATCGGGCTTTCGGTCGCATCCACGACTAGGACGTTCCAAGTCTGGGCGTTTTGGTAAAGCTGCTTTTTTCCCGGTAGACGAAACTTGCCGGACTCCATTAACAATCCTTCCACTTTCTGAATCAGCCGACAAACAGCTGACTCACTCAGTCCCCAACTTGTAGCAATGTGAAATTGAGTGCGATATTCTCGCCAGTATTCCAGCACTAGGAGGAGTTGGTCTTCAACGCTCAGTTTGCACTGCCCGCCACGCTGACCTCGGCGGTCAAGGTGGGGATGCAGAATCTCAACCATCTGCTCAAAGGTCTCGGGGTGGACTCCGCATCGGCGTTTAAAGTCACTGGATTTGAGGTGTTTCAGTTGATCGTAGGTCATGCTTATGCCTCCTTGACCTTACTTGTAGCCGCTTTCCTCCCACTCGCGCAAGAGGTCTAGTGATAGGCGTTTTTCGTCGATCTCCTTTTCTACCACCTCGCCCTGAGTTGTTTTGTGGCGATCGAGCTAAAGACAACTGACTTCAAGCCTGAGTATTCGGGGCAAATTAACTTCTACGTCAACGTCATTGATGACAAATTACGCCGTCCCGCCGATAACCCGACGATCGGAATCATCCTTTGCCGCTCTAAGAAGAAGTCGATCGTTGAGTACGCGCTTCGGGGCATGAATCAGCCGATTGGGGTTTCGACCTACCGTACTACAGGGGGGCTTCCTGAAGAATTCAAGGCGAAGCTTCCTTCTATTGAAGATTTGCAGCATGAGATAGAAGCTGTGGCTGCTGTTATTGAAGAGTTCGATCAAAGTGCAGACCTAACGTAGATCCACAGACTTTTTAGCCTCAAACGTTCACAACTTGAGGCTATGCTCTGAGAACAAAGCTAAACGCTCAGTGGAGAACAGTCTTTTGTGGTGCTTTTTAAGGCGAGTATTATCCGGGGCACACTACCCTTAAAGGGAGTAGATTTAGGGATGACAGTTTATTGCTGGGCGAATTGGAATGAGTGATTCGAGCAACTGGAACACGATTACTGAATCAAACTTTCCGTGGGAACGGGAAGCACTAGATTTCGTGCGTCAGCAGTTCCCCGCACAGGAGCCTTATCGAGCCTGGTCCAATTTTGAGTTTATTGCGACAGATGGCAGCATCAATGAGGTTGATCTGCTAGTTTTCACGCCACAGGGATTTTTTCTAATTGAAATTAAGAGTCGCCCCGGACGATTGTATGGTGATGCTGGAACTTGGACTTGGGAAACAAACGGGAGACTTTACACCAGTAACAACCCATTGATTGCAACCAACACCAAAGCGAAGAAGTTGAAATCGCTCCTGGAGAGACAAAGAGCCTGCCGCAGCAAAGGGCAAATTCCATTTATCGAAGCCCTTGTGTTTTGTTCTGCTCCAGATCTTCGATTGGAATTGCAAGAAACTGCACGATATCGCGTTTGTCTGCGGGATTTGATCCCGACTGGCACAAGGGGAGCGAGATCGGGCATCATGGCTGCCATGCTGGAGCGTGATTGCCCTGGGGTAGACCCACAGTCAAGAGGAATCTATGACCGTTCCACGGTTAGAATGATCGGTCAGGCGATGGAGCAGGCTGGTATTCGCTCTTCAGAACGGCATCGCAAGGTCGGTGACTACAAGCTTGATCACACGATCGAGAGCGGTCCAGGTTATCAGGATTGGGCAGCGACTCATACGCAAAATCTTAAAGCTAAGCGGCGGGTGCGTATCTATCTAGTGCGGACGGAAGCTGCGGAAGCTGATCGCAAAATGATCGAACGCGCTGCACTGCGTGAGTTTCGCTTGCTAGAAACGTTACAGCCTCATCCCAGTATTCTGCGCTGCGACAATTACACTGAATACGAGCTTGGTCCTGCATTAATCTTTGAATATGACCCATCTGCAATTCGACTTGATCACTACTTGGCACAGCAAAAAGACTCACTAAGCGTGAATGTGCGGCTCAATCTGCTGCGCCAAGTTGCTGAAGTCGTCCGTTTCGCCCATGAAAAAAAAGTAGTGCATCGTGGTCTTTCGCCTCAAAGCATTCTGGTGACTGAGAATAAGGACGGTCTACCCCAGGTGAAGCTCTACAACTGGCAGGTAGGATGCAGAACTGATGATTCTATGACGAACGCTTCTGAGGTCAGTGCGACCTCGCATATTGACCGTCTGGTTGAAGATATCAGTACTGCTTATTTAGCACCTGAAGCTTTAACCGATGAAGGAATGGTTGGGGAGTATTTAGATGTGTTCTCGTTGGGGGCGATCGCGTTTCATTTACTTTCAGGTGAGGCTCCGGCAGCCAATGGATTAGAACTCAGCAGTAAATTGCGTGAAACAAAAGGCTTACAAATTAGCTCTGTGTTGAACGGAGCGCCGGAGGTTCTGCAATTTCTAATCGGGTACAGCACCCATCCAGATGTCGCAAATCGCATTGATTCCGTTGCCGACTTCTTGAACATTTTGGATGGGGTTGAGGAAAAGCTGTCAGCATTAGAGCATCATCTAGTTGAGAATCCAGCACAGGCACAGCAGGGTGATTTGTTGCCCGGAAATCTTACGGTGATTAGGCGATTAGGGCAGGGAGCGACTTCGACAGGGCTACTAGTGGAACGGGATGGACAAGAGTTCGTTCTTAAAGTGGCAAACGACCCAGATGATAATTCCCGGTTAGGAAGTGAAGTGGAAGCCCTGCAATCTCTGCGCCATTCTTACATTGTGGAGTTCTGCGAGGTATTAGAGATTGGCAAACGAGCGGCGTTTTTGATGCGTCCGGTATATACCGATAAAGCGGATCGATCGGTAGAAACGTTAGGACAGCGGTTACGTAAAGAAGGTCGGCTGCATATTGATTTGCTCCAGCGATTTGGTGAAGACTTGCTGGATGCAATTAAGCATTTAGAGGAGCAGGGCGTAAATCACCGTGATATCAAGCCTGACAATATTGCAGTGGGGCAAGTGGGGCGAGGCGATCGTCTGCATCTGGTTCTGTTTGACTTCTCACTCTCTAAAGCGCCACTTGAAAATATTCGAGTCGGTACCGCAGGCTACCTTGATCCGTTACTTCAACTCCGTAAACCGCCTCGCTGGGATCTTCATGCGGAGCGATATGCGGCTGCCGCAACGCTGTATGAGTTGGCAACTGGAGTACTCCCTAAATGGGGCGATGGCACGACCGATCCTTCTCACTCTAACTCTGAGATGACGATCGATGCTGAACTGTTTGATGCCAGTTTGCGAGACAGCTTAACAGAGTTCTTTCAGAAAGCGTTTCGCCGTGATCCCCGGCAGCGATTTGATAATGCAGAGGAAATGCTGCGGGCATGGCGAGATTGCTTTGAAGGAATTGAAGCCCCTGGCGCACTCTCGGATCATGACAATGAATCAGAACTCCGCAAATTATTGGCAGATGCTGGGTTTGATACCTCAATCTCTGAGCTAGGGTTGGGAACACGGGCAACCAATGCGTTGGATCGAGCGAATCTCCTGACGGTGAGGGATCTTCTCATGATCTCGCCTCGCATTTTAAGCCGATTGCGCGGCGTTGGAAATTTGACTCGGCGCGAAATTTCTACAGCCGTCAAAATTCTGCGTCAGCGATTGGGAACACCGGACGCTGCGTTGGAAGCCGCCAAGACGGTTGAGAGCCAGTCTGTTGAGGGTGGAAAGCTGAGTGTCGATCTGTTGATGCCGAAGATCTTGCGAGCAGGCTCTAAGGAGGGAGAGCACGTTCATCGAATTCAGATGGCATTACTTGGCTTGATTCCGGCGATGACTGAATTTTGGGTAGGACAGGCAGATGCAGCAGCGCATCTCAATCAAACTCCAGAAATTGTAAACCATTGGGTGGGTAAGTTTCAGAGCCGTTGGGCAAAAGAACCCGCCGTGACAAAATTGCGGAGCGATCTGGTTGAGATTTTAGCGGGTGTCGGTGGCGTGATGACGGCTGAGGAACTGGCAGAGGCAATCTTGCTGGCTCGTGGCTCGATTCAAAATGAACCATTGAGAACGAAACACGCGATCGCGACCTTGCGCGTTGCGATCGAGGTTGAGAGTACGGTCAGCCAGCCGCGATTTGTGATTCGTCGCGACCAAACTCGACTCTTGATTGCCCGGAACCAAGAGCTTGCAGAGTACGCCAGTCAGCTTGGGGACGTTGCTGACCAAATTGCGGATGAAGATCCTCTGGTTCCACCTGTGCGAACGATTCAGCGATTGCGCGAAGTGACTTTGCCCACAGGAGTTGAAGTTTTTTCAGATACGCGAGTTTTGCGATTAGCGGCAGCAGCATCTCAACAGGCGGCAGTTTCAAGTCGGCAAGAACTCTATCCGCGTGGCATGGACGCAATGCGGGCGCTGAAGCTGTCGCAGGCTGCCCTCTATGGAGTTCAAGCATTGACAGTTCAGCAGATTCGCGATCGCGTCAGCAGTCGATATCCAGAGGCAGCCCCTCTGCTCGATCGCCCTGCACTTGATCGAGTTCTGAATGAAGTGGGATTGGATTTTCACTGGAGTTCGACCGTAGGAGAAAATGGAAGCTACGTGAATCGGTTGGTTGCCAGTTCTTCTGATCTGACGCATAGCACCTCAATCGCGCGACTATCAACTGCAACTGGGGGAATTGCCAGAGACATTACGCCTGAAGAAGCGGATGCCCGTCAATTTGAAGAACGGCTTCAGCGAGGCATTGGGGAGGGAGTATTTTTAGTGCTATTGGTAAATCCGAAGTATTACCAGCAGGCGTGTCACGAGCTATGCGATCGCTTTCCGGTAAAGCTGGTGGATTTTGAGGGACTGTTTCTAGAAGCGTTGCGTCAGGTGGCAGATAAAGCCAAAGTCAATTGGGACTTAGTATTGCAGACGGATGCAACACCGCATACAGGGGACTGGGATAAGTTGATGCTGTTAGTTGGGCGGGCGATGCCGATCGTCGAGGCACAGCTTGCCGCAATGGATCAGACAATTCTGCTGATTTATAGCGGTCTACTGGCTCGATATGACCAGATGACGATGCTGGAGCGGTTGCGGGATTGCATTGGGCGTTCTGGTGGAATTCCGGGGTTATGGCTGTTGCTGCCGGGAGATCAGCAGGCGATGATCGATGGAAAAGCGGTGCCGATTTTGAGTCCGGGACAGCGATCGCGAGTTCCTGCAAGCTGGCTTGGCAACCGACATCGGGCTGGGACGATTCCAGTCGGCTAAGAGAATGGCGCGTACAATGTTCAGTGAAGGCGATTGAGGTCGAATTTGCGATGAGTGTGGCAATTGCAACTCCGATTAGTCAAATTGAACTCACTCCTGGTAGCGCCATTCGGATTAGTGGTGTGACATGGGAGGGGTATGTTGCGCTATTGAAGGAGCTAGGAGACGATCGCTCGACCCGCGTTGCTTATGAGAACGGAGTATTAGAAATTAGGATGCCTGGTCAATCGCATGAATCCGCGAATCGAGTATTGGCAGCGATCTCGTTGACTCTAGCAGAAGAGTTTGGCTTTGAGTTTAACGATTTGGGTTCAATGACGATGAATCGTGCTGACTTGAGTAAAGGTATCGAGCCAGATAGCTGTTTTTATATTCAAAATGCTCAGGCAGGACAAGGGTTAGGTGAGCCGATCTCTAATGACTTGCCTCCTGATTTAGCGCTGGAAGTGGATATTGCCAATCGTTCTGATAGTAAATTGAGTATCTATCAGGCAATGGGCGTGCCGGAGGTATGGCTCTATCAACGTGGTTCCTTCGGAGTTGCGTCTGGCGCTAATCGCCTCAAGATTAAGCATTTAGAGAACGGGGCGTATGTGGATGCGCTGGCGAGTCGGGCGTTTCCGATGGTGAATGCTGAGCAGTTAAACCAATGGCTGGAGGTGCGGCGAACTGGGACAGATTTAACGGTAGTTCGGGCAGTTAGACAGTTTTGTCGAACTGTACAGGGGTAGGTATGGCTGTAGAACAATACCGGCAGTATATTCGACATCTTTTATCAGAGCGGCGCGATCGGGCTTCGATGCAGCGAAATGCTCAAGAGTATGAGGTGCAGACGATTTTTGATGCGGAACACGATCACTATCAACTGCTCTATGTCGGTTGGCGTGGAAATAAGCGTGATTTTGGCTGCATTTTGCACCTTGATATTAAAGACGGAAAGATCTGGGTTCAGCATGATGGGACAGAAGAAGGAATTGCCAATCGGCTAGTCGAAATGGGGGTGCCCAAACAAGACATCATTTTGGCGTTCCATGAGCCTTATGTGCGTCAGTTTACTGACTTTGGCACGAGTGAAGCAATTGCAGGTTAATTTTTAGAAGTAGGAATTATGATCGATCGCGCCAAACTCCTCAGTGATTTACAGAAGTTACTTCGCACACTGGAAACAGATCTGTTAGAGCGCAGTGACTCCTTTGATGTGCCAGAAGTTGGGGAAATGCTGCGATCAGACTACGATCGCGCAAAGCAGGCTGAACGAACGGCGCAGAGTTTTGAGGAGTGGCGATCGGATGCGATTACTCAGATGGCTTCGGCTTGGGTGCTGAGTGGCGTGTTTGTCCGGTTTCTTGAAGATAATCAACTGATTGATCCGCCGATGATTTCGGGAGCGGGGGAGCGACTACAGCGATCGCGCGATGAGCATGAGGTTTATTTTCGTCAACATCCGCAGGAAACCGATCGTGAGTATTGGCTGATGGTGTTCGATCGATTGGCGAAATTGCCGGGAACGCGGGAGATTTTTGGCACGAATAACCGCATTCGAGAGTTGCCAAATTGGTTGAGCGGGGATGCGGCAGGGGAGTTGCTCAGGTTTTTTCAGAGGGTGGAGCCATCGACGGGTTTGTTGGTGCATGACTTTGGCGATGAGCATTGGGATACGCGGTTTTTGGGAGATTTGTATCAGGATTTGTCGGAGGCGGCACGGAAGAAGTATGCGCTGTTGCAAACGCCGGAGTTTGTGGAGTCGTTTATTCTCGATCGCACGTTAGATCCGGCGATCGCTGAGTTTGGTTTGAGCGATTTTCGGATGATTGATCCGGCTTGTGGCAGTGGGCATTTTTTGCTGGGTGCGTTTGCTCGGTTGCTCGATCGCTGGTTAAAGAAGGAGCCGGGGACGAATGTGCGGGTGTTAGCGCAGCGATCGCTCGATAGCATTCACGGGGTTGATATTAATCCGTATGCGGTGGCGATCGCTCGGTTTCGGTTGTTGTTAGCGGCGATGAGATCGAGTGGAATTGAGCGGTTGCGGGATGCGCCTGCGTTTAAGATTCAGGTGGTGTGTGGAGATTCGCTGCTGCATGGGGAAGGGACGCAGTTAGCTTTTGAGGGTGTGTCACCCAAGGATCATCACTACAAGAGTGAAGATGTTGCAGAACTGAATCGAACTTTGATTCCAGGACACTATCACGCGGTTGTGGCAAATCCGCCTTACATCACGCCAAAAGATCGAGCGTTGAATGTGGCATATCGGAACCTATATAAAGAAACTTGCTATCGGCAGTATTCGTTAGCAGTGCCGTTTATGCAGCGAATTTATTCACTTGCTGTTGTGGGTGGTTTCACTGGGCAGATTACTGCAAACAATTTTATGAAACGGGAGTTCGGGAAAAAATTAATTGAAAACTTTATCCCAAATATCGATCTGACTCACGTTATTGATACGAGTGGCGCTTATATTCCAGGACATGGAACACCAACAGTAATTTTATTTGGGCGAAATCGTAAACCAATTTCAAGTAAAATCCGTACTGTAATGGGAATTCGAGGAGAACCAAGTTCACCAAATGACCCATCCCAGGGATTAGTTTGGTTGGCTATCGTAAATTACATTGATCAATCTGGGACACGGAATGAATTCATTAGCGTTACAGATTCAATGCGGGAGAGTTTCTGTAAGCATCCCTGGTCAATTGGTGGCGGTGGCGCATCAGAACTCAAAGAATTTTTAGATCAATCATCAACAAGCTTACTTAATGATGTCGTTGATGAAATTGGTGTTGCAAGCTGGGCTGGACTAGACGAAGTTTTTGTGAGTGATCGTGCTACTGCCTGTCGAAAAAATTGGGAAAAGAGTTTAATCAGAAACTTTGTTCCTGGAGATGTTATCCGTAATTGGGCTATCTCACCCGATGAAATTATTGCGATTCCGTACACAAGTAACGGACATTTGTTTCAGGTTGACGGTATCACAAATTGCATAAAAGCTTGGTGGAGAAACCGATCTCACCTCCAATCTCGCGTTCTCATTGGCGGTAAGACTATTGAAGAAGAGAACTTATCCTACTACACTTGGGTTCGCTATATTCATCAACGATACAGAGCAAAATTTCGGATTGCTCAAGCGTTTGTTGCTACCCATAATCATTTTGCCCTTGATCAAGGTACTAACGCTTTCAATCGTCATGCTCCCATCGTTATGCTTCCTAGTGATGCAACTGAAGGTGATTATTTAGTTCTACTTGGACTATTGAATAGTTCACTTGCTTGCTTTTGGATGAAACAGATTTTTCATAATAAAGGTGATTCAACTGACCAAAAAGGGGCACGGACAACGGGAGAGGTTGAGTTCAATACATATGAGTATGCCAGCACCGGATTAAAACTATTTCCCCTGCCAGAATTACGTCCGGTTGAATTGTCGAGGAAGCTTGATCAACTAGCCACAAAGTTAAGTGATCTATTACCTGCAAAAAATCTGAATGCCGATCGCTCAGTTTGGCAACATACGATCGACCAAATGATCGCTCTTCAAGAAGAACTTGATTGGCAGTGCTATCAACTCTATAGTCTCCTTACCGAAGATCTCACTTGTTCCGATCCGCCTACGATCGCTCTCGGTCAACGCGCCTTCGAGATCGTCATGGCTCGCAAAATGGCAGCAGGCGAACTGCAAACCACCTGGTTCGATCGCCACCACTCCACACCCATTACCAAATTCCCGATCGAATGGTCAGACGATTACAAACAACTCGTACAGCGACGTATTGAAATTATTGAGCGCGATCGTAACATTGCCCTCATCGAACAACCCGAATACAAACGTCGTTGGAACACCGAACCCTGGGACTCTCAGCTAGAACGCGCTTTAAGAGGATGGTTGTTCGATCGCCTCGAAACCTACTTCGACTTCGACGGACGCATGAACGACGACGGCAAACCCACCGCCAAAATTGAGATATCTCTGGTGTCGATCGCCCAACTCGCAGACCTCGCCCGACAAGACCCCGAATTCCTGCAAGTCGGCGAACTCTACCGCAACGACTCCACCTTCAACGTCCAAAAACTTGTCACCGAACTCGTCGAAGCCGAAAGCGTCCCCCTCTTGCCCATCCTTCGCTACAAGCCCACCGGACTTCGCAAACGATCCGAATGGGAACATACCTGGAACCTGCAACGATTAGAAGACAAAATTAGCGATCGTACCAAACTCGACAAAGACCATCCCGACTACCTGCCCCAAGCCATCCTAAAACAAGTCACCCAGCACGAAATTGGCACCATCCCCGTCCCACCCAAATACACCAACACCGACTTTCAAAAACCCCACTACTGGAAACTGCGCGGCAAACTCGATGTCCCCAAAGAACGCTGGGTCAGCTTCCCCCACTGCAACGCCGAAGACGGAACCATGACGATCGCCTGGGCAGGTTACAACCACCTCCAACTCGCCCAAGCCATCAGCGCCTACTTTGTCGAAGTCCAAGAATGCCTCGGCGGACGCGAAGATCCCCGCTTGCCTCCCCTACTTGCCAACCTCCTCCAACTCCTCCCCTGGCTCAAACAATGGCACAACGACCTCGATCCCGTTTACGACCTATCAATGGGCGACTACTTTGAATCCTTCATTCAAGACGAAGCCCGCCAAATCGACAAAACCCTAGACGAAGTACGATCGTGGCAACCTCCCACCCGAACCAATCGCCGTCGATGACTTAGTACCGACAGTTAAGAGGAGAGAAACCGATGAAATCTTTAGCAGAAATCAAGCAACAACTAGAACGCGCTAAACCGCTCATTCAGCAGAAGTATCATGTAACCCAGCTTGGTGTTTTTGGCTCCTATGTGCGTGGAGAACAAACCCAAGAAAGCGATATTGATGTGCTAGTAGAATTTGAGCCAGGATTTCGGTTTGGCTTACTCACATTTTGTGAATTAGAAAATCATTTGAGCGATCTGTTAGAGCTGAAAGTCGATTTAGTCATGAAGAAAGGCTTAAAACCCTACATTGGTGAACAAATTTTACGAGAGGTCGTTTACCTGTGACTCAGCGCGATATTAGAGATTCTCTTCAAGATATTTTGGAGACGATCGACCTTGCCGAAAATTTTTTAGGTGGCTTGACCTTTACCGAATTCCAAAACGATCAAAAGACAGTGTTTGCAATTATTCGGGCAATTGAAGTAATCGGAGAAGCAGCTAAAAACATCCCGCAACCCTTGCGCGACCAGTACCCCGAAATTCCTTGGAGAGGCTTTACAGGAATGCGAGATAAACTAATTCATGGATATTTTGGTGTAGATCTTGAGGTCGTGTGGGACACCGTTCAACAAGATTTATCCACCCTCCGACCCGTCATTGTTCAAATTCTCAACGATATTGCAAATCATCAATAGCTCCTCTGTTCTTTGAGTTCATTCTCAAATCACGTCTTGGTTTTGTCTATCTATCTGAACGATTCGGCGGTAAGAAATATGGCAACTGTCCTTGATTTATCACCCATTATTCAACTTACTCATGAGCAGTTCTACCAACTGTGTATGGCAAACCGCGATGTCGCAATGGAGCGATCGCCCAAAGGAGAGTTAATCATCATGACCCCGATCGGAGGTGAAAGCGGCATCCAGGAAGCCAGCTTAATCAGTAAAGTTGTGGGCTGGAATGAGCAGACCGAGCTTGGAGTTGTCTTTAGCTCTTCCACCGTCTTCAAATTACCGGGTGGCGGCGGTCACGCAGTGTGCGATAGCAGCCGCTCTCCCGATGTGGCTTGGGTAAAGCGCGATCGTTGGGAATCGTTGACCCAAACAGAACGAGAAAAATTTCCGCCCCTCTGCCCCGACTTTGTGATCGAACTGCGTTCACGCACCGGTTCCTGGGGAGTTGCGCAAAGCGCTAAACGACTCATCCCACTGCAAGAGAAAATGCAGGAATATCTGCAAAGCGGCCTACGTCTCGGATGGCTAATTAACCCTCAAGATCTTCAAGTCAAAATCTACCGACTCAATCGACCCGTCGAGACGCTGCCCTATCCAGCTACCCTCTCTGGTGAAGACGTTTTACCTGGCTTCAACCTTCTAATTTCCTAGCCTACAGCAACTCAGGTTATAACATAAGGTAACTTAATCGCCTTGGCTCCTCCATGACGCTGATCAAAGATCTGATTCATATCCCCG
Organism: Phormidesmis priestleyi BC1401; assembly: GCF_001650195.1. Taxonomy (GTDB): domain Bacteria; phylum Cyanobacteriota; class Cyanobacteriia; order Leptolyngbyales; family Leptolyngbyaceae; genus Phormidesmis_A; species Phormidesmis_A priestleyi_B. The sequence goes on along the minus strand of NZ_LXYR01000034.1, from coordinate 23,610 downwards.
AACGAGTCCAGAAGGGCGATTTTGTCCTGCGACTCACCGAAGGCGTAATTCGTGCAACCGAAACCCTCCGCGACTACGTCGTCACCCCAGAACTCGAAGAATGCTTTGATACTGCCCTGATTTTTATCCGCAGTTCCCTACAAGCCAACAGCAGCAAAGCCACCTACCTACACGGCAGCTTTGGTAGCGGTAAAAGTCACTTCATGGCAGTCTTGCACCTCATCCTGCAAGGCAACTTAGAAGCCCGTAAACTCAAAAAACTTGCCCCTGTCATCACCAAACACAACGAATGGATTGAGGGTAAACGCTTTCTATTGGTGCCTTATCACATGATCGGTGCCCACGATATGGAATCAGGGATTCTGGGCGGTTATGCCGACTTTATACGCCGAACTCATCCCAATGCCTCAATTCCTGGTGTCTATTTAGGAGAAGGACTTTTTCGCGATGCCCAAGTAATTCGTGTTGGTATGGGAGATGAAGCCTTCTTTACCAAACTCAACCAGGCTGAAGAGCAAAGCGAGGGCGGCTGGGGAGAATTAGAAAATGGTTGGGATGCGGAGCGGTTTGAGGCTGCTGTGCTCACTCCTCCAATGCCCTCTGACCAGAATGAGAGAAAGCAGCTAACCCACGATGAAACTGTGAAACTTCAGGAGCGGCAACGCTTAATTGGAGCGTTAGTAAAAAGTTTTTTTGCATCGTATCAAAATATCTCAGATGGCAATCAAGAAAAATACGTTTCTCTCGATCAGGGCTTATCGGTTCTCAGTCAACACGCTAAAAGCCTCGGCTACGATGCCGTCATTCTGTTTCTGGATGAATTGATTCTTTGGCTGGCTAGCCGTGCCACCGATTTGAAGTTTGTTCACCAAGAAGGGCAGAAACTTGCAAAATTAGTCGAAGCCCAAACGCCCGATCGACCCGTGCCGATCATCAGCTTTGTCGCCCGTCAGCGCGACCTGAGCGAACTGATTGGTGACGCAGTTCCCGGTGCAGAACGGCTCAACTTTAGCGATGCCCTCAAACATTGGGAAGGACGATTCGATCGCATTAACTTAGAAGATCGTAACCTGCCCGCGATCGCCCACGAACGCATTCTCAAATGTAAAACCCCTGCCGCTCGATTAGAACTCAATACCGCTTTCGAGCAAACAAAAATACGCGACACGGTCATGACGACGCTCCTGACCAGCGAAGGCGATCGGGAGATGTTCCGCAAGGTTTACCCGTTTAGTCCTGCCTTAGTACAAACGCTGATTGCCGTCTCCAGTGTGCTTCAACGGGAGCGCACCGCCCTCAAAGTCATGATGCAACTTCTAGTCGATCAGCAAGAAACTCTGGCGCTAGGCGATATCGTTCCGGTCGGGGATTTATTTGATGTCATTGCTCATGGCGATGAAGCCTTTAGTCCAGAGATGGCAATCCATTTCAATAATGCAAAACGCCTCTATCACCAGAAATTGCTGCCTTTACTTGAAAAGCAACAGGGCATCCGCCGAGAAGAATTAGAAACATTATCTCCCCAAGACCCGCGATTGACCGCATTCCGCAATCACGATCGTCTGATTAAAACTTTACTGCTCTCTGCTTTAGTGCCAGAAGTCGAATCCCTGCGGGCATTAAACGCCGAACGTCTAGCAGCGCTCAATCATGGCACGATCAAAACTCCGATCGCGGGTCGAGAAGGCTCTATGGTCTTAACCCTTTGCAAAACTTGGGCCGCGAGCGTTGGCGAAATCCGCATCAGCGAAGAACAAAATCCTTCCATCTCGATTCAACTCTCTGGCGTTGATACAGAACGGATTTTCAAACAAGCCGAAGGAGAAGTTGATAACCGAGGCAACCGCATCCGCTTGCTGCGGCAAATGGTCTTTCAACAACTCAAGGTTGAAGGCGAGGACGAGTTCGAGCAATACCGTAATTTTGACTGGCGAGGCACCAAGCGATCATGCGTTGTTCTGTTCAAAAACATCCGAGAACTGCCGGATGCCTCGTTAGAGAATGACAGTGAGCGATGGAAACTAATTATTGATTTTCCCTTTGAAGAGGGTCATAGTCCCCGTGACGATTTGAGCCGCCTTGATTTGTTTAAAGCATCCTTTCCCGATGGTGCAAAAACGCTTTGCTGGGTGCCTGCCTTTTTCAGTGCTGAAGCCCAAAAAGATCTCGGCTCACTGGTGACTCTAGAACACATTCTGACGGGCGATCGCTTTTCCCAGTACGCAAATCACCTCTCCCCTCAAGACCGACAAGCTGCAAAATCCTTGTTAGAGAACCAGTGCAGTATGCTGCGGCAGCAAGTCCAAAACCATCTGGATGCTGCCTACGGATTAGAAGCCCTCTCACCCAATTCTCTAGACACGACCCATCCTCTAGAACTGAATGAACGGTTTGTCTCGCTTTATCCTGGCTTTGATTTACAGCCCCCCGTTGCCGCTCGCCTAGAAGGAGCAATGCTCAATCTTCTAGAGCAAGCCCTCATATTTGATTTTCCCGCCGCTCCAATTTTTCCAATTGATGAAGGCAAAACTATCAAGCTGAATGACTTAGAGAAGGTCTATCAAATCCTTAATGCAGCAGCCCTAGCTTCCGATCATCGCGTTCCCGTTGAGAAACCCAGCCGATTGTTACTGCGGCAAATTGCAAATCCATTGCGACTTGCGGAAATGGGACACGATGCCACTCACCTGGTTCTCGATCAGCATTGGAAAACGAACTTTATCCGCAAGTCCGAAGGCGGCCCTATCACTGTCAGTCAGTTACGGGAATGGATCGATCAACCCAAAGCGATGGGCTTACCCAAAGAAGTGCAAAATCTGATCATCCTGACGTTTGCTGCACAGACCAACCGCACCTTCTTTCGGCACAATACCCCTGTTGAACCGACGCTGAAGGAGATCTGGAGTGAATGCGAACTGCGAGAGCAGAAATTGCCAGATGAGTTACAGTGGCAAACGGCAGTTGAGCGAGCAGACAGCATTTTTGGAGTTCAGATTTCTCCTTTGCGGAAAGCCAATAATGTCGCAGATATCGAGTCTAAAGTGACGCAGCGATCGCTCTCCTGTCGCAATGCTATTCACACTTATGCTGAAACTCTCAGCACCGCGCTGGATCGGTTTGAATTAAACACTGAGAGCGACCGCCTCAAAACGGCAACTGCAACCCTTGTGCTAGTCGAGCAGATTGGTTCCAATCAAGCGAACAGCGTTGTGAAAGTTTTAGCTGAGGCAACGATCGCGACAACCGAAGCTGCAATGAAAGAATGCCTCAGTAAAGCATCCATGCTGACTACTATTTTAGAACAGACAGACTGGGGAGTTTTTGAGTTTATTGCGACGTTGGCTGACGATCGCAAACAGTCAGCAGACAAAATCTGCAAAACGGTTAGACAAGCCTTGTGCAGCGATGAATATGTCATCTCCTTGAGTTCAACCCTGAGAACTGCCCAGACAAAAGCACGGGAACTAACCGTAAAACCTATTCCAACTCCATCTGTTTCCATTCCCATAGAAAAAAACTCTATGGGTGAAGGCAGATCAACACCTGAACCTGTCCAAACCTTAACGCCAAGTCTCATTCAAAAGCGTGGTAAACAAGTCATAAGTCAAGGTACAAAGGAAAACCTGGAAATCAATAGCGCTCAGGGTCTGCTGTCAGAACTGACGCAAAACTTAAAAGCAGACCAAACGCTTCGTTTGAGCATCAGTTGGGTTGTTGAGGAAAGTAGTACTGAGTCGTGACAGCACCTACCTTTAGCCAAATCAAAGCTCAAATAGCTGCCATCCGGCAGAAAACTCCTGACGCTCAAATCATTGGAATTCGCGCTCAAGGACGTTGGACAGGCGATCGCCTTAAACACGATGGCTCAGAAACCTACCGAATTGAGCAGTGCGACTCGCCTCTAGCCATGCGGCTTGCGCTTCGTGAAACTCACAGCGATCCAACCATTACAGTGCTTCTGACAAGTCTTGATGAAGCTGATTTGGGCGATGATGTTCTGCTGCGATTAGCGAGACGAAAACTGCATCTGATTGACAGTTGGCAAATTATCAAAACGTTGTTTCGGGCAAATTCAATCGATCCGCGGCTCATGCAAGCTCCTTGGATTGCCGACTACTTGATGGATTGGGTTCCCTCCGGTGGTTATCCGTCAGTTAGTGGAGGATTTCTTGATGCCGAAACCGTTTGGTTCATTCTCACAAACCAGGGAATTGGGTTGACGGATCACCGCCCCGATCTCCTGGCAATTCTTAACTGGTCAACTGATGCAGACAATGTAGCAAAATTGAAAGCAGCACCCGATGTATTTCGCAAGTCTGCGGTTGATTGGTTGACATCCACAGCGGGTTCAGCAACTAGAACTGTCCTTCATTGTGTTTTGAGTAGTGAGCGCCCAGATGCGCTACCCGTTGGATTAGCGCTTGAGGTGCTTTTACATCCCGATGTGAATGGGAGACTGGACAAAGCGATCGGCAAACTTGAGGAACGTTATCTCGGTGGCACGGTAATTGATTCCCATTCAGTATTTCGGTGGGGACAGGTTGCAACAGCCTGTTTGCAGCAATTTAATTCTGACCAAAAGCATCAGCTCCTACAGCGTACAGATAAAATCTTGCTGGAAATAGGTGCAGAATCGTTTGCTTATTTGAGCGATACCTCTCCTACAGGCTTTGAACAACGGCTAGCTACCTTAGGAAAATGTCTGGGAGACACTCTGAAGACAAAAAAAACAGATTTCATCCAGCCAATTCACATGGCTCATGAATCTGTTCTCAATCATGACCGAGCCAAAGCTCCCTCAGAATGTCGCCGACTAAACCGTATTGCTATGGCAATTCGCTTGATGGAGTGGATGGCTAGTCAAAAAATGCCAAAGCCCACTGAATCTTTGGCCGAAGCCATGATGAATTATCAAACTGAAGGGGGATTTGTCGATTGGGCAAGGCTTTCACTGCGATGGAGTGAGTCAATTCGAGAGTTATCTGAAGCCTATGCCATCCTCTTTAACCAAGTTACTGCGCTCCGGGAACAGCAAGCTTTTCAGTTTGCTACCTTACTACAAAACTGGGTAGAAGTGGGTTCTACTGGAAAAGCCGTGCTTCCTGTGGAACACATTTTAGAAGCGATCGTTGCGCCTCTGGCATCCCACGCACCAGTGCTTGTCATTGTTATGGACGGGATGAGTATGGCAGCTTGTCGCGAACTGGTAGCAGACATCACAGCCGAACGACGTTGGGTTTCCCTGTGTCAGAACGAACAAACATCAGCCGTTACCGCAGGTCTAGCAGCTATCCCCTCTACTACAGAAGTCTCTCGTACCAGCTTGCTCTGTGGGCACTTAAGACAGGGTAAGTCGCCTGACGAGAAAAAAGGATTTGCAGCACTACCATCCCTTCTGGCACACTGTCGCCACGGTTCTCCACCTATTTTGTTTCATAAGGATGCGCTCCGTGAGCAAGATGGAGTGTTAGCAGATGTGGTGAGAAACGCAGTCAAGGTTCCTCAAAACCGGATTGTTGGAGTTGTGATCAACGCGATCGATGATTATCTAGCGAAGGGTGATCAACTTGATGTTCAATGGTCACAAGACGAAATTAAGGTACTATCGATCCTGCTTTACGAAGCCAAAGCCTCTAATCGCCTCGTCATTCTACTCAGCGATCATGGGCATGTTTTTGATCATCAAATGGACGATGACAAGATGGTCAAGAAATCTTCTGAGGGTGGCGAAAGATGGCGGTTAGATGATGGTCACCCTAAAGAGGGGGAACTGCGGATTAAAGGTTCACGAGTGGCACTGCCTAACTTAGACTCTCTCATTGCCCCCTGGACTGAGCGACTTCGGTATCGGTCTAAAAACAATGGATATCATGGTGGGATTTCGCCTCAAGAAATGATTGTCCCGATTGCTGTTCTTTGCTCGTCCACTACCTATCCTGCCGGATGGATTGAGGCACCCGTTGATACGCCGCTCTGGTGGGAGGAACAGATCGCATTCATAGAAAATGTTTCCCCATTGATGGTGTCGCCTCAACCGATTATCCAAGCTGATTTTGGACCCTTATTCTCAGTAAAAGTAGAGTTCGAGGTGCCACACTCTACTCAGCAACCCTCGCAGTGGATCATTGATTTACTAGCTTCGCCCATCTACAAATCACGCAAGAAAGTAGCAGGACGAACGCTTCCAGGAGACGATGTACTAGCTAGAGCACTCTTAGCAATGGATGACTCCGGCGGCAAGATTACCTTGAATGCACTGTCACGAATCATTGGTTATCCGATTGCGCGCGTTCGCAGCCTTTTAATCATCATGCAACGGATTCTCAATATTGATGGCTATGTAGTGGTAGCGCTTGACTCAATGTTAGATATTGCCAAATTAGATCGCGACATATTACACCAACAATTCAGCTTGAAAAAGGAATAAGAGAAACTGACTTTAGTTTGTGTTTTTAGTTACATCCAGGATTCCGGCTGAAGTTTCTTGGCGATCGATCAAAGCTTGCAGCATAGAAAGCTGCTGCTCCAACTCAGCGATCGCCTCCCGTCGTTGTATCCTCGCTCTCCAGTCACGATACTTCTCGCTCCCTGCTTTACCTAAATGCTGGTTTTTGTGCTGAGGATTCTTGCTGCTGAGTTTGTAATAGAGGCGTTCACCCTTTGGTGCAGGGCTGATCCAGACGTTTATCGGAGCCACACTGCCAGAGTTGCGGATGGATTGAATGAGTTGAAGAAGGCGCTCGCGCTCGGCTTCCAGATGAGGGCTGCTCATTTTGTTCTGTCGATTTGCATCTAGATCGACAGAATTATAAGGGTGAATTATTCTGTCGATTGAAATTCAAATCGACAGAATAAGACGCTGCTCAATCCAGGACTTGTAAGACCCCTCGTTAAATTGGTGATGCAACCGCACGCCTAATCATTCGGATCTCGTGAGCCTTGCTTTTAAACGTTCTGCCCCTCTAATTGATTCGCGGTTTACGATTTTGTCTTCTTCACCACTCCACATTCAACCTTTGTCAATTCTGTCGATTTTCAACGCAATAAACAGAATAAATGATTAGCGCTGCCTTGATTAAGAGTCAAACTTGAGTTCTAAGACCAAGATGAGAAAATGCGATCGCTCAAGAGGCTTTGTTTTATCACTGACTAACTATTCGTCAATAGTTAGTCAGTGGAAAAAGGGGATGATCAATAGAGTCTTCTTCCTTCATTGGTCAGCATCTGAGTGAGTGCTAGGGTCGCTGCTGCAATGGGCGTGTGCACTTCAATTTATTCTGCGCAGATCAACAGAAACTATCGAGCAGTCGGTCAATTAAATGAAGACACGATCATCTGGTTCTGGATTGGTTCTCACGCAAAATACGACATGCTGCTTAATCAATTTTAGAAACGCAAAGAACAATCGCCTTACTTCTCCCATCAAAACAGGCAAATGCCGAACCATTGAACGTATTTTTACTTGAGAAGAAGTATTACATTCTAGGAGTTCCTCTCCCGGAATGTTATTTTCGTGCTTGAGATGGGTGCGAACAGGCTTGAGGCGTTATTGAGAGGGAAGCAATCAAATGGCTACAGGCAGAGATACATCCAGAGATGGGTTTGGTAATAAGCTTCAAACCTTTGCTTTAACTCACTTTCAGTGGTTTTGGGCTTTGATTCAAAGCAACGATTTCTTCAAGCGTCAAGCCAATAAGCTGCTGATCAACAACGTCGTCTACAAAGTTCCGACTCGCCCTTATGCGTTCAGTATGATGACGCTAGAGCCGTTTATTCCAGGAACAGAGGATGAGAGATTTCAATCGATCGAGGGATATATTCCGGGAAAGGGAATTCCTAAGAAAACTGATATAGCCGTCGCCACATAGGTTAGGACAGAGACATCTTCGGCAGCACGCGAAGCACACTGCCAAAAATGTCCTAAGCAAAGTGGCGACGGCTATACCTATACGTCATGGGACTCGCTGATTGATCGCACCTATATTGGTCGCCATCTTCCCCCCGATCCGGTCTTCAATCAGGCAGGAAATTTACCTAAACTCGAAGACCTGGCTGTTTTATTTGAAAAAAGAAGAGACCAAAACGGCAAGTCCATTACGATCCATTCAGAAAAATCCTCCCTCTTGTTTCCCTACTGGGTGCAGTGGTTCACCGATGGGTTTCTCCGCAAAGATCGCGACAATCCCCTCAAAAACACCTCCAATCACCATATTGATCTGAGTCCGGTTTATGGATTAACTCCAAAATCCACTCATCTGTTGCGATCATTCAAGGGGGGTAGGCTTAAGAGCCAAATGATTAATGGTGAAGAGTATCCACTGTTTTATTACGATGACCCTGAACAGGGGATTGTTAAACCAGAATTCGCAGGGCTTTATGAACCCCTCAATGATGAGAAAAGACTCCCTCCAGCGGTAAAATCTCAACTGTTTGCGATGGGAGTTGAGCGGGCAAATGTACAGGTTGGCTATGTCATGCTGAATGTTCTCTGCTTGAGAGAACACAATCGCCTGTGCAAGTTAATGGCAGAAAAATATCCAGATTGGGATGATGAACGCCTCTTTCAAACGGCAAGAAACATTCTAATGGTTGTAATTATGAAAATTGTGGTGGAGGAGTATGTTAACCACCTGACTCCTTACCATTTCAAAGTCATTGTTGATCCTCCCTCCTTCACCCAAGAAAAGTGGTATCGCACCAACTGGATGACCCTGGAATTTAGTCTGGTTTACCGTTGGCACAGTGCCCTTCCCAATACGTTGGTCTATGACGGTAAAGAAGTCCCCATGATCACCAGCCTGTGGAATAACCAGATGCTAATTAATAAGGGATTAGGGGAATTATTTGAGGAAACCTGCTCACAACCCGCAAGTCGTCTTGGTTTGTTCAATACGGCTGATTTCTTAGTCAAGCTCACAGAGCTGGCGACCGTTAACCTGGGGCGAGTCTCTCAAATGGCAAGCTATAACGACTATCGAGAAATGTCTGGCTATCCACGGGTTACTGATTTTGACCAGATTACGGGAGATCGCGAGGCTCAAAAACTTTTGCAAGAGCTATACGGTGATGTAGATAAGGTTGAGTTTTATGTCGGGCTTTGTGCGGAGGATGTACCAGACAATGCAGCGTTAGCGCCTCTGATTGAACGACTGGTCGGGCTTGATGCCTTTTCTCAGGCTTTGACGCAGCCTTTGTTAGCAGAAAATATTTTTAATGGAAAGACTTTTTCTGAGGTGGGTTGGGAGGTGATTAGCAGCACGAATAGCATCTCTGACCTGGTCAATCGCAACACTCCCCAAAAGGATCAGCCCTACAAGGTGACGTTTTATCGATAAGGTCAGCAATTCCCTTTTTTGCGGATCCCCAAGGGTTGAAGTGGTTTGGGTTAGTTCACGAGGGGCTTGCGGTAAGATAGGCGACAATGCTTGGAACCCATCAGAATGAATGACGCCGACTTGCGGCATCTGCGCCGCTGTGTAGAACTGGCAACCGAGGCACTAGAATCTGGTAACGAGCCTTTTGGCTCTGTGTTGGTCGGTGCCGACGGAACTGTCCTGGCTGAGGACTACAACCGTATCGCTTCTGGCGATCTCACCCAGCATCCTGAGTTTGCGCTGGCACGCTGGGCGGCAACGAATATGACGCCTGAAGAACGAGCTGGAGCAACCGTTTTCACGTCGGGTGAGCACTGCCCGATGTGTGCGGCGGCCCACGGCTGGGTTGGGCTGGGTCGCATCGTGTATGTCAGTTCCTGCGAGCAACTGGCAGCCTGGCTTGCCGATTTGGGGGTTCCCGCATCGCCTGTGCGAACTCTGCCGATTCGAGAGATTGTTCCCGATCTCGTGGTAGAGGGTCCCTATTCTGAACTCGCGGAGCAAGTGCATGAGCTACACCGCCGTCGGCACAGCTCATCTTCAAGCGTGTAGTCTGGGGCGGCTCAGTACGCGCCTATCCCCGATTTCACATCGCTTGTGTATACACAGTAGGGTTATGGAAGAGAGGGCGGTCCCCGATAGAAGTGATTGCCCCTCACTTACCTACAGCACCAGGTAGTGCACTAGCATCCCCAGCACTTCGCCTTCGTAGGGCGTAATCATTAGCTCTCGATTGGGTCGTTTGCTGATATGGAAATTGTGACCAAAAGATTTCTACTGCGGGATTTCGTTGAGTCGGATCGCCCTTCATTTTTGGGTTATCAAGCTGATCCACGCAGCCAGACCTTCTACAAGCCAGGAGATGCTAACCCTGAACAAGCAACACGTTTGTTTGAAACATTTTTGAGGTGGGCTGGTGATCGCCCCCGCATTAACTACCAACTCGCGATCGTGCAACGACAAGAACCTAAAGTACTCGTCGGCTGCTGTGGACTGCGGGGAGCACAGTGCCCAGGGGGTGAAATGGAACTGGGAATCGAACTTGCACCGAACTATTGGGGCCGCTATGCCTATGCGATTGAAGTGGGGCGTGCCCTGCTCAATTTTGGATTTAGAGAATTAAAGCTGGATGTCATTTCCGGTTCCACCGTGAGCGCGAACGAGCGGATCGCTCGGTTGGCTCAGGGGATTGGTGCAGAAGTCGTTGCCATTCGTCCGGGTTCCTCGTGGATGTCTGAGCGAGGGTGGAACGAGGTAGATTGGCGAATCACGCAGGAGCAGTGGGATCATCGCATCGCGCCACTGTATAACAACCGTGGTGCACCGAGCAGTTGAAGACCGTTGGTGAAGTTGCAATGATCTTAGTAGCCGCTGACCACGATCGTGACATCTGTCTTAAACGCTCCTTTGTTTTACAGTGGAACGCGCTTTCCCAAAACGAGGCTTTCAGGTTCACCAACGTGTCAATCAACTTGTTAATGAATCTATGTCTCAAAACGTGGCAAGTTTAACGAGTTCTGAGACAATAACAGGACACTAGAATCCTCAACGATGCTGATTGGCTACGAACGAGTTTCTACAGACGACCAAAATCTGGCACTGCAACATGATGCTTTGCAATCTGCCGATTGTGAAAAAATCTTCTCAGACAAGATGAGCGGAGCAAACGCCGATCGCCCTGGACTGAAACAAGCCTTTGAGTTTGCCCGAAAAGAAGACACGATCGTGGTTTGGCGACTCGACCCCTTTGGGTAGGGGTGAGTCATAGCCAACTACTTTTCTAACGAATCGGCACAAAACCTGCCTGCTCTGCCAGCTTTTGTCCCTCATCGCTTAAAAGCATATTGGCGTAGGCGACTCCCGCTTGCTCATCAAATCTACCATCTCGTTTAATAATGACGAATAGCCGCCTGGTGATCGGGTAAGAGCTGTCTGCAAACCCTTTTTCGTTGATGGCTGCACAAGTAGCGTCAGCGCAAGGCGACACAAATGCCTGACTACCATCTTCTTTAGCAATTGGGATTAGACGAATCAGTTGCTGATTAATCACCTCTGCTGCGGTTGCATAACCAATGCCCCCTTCAGCTGTGGCGACTTGCCGAATAGATTCGGTTGTGTTTCGCACTTCTTTCACATTGGCACCTAACGGTTGTTTTTCCATAATGTTCTCATGGAAGAAATCGACGGTGCCCCCCGATTGCAAGTTGCGGCTAAACGGAGCGATGGCGAGATTAGGTCCTCCGACTGCTTGCCAGTTGTTGATCTTGCCTGTGAAGATATCTCGCACTTGAGCCAGAGTCAGACCTTTGACCCCTTGATTAATCAGTCGAGGATTGACATAAAGTGCAATGCCATCGATCGCTACCGGAACCTCTTCTAAAGCAAACCCTCGATTCTTTGCCTTCGCATATTCTTCATCTTTGAGCGACCGTGAAGATTGCGCGAAACTCAGTTGCCCGCCAACCAGCATTTCAATGCCGCTGCCCGAACCCGGTTTGCCTGTGGTTGGCTCGGTGTAGCGCACTTGAAATTGCGGGTGAGCTTGATTGATTGTGCCGACCACAGCCGGAGAGCGCAATGGCGCAAATGTGGTCGATCCCCCGTAATTGAACACGCCCTGAGGCACATTCGGCACCTCTGCAAGGCTGCGATAGGTAGAAACAACGGCACCCTGAACCTGTGGAACATTGTTAGGGGCGATCGCAACTGAAGATGGGGAGGCCGATGGAGTGGGTTGATTTGGGGCAACTGCTGTAGTATCAGGAGATTTTGTTGCTTGAGGTGCTAATCCTGGTATTTTGTCTTTTAAGAGATAGGCTCCCGCTCCTAGAAGGGCGATCGTGACGATTCCTGCTCCAATCAGCGCTACAGGTGAACCGGTCTTTCGCAAAGAAGTCCCGCAGATTTCACATTTAGTAGCAGTAGACGGATTGCGATCGTGTCCACATTTCGGACATTTGACGTAATTAAAGTTGGTGGTCATGAGTCTTTACTGGTTGGAATCGTTTGATTGTTTGGGCGCAATGCAGTGAATTGATGTGGGGTGAGATCACGACGCACAAGTTGGCTTAGGTGCTGTAGCCCAGTTCGTCTCGAACATTGGTCTCGATCGCCGTAATCTGCGCCTCCGTCAAGTGCAGTTCTTCCTGAAGATCCATCAACTGCGCCTGCTCTTCTAAGTCGATCTCGCCGTCATTCCCAATGAATGCCTTAAACATCAAGGTATATTCCTCGATCGCTTCATTCGACGTTGGTTGAGGCGCTACCTCTGCGATGATTTGATCAGCTTGTTCTTGCGTGATGCCGAGTTTCTGGCGCAAGCGTTCTAAAAGCTGCATTTCTGTTGCTGATGGGTTGCCGCGACGATAACAAGTCTGTGCCAGCTTACGAAACTTCTCGATATTCTCAGTGCTAGTGCTGGTGACTACCTTGGTGTTAACTACTGGCGTTGTAGTGGTTGGGGAAACGGTTGCTGTAGCTGTAGCAATAAACAGATTGTGAGTTTTGATGTATCCGTCGATCGCCGTCTCAACGAGCGTATACTCTGGGCTGTCTTTGCCGTGCGGCAGCGTCGCTTCAAACTGATGCAAGTAAGTGATCAAGCGCTGGTGCATAGCTTGCTTATCAGGCTTTGTCACTACACTCTTGCCAATGTTGTTCAGCGCATCGCTCAAGATATTTCGGGCGCTATTATTGGCATCACCGAGCAAATATTCCTCGGCTTCACGTAAATCAGCCCCGATCGTCTGCATTTTTTCCCGTCCGGTCTGCTTGTCCTGATACTGCATTCGCACTTCAGAAAAGCCTGTCGCTTTGTTTTCAGTGGTGGTAATCAGTCCGAGCGCGACACCCAGCAGCAGGTTTTGCTTTACCTGTGCTTCTTCTTGAGGTGCGGGCAGCAAGTCTTTGAACTGGCGGTTGTCTTGATGGGTGTGAAGTGGATTTTTATCTGACTGGGAAACCGATCGATAGATTAATCGCATCTTTTCCATGCCTTCAATCAATCGCAGGGGAAAGGCTCCAACCTCATGGATGAAGTAGATGCGATGCGGGTCATTAAGCGGCTTAATGTTTTTGTCATCTAAAGCGCTGACTTTTCGCAGAATGGGCAGAACAGCCTCTACAGCCGGATCGGTGGGCTTGGTGCCGCCCTGAATGCCCACTAACTTCTGTCGTTTTTCGGCTATATCATTCCAGCCCAGTCCCATTTGTTCTTTGCTAAACCGCAGGAACGGCTCACTTTTTTGAAAGGTGGTTTTAATCTGTGCCTCCTGTTCTTCTAGCGTTTGGTAGCGCTCTAGAAACTTTTGCGCGGTTGAAATTTGGACTTGAGTGCTGGCTTTGAATTCGTCTTGAGTCCGCACGAGGAGACGCTCTTGCAAATCTTTGACGCGGAGCGGATTAAAGCGATGTAAGTCAAACAGTCGGCTGTTTACAGCAGTCAAAATCGACTGAGAAACGCTTTGACAAATGATATCTTCTCGGTCTGCCAGGGTTTGACCATAAACATGATCAATGTCTTTCGCGTCATAGAGCAAAATACCGTTGACGGTCAGAGTTCCGGTTTCCTGGACGTAGACATTTTCTCGCTCGGCAATGTTGTTTTGGAGGGTTTCTAGGACGCGATCAAAACCAGTCAGGTCCGCCAGTAGTAAATCAACTTCCTGCTTCAACTCATCCAGCAGCATGACTCCCAGTGTGCGGGCTTTGACCTCCACTTTGGAGGCATAGGTTAGCTCTAGCGCTTGCAAGATATTTTTGAACTCTTCGTCAATCACGCCCCGCCGATTGAGCATTAGCATTTGCTTGGCGTGGTCATCGATCTGCTTCAGCAACGCTTGCAGGGCATTGGTAGTAGACTTTTCTTTGGGTAGCCAATCTTTCTGGCGCGCTTGATCAAACTGATTGCGATAGTCGGTGAAGACTTCTTGCAGCACTTCGAGAAACTGACGGGTAAATTTAGGTCCCCGGAAGCGATCTTCCATCAATTTATAAACAGTCTGACGCAGTTCCTGACGCTTCAGTGGGATTAAGTTCTGAAGGTTATCCCACATTTTTTGGAAGTAGTCGCTCCAATGCTTAGGGTCAGGATGGCTATCGTTAAAGTGAGGAGCGTATTTCTCTTGTTCGACCGAGACAAAGCGCTGCAAATTCTCAAACGGAATGTTCAGATCGTTGCGCTTTTTGCGAATGCTAGAAACCCAATCGGCAACTTCTTTGCTGTAGGGTTTCAGGTTGTCACCCAGGCTAATGCTGTCGAGCAGTTGGTGATCGTTTTCCGACTCCGCCAAGTTTAAGCTGGGCAGAATTTCGGTCTTAATCACGTCCCGCATCGCAGACGGCGAGGGTGTAGGATTTTGCCACCAGGAAACCACATGACGGGCAAGACGAGCCGCGCAAGCGTTGAGGACCCGATCGACCGGAAACTGAATGCTAGAAAGCCCAAAGGTCAAGTAGTTTTGCGGAAAACCGAGGGGATCAGGACTAGACCAGTGTTTACGAATATTGTCGCGCACCAGCTTTTTGTATTGGCTAAACCCAGAACTGAAGTCTAGAAAAATATTCTGAGACACCATCTCTAACACTGATCCGATTGTGGGCAGTGTCACCTTGTCGTTGCTGTTGCCGACCAGATAGCAGAAGTTAAAGGGCACGTCTTGACCGCTATTGCTGCTAATGCGATCAGAGCCACTGACGCTATACTGTGCCTCAAATCGGGTGTCGTTGCGGGAGTAGTGGTTCAGTTCCATTAACGCGGAATAGGCATTGGCAACCACCCGATCGCCTAAGCCTGAGAATGCGCCCGGTAGCATCAGATAAGCGGAACTCTGCGGAATTTCAGAAGCGGGTATCCAGTCGCGTAGATTATAGGCAAGGTCAAGAAACATCCCAGACCCGGTGCCGCCAGAGAAGGAGCAGACGACAAAGATGTTGATACCTTTGTCTAGCTCGACTTGCCAGCGATCGAGCATAAATTTCTCATGCCCTACGATCTTCTGTTTTGCGTACTGAAAAGCGGTTTTAATCTGCGGATAGTTAGCTGTGAAGGCGAATTTACCTAATGCCCGCACCTGTCCTGCTCCTGCCAAAATCGAATCGGTTCCTTTTAGCTGCGGCGGAAACCACTCAGACAGATAGCCGTAGGAAGAAAGATTGTTGAGGATGGGTTTAGCATTCTCGACTTTTGCCCAAATTTGCTCAACCGGACTCAAAGAGATGTCTTGCTTGAGGACAACCTGTGACTCTGTCGCTTTCGCATTCTGCTCTGTGTCGATGTGCAGAAAAGACACGATCGGCAGACTCTCTAGAGAGCCATAGGTCTCCACGATCATTCGCCGAATTTTGAGCAAGACTTCTTTTCCAGTGCCCCCCAATCCAATAATGACGGTGGGAGTCATGCCAGTGTAATCAGACATAGATTTGCAGTAAGTGGGGTGGAGAGGGTAGCGTTAGCTCTGAATTCTTAGTTCGTAAAATACTTAGTCAGTAAATCTTGAGCACTTTCACCGGTCTGCCGAAGCAGCCCCTCGATCAGCTTTATTGCCATTCGAGACGGTTTAGCACGGCGATTCTCCCAACGATTGACAGTCGGGAAAGTAACGCCCAGCTTGGCTGCAAACTCCTCTTGAGTTAAACCTAACCGTAGCCGAAATTCCCGAACCAACTCTGCAATGTTTTGCGGTTCAATCACGGTTCTTAGAAACGCTGAATTTAACAAGTACAATAAAGGACTATATAAAGCACCATATTTGTTTGCGATAGGAACGTCGTCAGTATAATTACCAAGCTCACCGAGACAATATTAATGACATCGTGCTGAAATACGTCTTAAAAGTAATCATACAAACCTCTACGGGATAGAGGTTTTAGAGTTTTCTATCTAACTTGAGTTCTACTTACTAGCTACCAATTCTTTGAGCCTGTTGGGAAATAGTGAAAAATTGCTGGAATCTCTGAGTAGACTGAGTTTCAAGGATTCTGCCGTAAAATCGCTGAAAAGTTTACTACAAAAGGATTTCAAGAATTTTCGAGCTTATTACCCAACAACCCTTTTATCTGTTGGTTTTCCAGAACGGCGTTCCCGAGGTCAAGGCAGTGATTTTGGACGGCACAGAACGTCCAGTGCAGCGTCCCCAAGACTCAGAAAGCCAGAAGCAGCATTATTCCGGCAAAAAGAAGCGGCATACCCGGAAGCACATCACCGCAACGACGCGAGAAAAGCGAGTGATCCTCCTAACCAAGGCAAGACCGGGCAAAACCCATGACAAGCGGCAATTGGATGAAGAAGACCTGGTGGGCAACATCCCGGATGAAGTGGCTGTCGAGGGAGATTTAGGATTTCAGGGATTACAAAATGAGTTTGATAACATTCATCTGCCGCACAAAAAGCCGAGAGGCAAAGAATTGAGCGCACAACAGAAGCAAGAAAACCGAGAATTTAGTGCTCAACGAGTCAAATGTGAACATGCCCACGCGGGCATCAAGCGATACAATGCCGTAACACAGGTGTATAGGAATCGTGTGCCTGATTTCGATGACCGTTTGATGTTAACGGCAGCAGGCTTGTGGAACTTCTATTTAGATGCCGCATAGATGGGAGAAGAATTGGAAAACCCTGTCTTGAAGCCAGTTTTATTTCCCAACACGTCTACTATTTAACCGATAGACACTCAACCCCTGTCTGCGACCGCTGATCCTCGATACTCCGCACTCAATCAGCTCAAATCCGAAGCTTAACTCTAGAGCTGATCGCCAAAGAGACCAACTGCTGGCTGATCCACTGCGAATACTGTTAGCCGCACACCTTTTTCACGGTGGGCAGTGCGCGCACGGTCTGCCACCATGCTTGCAGCTTTGGAGCCTGAGCCATGATGCGATCAAACTCTGGAGTTTTCGAGAGGTAGATAAAGATGGGAATCAGGTAGAAGTCGGCAATACTGACCTCGCTGCCGAGTAGATATGGGCTGCCAACCGTCAGCGTTTCGATCGCAGAGATGGCTTTTTGCGTAGGCGCAACCGCCGCTTTCACCGCAGCCTCATCGGTCTGTCCGCCCTGACTGGGTACAATCAAGCGCTGAATCACAATGGTCAGAATTGCCGATGGATAGAGATAGTTGTCTATAATCGCCACAATCTGATGCATTCGTGATCGCAGCAGCGGCTCAGCAGGTCCGAATTTCCCACCTGCCAAAGTCGTATCTAGATAGCTTGTGATGGCAGCGCTTTCGTAAATGACTTCTCCATCGACCTCGACCGTCGGCACTTTGCCAAATGGGTGCTTGGCTAGATACTCGGCTGACGTGTTTTCGCCGTTAAAGATATCAACGCTTTTGAGGTCATAGTCTGCATTCGCTTCCTCTAGCAGCAGTCGCACTGTGCGGACATAGGTGCTGACGGGTGTTCCATAGACGGTGATTTTAGGCATGAGTTATCAGTTCTAGTTGAAACGAAACAGTGACCTGATTAACTTGCCATCAAATACATCTCGATTTCGTGCCCCAGCAGGAATAGTTTTCTGAGCTACTTCCGATCTGCTCGCTCATTCTGCTTCCAGCAGTTATCTGCTCGGTAATGAGCCACTACTTTGATGACTTCTAGAA
This sequence comes from Phormidesmis priestleyi BC1401, assembly GCF_001650195.1. GTDB lineage: Bacteria > Cyanobacteriota > Cyanobacteriia > Leptolyngbyales > Leptolyngbyaceae > Phormidesmis_A > Phormidesmis_A priestleyi_B. The sequence goes on along the minus strand of NZ_LXYR01000034.1, from coordinate 5,636 downwards.
TGAGCCTTGTACGAACGAGGGGCGAAAGCCTTTCAGCCGAAACCGTAACTTTCTGTTCAAATGCGTCCGCCGTTCCTAGTTGACATACCCTTGCCAAAGTCACTAGCTGCCGCTGATTTGAGCCGTTATCCCACCTCTCGTCGATCACATTCATTGCATAGTTCCGCGCTCTATTGCTCCATCTCGAGTCTTGCGTTTATCTGCTTCGTGTTGATCGTTGGGTATGGCGGCGCATCCAGTTTAATTGTTCAAGCCGAAGCAGCGGTCTGACAGATCGTTACAACAGACTGTTTCGTTCTACTTGTCTCAGTTAGGGTTGGTCTACAGCCGTTGAACTTCGCCGTTAGGCTTCAAGGCGAGTAGTAATATGCACCTGGCGTACTAGGCGGATATGTGTCTGCGTTGAATTCTGACGGTTTCATAGATTTTATTAGATGGTTGATGCAAGAGCCTAAAGATAAGGCAGTGTTTCAAGATAAGTTGAAACACCGCCCTCATTTTTGTCACTGGCTTTCACTTGCGTTCAGGATTTCTACAGATTTGCGTCGCCTCGATCTGCGATCACCCATCTTAGAAATGACGCTGAGAAACCCTCAAAGACCTTTGCGCTGAGACTAGGTGCGGTCGAAGCGATCGAGGTTCATCACCTTGTCCCACACTGCCACAAAGTCATCTACAAATTTCTGCTGCGAGTCCTCAGATCCGTAGACCTCCGCGAGGGCACGTAGCTGAGAATTTGAGCCGAAGATCAGGTCAACACGGGTCGCAGTCCACTTGAGTTCGCCTGTTTTGCGACTGCTTCCCTCAAACTCATACTCATCTTCAGAGGTCGCCTTCCACGTTGTGCCCAGATCAAGCAGGTTCACGAAGAAGTGATTGGTCAGCGTCTCCGGGCGATCGGTTAAGACACCGTGTTTAGCGCCTCCAAAGTTCGTACCCAGGACGCGCAAGCCGCCCAAGAGAGCCGTCATCTCAGGGGCTGATAGGCTGAGCAATTGCGCCTGATCAAGCAGCAACTCTTCAAGCGATTCGCTGTGCTTGCCGCTGGTGTAGTTGCGGAACCCGTCTGCGACTGGCTCAAGTACGGCGAAGGACTCGACATCAGTTTTCTCTTGCAAGGCATCTGCCCGTCCTGGCTTAAAGGGAACCTTGACCCCATGCCCAGCGTTCTTTGCCGCCTGTTCAACGCCTGCGCATCCGCCCAGCACGATCAAGTCAGCGATCGACACCTGCTTCCCATTAGACTGCGAGCTGTTGAACTCCTGTTGGATTGCCTCCAGGGTTTGCAGCACCGTTGCCAGTTGGGCCGGCTGGTTGATTTCCCAATCCTTCTGAGGTGCAAGACGAAGGCGCGCTCCATTCGCTCCGCCGCGCTTGTCAGACCCCCGGAACGTGGAGGCTGATGCCCAAGCAGTCGAAACCAGTTGAGAAACAGACAGTCCTGAAGCCAGAATTTTGTCTTTGAGCGCGGCGATGTCCTGCTCATCCATCAATTCATGGGTGACTTCGGGAATGGGATCTTGCCACAAGAATTCTTCTTGGGGAACCTCTGAACCAAGGTAGCGAGATCGAGGTCCCATGTCGCGATGGGTCAGCTTGAACCACGCCTTGGCAAACGCCTCGGCGAACTCATCCGGGTTCTCGAGGTAACGCCGCGAGATCGGCTCGTAGGTGGGGTCCATCTTCATCGCCATGTCTGCTGTGGTCATCATGGGGGCGTGCCGTCTCGACGCATCGTGCGCGTCGGGCACCGTATCCGCACCAGCGCCGCCCTTGGGTCTCCACTGCCATGCACCAGCAGGACTCTTCGTCAGCTCCCAGTCATATTTGAATAGGGTCTCGAAATAGGTGTTGTCCCACTGCGTTGGCGTGGGAGTCCATGCGCCTTCAATCCCGCTGGTGATCGCATCAACGCCGACACCCGTGTTGAAGGTGCTCTTCCAGCCGAGTCCCTGATCGACGATCGTGGCACCCCCAGGATCAGCACCAACGTGCGTCGCTTCGCCCGCGCCATGACACTTGCCAAAGGTATGTCCACCAGCGGTGAGCGCGACCGTTTCTGCATCGTTCATCGCCATCCGTCCAAAGGTCTCACGAATATCGTGCCCTGAGCCAACCGGATCAGGCTCACCGTCCGGTCCTTCCGGGTTGACGTAGATTAGACCCATTTGAACGGCGCCGAGGGGATTCGCTAGCACTCGATCGCCTTCATAACGCTCATTGCCAAGCCAAGCTTTCTCAGAACCCCAGTAGATGTCTTCTTGGGGTTGCCAGATGTCTTCGCGTCCGCCTGCAAAGCCGATCGTCTTGAAGCCCATCGACTCAAGCGCGCAGTTGCCTGCGAAGACCATCAGGTCAGCCCACGAGAGTTTCTTGCCGTATTTCTGCTTGATGGACCAAAGCAACATCCGCGCCTTATCAAGGTTGGCATTGTCGGGCCAACTGTTGAGCGGCTCAAACCGCTGACTACCCGAACCTGCGCCGCCGCGACCGTCGCCAATCCGATAGGTGCCAGCGCTGTGCCACGCCATCCGGATGAAGAGCGGTCCATAATGACCGTAGTCGGCTGGCCACCAGTCCTGAGAGGTGGTCATCAGCTCAAAGATATCTGCCCTTACAGTAGCTAAGTCGAGGCTCTTGAACGCCTCAGCGTAGTTGAACGTCTCACCCATCGGGTTGGTTTCGGGTGAGTGCTGGTGGAGGATGCTCAGATTCAAATACTTCGGCCACCAGTCGCGGTTCGACGGCTTATGACGCGCTGCAATTTTTTGACCTCCGCCCACAAATGGGCATCCGCTTTCGCTGCTCATAGTATCTCCTGTCTTTTAGAAAACGCTAATCTACGGTGCAAACTAGAGCTGCCGAGAAAGCGGGTTGAATTCGCGTGAAATAGTTACAAGCTTAATCGTACTCGGTATGAGTTTGTTTTAGAGGCATTCTTAAGCGATTGTAATAAGCGCGTAGGCATTGCTCGCTACAACTTAGGTGTAATGTGTCTAACAAATGCTCGTGCACCTAGCCATCGAGAGGTCAATTATTGAGTATCAGAGAACTGTCTGTGTGTCCCCACGAGATACGCAACCAGTGGAGGAGTAAATGCTGAAGCTCTCACCTAGTCTAAGTTTCACGCTTACTCTGGTTTCAGAACTTTGCGATCGTGCCCACGTTAGAGAAAGGATGCCAAAGCAAGCTTCAGCCAAAGAAGGCTGCAATTATGATTGGCCACAACTTGCTGCTTCCGGCTTAACCCGAACTGATGTTCAAATTAGTCTGATCTGTGCCTCCAGATAGGCATTGTGAGAGAGAACTCCTGACTGCGGTTAGAGGAGTTAAAACTTCCAGATTCCTATGATTAACCTCAGGCGTTCGTATTAGTGAACTGTTTCAACCAGACTGCTTTTGCAAACCGTTACAACGGGTGAAGCAGCGACAGCTTCACTTCAATTTCGACGAATTATGCGCCAGTGTGATTTGTCCACAGTTTAACGAACGCCAAATTAGAAGAAGACACCGCCATATTGCGGATTGTTTGGAGGGATTTTGAATTATAAGCTATCGAGAAGAGACGCACTGATGCTCACCGGAGCAGGAGTCACTACAATCGCACTGGGCAACTCGTTTTTGACTCCAACTGCTGAGGCAGCGTCGGCACCAGATGCTCAAATGAAAGCGGTGTTAGATGAACTAACATCGTTTGGGGCACCCCCGATCGAGAAACAAACCCCATTTAATGCCCGCAATAATCCGACGATCGCGAACGCCGTAATGGGCGTTTTGTCGAAGCGAGGTAGACCCACAGTGGAAGCTGTCGGAGCGGTCAGTCATCGACTGATTCCTGGAGCTGCAGGCGACCTCTTAGTTCGCATTTATCAGCCAAAAGGTAATGGTTCGTCGTTTCCTGTTTTGGTGTACTTTCACGGCGGCGGTTGGGTGATTGCCAATCTCGATACTTATGATGCCTCGTGCCGTGCGCTCACGAATGCAGCAAACTGCATTGTCGTATCCGTTGCTTATCGACAAGCACCCGAAGCTAAGTTTCCTGCCGCCGCCGAAGATGCTTACGCAGCGACGCAGTGGGTGATGACGAATGCAGCTCAAATTAAAGGCAATCCTAACCAAGTGGCTGTAGGAGGCGAGAGCGCAGGGGGAAACCTAGCCGCTGTGACGTGTTTGATGGCGCGTGATCGTAAGGGCAAACTGCCGGTGCATCAGATGCTCATCTATCCAGTCACAAATTACGCGTTTGATACGCAGTCTTATCAAGAGAACGCAAATGCTAAACCCCTCAATCGAGCCATGATGCAGTGGTTCTGGAGTCATTATCTGAGAAACGAAGCAGACGGTCAAACCCCCTATGCTTCTCCGCTACGAGGAAATCTGAGCGGACTGCCAACCGCGACGGTGATCACTGCCGATATTGACCCGCTTCGCAGTGAAGGACAAGCTTACGCGCAAAAACTTCGAGAAGCCGGAGTCAACGTCAAGGCAACCAACTACACCGGGGTGACCCACGAATTCTTTGGCACTGGAGCAGTTGTTGACAAAGGAAAAAAAGCAGTGAGTGAAGCAGCAGCCGGACTTCGGGCTGGATTTGTAGGTAGAACTGTGCGGTAGTTAGAAGTAGTCGGCAATGGGTGCCTTTAGTACATTTGCCACTACTTTATCAGATGGTCTGACGATCAAGGACCGGCGGGCGCATTTGAACATAAATTTACGGTTTCGGCTGAAAGGCTTTCTCCCTATAGTTTTCAGCTATAGGGATTGAACAGGATACAATCCTGTTATTGAATTGGTCAGAGAAAAACAAAAGCCTCTGAAAGCCCTATCCGGCGTTCCCGTAGCTTTCGGGTCAGAGAAATCGTTAGGGAATTTCAGCCAGACAATTGATAAGGTTTGATTAAGTCCATTTTCGCCGATACTACAGGACGGGCTTAATTTTGGACTGTTACACTGCACTACAAAGAGCTGAAACCATAATTCACTCGTTCCTTGTAATGGCTAAAGCTCCCATTATTGCGTGGAACTTCTGCTGCCGGTGCAGAGAACCAAGTCTAATCGAGGTATTTGGAAACCTGATGCGTCGAGCGGTTTCTGGCTTTAGGGAAACCGAGAAATTATAGCAACGGACGGAAGACTTAGGACAACGGTCAATCCACAAAGCCCACGGGTGATGATGTCCATCACCAATCTGTCCTAATACACTCGGCGACGGCTATAACCATCGCAAGTCAGTCCTAGAGAGGCTTTCAGGCTTAGAGTCTTTTTGGGTTCAAAAGCTACAGGAATGCCAAATTGGATTCAAAACAAAGCACCCTAGCCAATCGTTGGTTAGGGTGCTTTTGTGTTGGCGATTCACGGCTCGCTCAATATATTCACCCTGTATCAGGTGCTATGCCTGGTCAGCGGGATCGCCATACGGGTCTTCACTCGCAGGTCGCACCTTGCCGAACTGCCCAGACTCAGCGACCTGGTTAGCAGGATCGCCATACGGATCTTCACTCGCAGGTTGCACATTGCCGAACTGCCCAGCATCGGTCGCTTGATTTGCCGGATCGCCATACGGGTCTTCACTCGCGGGTCGCGGTGGTTGATTCTCGCTCTCTGCTGGCTGATCGCCTAGTAAGGCATCGGCTGCT
>NZ_LXYR01000033.1 GCF_001650195.1 Phormidesmis priestleyi BC1401 | reverse complement strand
AGACTCTGTGGCGTGACCGCCACGCGGGAACCCCTTTTACATCCCCATGCTTAAAAGACAGGGGCTTTAAGGGTTCCCCAGCCCTCCATTCCGGTAATTCTCCGCTTCCATTAGGTTCATTAGAGTGGGAACGAACACAAAGAGTAAAGTACCGCTAGAGGTGCTGCACCGGATGTGGTGTGAACAACGCGAATTCTTGAGGCACGAAATGGCACAGGGCGATAGAGATAGTTGAGTGAGGTCGCACGGCAGGAACACTACACCTGCCATATCGCTTCTAGTAAACCAACTCCACTAAATCTCTTGTCTAAACATTTCAATTAGGACACCACAGATCTGACCTACAGAGGACGCAAGTACTAGTAATTAGGCACTTCAAAGCAAGAGTCTGCAAGTCAATCCAATTGGAGTAAACCAGCAATGACGACCACAGAAATTCAGTCCCAGGACGATCAGTCCAATCCAACCGCTGAGGTTGAAAAGTTCCGTAGACAGTTCCGCACGCTCGTCCTCGGCAACCCCAACTACTTTGGGAACCTCGATAACAGTTCCTTCCAGTCAGTTGCCAAGGTGATTGTCAACAAAACTTATGAGGAGATCGGTTGCGTTGGGTATCACCCACAACTTGAGCGGTTACATACTGTTATCTACGTCAAGCAGTCGAACGGCTACGGTGGCGGTATCTGTTCCAGGGGTACGCTCGAATACGTGCGATTTTTCCTGTCGTTCGACAATGGCGCTACCTGGCAGGATCAGGGACTGTCCAGCTTCACCGCCTACGATGTCCCGGAAAACAACGGACGACTTGAATACGCTGTGACGCGGCGCATCGATCCGCCACGCAAGTTCTGCTTCCAGGATAATTTAATTCTTTGCCGTGCCATCCTTTCCTGGGATGTGCCACCCCCACCAGACCCCAACTTTAAGCCAGTGTGGGGCGATATCCACAATACCCACATTGAGGTGGAAGGCTTCCGGTGGTTCCCGCTGAAGGACCTGCTCGCGGCGGTGAAGCTAGAGGTACAGCCAAACTTAGAGCTAGCTGTCGACCTCGACCAACCGATTCAGGGAGCACAACTGAAGCCACTATCGGCGAGCCAGCTGGCGAAGGACTACGCAGGTAAAGAGGTCGAACCGCATCGCTTTGCCTTTGCCGAACTGCACCAGACAGTCTTTAAGGCAGGAATCTCCGATTTGCTAATGGCGAAAGACTTCGAGAATCCGCTGCTCGGACTAGGCATCGATTTTGATAAACTCCCCGATCTGCTGTTCCCCACGGATGGTTCGGTCTTCTACGAGGAGCTGGAGTGCATCGGCTATGACACCAACCAGGACACGCTGGTCGGTATCCTCCGCGTCAAGAAGCCCAACGGTTACTCGGGCGGACCTTGCACTGCTGGCAGTACCGAGTACGTGACCTTCTGGGGCGACTTCGACGGCAACGGCACGTTCGAGACCTGTCTCGGCACAGCCAGCGTCAAGGTTAACGACTTTGCTGAAGTTCCCCGCGAGGGTCTGGAATACTCTGTTTTCCTCAAGGTCGATCTGGCGAAATATCGCCAGCCCTGTAACAAGGGGGCTAGGTTAGTGCGAATCCGTGCCATCTTATCGTGGCAGGTGCCCGCTCCCTGTGCTAGCCCTAACTACGTACCTGTTTGGGGTAACCGTGAGGAAACCGTCATCCACATCCTGCCGGGCGACGTGATTCAGGGTCAGTTTCCGGTTCTGTCATCGGTCGGCGACATCGCCACCAGCGATATCAATAGCATCGGCTTCGCTACTGGAATAGGGATTGAGACCGGATTCCTCGCTCAGAACAGTCCATTTGGCGGCATGATCAACCTCAGTGGCAAGATTGTCGGCGGTACTGCGGCTAGCAAGTACCGAGTGTTGATCAAGCCGCAGGGAGCACCCGATACCTCGTACGTGCCACTAACTAACGAGCCAACGGGCCTTAGGCTGACTCTGGTCACCTTCCCGCCTCTGATTATCAACTCTAACCACATCATCCACGCCGACGCGCTTGGCTACTACCCCTACGAGGACTACGCTTCTGACCACTTCATCGATGGCAATGTGCTTCTGCGCTGGTTTACAGGTTCGGCAGAAGACGGTAAGACATTCGTCATCCGGCTTGATCTCAGCACTGACGGCAACCCGGCTAACGACATCCACGGCAACGAAGTTGCTGTACACGTCGACAACAGGGCCCCGGAGGTCGATCTGACGATCGATTTGGGGGTTGGTGGCGAGTGTGCTGATTTCCCGCTCGGAACCACCTTTACCGGTACCTACACAGCTAAGGACGAACACTTCCATAGCTTTTCCTTCCAAGTCGAGCCCTCTGGTCCGGCCATGGGTGTCCTGCCGATACCAGCATCAGGAGTATCGGTATTCGCAGGCGGTGTCATTGCCGATCCAGGGGTAATGGCTGGCACTTACAGCTTCAACACCACTGGCATGAAGCCCTGTGGTTATGCGTTGATCATCAGGGTTTCGGATCGCACCAATGTCAATAGTGGCACCGCACGCAACTACAACCAGGACTCGGTTGGTTTCTGCCTCAAGGGCTGAGGAGTTTGAGACGTTGCCAGAATGCTCACTAAAAAGCCCTTCTCATCCGTGAGAAGGGCTTTTCATGAATCGGACTCTAGAGTATCCAGCAGCGATTAACCGTTGATGGAGGGAGCAGACATTGCAACCGGAGCCGCAACACCTGAAGCGAGGTCAAGCGGGAAGTTGTGGGCATTCCGCTCGTGCATCACTTCCATTCCCAAGTTGGCACGGTTGATCACGTCAGCCCAGGTGCTAATCACTCGACCCTGTGAGTCAATGATGCTCTGGTTGAAGTTGAACCCGTTCAGGTTAAACGCCATCGTGCTGATGCCCAATGCCGTGAACCAAATCCCCACCACTGGCCATGCACCTAATAAGAAATGCAATGAGCGGCTGTTGTTGAAAGAGGCGTACTGGAAAATCAACCGACCGAAGTAGCCGTGCGCTGCCACAATGTTGTAGGTCTCTTCTTCTTGTCCAAACTTGTATCCGGCGTTCTGCGATTCGTTTTCGGTGGTCTCTCTCACTAATGAGGAGGTGACTAAGGAGCCGTGCATGGCACTGAATAAGCTGCCGCCAAACACTCCGGCTACGCCCAACATGTGGAAGGGGTGCATCAAGATGTTGTGCTCAGCCTGGAAGACCAACATGAAGTTGAAGGTGCCAGAGATGCCGAGGGGCATACCGTCGGAGAAGGAGCCTTGTCCAATTGGGTAGATTAAGAAGACTGCGGTCGCTGCTGCTACGGGCGCTGAGTATGCGACGCAGATCCAAGGACGCATGCCTAAGCGGTAAGAAAGTTCCCATTCCCGTCCCATGTAGCAGAAGATGCCAATCAGGAAGTGGAGGACGACTAGCTGGTAAGGACCGCCGTTGTACAGCCACTCGTCTAGAGAGGCGGCTTCCCAAATTGGGTAGAAGTGTAAGCCGATGGCGTTCGAGGAGGGAACGACGGCACCAGAAATGATGTTGTTGCCGTACATCAGGGAGCCGGCTACTGGCTCGCGGATGCCGTCAATGTCAACGGGGGGCGCGGCGATGAAGGCGGTGATGAAGCAGATGGTGGCGGACAATAGGGTGGGAATCATGATGACTCCGAACCAGCCTACATACAGCCGGTTGTCGGTGGAGGTTACCCAGGAGCAGAACTGCTCCCACAAGCTGGCGCTTTCGCGTCTCTGAATCGTTGTGGTCATGGTGAATAATTGCGGGGTGGTATGTTCCGAGTGGAACGGGATGTATGGCATTACATTAACGTCTTTGTTAAGTAATGTATACCTTCCTGGCATGTCTAACTTCTGATGAGTGGCATAAGCCAAGCTGATGAGTTAAATTAACGACCCTCCTCGTGGCACCGCCAAATGCATCAAAGTTGCCCTGTCCCAACTCTCTTGACTCTGTTTTTTCATTTGGTAAGGAGACAAGCCAGACCGTTCGATCCACTCTCTGACCTTCTGTTCACAGCGCACGAACTTGCTGTCATTTTCAGCCCGGAGCTAGAGCCAAACCTACGTTGTTTTTGGGATTAGCTCTGGCTTTTCCACGGTGTGGATGTAGCGGTAGAAGGTGGGGCGACTGATTCCTAAGTGTTCACAGATGCTTGTCACTGAGCGCGTTGGGTCTGTGGAGAGCGATCGTCCAATTTCAATTTGCTGAGACGTGAGCTTTTGTTGTCGTCCGCCTTTGCGCCCTCTGGCTCTCGCGGCTTGTAATCCCGCCTGAGTTCGTTCTCGAATCAGGTTGCGCTCGAACTCTGCCAATGCGCCAAACATGTGAAAGATCAGCTTTCCTCCACTGGTCGTGGTGTCGATGTTCTCTTGAAGTGACCGCAACCCAATCTTGCGGCTCTCCAATTCTTCGACTAGGGCAATCTAATCTTTCAGCGATCGACCTAAGCGATCGAGTCGCTAGACCACGATCGTGTCCCCTTTTCTAGCAAACTCAAAAGCTTCTTTCAAGCCAGGGCGGTCTGCGTTTGCCCCACTCATCTTGTCCGAGAAGATTTTTTCGCAATCGGCGGCTTGCAAAGCATCATGTTGCAGTGCCAGGTTTTGGTCGTCTGTGGAAACCCGTTCGTAGCCAATCAGCATTGTTGAGAGTTCTAACGTACTCCTATTGTCTCAGAACCCGTTGAACTTGCCGCATTTTGAGACATAGATTCATTAACAAGTTAATTTACATCTTTGCGAGCCTGAAAGCTTGGTTCCAGCAAAGCGCGTTCAAGTGTAAAACAAAGGAGGGATAGTGATTCAGAGTCCCTGACAGATTAGGACAACTGAAGCAGCTGTTGGCGGTTGGAATGTACAACTTAGTCGTCCTGACGCTGAGCACGAGACGAGAAGGATGGCTTGAGAACCAACCCTTCGACACGTCTGTAGAGGTTCTCAAGTAGTTATTCCTGATGGGGGTCATCGCTCTCGCCGATCGCCTTGAGATACGCCTCTGCTGCCGCCTGCTTAAACACCCCTTTGGTGTAGCGCTGAAACACCCGGTCGCTCTTAATCCCCATCAACTCCTTGCCAAACAGCGGGTCAACGCCTCGGCGCGTCACCTCCGTCCCAAAGGTATGTCGGAACCGATGGGGATGAATACCTTCCACCCCTGATATCGCCCCCAATCTTTTCACCATCTTGTGCAACCCCTGATAGCCCAATCGTTTCCCGACGCTCTTTGGGTCTTGCGCTAAAAACATCGGACTTTCTGGCGCTGGTTCAAACGCCTCGCCCTGCTGCCGTCGCCACTCCAGATAAGCCTCCAGATGCCCTCTCGCCTCTCGGTTCAACGGCACTTCACTCACATTCTGCCCTTTGGATCGATACACCGTCAAAATCTTGCCGTTCCAGTGTTCCACATTCAGCGCCGAAACCTCCGATGCCCGCAGCCCATGACTCAGGACGGCAATAATCGCCCGATCGCGGACTCGTGTCCGCTCATCCAACTCCAGCACCGCCCAAATCTCACTTAAGTCTTCCGCCTTGATATGCGCTGCCTGGGGTTCGGGCTGCCGCTCCAGGTCGATCGCGTCCGTTGGCAATGGCTGATTCATCGGGTAGCCATTGCTGCGGCGCAACCAGCTATAGAACGAGCGCAGCGTATTGAGGGCTTGATTCACCGAAGTTGGTTTCAACCCCTTCAGCTTCAGTTCCCGTCGATATTTGCCAATATCGCTGGGCGATACCTCCAGCCACGACTGGTTGCACCAGGCAGCAAACCGCATTAACTGCCCTCGATAGGTGCGTTGGGTATTGTCTGCCTTTCCGGTCTGGCGTAGAAACTCCTCGATTTGCCAGTGCCGTAAGTCTGGAGGGTCCTCCCGCCGAGGCTCCTGCATTTTCCCGCCCTCGAGGGGCACAATCACGATTGGTAAAACAGGGTCAGCAGGAGGTGGGGTCATGGCGACGCAAAAGTTAGATGAATTTCAGGTACAGATAATTGCCCTTATCTCTATCAGAGTATTCTCAGAATAATAGCGGTAGATGAGCGATCGTAGTCAAATTTCGCTTTATGATAGGGAGGCTACGCTCGACTAAAACTGCCTGATTGTAAGCTGTTCGCTTGATGCCCATTCACCTGATTCGATCGCAAGTGACATCTGCCCAGACTGCCGAGATGCTGGAGGAGTTGGGAATCTATATCAAGCTGGCTGTCGATATTGAACGCCAAGTCCTGGCAGGTGGTGGAGCCACGCACTATGATTGTGAGCAGGTTTTGCTGGACGATGGCAGTGTGCAGGCAAATATCTGGGGCTGTGATTGGATGTCGTTGCGTCGCCGCATTACTTATGAGTCGATTATCAATATTCGTCCACGTCTGAACAATTCGATGGAAATTCTCGACCCGCGCATTCGTGAACAGGTGGACTTGATCGTTCTTAAGCTTTTGGGAGTCGAAGCATCATGAAGAATCTGGATACCCGGAAAGATAGTTATCTGAGGCTCGATCAATCGCGTCAGATAGGCAATTTGGCTTCGGAGTTGGCACGGATCAGAAGTAATTTGCGTGAAGGTGACGCGGTGGGAGCGCAGGTGGCGATCGCCAGCTTAGAGATGTGCCAGTATTTCACCGAGTGGACGATTACAACACTCAACCCGATGCACAGCGAGTCAGATCTGGCACTGGCTGAGGAGTTGCTGCGGCTCGGTCGGCAAGTGACGGGTTGGAAGCATCATTGGCAGTCGATTTGGCAAGACGCGGGTGAGCGATCACGGGTGGCGGTAATCGTTGAGCAGTGGCGCGGTCAGATGCTGGAGAGATCGGGTTTGTTGCAGCCGGAACAGGGTTAGCACTCATGGGACGGCGCACCTGCGAGAAGTGTTGGGCGTGCAGTTTGTTGACGACGATCGAAGCACGCAAGCTGCATGATGCGGCTGAGGGCGGCGATGGCTGCTGGAATGACAGTGTGTGCCATAGTCGGCGATCGTACTACCGCAAAGGCAGGGGCGATCGCGTTCGGCGGCAGCCGCAGCTTGAGGAAGTGATTGTGCCGATTCCAATCGTTTCGTTTGTCGTCCTGCACACGTATGTCGAAAAGCCACGTCAGCCCCACGATGAGATTGTGATTCACGCGATGTGTGCGGAGTTGTGGGTCGGAGAGAAGCCGATCGCGCTGACGCAGCCGCAGCACACGTTTGGGCTGCCGCCCAGATTGGTGAAGGACTATGCTCGGCAACTCCTAGAGGCACTCTACCAGCAGTATGGCAACGGGCGGCGCGGTGGGTTCGAGCGATTTGCCCGTGAGGAGCAGCACGCGATCTCGCAGTGTCCGATTCGTCCCTGTTCCTACCACGCGGAGCATCTTCGGTTTGTCGAGACAGGAGGTGATAGGTGACGACGAGGCAACTGGAATTGGATCTGTGGGATCAGTTGCACCAGGCGCAGCAGATGCCGGAGGCGATCGACCTGGTTCAGATGCTGGATGCCGTGGAGGCAGCAGCGGCACAATTACCGGAAGCCGAACGGTTACGGTTTGCTGGCGATGCCTTGCTGCAGATGGCTGAGGTGTGTGCGGCGCGATCAGGGGTGTTGATGACGCAGTGGGAAGAGTCCTCTCGTGACCCGATCGTGGAGCAGGGCTTCTTTGCGGATGTGGTGCGGCAGACGATGGCGGTGGACTTGAGCGATCTGATGGAGCCAGCACCTGTCCGAAAACAGCGGACGAAATCGCCCGGGGTACCCCAAGGTTCGATTGCAGCTCCAGTCGAGAAGGCAGCCGTGTTGGCGATGATCGACCAGTGGGAGGCAGAAGACAAAGAACTGCAACAGCAAAACGTTTTGGCGATCGCTCACTCGGAAGACGTGGCTCAATGGGTCGCCGCGATCGATCACTGGCTACAGGCGATGCCCATCGAGCAAATTCACTTCATCGACGTATGCCAAGGTTTGGGATTGACGCGAGTCGAAGTCTGGCTGGGATTACTGTTTGGCAAATTTGAGTTGCAGCAATTGGGTGAGTTCTATTGCGATGCCGTTTGGATCAAACGCGCCTGAACCGATACCCAAACGGTCCAGGAGTCCTCTCTACTCGACCAGGAACGTCACGCCTGATTTTGAAGACTAGCGGAGTGGGGGAATGAACTGCTGAGGGTAACTCCGTTGCTACAACTTCCTCTGACTGCACTCAGTTCACCCTAGATCAGCCCTGAGACATTGCCGCAAGGGCAAGAGCAGGTTAGAAAAGAGGGGACGAGCAATGGTCTGCACTGTCGTTGTTGACCTCTGAATCTAGTGATAGGAAATCCCCCTTAAAATAGAAAGCAGCTATTTTAGGGTTATGTGGAAGGTGGTAAGTAAGTAGTGGACATACAGCATCCAGCAGAATTTCGTCAGATTTTAGGAAGATAGGGATTGAAGCGATATGCCTAATAGATGGGATGAGACGTGGCACAGGCTACGTGAGTGGACAAATGGTCAGGCTCCTTCAGAGCGATTAGCAGCACAAATCCTACTCCATGAAGGTTATGAAAGCTTAGATCCTAGCCATCCATTAGGCGGTAAAGATGGCAAAAGAGACGCTCTTTGCAAGAAAAATGGTCAGCAGTGGATCATGGCTGTCTACTTTCCAAGAGGTCAAAAAGATTTTAAAGACATACAAGATAAATTTCTCAGTGATTTAAAGGGTGTAAAGACTAATAACGCAGATGCATTGGCATTTGTAACTAATCAAGAACTCCGGCTTGCAGAGCGTCAAGAACTCCACGAATCTGCTGAGAATATATCTGTTGAGCTATTTCACTTAGAGAGAATTACTGCAATTCTTGACAAGCCTGAAATGCACAGCATCCGAAAACAGTTTCTCAGCATAGATTTCAAGGATACATCTACTCCCCAAATTGTAACTGTATATAACCAGTCAACATCTCAGATTCAAGAGAAAGTCAGAAACGGAAGCAGAACTACATATCGCATTAATCCTGTCACTGGAGCACGGGAGATTCTTGGTGTAGAGCTTGATTATTAATTTCAGTTGAGGTCTGACAATCCGCCTGCACACCGACCGTTTAGAAGTTATTAGTTGGGTCCGAGAAGCTACTAGCAGTGGGTGAGGCGTAACGTTCATCATCTTAAGGGTGCCTAACGGGACTCGAACCTGTTAATGCCCAGCTTCACAGGCTGGTGTCTCAACCATTTCGACTTTAGGCACCATCAGTGGAGTCGATCGGACTTGAACCGATAACCTCGTTCTTGCAAGGAACTTGCTCCGCCATTGAGCTACGACCCCAAGGCAGGAATGGCAGGATTTGAACCTGCATGGAACCGTTTAGAAGACGGTTGCCTTATCCATTAGGCGACACTCCCATGATTGGTAGTCCTGATAGGACTCGAACCTACAACCTCTCGCTTGTAAAGCGCTTGCTCTACCGTTGAGCTACAGGACTATAAGAGCGATCGATGGGACTCGAACCCATGCGCTGAGTGTGGCGCACTCAGATGCTCGCCGCTACATCACGATCGCGAGTTGGAGCGATCAACGAGACTCGAACTCGTGTCTCCTGGTTGGAAGCCAGGGGTGCTTGCCGCTGCACCGCGATCGCTTACAGAGCCGCCAGCAGGAATTGAACCCGCAACCAACCGCTTACAAGACGGCCGTTCTGCCAGTTGAACTATGACGGCAAATCGGAGCAGTAGGAATCGAACCTACATGAGCCTGTTTGTAAGACAGGAGCCTTCCCAATCGGACTATGCTCCGATATCAAAGGATTAGACGATGGGGGTTGAACCCATATTGGGAGCGTACCAAGCTCCTGTGTTGCCAGTTACACCACGTCTGCATCTGGAGCAGGCGACAGGAGTTGAACCTGCATGAAGGCTGTACGAGAGCCTCATGTTTCCTGTTACATCACACCTGCATTTGGACGCGGGGGTGAGAGTTGCACTCACCGATCGCAGCTTATGAGACTGCCGAGCCGCTCTTGCTCTATCCCCGCTATACCCCCGGCGAGACTCGAACTCGCAAGATTCCAGTTTTAAGCCGGACACGTCTGCCAATTGCGTCACAGGGGCATTTGGTGGGTTGTATAGGGTTTGAACCTATGCACTTCCGCTTAAGAGGCGGCTGCTCTGCCAACTGAGCTAACAACCCGAAGCGTTGGTGGGTCGTCAGAGATTTGAACTCTGATCTGTCTGCTTAAAAGGCAGCCACTCTAACCGTTGAGCTAACGACCCGAATGGTCTGAGTGGTAGGGATTGAACCTACGACCTCCGGTTCCCCGAACCGACGTGCTCCCACTGCACCACACTCAGATGTTTGGTACACCGAGCAGGAGTTGAACCTGCTAATAACACGCTTATCGGGCGTGCGCGTCCACCACTTCCGCCTTCGGTGCTTGGTACTCCCGGTGGGAATCGAACCCACAAAACCTAGATCCTCGGTCTAGAGCGTCTTCCCTTCCGCCACAGGAGCATCAGTACCCTTGGTGGGAGTCGAACCCACAAAATCTGGTCTCTGAAGCCAGCACGTCTGCTAGTTCCGTCACAAGGGCAAATGGTCGGGATGGTAGGATTTGAACCTACGACCTTCCGCTTCCAAAGCGGTAACTCTCAACCAAGCTGAGCTACATCCCGATAGTTGGTACTGCTGGTGGGAGTTGAACCCACAACCTCTGGTTTCTAAGACCAGCACCTCTTCCAGTTGGGCTACAGCAGCATAATTGGTACTCCTGGCGGGATTTGAACCCGCGCGTTGACTGTTTTTGAGACAGCCGCCTCTTCCGGTTGGGCTACAGGAGTGAAAAATGGGAGGAATACAGAGGATTGACCCAGGCGACTGTTTACCTCCCAACTGCCCCGCCAGGGTTTGAACCTGGAATCTTCGCTTTCAAAGAGCGGGATGTTGCCAGTTACACCACAGGGCATTGAATTGGATGCCGAGGCTGGGGTCGAACCAGCATCTCCGTGATTCAGAGTCACAGCGACTTTCCATGTCGTCCACTCGGCAATGAATGGCTGCCCCAGCAAGAGTCGAACTTGCAACCGTGCGGTTAACAGCCGCCCGCTCCGCCATTGAGCTATGGGGCAATGAGTGGGAAGTGACAGGATCGAACTGCCTTCTCGCCGTCTTCAGCGGCACGTGAGCACCAGCTTCACCAACTTCCCACAAGCGGAGGATAGAGGAATCGAACCCCTAGCCCAAGGACTACCCTGGTTTTCAAGACCAGTTGCCGACCATTCAGCGGTGCCCTCCATCATTGGCGAGAACGGAAGGAATCGAACCTTCACTCTTCGGTTTCGTAGACCGATGTGTTCATCCAGTTACACCACGTTCTCAGAGGCGGAGAGCAGTGGACTCGAACCACAATTGTTCATCCATCTGTTTAGCAAACAGCGTCGATCTCCTGATCGATTTACTCTCCATGATTGGTAGGTCGGGCAGGAGTCGCACCTGCAACGCAAGAAGCGGCTGTTTTACAGACAGTTGCCCACGCTGATAGGCGAGCCGACCTATGTTTGTTTTTGCTCTCAAGGATGAGCAAGTTTGGCAGTGCAGACGGGACTTGAACCCGTTAATCACACGCTTGAAAGACGTGCCGCTCGACCACTTCGCTTCTGCACCAGGTATGCCGTGCAAGTTGAAAAAGCTGTTGTTCACACACAGGATTTGAACCTGTAGTTGACTGTTCTTGAGACAGTTGCCTTACCATTAGGCGAGTATGTAAGCTTCTTCGATTAGGGCACGACAACGCACAGACGAGGATTTGAACCTCGAACAACGGTTTTGGAGACCGCGATGTTGCCGTTACACCATCTGTGCATGGGTCGCAGCGGCGGGAGTTGAACCCGCAATGACCAAGTTATGAGCTTGGGGCTTTGCCATTAAGCTACGCTGCAATGATTGGACTCCAGGGTGGGAATCGAACCCACGAGTAGTCGGTTTTGCAGACCAACGCCTTCCCACTTGGCGACCTGGAGATTTGGTGGAAACGTGGGGAATTGAACCCCAATCCTGCAACCGTCCGTTTGTTGGTTTCGGAGCAAGTGATGCCAATCCGTTCCCACGAGCGAGGATGACAGGGATCGTAGCTTGCTTCCGCGAAGCGGTACCTGTGACCACTTGTCTCGGAAACAAGCACTCTGTCCATCTGAGCTACATCCTCATTGGGAGCATCGACGGGAGTTGCACCCGCTTCTCCATGCTTGAGAGGCACGGCGACTTCTCTATTCGTCCACGATGCTACAAGGCGGGGGAGATGGGATTTGAACCCACGATCTTTCGCACGGGCGCGCGACTGCTTTAAGCCGGACTAAGCTACACCCCCAAAGGTGGCGATTCAGTTTTCAAGGTTCGCAGGGTTTACTACAGAGCCTTTGTAAGAGGTTGTAGTGTTGATACTACAGTTATACTACAAACGTGCTACAAGTTGTCAACCCCGTACTACAACTTTTTTTCTAGGCAAGAGGGCGATCGGGAAAGAAATGGTCGTATCGCCATCTCCTACTGGGTTTCCCCACTACGCTAGGGAGGAAATGCGGGCTTCACTCATCCGCCACAGTTTGTAAATCAGGAATTCAGTGCGATCGCTCATCATCGTCAAGAACATCCCTTCGTGAGCGTCCTTGTCCTCGGCAATCCAGCTTCCGCTCAGCCCGACTTCGACAAACTCCTCATCTACAGCAATGAGGGTGACTACTGAGCCATACTCCCGATGTAGTGCCATCTCCAGCACTTTCAGTTCAGGAATATCAGCAGGCAGCAGAAAGGAGGCACAACCGGGTTCAACATGGAACGATCGCCCTAACCGCAGTGCCAGAAGCACTTGCTGGGCAATCAACAGTTCGGGGTTGGTCATGGTCCGCTCCATGTACAGCCCAACGTCGGTGTAGTTCAGCTTCAACATCGGTCATGCCTCCTCTTTAGGCTTGAGGTCAGGTGTCAACAGGCTGCTGGTCTTTCCAAAACTGCTCGGCGAAGGCGATCGCTGGATGCATCGGTGCCTTGGGTTTGGTTTCGAGTACCATTCCGGTTTCATGTAGGAGGCGATCGCCTTTGCATGAATTGCACTTTCCGCAGGCGGTCACTACGTTGTCCCAGGTATGGAGTCCGCCTTTTGAGCGGGGAATGACGTGATCCAGCGTTAGGTGCTTGGTACTGCCACAGTACTGACAGGTGTGGTTATCGCGGCGGAAGACTTCCCGACGATTGACTGGAGGAAGCTTCCAGTGCCGCTCTGGATTGCCACTGGTCAACCGGATGTGATCTGGGATTTGTAGTACGACACTGGGAGAGCGTACTTCCCATTGCTGGGTGCTGCTGAACTCCAGAGTCTCTGCCTGCCCGGTAACCAAAAGCACGATCGCCCGTTTAATGTTGATTCGCGCCAGGGGTAGGTAGTTCTTGGAGAACACCACAACCTGGTTCTGGAGTATTGGAATTTTCTGTCGCTGTTCGGTCTGCATCAGTTTTCTCCTCAAAAAATAACCCCCGCCTCTGAGCACCAGAAGCGGGGGTTGGGAAGTGGATATGGGTTTCCCTATGTAGGTGTCAGGATTGCCCTGCACCTCCCGCTGCTAGTGAATTGATCCGGATTGAGTCGTCCGGCGATGTTGCTATCAATGCCTTCGCTGACGGATTTACCGCCGCTAAACCGATACGTCCCCTCAAACGCAAACAGCGCCGCTGCTCTGCCTAGACCGTGAGGCGGTCGGCACTGCATGGCGCTGCTTAAGGTGGAGTGAAGGATGCGTATCATGGAAGGCTGTAGTATTTGTAATACAAATCCAAATATTTATATACTACACTTGTAGTATTAGATTGTCCACCCTTGATTGAAATTTAGGATGTCCGGTTATGGATACACGCAAACGGGGTAGCACTTCGGAAATGCAGGTGACGAGTATCCGACTGGAACCCGAACTGAAGGAGCGATTGCGGGAGCTTTCTGGTGAACAAGGGTATCAAACCCTGATTCGGGAAGTGCTTTGGCAGTTTGTGGGGCAGCAGCCAGCGCCTGATGGGGAACAATCTCGCGTGGCTAGACATGAGCGATCGCCCTCTCATCCCCCACGGTTATCCATGTCGGATATTCGAGCCACCTTTAAGGCGATCGCTCAACAAGAAGAGCAGTGCGCGATTACAGGTCAAATCATTCGACCTCGACAGGTGATGCTGCTTGGACTAACAATATCTGGTAAATTAGCACCTATAAGTGCTATTGGGTGCCACTTTTAAACAATACTCCGGACAAAATTTGAGCAGATTTTAAGGCTCAAACCCTTATTCTGCCGTGGACAAGATCTTTTTTTCCAAGTCAGAGGCAGAGCTAACTCTGAAAAAATAGCTCGATCCTTGAACCATAAACTCTGAAAGCCTTGTGGAACCGTTCAAAAAAATGTCCGGAGTATTGTTTAAAGCAACAGGGCTAAAATGTGGTCAAGTCCTTGTGGGGCAAGTTTTAAAGCCTAATCTCAGTAGATATCTGTGTCTCGTTGAGTAGATCTTCTATTGCCGAGAAGGATCATGAGCAAATGCTATCAATGAATTTCCTCTTTCTACGTCCTTTTCGATGAACCTCGTCTATGCGATCACAAGACCATCAAAACCGCATCATCGAATTACTCTCTGTTTTTGTGACGCAAGTTAAGGGGCATAACGCAATAAGTAGAACTGATATCAACCGAATTTCTGAAACCATTCTAATTCCTATATTTAAGGAGGTTTTTGGGTATCGAGATCTCAAAAATCTTAATGATTCTGAAGGGTTGAACTATCCTGCAATCGACTTAGGCGATGAAACTGCAAAAGTTGCAATTCAGGTTACTGCCACTCCAGGTAGTGACAAAATCAAGCATACCTTGCATGGCTTTGTAGAGCATAAACTTTTCAACACTTTTGATAGAGTGCAAATCTATATTTTGACAGAGAAACAGAAAAGCTACTCAGAAAAAGGTTTTCAGAAAATTGTTCAAGGTAAAATTCAGTTCAACGTGAAAACGGATATTCTAGACTATCGAGATCTTATTAAGCGAATTTCCAGTTTCCAAATCGATCAGCTTCAGCGAATTCGTAACATTTTAGAAGCTAATTTTGGAAACCAAGATATCTCTTTCGCAGTTGAGAATGGAACAACTCCACTAATCAAAGAGACTACCACACAAGAAACTCAAAAAGTTTACCTAAATCTTCTAGGATTACAGTTTCCAAGTCTGATTTATATTGCAGATTTGGCAGTAAACCGTGAGCAGGTTATCAAAAACTCAAAAGATACTAACCGACCGCTCAAACGAAGTGCATCGACAAGAGACATAGCTGCTGCTGCTTTGAAGCAGTCTGGAATGAAATTTGGGGTAGACTGGACGTGCCATGAAGGAAAAGTAGTGACATTTCACGATTTACGAGATCAAGATCTTCCCATAACAGCAATCATTGATTTAGGAACAGTAACGCCTCTAAATTCGCAAGAGTTTTATGAGATAGACAATAATTACGAAAACGTTTTTAAGTCACTTCTTGGTAGATGTTTACAGCAAAAGCTCTATCATCTTGACGTTGTTTGGCAGCACCAAGAGAAGTTGTTTATATTTACTGAAGTTGATAATAACTCTGAGCGAAAGGAAGAATGGTACGACAAAGGGTCTACTTATCATCGAACAGTTTATGAGCGGGTTATGAAAAATAACAAGCCAGATGAAATTCTCTCATGTAAACACTTTGGATTTAGAACGAGATATATAAGATTTGGGAATAAGTGGTATTTGAGTATCGTTCCAGATTGGTTCTTTAGTTTTGATGGTTATCGAAAGTCATTCTTTGCCAAAAAAAATCTTGACTGGTTAAAGCGTAAAGAGAACGATAAGAGCGTATGTAATCATTTACGTTTTATTACTGCATTTCTTAAAACAGAGAAATCTTCTGACTTATTTCATAAATATGAGCGATATCCATTTCTGTCCTTCGGCGACCTCATAACTTTTGAAAATGCACCAGCCCTAATTGATAAAGATTGGCTGCCTGTAAGAACAAATAGCGATGAGGATAGCGACAACACAGAGCAGATGGAGTTGTTACTTTAGACATGAAATTACACCAAATTCAAGAACCATTACTGGATTTCGGTCAAGGTTCCCATGTCTGTCCTAGAGCCGGCATCACAACTCATGATGTTTACGACACGAGGTTGAAAATACGAAGGGAAAGGATTTTTGTAGGTGCCATTGGAACGAGCGATGCTCTTTCCAAACTTTACACATGGATTGATCGCTGTGCTAATCGAATTGATGCGCCTCCAGAAAGCCGCCAACCTAATCTAAGGGTTCCTTTTTGTGGGTTCAACTTAGATGACGGGTATAAAGCTCAGTTAGTTATTGATGAGGAGATTACACGCTCGCTTTCTAATTCTGATATTAGCAGCATCTTGAAGCTCGCTACTTGGAATGAAAGAGTAGAAGCATCTGTAGAAATGTATTATCGTCTTGCTAAGTTCTTGGCACAGAACCGAACCATCGATGTCATCATTTGTGTTGTTCCAACAAAATTGTATGACAAGATTTTTTCATCAGGACTGCCTGATGTAGCAGAGTCTATTGAAGAAACTGATGAAGAGCAAAAGGAAGATGAACTAGAAGTTAACTTTCGACGGGCTTTAAAGGCAAGAACGATGCATCTTGGCAAACCGATTCAAATCATCCGTGAGATATCACTTGATTCAAATGCTAAGGGACAACAAGATGACGCCACAAAGGCATGGAACTTCTGTACAGCACTATATTACAAAGCTAGCCAGACTGTACCCTGGAAGCTAATTACTAATATAAATCGTCCACAAGTTTGTTTCGTAGGCATTAGCTTCTACCGGAGTCGTGATGGCAGCGTTTTGAATACCAGCTTGGCTCAAATTTTTGATGAATTGGGTCAAAACGTTATTCTTCGTGGAACCCCAGTTGATCTTAATAAAGACGATCGTCGTCCCAACCTTAAAGAGGAGCAAGCCTATAACCTTCTTAAACGAGCACTCAATGAATACGATATAGCCATGAACAGTTCTCCCAGTCGCTTGGTTTTGCACAAGTCTTCAAGGTATACAGAAGAAGAGATAGAGGGTTTTGAGGCTGCCGCTTACGAATTAGGAGTTCGCAGCGTTGATTTCATCACAATCCTTGACAGCGATTTGCGCTTATTGCGTGGCAGTGAGTATCCAGTGTATCGCGGTATGCACATTGAATTTGATGAGGAAAATCATCTTTTATACACACGTGGATCTGTTGAGTACTATAGGACATACACAGGAAAATACATTCCTCAACCCCTTGATATTCGTATCGTTAAGGCTGATGAATCTGCTGGAGTAATTTGTAGGGAAATCCTGGGACTTACTAAAATGAATTGGAATAACACCCAATTTGACGGGAAGTACCCGATTACACTAGCCTGTTCTCGTAAGGTTGGGCAAATAATGAAATATCTTCGCCCTGGAGATGATGAGCCGCAGATTAGCTACAGTTACTATATGTAACTCTCTTACTTCAATAGTTCGGACAATTTTAATTCGCTAACGGTGGAATGCGAGTTTCAGCATCACCACTGAGGCAAATACTAACGGTGGAATACGAGTTTCAGCCTCTGTCTCGAAAAATGTCCGGAGTATTGTTACTTGATAGATGCAGTTTACGATCGAAAGCTTAGTGTAGCGATCGCCATCTCCTTATCTTTCTCCGTCACACCGATATACCGCTGCAACGCTGATAGGCTCTTGTGCCCAGAGATTGACTGAATGTGCTTGATAGGAACCCTTTCGTTGTGCATCCAAGTAATCGCCGTGCGCCGAAAGCTGTGAGTGCTAGCTCCCTCAATCCCCAACCGCTTAAAGGCTGACCGTAAAATGGCATCGGCAGACTCCGGGCAAATATGACCTCTCCCCCAGCGACCTGGAAAGAGGTAAGGTTTCTCACTCCGATACCCCTCCAACAATTGTCTCAACTCCGGCGACATGGGGACAGATCGCGTCTCCTGCTTCCCCTTTGTTGTACCTCGCCGGAAGGTAATGCGATCGCGCACCCGCCCATCTGTCCCATACACATCAGCGGTGTGCAGCAAACACGCCTCATTAATCCGTGCAGTCGTGTAGAGGCAGATACCAAACAAGGCGCGATCTCGCTCCGTCGGTAACCTCTCTACATAAGAGAGCAACGACAGGAAGGCGACCGCCTCCATTCCTTCCCCTTTTTCACCCGAAACCAGCCGCTGCGATAGCTTCAGATTTGAAACCAACCCCACCTTGCCATCAAACAATCAAGCGATCTCCTGTGGCGAGAGGATTTTGGACTGGTCGTAGCGATTAATTTTCACGGCTGAAGCAGTACGAATGTTCAGCCAGGTCTACATTAGGAAAGATCAATAAGTTAATGTATCACCCTCAAATACTGATTTTTTCGATAACCCAACTTCCTTGAAGCTCATGAGTTTAGTAAAACTTATAGGTTTAGGAAACAAGCAAGATTGTAACGCTCAGACTTTCTGTCGAATTTAGATTTGAATCGACAGAATTTAATGTCTGATCCTTGCATTTTCACTTTTTGAGTTATGAGGCTCCTAAATAAGTTCACCTTTAAACAATTGGCGATTTGGAAGAAAAATCGTAACACCGCCTTCTAACTGCTCGATCTCATTCAGTTTTACTACCAACAAAACAGCAAAGTTGGCTCCTACGTCAGGATCTGAAACGACTTCCCACATGGAGTTGCAGTCAACACTGCTAGGTTCAATAGAGTACAGAGGGTGCGAATGCCATTCCCCTAAGTAATTGAAGCGAGTGAATTGATTGCCCGTTCTCTGGAAGAACCTTTGGAGAGGGCGCAGTACTGAACGAGGCAACCGCAGAAAGGAAGCAAGTGTTCCCGGCTGCTTCTGAATTGTCAGCTCAACAATCTGATACACTTGCGGCGACAAATACTCGCCCATCAAAATACCGCCAATTTCCCTGCTACCCGCCCGTTTCAAAGCTTTAATCAGTTTTTGGGCGCTGGTTTCAGGCAGATGAATCTGCATTGTCTTCTCCCTCCAGCAACCTCTTTAGAAAGTCGAGTTCTTCGAAGACGGTTTCAGGCAAAACAGAATCGCTCTCTTCCTGAAGATTAAGACTCGTAGTGTCAATGGGAATCGTATGAAACGGAGCTTTAAAGATCCACTCCTTCTGTAAGCCAATTAAGTACATTGAGTATGGAAATGATGACGGCTCTTTAAAGAGCAGCGTATCGATTGCCAACTGGGTGAGATGACCTGCAATAATATTAACGTCTGCATCGGAAGCCTCTAAAACACCTACCACTTGATTTTCGAGACGGTATGGCTCATTTAGGGTTAATGGAAGCGAGACATCCTGCATTGACAAGAATTCGTAAAATGCAGCCTTCATTGTCTGCGGCTCAGGTTCTTGGTCAGGACGACTGCGAGCAACCATTCCCCCAATACCACCTGCAAAAACTTCGCCCCACACCAATGGTTTAGCAGAGGATTTGGCAACGAGCGCCAACAAATTGAATACTTTTGGATTAGCCGTTGCATCGATGATTAGATCGCAACGACCCAAGCGTCGCAAAACGCGATCCAATGGCAAGCTGGATTCTTGACAACCCAAGTTCAACGTTGCAACGTCAACTTGGGCAGTGGCAGAGACGTAGGCAATAGCTCCTGCTACGGCATGAACCTTGTACTCACCCACGTTTCTCCAATCGAGGCTATTACGGCAGATGTTACCAGGCAGAAAAACATCTTCATCAATTAGATAAAACTTTTCTACTCCTGAGCGTGCTAGAGAAATTGCAATTTTACTACCAACTGAGCCTACACCTACAATACCGATAGTTTTGCCAGACAAGTTGTGCAATTCTATAGGTACCCGTGGATTATGTGTTGTGAAATCTGAGCAAAGCAGCGACACTTTTGACAGATCTTCACTGCCTGCTGAAATTTTTAGGAAGCAGTGAATATGATTGTCTACATCAATGAGAACATTGCAAAATAAGCTTTCTCTTGAACATTTCAACCATTCACTCTCAATTTCATCAAAAACGTGTTTTTCTTGTGCAAGAATGGTTTTCAAGTCATCTAAGTTCTTAATCTGATTTATATTTTCAGATGTGTATGTTGTCTTGAAGAAAAATCCTTTCTTTTGTGTGCAATTTAGCATCTTAGGAATTGATGTATCGCACCACGCAGGCAGTTCATTATCAAGTTGAAAGCCTTGTAGAAAGACTGTGAAAGACTGGCTTTGCCAGTGCATCCAACAATTTACAAATCCAACGCTCGACAGCGGCAGCTCGGCTAGATAAGTATAAACATCCTCAGCAATATAGGCGCGAATGTAGCTTCCTCGCAAAATCTGGCCCGTAGAAAACTCGTGTTGTACTGGTACAACATGCTGTTCTCCTGTGCCACGAGGATTTTCTGTACTGAGCAGAGTGTGAGCACTTTCGAGAACTTGTGCACCGGTGATATCAGAATGCCATGTATCAGGTCGCCACTCTAGACAAAGCGCACCGTTTAGATATTGATGGGTAGACCAGTGTTCCTGGGCATTCTGCGGGTAAACTTCGGGAGGAACCTCTGGAAAGAGTGTTGGGTAGATCATTTTCACGGCGTAATCATACCCATGAGCATGGATGATTGCCTCTACTGCCAAATTACTGCCTAATGTCCAATTTATTCCCTGCAACCACTGAACCTGATCCTCCAGTTCGGCGATCGCTGCCCGTTCTTTGGCTAACCTCTGCAAATCTCGAAGAAACCAGATGTCAATCACGCAAAACCCCCTGGCTTCTTTGGAACAACAGGGCGATTGGGAAAGGTCAGGGCTGCCGCTGCAAAGGCTGGTTCAAGCAAACTATCGCTGGTAAATTGGGAAAGGTCACAGGGAAAGCGATCGCCGAAATGCCGCTGCCATGCTTTGCAAGCATCCTTCTGGTTGGTCTTATCACTCAGGGCTTTCTCGGCAGACGCAATGAAACTGTCAAGCTGCCCCAAAAAATAATCTTTGTTGGTTTTGCTGTAATTTACCAGCAAGTCCTCATCGGTAGGAGTGGTCGGGCGGTAGCAGACAAAATTTTTGTCCAAGCTGTTTTTGATGTTTACCAGAGTTTGATAGAACGCTACGTCATCCCTATCGTGAAAACTGATGTTGTTGGCTGCCAAGATGGTGAAGATTAAACCACTTGGTAACTCTCCAGACCTGTAGTCGCTCCAAGCCTTCAGGTGGCGTACAATCCGTTTCAATTGACCGTCTTCGTCAGTTTGCTCATTAAACCATTTGATAAAGTCCCTAGGGTCGCTATCGATCCACCCCTTACTTTTATGTGCCAGCCGTGGACATTGCCCCTCGATCACGTAGTAGATGGGCAAATCTAGATGATACTGACCTGCGTACACGAGTCTGACACAGGTTTGTTTATCGACTGGCTTTTGCTGGGTGTGCCCATCCACGGCTGTGTAAATCCAATCGTGGAAAGTGCTAACGCTGTAGGTAGGCTTCCGATCGACTAAGAAATAAATGCCATCATCTACGTCGAACTCACCATCAAGTGGGTAAATGATGGTATTCATCATAAACGACCCTTGTCCGTGGAACTTGGGAAAGAAGCCATTCTTCTTTTCTCGGAAGAAGCGTCTAATGCGCTCACGGACTGCATTACGAGACTTACGTAATTGC
Source organism: Phormidesmis priestleyi BC1401 (assembly GCF_001650195.1). Taxonomy (GTDB): domain Bacteria; phylum Cyanobacteriota; class Cyanobacteriia; order Leptolyngbyales; family Leptolyngbyaceae; genus Phormidesmis_A; species Phormidesmis_A priestleyi_B. The sequence goes on along the minus strand of NZ_LXYR01000033.1, from coordinate 35,256 downwards.
CCTTTCCGGGTTGAGTCTAGGGCAATGACAGTATTGAAGCTTAAAAATGATGCGTGACAGTCTGCCATAGAATTACCGAATGATGTACTGTTTGCGGGACTTGAAGAATTGAGTGACTTCTGGTTTTCTGCCCCAGAACAGTGCCTGATCATTGCCCATTTGAGAGATCAATTGCAGGGTTTCGCTAGATGTGTTGTCCATGTTGATGATCCGTGCATGTGCCGAGGACAATGGCGCACTCGGTATCCGAACGTAGTCAAAGGGAGAGCCACAATGTTGAGCTAGAGTTTCCACAAAATAGCTGGTCAAGCATGCCTGCCCCTCGAAAAAGGTAGAAATCAAATCCTTGTTCCAGTCAATGACTGAGCGGTTGTGCTTGGCGACGAAGCGCCTTCCAGGATTTGGCTCTAAAGAACCGATCGACAGCACCATCAGTTTCTGAAATCTCTTTCCAGCGCCAACAAAATACCGAAGCGCTTCTACCACACCAACCAGGGTTGGGTTATTGGCATAAACGCCGCCATCAATGAACTGCTTGCGATCGTAGTTGTCGATGCTGACGATCGGTAGATAAGCAGGAGCAGCACTGGTTGCCAAAGCGATGTCAACGTACCTCGTCCGGCAATCTCGGCATAAGTCGCCCTCGGGATGGTCGTACTTGAAAATGAAGGGTCTACCATCCGTTAACGAGAATGCAGGAATGCACAGTAGACAGCGTGAGTCAGCGAGGGTGCGGTTTCCAAAAATTTCTTGCAGTGCTGCTTTAAGTTCCTGGTTATCGTATTTGCTTCGTAAAAGAAGCTGTTTCAGCGAACTTAATAGACTGTTGCGTTGGGGAAAGATGCGCTTGCCCCGCCTGTAGTAAAGATTGCTGATGAGGCTGACCGGAACATCAAGTGACAGCCCAAGGGCAATTAACCCTCCTGTCGATGTGCCACAGATTAGGTCGAAGTGATCCGCAATGTGACAGTTAAACCTCTCTTCAAAGTGTTCCAGAATGCGAGCAGAGTATAGTCCTTTGATGCCTCCCCCATCGATCGACAAAACTCTAAAGGTCTGTGAATTTAAATCAACTGAGTGAGAAGACTGAATCATGCTTGCTAGAACGTAGGGTAGAATGCCAGACACCTGAGCTAGCCAGATCCTGAAATCTCAGGGCGACTACTTGTACTACAGCGTAACAAGTGGAGAAAGGGATTGTCATCCCACATGTAGCGTTTTTTCAGAGAAATACACTATATGTGGGATGCAATGCAACAGTACCGGAAAGCGGATGAACCTTTGAAGTTCTGTCGATCAAAATGTGAATCGACAGAATTCACAACTAGACCCTCAGCTTGCAGGCACTAGAGATCGCACTTTGTCTATCAGTATCGGCACTCATACAACGACAACAGATTGTTGGGGTGTTCGCCATCAGCAACGGTCTTGAGATACTTGTTGCCAAATCGGCTGACTGCTACAACTACATTCGCAATCTGGTTTTGAACTTTTACGAAGAATGTCCATTCGCCTCGCTCAATTCCAGCAACGGCCTGTTCCCGAGTCAATTTCCACGTTGAACCGTCTGCATTTACACAGCCAATCGCAGCAATGCGCTCGTGTGGATTTATACGGTCAGACTTGTTAATGCACTTGATTTCATGAGCAGAAGCCATTTCTATCCCTCGCGGATTAGCTGATATGCTGATACGCTTATTAGCGTACTTCATAAATACAGATTTCGACCACTGCGTAATAATTTCTTAAAAAAGGGGCGTTTGTCCCTGCCCCTTGCCTAAATATTTCAACCGGGATAGTCGTACTCTGGCCGCGTCTCTCGACACCCGGAATCGTTCCGCTACCAATTCAATCAGATCACATCCCGATTGACTGGCTGTCTCGATCGGATAAATTACATTCACTCCAGCAGCAAATTCACCAACGCAACGTATTAAATGAGATTTAGGCATCAAGAATGAACCACAGGCATATCCAGCTTGCCATTCCATCCAGTCATAGGATGGTGCATCCAAAATCCTGTCGCGCTTGCAGACAACGATGTTTTGCTGTGGGTCAACAGAAAGCAGGCTCAATTGATCATGATCTCTTTCAAACAGGGGTGAATGAAAGTGGACATGCCCAAACTCATGAGTCAAAGTAGTACGGAGGCGGTTCTCGCGCCGGTCATCTTCCGTAAGCCTGCTAGATATTTGCACTGTTGGCTTATCACCTGGATGAAACTCGGTTAGCCCCTCTACATCCGCCCCAAATTCCGACAAGTCAGCATAAGGGTCAAGATAATGGACTCTCTGCTCAATTAACCGGGTTATATCATCTGTGGAGATAGGAAACTCCACCACACCATACAGTGATTGAAGAAAGACGGTGACGACCTGCTCACACTCATCGTCGATCTCTTTCTGTTGATAATGCGGGCGTAAAGGAAAACGACCTGTCTTGTCAGAAATATACTTGACCATAAGCTTGGTTGCTTACTTTGCCTCCTTCCCCTTGCGGAAAGCCAACATTCTTTTACTGAATTGATCTTCTGTCAATTGCTCCTGCCGCTCTTGCTCTGGAAAGCGACCGTTCAAGTAATGCAGATAATCGGCACTCAGTTCAAGAACCTTAGCAAACTGCTGAACCAGGTGATCTGATGATGGGCTTCGACGATCGCGTTCAATATCATTTAAATACTGAGGCGAAATCGGGGAGCCATCTTCGCGCATGATACTCGCTGCAAGCTCCTTCTGCGTCATGTTTAGTTTCTTACGGGCATCTGCAACAAAATGCCCAAAGGTTATCCCAGTCATGGGTAGCCCTCTAATCCTTCATTTCATTACAGCTCATCTGCTGATCAGCGTATCATGCAACCGTAAGGCAGCTACCCTGCTGAAAATTTACCTTGCCCTCAAGTACAAATCTCTGCCACATCCAGCTTGGTGTTTGACCTACGCTCAGCCCATCTTGTATAGAGTAATTCCTAAGAATTACTCCTGCTGCATCTGCAAATTTAGATGGTTAGTCAAGTCTATAACTACGCCCTTGTTCTTCAAATCCCCCAACGCCTTATAAAAGTTCCCGATGCTCAGATCCCAGCGCTCGCAAAATGCTGTGACATCCACACTCGGATTCAGCTTGCTGGGATAATCAATTTGTAAGGCAAAGAATAGGTAATCCCGATCGCTCGTCAACAATTTGCGATCGCGAATCCGCAGCAGTTCTTCTCGATCCAGCCTATATCCAGTCTGCTGGGCTGTCGTCATGGCACTTGGGGCGAATAGTACATTAGCTCACTACAAAGAATTATATTCGGTTACCAAGCATTCGGGCTGCAAATTCTGTCAATGTGACAGAGACTCCTGCCTGTCTGCCGGCAGGGGAAACTCGGCAGTAAATGCAACTCAAAAGCAAGATTCATGGAATCAAAATGACCAGATGTGAGGTTGCATCATCAGTTGAGAGATTTTACGCATCCTAAATCAAGCAAAATTCTGTTCTGTCGATTTGCATCTAGATCGACAGAATATTTTACTCTTATAATTCTGTCGATCTAGATGCAAATCGACAGAATAAAATGAGCAGCCCTCATCTGGAAGCAGAGCACGATCGCCTCCTCCAACTCATCCAAACTATTCGCGACTCTGGGAGTGTGGCTCCACTCAATGTCTGGATCAGCCCTGCACCAAAGGGTGAACATCTTTACTACAAGCTCAGCAGCAAGAATCCTCAACACAAAAACCAGCACTTGGGCAAGGCAGGGAGTGAAAAGTACCGCGACTGGAGAGCCAGGATTCGACGAAGGGAGGCGATCGCTGAACTAGAACAGCAACTTTCCATGCTGCAAGCGTTGATCGATCGTCAGGCAGCTTTTCTGATGACGGCACCCGAAGTTGAAACTTGAAGTTGAACTCCGTTACTATCAAGAACGCATCTCAAGCAAGCCATAGTATTCATACAGAAGCTGCAACTTCTGTCTAAAGCCGCTCTTCACCGCTTCTGGTGCCACAATGATGCAGTCTTCTCCGTAGCGAAATACTTCGCGAAAAAACCAAAAGGTATTTGAAACTTTTCTCACAACTCGTCGAACGGGTGGATCACGATCGCTTAACCACTCATTGTGAATGTCAGAAGTCTTTGATTCGTAGGCAAAGGCTAATCCTCGAAGCAAATGAATTTCGACTTCAAGTTCATCTAGATTAGAACGCCATTGACCTGAGATAGGGCTTAGGGCTGCATCAAGAATCCGGTCTATTCGCAACGTCCAGTTATGCTGTAGTTCTGGTAATTCCCGGCTTCCTTCGGTTTCTTCACACCAGCATTCCAGATATTGTCGCCGCTCGTAGGAAACAATTTTGGCATGTCGGATTGTAAATCCCCAGGAGCGCTCTGCGGCATCCTGATAGGTGAGCTGAAAGGGAGTTTGAAGACGAATATATTGGTCAACTTCTAACCGCCAAGGGGCAAGAGTCTTATTCAGAGAACGTTCAAACTCACTTCGCAGGAGATTTGGCAGTTCACTTCGTTCGAGCAGAAGTTGAATGATGATTTGGGCAGAGTCAGGATGTCCAGCATCAATCAGAGCTTGAATGGATTGCTGCAACGCTTTGATGCGAGTTTCTGACCAGCCATTGTTACGACCAATTAACAATTCTCGGTGGGCGATCGCTTCCATTAAGCGGGAAATATTAGGACGCTCACCCCACAGCATTCCTTGCTCACGAGCGATCGCCTCTAGCTGAGCTTTGTCCTGCTCTGACACCGGGAGGGTAATAGACTGCCCTTTCCGCCCCATAACTTTTTGTACGTACACTTTGTACTTGCCACTCTCTATTATGGATGCCATCATGGTTTTATGGCAACCTTTTGAGTATTTCCCCGGAAATTCTATCTGGTCTCAGGTTAGATAGATGACAGTAGCAGTGTGTGTTAAGGAAAAATGATGTCGTCAGCACTTCTCGAACCTGGTCAAATTATTCGGGTGCGTTCTCGTCAATATTTGGTTGAAGACGTAATCTTGCCTGATTCGCCAACTGGGGATACGAGAGTGCGTTTAGCCTGTCTAGAAGACGATGCTCAAGGCGAGGCGCTAGAAGTTTTTTGGGAACGGGAAATTGATGCTCAAATTCTAGAAGCATCATCCTGGGAATCGGTGGCGAGTCGAGGCTTTGATAATCCACGCTACTTTTCAGCTTACCTGCATGCGCTGCGCTGGAACTGCGTTACTTCCACAGACCCAAGGCTGTTTCAGGCTCCTTATCGAGCCGGGATTGAAGTCAAGGCATATCAGCTAGAACCGTTACGCAAAGCGCTGAAAATGCCGCGCGTGAATTTGTTTATCGCCGACGATGTGGGATTGGGGAAAACGATCGAAGCAGGTCTCATCCTCCGCGAAATGCTGATGCGGCAAAAGATTAAGCGCGTCATCATTTCCTGTCCGCCCTCGGTGGTGCGCCAGTGGAAAGATGAGATGGAAAGCCGATTTGGGTTGACATTTATTGTTTATGATCGCGATTTCGTTGCCTCCAAGCGGCGTGAACGAGGTTATGGCATCAATCCTTGGAAGACTCACACGCGATTTATTATTTCTCACTCGCTCTTGCGGGATGAAGCTTATGCCGCACCCTTGCGAGATTGGCTCCAAGAGTTTTCAGCCGGGTCGATGCTGATTTTAGACGAAGCACACAATGCAGCTCCAGCCAGCGCTTCTCGGTACGCGATCGATTCTCAACTCACTCGCACGGTACGGGATTTGGCTCCCCGGTTTGAGCACAAACTATTTTTATCAGCGACCCCTCACAATGGGCACTCCAATAGTTTTGCGGCGCTGCTGGAGATTCTCGATCCACAGCGGTTCTGTCGGGGGGTGCCCGTTCGCAGCAAGAAGCTATTGGATGATGTGATGGTTAGACGGCTCAAGCAAGATTTGCGCGAAATTAACAGTGCAGATTTTCCCGAACGGAAAGTGATTCCTGTAGCGATCGACGGTTTGCCGGAAGATGCTCCGGAGTTGCTATTGTCGCGGTTGCTCCAGCAGTATCGAACCTGCCGTGAGGAACGGTTAAAGGATGCACCCAAATCAACTCAAACGACCGCGATGCTAGTCTTGACTTCGCTTCAGAAGCGATTGCTCTCTTCGATCGAGGCGTTTGCCAAAACGTTGCGGGTTCATCGAACTGCGCTCACCCGGCAAGCAAAACAGCAGCCCATTTCAAAGGGATTCGCGCTCCTGCAAGAGTCGCCAGGGGCAGATGACGATCGAGCGAATCTGGATGAAGATGAAGTGCTGAAGGAAGAAGCCATCCAAATGGAAAAAGCAACCCAGGCGGCTGGTGAAATTTCGCAGCAAGAGTTAGATTTACTAGAGGAGATGACTCAGATCGCTGAACAGGTGCGTCATCTACCCGATAGCAAGGTTAAGCAACTTGAACAGTGGATTCGTCAGAACCTTTGTCCAGAGCTGAATGCGTCAGGTGCAAAGTGGCTGGAGCGACGAGTGCTGATTTTCACCGAGTACACTGACACCAAGCGCTATCTAGAACAACGGTTGAGTGAAATTATTGCCCGCTCCGATCGAGCTTCAGATCGCATTGATACCTTTCACGGGGGCATGGGTGAAGAGAGACGGGAGTTCATCAAACAGGCGTTCAATAGCGATCCTGCCCAGCATCCGTTAAGAATTTTGATTGCGACCGATGCAGCGCGGGAAGGAATTAATCTTCAGAACTATTGCGCGGATTTGTTTCACTTCGACGTGCCCTGGAATCCGAGCCGAATGGAGCAGCGCAATGGGCGCATTGATCGTAAGCTTCAGCGCGAAAGCGAAGTCCGATGCCATTATTTTGTCCTGTCGCAGCGAGTGGAAGATCGAGTGCTGGATGTGCTGGTGCAAAAGACTAAGAGAATTCAGCAAGAAGTGGGCAGTTTGTCGCCTGTGGTTGAGAAGAATGTGACCAAGTTGCTGGATGGAGGCATTCGGCAAGCTGAAGTGCAAAAGCTGACGACTGCGATCAACGCCGCAGATCAGCCCGATGAAGAATCGAAACAGCACGGCAACGCCATCAAAGAGGAACTAGAGGCGATTCGAGTGCGGCAAGACAAGCTGAGGCAGCAGCAGGTCGAACTGGAAACTATGCTGAAAGACTCAAAGGTATGGCTGGGGTTAGACGATCGCCATTTTCGAGACACGCTCTCGGTTGCCTTAGAAATTATGGGATCTGAGCCGCTAAAGCCGATTAATGCTACTGCTGTGATCGAGGATGAGGATCGTAGCCAGTGGTCTGTTCCTGCACTCGACCAGCAAGCGGGAGCCGATCCGACTTGGGCAACAACGTTAGATACCTTACGATCACCTCGACAAAAAACGCAGAAGCTTTGGGATTGGCGGCGGGAAGCCCCGATTCGTCCGATCGTTTTTCGCGATCCGGGTTCGCTCGATGGTCAAGTGGTGCATCTGCATTTAGAGCATCGAATTGTGCAACGACTGCTGGGGCGGTTTCTGTCGCAGGGGTTTCTTCATGACGAGCTGACGCGGGCTTGTGTTTGCCGAACAGATGATCCGATTCCACGGGTGCTGATTTTGGGCAGGCTGTCGCTGTATGGTGATCGGGCTGCCCGGTTACATGATGAAATTATTTCGGTGGCAGCAGAGTGGATTGATCCAGACGCACGGGGCAGAGGACGACTGCGCCCATTGGGAGAAACTGAGAAGAAAGATGTCCTACAAATTCTAGAAGATTCGTTGGCGCATCCCAGGCTTCGAGACGTGCCGCCAGCGATCGTCGATCGGCTCAAGGCACACACTGCGAGAGACGTAGAAGATTTGCTAACGCATCTAGAACGCCGTGCGACTGAACTCACAGATCGCGCTAAACGTAAATTGGAGCAGCGGGGTGAAAAGGAAGCTGCGGAGATGAAGACTCTGTTGGGAGAGCAGCGAGAGCGCATCCTCAAGCAGTTCAAACAATACGAGACGCAGCAGTTGTCATTTTTCAATGCTGAAGAAATGCGGCAAATCGAGTCCGATCGCCGACATTGGGAAGTGCGGGTAGCGCAGCTTGAAACGGAGATTTTGAGTGAGCCGGAGCGGATTCGGCAAACCTATCAGGTCAAGGCTGAGAGAATTGAGCCAGTCGGTATTGTTTACCTATGGCCCGTGTCTAGTTGAGGAGAGAGAACAATGGCAACTGATTTAGATATCCTCAGACACAAAGAATGGTTGGGACTGCTTCAGCCAGTCGGGTTGGTCGTTTCTCCTCCGGCGTTGATCAAGGCACAGGCGGTCATCGATCGCGGCAGGCTGGTCGATTTGCAAGAGCGGCTCTCGACCGTGATTTCGACTGAGGTTTTGCCGCGTCACAAAGATGAGGCGATCGCTTGGATTGCTGACTTTCCGGCATTTACTCAAACGGTTTTGGGCTGGCGTGACAAAGATTTGGTAGGTACGCCGGGACAGGTAGTTTTGCCGGATGAACTATCGGTGGCGTTGCCTAGCTATGGGGAGACGCTGAAACCGACTTATGCGGTGCGCGATCCAGATAGCGATCGCTGGGTTTTGCTGATTCAAGAAGTTGCGCCTGGGCTGCCGTTTGATGGAGATGATCCCACCGCGCAGGGCTGGAAAGCCAGCATTCAGGCAAAGTTTGAACGGTTGCTGCGGGAGACGGGGGTGTTTGCGGGGCTGCTGGTGAATGGGGCTGAAATTCGGTTGGTGTATGCGCCGAGTGGTGAATCGTCGGGCTATTTGACGTTCCCGATTCAGGCGATGACCGAAGTGCCGGGGCGACTGATTTTGGGTGCGCTGGATCTGCTGCTGGGCGAAGATCGGCTGTTTAATGTGCCGGAGAATCAACGCCTGACTCGACTGTTGGAAGAAAGCCGCAGCTATCAGGCAGAGGTTTCAACCAAGCTGTCTGGGCAGGTTTTGGATGCGCTGTGGGAACTGCTGCGAGGGTTTCAATCGGCAGATGCAGCGATGAATGGAAAGTTGCTCAGTGCCGTTGCTCAAACTGATCCGCAGCATATCTATGGCGGACTGATTGCGACGCTGATGCGACTGGTGTTTTTGCTGTATGCCGAAGATGAAGGACTGATGCCGGATGATGAGGTCTATCAGCGTCATTATGCAGTGTCAGGTCTGTATGAAAAGCTGCGCGAAGATGCGGGTAGCTATCCTGATACGATCGACCAACGCTACGGAGCTTGGGCGGCGCTGTTAAGTTTGTTCCGGCTGGTGTATGACGGGGGCGGGGCAACTCCTGAGTATCTTCCAGCACGGCGGGGGCAGTTGTTTGACCCAGATGAGTATCCTTATCTCGAAGGTCGTCCACCCGGTTCTCAGTTTGCAACCTATGGCAGGTTAGAAGCGCCTCGCATCTCGGATGGGGTGGTGTATCGAATGTTGGATAAGCTGCTGATGCTGGATGGCGAACGGCTTTCGTATCGGGCGTTGGACGTGGAGCAAATTGGCTCGGTGTATGAGGCGATTATGGGTTACGAGGTGCAGATTGCCGCCGGACGATCGATTGCAGTGCGCCCGAAAGATGTGGTGGTGAACGTCGATGCAATTTTGGCGGCAAAACCTGCCGATCGCGCCAAGCTGCTAAAAGAGGCAGAGTGTGAGCTAAAAGGAAATGCGCTGAAGGACGCACAAACCGCAGAGGCGATCGTGGCGGCGATCGGTCGTAGGGTGTCACCCAGAACCCCGAATTTGTTGGCAACAGGCAGTCTGTTTCTGCAACCGGGAGAGGAACGGCGGCGATCGGGGTCTCACTACACGCCTCGAAAGTTGACGCAGCCGATCGTGGAGAAGACGCTGGAGCCTGTGCTGAAGAATTTAGGAGAGCATCCCACACCAGAGCAGTTGCTGGAGTTGAAGGTGTGCGATTTGGCGATGGGTTCGGCGGCGTTTTTGGTGGAAGCCTGTCGGCAGTTGGCAGATCACTTGGTGGAGGCTTGGAATACTCACGGCAAGCCTGTGGATATGACGGAGACGATCGAGGATGTAGTAATGGCTCGACGGAAGGTAGCGCAGCACTGTTTGTATGGGGTGGATAAAAACCCGTTTGCAGTATATTTGGCGCGGCTGTCGCTGTGGCTAGTGACGCTAGAAAAGAATCTGCCATTCACGTTTCTAGATCATAAGTTGAAGTGTGGTGACTCACTGGTAGGAGTTGAAAAGCCTCAGCTAAGTCGGTTTTTGGCAGCCAGCGACCTAAACAATGCAGGTCTAATTGATATGCTGCAAGAAAACAGTCAAAAATCGCAGTTTTACCGAGATTTGATTGCGTTTGTGAATGAGAAATCTGAGGAAGAGAAGCGAGATTACTTAACACGATCGAACTTGGAGTCTCACGAGAACCTAATTCTAAGCGATGTGGCAGTTGCTTCTTTCTTTACCTCAAGACGAAGTAACTCAGATGACTTGAGTGATGAAAAATTGATGAGTGATGTAGCTCTAGCTGCATTTCTTACTAATCTTTCTAAATCAAAAAGAGATGCCAAGAAAATTACTAAAGAGCTTGCTACAAAGGTTCATTTGTGGAGATCAGGAGTTATTGATCGTTCTGAGCTAGAACTTATTGCAAGCATAACTAAGCATTTTGAAAAGCCAGTGTCTCCTTTTCACTGGGAAACAGAATTTCCTGAAGTGTTTAGAAGAGAAAACCCAGGGTTTGATGCCATTGCTGGAAACCCGCCTTTTGCAGGGAAAAACACGCTGATTAATGCTCATCCAGAAGGCTACCTGTCCTGGCTCCGAGAAATTCATCCTGAATCTCACGGTAACTCAGATTTGGTCGCTCATTTCTTCCGCTGATCGTTTGATCTATTGCGCTATGGCGGAGCGTTGGGGCTAATTGCGACGAATACGATCGCCCAAGGAGACACCCGCAGCACTGGACTCCGATTTATTTGCAACAATGGCGGCATCATTTACAGTGCGACGCGGCGATATAAATGGCCCGGATTAGCAGCGGTGGTTGTGAGCGTGGTGCATATTTGGAAGCAGGACGATCGCTCAGGAGGGACACCGTTATGAATGCGAAATTAGCAGAATCACTGGCAGAGGCGATCGCCGCATTATCCCCGGAGGATTATGCCTTATTCCAGGAGTCTCTGGTGACTAAGACCGTGCAAAAAACGCTGGGTGTCGCCGGAGGGTATGCCTGTATTCGGAATACGCGAATTCCAGTGTGGACGTTGATTTCTCTCAGTCAGCAAGGGATGGATGAGGAGGCACTGCTGAGGAACTTCCCTGGCTTAACGCCCTTTGATTTACTGGCGGCTCGAATGTATTACCGGACTCATACAGCGGAAATTGACGCTCTCATCACTTCTCACCACAGTGAGGAGGCTTGGGATGACATTTAGGTTTTATGCCAATGAAAACCTGCCTGCCGAGTTGGTCATCACATTACGACGGCTAGGGCACGATGTTTTAACTTCCTATGAGGCGGGGAATGCTAATCAAGGGATTCCAGATGAGCAAGTGTTGACCACAGCCACAGCCGATAACCGAGCCATCATTACCCTAAATCGGGATGATTTTCTGGCGTTGCACCGCAGTGGAGTCGAGCATGGCGGCATCGTGGTTTGCAAAGATGACAAAGATCTCCAGGGAATCGGAGAGGTGCTTCACAACTACCTCACCACCCAAGAAACCTTACAAAATCGCTTACTGAGGGTACTGCAACAAAATCAACGTGGCTCTGGTCAACCTGTCTTCACCATCCGGGAGTATTCGCGCCCATGAACCGCCCAATCCCCTCCGGTCAAGCCTTGAGTTTTCCAGCATCCATCCCCATTCAGCTTGACGGCAAACCTGTTGAAAAAATCACTGCTTTTTTGTTTGATCAGGGCGGCAATGATGACCCAGCCACGCTGTTAGCCAATGCAAATAAGAGTTTTCAAGGCAGCATTGTTTTAGGCATGGGTTTCACATTTGATGATACGAATCCCGATGCTACACCCATTGCTGAAATGCACCGCTTAATCGATCGAGATCCGCGCAATCAAGAGCGCATTTTTCCCTACATTGGCGGCGAAGAAGTCAACACTAGCCCGACTCATTCGCATCATCGCTATGTGATTAATTTTGGCGATATGAAAGAGGAAGAGGCGCGATCATATCCTGATTTGATGGCGATCGTAGAAGAGAAAGTTAAGCCTTCTCGCCAAGAATTAGGTAATAACGGTGATGCTCTAAGACGTAAAACTAGATGGTGGCTATGGGGAAGATATACACCAGCATTGTTTAGAGAGATCGAACAGTGCGATCGGGTGTTAGTCATTTCTCGCGTTGGTCAACATGGCTCTTTTACTTTTATACCAAGCGGAGTTATTTACTCTGAATCATTAGTAGTTTTTCCATTAGAAACCTACTACGCCTTCTGCATTCTCCAATCTCGCATTCACGAAATTTGGGCAAGGTTCTTCGGCTCATCGCTGGAAGATCGACTTCGTTACACACCTTCCGATTGTTTTGAAACCTTCCCCTTCCCTCTCGACTGGGAAACAAACCCCACCCTCGAAGCCGCAGGCAAAACTTACTACGAATTTCGCGCCGATCTCATGGTGCGCCACAACCAGGGACTCACCACCACCTACAACCGCTTCCACGACCCCGACGAGACAAATCCCGACATCCTCAAACTGCGCCAACTTCATGCCGAGTGCGATCGAGCCGTCCTCGATGCCTATGGTTGGCAAGACATCCCCACTGATTGCGAATTCCGGCTCGACTACGAAGACGACGAAGAAGGAAGCAGCAAACGCAAAAAGCCCTGGCGCTATCGCTGGTCAGAAACCATCCACGATCGAGTTCTCGCCCGCCTGCTAGAACTAAACCGCGATCGAGCTGAGGAAGAGAAATTAGGTCGTCCCCCTCGACGTAAAGTTGCCGCAAACACTAGAACAGCCGATCGTGAATCTGCCTCTGCCTATGGCGATTTGCCTCTGTTTAACAGTGCAGAAGAAACCACCAATACATGATTTCCGTAAAAGCAACCGCTACTTCACCGTTCACAAGATATCAGCAGCAATTCCACCAAGCGCTCAGTGACAAAATCCAGTCCTTGCGAAAGCTGAGTGAGCGAACGACCACGATCACCGACGGTCGCCACCTGGGTAAACGTGATGGAAAACATCTCTATTCCTTCACCACTGATACCGAAATTCGCTTCCCCGACGATACACCCGTCGATCTGGTGCATCAGAAACAACGCTATCCGGGCATTTTGCTGTCGATCGAGAGCAGAAATGGGAAGACTAAGAGAATGCGAGTAATATTCTCCGCCAAGTTACTCTCCGGTTCCACCAACCTCATTCCAAGATTGTTCAAACTTATGCAAGTAACTAATGAACCGGTTTGGCTCGTCTATCTCAAACAGAATGCAGTAAGGCTTCTGGGCACTATTATGTTGGTCTTCTGTGCGTCACTATTGACTACGCATACAATCCTGCTGCAGAACTCTTGCATACCACTCCTGGAATGGACAAATATTTCTAAAGAATGTTTGGTCGTAAAACCAAGCACTCCCGAGCAAAGGACTGATAAAACCCCACCTGCTAAACCAATAGATGGGGGTCAAACTAAACCAAAAAAAGTCCCTGACCCTGTGGTTATAAAGCCCACACGAGGAGATGAAGGAGATCCAGATCAAGATAACAAGGGTAACAAAGATAAAAAGACTGATGGTTCTGACGTAGGCAAACAGATCATAGGAGTTGTTGCTGGCTCTGCAGCAGTTATAGGACTTGCAGTCATAGAAGCACCTGTTATCGTTGCAGCGGGCGTAGGATTCGCTGTATGGATCGCTGCAGAAATCCTCCTGTCGTTAGGCAATTAAGTACTGAAACAAAGAGCCGCACTTGAATAACTTAGAGAATCACGATGGATAACCCATTGACCAATACTCAAGAACCTACCCTAGAGAATTCAGAGAATCGGCAGTTTGACTTCCCCACATTCGCAAACCGGATACTAAAAGCAGGGTTTGCCCTGCTGGTTTTTGGAGCCATCTTCATCGTATTGATCAAATTCAACATCGTTACGGATCATGTAATTCCGCCATTCCCCGATCCGATTCCCTTTGCAGGGGGGGCAATTGTACTTGTTGCGCTGACTCTGCTAGGGGTACCCCTAATACCTGCTGCCGCTGCTGGAGTGGCTATTTGGTGGTTGATTCAAGATTTCTTCTTCTAAGGAAACCAATTTAGGACACGCAACCATGAATCTCATCGAGATAAAAGACCTCAGCAAAGGATTTCAAGAGGGGCTATTTCGTAGACAAACGATTCTACAGAATATTGACTTGACGGTGCGTCAAGGTGATTTTGTTGTCCTGCGTGGTGCCAACGGTGCAGGAAAAAGTACCTTAATCAAAATCATCCTTGGCTTGCAAGACCCCGATAGCGGCAGTGTTCAGCTCTTTGGCACATCACCACACTCTCCAAAATCTAAGTTGCAGATCGGTACTGTCTTTCAGGAAGTTACGCCACCGAATAGCTTGAAAGTCAGAGAACTGATTGAGCTTGTCAGAAGCTACTACCCTAATCCGCTTTCTACCAAAGACGTTCTTGAAACCGTTGGATTGACTAATAAGCAAAATGCCTTTCCCAGCGATTTAGCGGGTGGGCAAAAACAGCGACTTTATTTTGCGATCGCACTCGTTGGTAATCCTAAGCTGCTGATCTTAGACGAGCCAACTAAAAATTTAGATGTGGAAGGTCAGAAGGTATTTTGGGATCAGGTTGAACGTTGCAAGAGTGGCGGTGTAAGCATCCTCATGGTTACTCATAGCCAATCTGAGCAAGACAAGTTGCAGAACCTTGCTACCCACATTATTACCCTTGCAAATAGAAAGCTGACCTACGATAAACAGCCCGCACAAGAAATACAGACTGAGGTGTCGTCAGATACTCCACTCTCTTATCAATCTGCCAATCCTTTTCAGATGCTAATAAAGCAGGTTGGGGCAGAAATTCTACAGCTTCTCAGAACTCCTACCTACCTTGCAGGTGTCTTCCTCTTTTCAAGCTTGGCTGCGATATTGCCACTTGAGAAAGACATGGCAATGATCCAAAAGGGGCTAATTTTCTTCAGTGCGATGAGCCTTCTAATCTTTTCAGTTGAGCGGTTAGGAAAGCGTATTGCCATTGAACGTGTTGAGGGATGGTTAAAGCTTCTTAGGGTGACACTATTGCCGCCAAGCATCTACCTTGCTGCCAAACTTGTCATGACAATGCTGGTTCTAATCGCAAGTCTTTCTATTATTTTTGCAATTGGCATCTTCAAGTTTGACCTACATCAGTCCCTTACCCAATGGCTGACCCTGAGTGCTGGGCTGCTACTCGGAATTATTCCCTTCGCAATTATCGGCATCACTTTAGGTTATGTCATACCTCCTAAAGCCCTTGACTCGATCGCTGGGATCTTAATTCCATTTGGAATTTTTTCTTGTGGTTTAGTTCCTATCCAAGATCCAAGCTATGTGAAGGATTTAATTGTTTTATCTCCATTCTTTCACTATAGGCAGATTATTCAGTATGGTGCAGGAATGGCTTATGACAAGCATCTTTTGCTTCACGTACTGTGGCTTGTTTTCTATGCCGTTGTTGCAGGATTAATCGCCAAAGTCGCGTATCAACGAGATAACGTCGCTCAGTGAGATGAAGCTTTTAGCAGTGCACAGCCGTGGAAAAGTGTTGAGAGCACTCATGTTTATGCTTACTAAGTGTAAAAACAGCTAAGTGTAAAAGCGATTCAGCTCCGTCCGCTTTAGTCGTTATTTTGCTTATTGAATCAAAAATAGTTCGTCTTAGCCAAACTCCTTCTAAACACTTACCATGCCAACCAAAATCCACGGTGCCGAATATCCCATCGAGAAAATCTTCTGCGATGACTTTGTTTTCTCAATTCCCCTATACCAGCGCCCCTACGCCTGGGAAACTGAGCAGGCAGAAGCTCTACTCGATGATCTGCTGGATTTTTTGGGAGACAGCAACGTTCCTATCGATCAACTCAGTCCCTACTTTCTGGGCAGTATTGTTCTCATCAAGTCAAACGATTCCACTAAAGCCGAGGTTGTCGATGGACAGCAGCGCCTGACAACCCTTACCATTCTTCTGTCTGTTTTGCGGGAAACTGTTCCAGAAGAAGTTGCCAAGGCATTGACTGCTTACCTATATGAGAAAGGCAACGTTATTAAAGCAACCCCAAACCGCTATCGGCTGACCCTGCGAGATCGAGACGCACAATTTTTTCGTGAGCACATCCAGGATGAAGAGGGGCTTAACAAATTAGCCAAACTGAAGGATGCTATTCTCCCCGATAGTCAGGCTCGCATCCGCGATAATGCCCTGCATCTACTCAAGCGCTTACAGAAGCTGCCAGAGCATCAGTGCATCCGGTTAACCCAATTCGTCATTACAGGATGCCTGCTAGTTGTCGTTTCCACCCCCGATATGGACTCGTCCTACCGCATCTTCTCCGTCCTGAACGATCGTGGATTAGATTTGTCTGTTACTGACATCCTTAAATCTGAGATCATTGGCAAAATTCCCCTAGACCAGCAAGAGCAATACAACCGACTTTGGGAAGACATTGAAGTCAAGCTAGGACGCAATACCTTCCAAGACTTGTTCTCCCATATTCGGATGATTTACCGCAAAGCCAAGCAAAAAGATTCAGTCCTAAAAGAAGTGCGAGAGCAAGTTAAGCCCAGCGAAACCCCCATTAACTTCATTGATGAGGTGCTATGTCCAGCAGCCCAAGCCTATGCCGATATTCAAGATTGCTGCTATGAAAGCCATCAGCACGCCGAAGCCATCAATACTTACTTCAAATACCTGAATCGTATTGATAATGCCGATTGGTTGCCACCTGCGATCGCCTATCTATCCAAATATCGCCACCAGCCAGCGCAACTGCTCACGTTTTTCAAAGACCTAGATCGCCTAGCCGCTGGTCTCATGATTCAGCGAGCCGATATCAACGAGCGCATGAAGCGCTACAGCAATCTCCTAACCTGGATTGAAAAAGATCTGGACATCACTCAGCCAAATTCGCCCTTAAATCTTACGGCTGAAGAGTGTACAGCTATTGTTCAAAGACTGAATGGTCCACTCTACTTAGACACTAAAATTCGTCTCTATGTATTGCTTCGCCTCGACACCTATCTCTCTGGTGGCGAAGCAGTGTACGCATTGCCCCGTATTACCGTCGAGCACATTCTTCCCCAAAATCCGCCTTCTGGTAGTCAGTGGCTAGAGTGGTTCCCCGACGCTAATGATCGTCAACACTACGTCCATCGCTTAGGAAACCTGGCACTGCTGTCAGGCTACAAAAATAGCAGTGCCAAAAACTTTGACTTTGCCACGAAAAAGCGCAAGTACTTCACCGGTAGACATGGCGTGGCTCCCTTCGCCATCACTACCCAGGTATTGAACACAACAGACTGGACTCCTGCAGTGATTGAACAGCGACAGACTGAACTCGTAGGTCGATTAAAACAACTCTGGCGATTGGATGAACCCGCCTTCGCACCTCCGCCCGCGATCGTTGCCTAGTCGCTTTAGTGCCTCACCGCTTTCAACTGCTGACAACCCGCATCTGCCCCCAACCCATAGCTCATAACTCCTCAATGCAGAAAAGGCAGAACATCCATGGTTGCCAACCCTACCCCTCGCAGCGCTACATTCAGAAGCTACCAGCAAGACTTCCACAAAGCTCTTGAAGACGAAATCAAGGCTTTGCGGAGCGCTGGCGGCTCAATGACTCCCATTACTGATGGTCACTATCTTGGCAGACGTAACAGTGAGCATCTCTATTCCTTCACCACCGATACCGAAATCCGCTTCCCAGAAGATGCACCCATCGATGTGCATTATCAGAAGACCAAGTACCCCGGTATCCTGGTCTCCGTGGAGGGCTTTGACCTACTCGTTGCCCTAGAAGATGACATCGGTGACGACATTAAAAAAGCCAAGCTCAACACTGAACCCTGGTTTTTGCTCAAAGCCCTGCAAGACCGCCTTACAACTGCCACCATTAGCATTACAGCGAACCGCAAACTGGCTGAGTCTTTACTGATTGCCAGCCCCAAAGCTGCCCGCACTAGCCATGAACAGTTCAGTCAGTTTGCCCCCCGCATTCAGTCAGAAACTGGGCTAAGCCTTCACTACAACATCCACCAGGCAGCGGCGGTCACCCACATTCTCCAGCATCCGGTGAGCTTTATCTGGGGGCCTCCGGGTACGGGTAAAACCAGCACGCTGGGCCTAGCGGTCGCATCCCTTGTCCACTCTGGTCAGTCCGTTCTCGTCTTGGCACACAGCAATGCCGCCGTCGATACTGCGATGAAGAGCGTGGCCAAGTATCTCTGCCAGTCCAGCTACTATCGAGAAGGGATGGTGCTGCGCTTCGGCATCCCGACCCCTGACATCTATCGGCAATACCCGATGCTGAATGCTCGCGGCATTGTCAGACAGCAACAGCCCCGACTGATTGAGCAAATCGAAACGCTGGAGAAACAGCGCGAACATCTCACGAAAGAATCCCGTGCCTCTGGTCTAAGCACCCTTATCAAAAACCAGCTTAAAGATCAGATCGCCCAGATTCGCAAGCAGCTACAGCCTCTCAAAAAGCTGTTACGGGAGTACCAATCGGTTCTCGTAGCGAAGGGCATGGTGGTGGGTTGCACGTTATCGAAGGCAACGATCGCCAAAGAGATCTTCGAGCGCCAGTTTGATGCCGTCATCATTGATGAAGCCAGTATGGCCTACATTCCTCACTGTGCTTACGGTGCGACCCTGGCGAAAAAACGCATTGCTATCTTTGGCGACTTTCGTCAGCTAGCTCCCGTTTCTCAAGCTAAAACCAGCAATGCCGAAGAGTTTCTCCAGCGCGACATCTTCGACGAAGCGAGGGTTATTGACAGCGTTAACCGTGGCACTCCAGACGAACGCCTGATACTGCTCAAAACCCAGTACCGGATGCACCCCTCCATTTCTGCCATCCCAAATGAACTGTTCTACAAGAATCAGCTAGAGGATGGAGAAGGGGTGAGAGAACGAACCGAGGCGATCGTTCATGCTGCGCCCAACGTGGGTCAATCCATCGTCTTTTATGATCTCAGCCACGCCTCAGCGTTTTGTTTCAGTGAAGATCACCGCAGCCGCTTCAACTTGATTTCGGCCCTCATCGCCGCAGACATCACCTACCAAGCCCAAATTGCTGGCACTCAAAGTATTGGCCTTATTACCCCGTACAGCGCCCAGGCCCGCCTAATACACCGCATCCTCAGAGAAACTGGTCAAAAGAACGTCAAAGCCGCAACGGTTCACCGCTTCCAGGGTTCTGAGCAAAATGTGATTGTCTTCGATGCCGTTGACAGCCACCAGATGAAAAAAGCGAGCAAGCTGTTAGTCGGTGGTTCCCAGAGCACCGCCGCTCGCCTTGCCAACGTAGCCATCAGCCGAGCAGAGGGTAAGTTCATTGGTCTTTTCAATGACGACTTCCTGAAAGTTAAGCTCGACTCATCCAACATCTTCCGCAAATTTATTGACCGGCTACGTAGCCGAGCTGAAGTCCACCCATTAAGCTTTACGGACGCTTCCAATACAGAACCTTGGATCTTTACACTACCAAACGTCAAAGTTTACCCCAATGCTAAGGCAGCCCAAGCAGATATTCATGCTGACCTTAAGGCTGCTGAAAAATCAGTTGCCATTGACTGGCCGGTACAGCTCAAGCCCAGCCAACACTTCTATTTAAACGTCAATCGAGGTCTACAAGTATTTGCTCGTGGCCCGGAAGCAGAAGCAATCACAGGGAAAATCTCCAACAGACGAGTATGGTGTAACAAATCCTTTAGCAACATGGGTATTGTTGGTCTTGACGGGCAAGTTTTGTGGGTTTATACCAACCCTGGAGCGGAAGCGCCTGTTTTCAAGGTGGCCTTACCCGAAACAGTTACACTATTGTACGACTTCCTAGAACTTGTTCCAGACGGTGCTGGCCCTGCTCCTAAGCCTATTGAGGATACGTTTGGCTCTTGTGAGCTTTGCAACTCGCCTCTTTGGGTTCAAATCAACGACTACGGTCAGCCTCGTGTTAGCTGTCTGAAACATCCTCGCCAGGGTAGGAACGTTAGCGCTACAGACGCCACTCAATACGCTCAGATGATGGGCCGTGTTTGTAACATCTGCCGCTCTGCTTTCAAGGGGGTACGTAATGCCTCCAACGGCAGCATCTTCTTAGCCTGTAGTGCCTCTGGTTGTAAGGGAAAAGCCAGCCTCAGGGACTTGATTTAATTAGTCTGTACCTGAAGCAGCTACTACCCCACCTCCATCTTCGTCTAGATGATATTCTGCCCCGTTAGATCACCTACTCTCAATCAGGTTACTGTCTGTGCCCCAACTCACCTCCGCTGAAATTCGCTCCACTCTGGTCGATGCCCTCCAGCTTGATCTGGTAGGTCCCATACCTGTCGATCTCGATCGCACTGAAGAAGTGCTGATCCAAGCCCCGTCCAAGTGGTATCTCACAGGTTTCCTGGCTCCCTTTGGGGCAAAACCAGACGATCGCTCTGATCCCACCGCAGACGGAACCTCCGATGAGATTGGTACAGGCGACTCTAGCGAAGATAGCCAAACTCCCGAAGCTGCCGCAGCCCGCAAGGCCTTATTCCCTTCATCGATGGGGCTAAGCTTTCTAATTTCGCAGCAAACAAAAGAACTGAAAACCACGATCCATTGGGGCGACTATCTTCCCGTCGAACTGGTGGAAGACATTCCCGAGCAGGAGCCAAACGACAAAAAGAAACGCAAGCCCCAGGGATGGAAGCGCATTCCTCAAACAGCAACGCTTATTGTGCCAATTGCTGCCACTGAAGATTCTTTTGAAATTGAGATTCCTGGCGGGAGTGGGTTAGCGTTAGTCATCAACGGTCGCCCAGTCCACGACGATCGATTTACAGCGGGCACCCTTTCAGTATCCATTTTTGTCGTGAACTATCGCAAGATGCAGTTTAGCGAGAAAGATACGACCTTCGCCTTTCAAACCTGCCTGACTGTACAGTGCGAAGAAGGCTTTGTACCCCGCTCAGACCTGCGAGGCATCGATAGCGACGATTGGGATGAAGCCGTTGCCAGCCTTCAATATCGCCATGACTATGAGTTTGCGGTCGGTCACAACGTCTCAGCCCTCGCTCATTCAACGCATTCAGGTCATTGCACAGAAGTTTGCACCACCTGGATTCCTACTGCCAACGTGCCCAGAGTCGAACCCGCTCTGATCGCAGATGTAAAGCTGGGCATGAAAGCCCTAGCCGATGCCGAAAGTGCCGCCGTGATTCAACAAATGTTGAGTCCAATGGTGACAGAATATCGCACTTGGATTGCGGCTCAGCGCGATGCCCCGATCGCTTCCCCCTATGCTGAAAAAGTTGCTCAACTGTTGAACGATGCCAACCGCGCCTGCGATCGCATTGAATCTGGTCTTCACGCCTTGAATGACACAATCATCCTAGAAGCCTTTCAGATCGCTAATCGGGTCATTGAGACTGCCCGTCGCCGTCAACTCAGTCAAGACCGAGGCGCACCGCCTGATAGCTTCGATCCTCCTGAATGGCGACCCTTTCAGCTTGCCTTTATTCTCCTCAACCTAAACAGCATTGCTCAACCTGACCACCGCGATCGAGAAATCGTCGATCTCCTGTTTTTTCCCACAGGTGGCGGCAAAACCGAAGCTTATTTGGGACTGGCAGCATTTACGCTGGTACTGCGCCGACTCAAACATCCAGGAATCCGCTCGTCGGGAATGAGTGTATTGATGCGCTACACCCTCCGCTTGCTCACCCTTGACCAATTGGAGCGGGCAGCTCGTCTCATCTGCGCTTTAGAACTAGAACGACAGAAAGACCCAGCTAAATTAGGTCAGTTACCGTTTGAAATCGGGCTTTGGGTGGGTCAAAGCGCTACCCCCAACAAAATGGGCAAGCGGGGCGATAAAGATGAGTACTCTGCCCGTGAACGCACCCTCGCATTTAAACGGGACAGCAAAAGCAAGCCCTCCCCGATTCCGTTAGAGCGTTGTCCCTGGTGTGGAGAAAAGTTTTCTGCTAACTCCTTTCAGCTACACCCCAGCGAAGACACCCCAAAGAATCTTACGGTGGCTTGCGTTAACCGAGACTGTGATTTCCGCAGCCGTAATCCACTCCCAATTCTTGCTGTGGATGAGCCGATCTATCGACGATTACCCTGCTTTGTGATCGCCACAGTGGACAAGTTTGCAGCACTTCCTTGGATTGGGCAAACGGGCGCACTCTTCGGGCGTGTTACTCACTACAACGAGGGCGAGGGGTTTTATAGCGCTGGAGATCCAACCGTCTCAGGCAAGCGAATGGAGCATTACCTACCCCCTCCAGATCTAGTGATTCAAGATGAATTGCATTTGATATCGGGTCCGTTAGGCACAATGGTTGGGCTGTATGAAACGGCGATCGACACCCTTTGCTCTTACACCGAAAACGACAAGCTGATTCGCCCCAAAATCATTGCGTCAACCGCAACCGTTCGCCGAGCCAGCCGCCAAATTCAGGCACTTTTTGGACGCAGCCATGTCGATATTTTTCCACCACCTAGCCCCGATCGACATGATTCTTTTTTTGCCAGAACCGATTTTGAAGTCCCTGGACGGCTCTATCTGGGAGTTGCGGCTCAAGGGCGCAGCCTCAAAGTGGTTTTGCTGAGAACCTACCTGGCATTAATGGCAACCGCTTACAAGCAGTATGTCGAACAAGGCGGCAAGCGCAACAAAGACAATCCTGCTGACCCTTACATGACCTTGTTAGGATACTTCAACTCTCTGCGCGAACTGGGAGGTAGCCGTCGAATCGTGGAAGATGAGGTCAGTTCTCGACTCGCTAAATACGGCGATCGCTTACGACACGGAGAGATGGTTAGCTACTTCCTCAACCGCAAGATTGACGATGAACCTGAAGAACTCACGTCGCGGGTCAGCACGAATAAAGTTGCGAACACGAAGCGTCGCCTAGCACTCCCCTTCCACGAGGATGAGCGTGTTGATGTTGCACTTGCCACCAATATGATTTCGGTCGGTCTGGATATCGTGCGATTAGGACTGATGGTGGTACTAGGGCAACCCAAAACGGCGGCTGAATACATCCAAGCGACCAGTCGAGTCGGTCGAGAGGCAAAGAAACCGGGTTTAGTCGTGACCTTGCTGAATGTCCATCGCCCGCGAGATCGCTCTCACTACGAGCGGTTCCAAAGCTGGCATAACAGTTTCTATCGGGCTGTGGAAGCTACTAGCGTCACGCCATTTTCACCCCGCGCCCTTGATCGAGGATTGGCAGGCGTAGTTGTGGCGCTGGCTCGTCTCAGTATTCCAGAAATGACTGCGGCTTTAGGAGCTTCAAATATTGGTAGCCAACAGAATGCGATCGATGGAGTGGTTGAAACGATTGTCAGTCGAGCCGAGGCTCACAGTCCAGACTTAGACGCGACAGCGACGAGTACACTACGACAACAGGTGAGGGCACAGGTGCTAGACCTGATTGATACTTGGAAGCAGATTGCCGATCGCGACAAGCGACTGCAATATCAGAAAGAAGCCGATTTAGCGCCTCCATTATTGCTCGATGCCTTAAACCCAGACACTGATAAAGAACCTTTAGAACGACAGAAATTTAAGGCGTATCGCAGTTTGCGGGAGGTGGAAGCAACCGTCAACCTGTGGGTACGTGATCCATACGGCATGAGCGTGGAGGACGAAAGTAAATGAGTGAAAAGAAACGCAAACCGAGCGGCGAATTGCGCCAAAGCCAGGTTCTGACCACCTTTGGTCCTGGCTCAATGGTTGATTTGCCCACGCGCTCCGTCGTGATTTCTGGGCTGACCTATTGGAAGGGCGATCGCCAGTTTGTTCGGGAAGATCGTCTGCGCTATAAAGTTTCAAAAAGCTTAGGGCTTCCAGATGGGCAAGACATTCAACTCTATAGCCCACCTCAACAGTCCAACGATCCTCAAGCCGCCATGACTGGGATCGATGCCTTCGTCTTTCCGACGTGGTTTCTAGCTCAAGTGGACAGAACATCTGAAATTAATAGAAAAGTCTACCGCACCCGCCCGTTAGTTTCCTGGAGTGCGGTCAAAGATGGATTGAAATTTGAGGGCAAACAAGTTCAGGCAGTCCCCGTTCGCTTTGTCCAAGCCTGTACCAATGGACATCTGAGCGATATCAACTGGTATGCGTTTGCTCACAACGATTTTGAGACCATCTGCCGCAGACCCCTTTGGCTAGATGAAGGCGGTTCTGGAAGTGACTTTGAAGAAATCTTTGTGCGCTGTGAATGTGGCAAACGCCGACCGCTTTCCGAAGCAAAGCTAAAAGATTCAAAAGTGCTAGGAAAGTGTCAGGGGCATCGCCCTTGGCTCGGTCCACGCGGTCAAGAAAATTGTGTAGGGCACGTCATCAACAGCGCTGGCGAACCCATTGCCACAAATCAACCAGAGTACAACCGTCTGCTGGTGCGTTCTGCCAGCAATGCCTATTTCACCCAAATCCTCAGTGTCATTTCCATGCCGGATCAGGAGGCTGAACTCAAGAAGGCAGTCGATCGCTTTTATGAGGAGGATTTGCAATATGCCGAAGATCTGGCAGATATTCAAAAAGAACTCAAGAAGCCTAAATTTGCTGACCTCTCTGAGTTTGGAGCCAATACAGTTTGGACAGAAATTAAGCGTCGTAAAAGTGGACTGACGACTCCAGAAAAAAGTATTAAGCAGGTGGAACTAGAGGCTTTACTGACCTGTCCCGAAGAAATGGGCAAAGAGATTCCCTCTAGTAATCAAGAGTTCCAGGGCTATGCCCTTCGCCTCGATACACTCGATTCAAAGTGGCGATCGTCCATTGATCGCGTCGTTTTAGTGCATCGCCTGCGCGAAGTCGTTGCGCTGATTGGATTTACTCGATTTGAAGCCGCTATGCCCAACATTGAGGGAGAGATCGATGACTTAGCGATCAATATCCGCAGGGCAGACTTAGACTTTGAGCCAAAGTGGGTGCCAACGATCGAGAACCTGGGCGAAGGGGTCTTCATCAGTCTCAAAAAGTCAGCGATCGAGCAATGGCTCAAGCAACCGAATGTAAAAGCCCGTGCTGATAAATTAGAACAGGGATTCTACAAGTGGTTAGACACCAGAGGCATTCCCCGCGATAAAGCGCAATTTCCAGGTGCAGCTTACATCATGCTGCACTCGCTCTCTCATCTACTCATTACCGCAGTGTCACTCGATTGTGGCTATGCTTCTAGTGCCATTCGTGAACGGATTTATGCCTTCGACAAGATTGGCTACGGCATCTTGCTGCACACAGGAACCTCTGGTTCAGAAGGGACGCTCGGCGGACTCGTTGAGGTGGGAAGGCGCATTGAGTATCATCTGGGCAAAGCTTTGGAGTACGGGCGTTTATGCTCAAATGACCCAGTTTGCGCCCAGCATCAACCCAATGATGAACAAGAAGACCGACTGTTGCATGGGGCAGCCTGTCACGGCTGTCTCCTGATTGCTGAAACCTCCTGCGAACGTCGCAATGAGATGCTCGATCGGGCATTGGTGATCAACACAGTGGCAGGACTGGGGGCAGAATTCTTCCCAGATACCCTGCAATGATGACTCCTTTTCTAAGCCTGAGCCGTCCTGCTTTAAGTGGCTTGGCAGCCGCGCTGGAGATGGAACGGCTCAGTTTTCCGGTTCACCCCTTCTCTTTAGCCAACTACGTTCCAGACGAACTTGGAGCCATCATCGCGATCGAGCTTAATAAGCTACGCCAGCAAGGAATGAGCACAGCGCACATGGCTTATATGCTGAAACTGCTGGCACAAGAGCGGGCGATCTCTCATCAAAAACAAGAGCAGGTTGATTTAGTGTGGACAGGTCCCGAATCACTTGGAACTGAAAGTAGAGATACCGCAGTGGTGGCACGGGAGTTGTTTAGTAGCGCCCGTCACAGCGTTCTTATTTCTAGTTTTGCGATCGATCAGGGAGCTAAAGGTCATGAGCTATTTCGCCCACTAGTCGATCGGATGAATGCCAACCCTCAACTCAGCGTCCGCATGTTTCTGAACGTCAAGCGGCAGTACAACGATAAAACACCCGCTTCTACCTTGCTGCGGCAATTTGCAGAGAACTTCCGCAAACACGTTTGGATAGGACAGCGATTACCAGACGTATTTCATGACCCAAGGGCACTCGAACTGTCTACCCATACAAATGCTTGCCTGCACGCTAAATGCGTAGTAGTAGACGACGAGCGAGTCTTTATTACCTCAGCCAATTTCACAGAAGCAGCTCATCAACGCAATATTGAGGCAGGGGTCTTAATTTCTAATCGAGTTGCCGCAAGAGCGATTCGTTCTCAGTTTGAGATGTTAGTCACTCAGAAGATTCTTCAAAAAATACCAGGGCTGTGAGCTTTAACTTGGGTCGAAGCTCGAATCATCAGCTTGTTCTGGGTCTGCATCCCGGTCTAACTCCTCAACCACAGATGCAATCTCATGCTGCAAATCTTCAATAGACGGAAGCTGTGCTTTAAATTCTTCAGGAAGCCCCGCTGTAGTGCGGTAGGTCGAAACCCCAATGGGCTGGTTCATGCCCCGAAGCGCGTACTCAACGATCGATTTCTTCTTGGAGCGACAAAGAATGATTCCGATCGTCGGGTTATCGGTGGGACGGCGTAATTTATCATCAATGACGTTGACGTAGAAGTTGATTTGTCCAGAATACTCAGGCTTGAAGTCAGTTGTCTTTAGCTCGATCGCCACAAAACAACTCAGGGCGAGGTGGTAGAAAAGGAGATCGACGAAAAACTCATCTCCCTCAACCTCAAGCCGATATTGACTCCCGACAAATGCAAAGCCAACCCCTAGTTCCAGTAAAAACTTTTGCATGTGTCCGAGCAGAGCACGTTCTAAATCGCGTTCAAGGATTCTCTCCCGAAAACCAAGAAACTCAAGATTGTACTCTGACTTCAGAAGACTTTGAGCGAGATCGGATTGGGGAGCGGGAAGCGTTTCTTGAAAGTTCGTCAACGCACCACCCTGACGGCTATACAAATCGCCCTCAATTTGATGGATGAGAACGTTTCGACTCCAACTGTTCTCGATCGTCTTTTGAATGTACCAGATCCGTTGCGCTGGGTCTTTCACCTTGTCTATAAGCGCACAGTTATGCTTCCAGGGAATTTGTCCACCAAGCTGGTGGACGAATTGTTCATCGGGATAAGCTTCGGCAAAAGCTCTCATATAAAGAAGGTTGGTACGCGAGAATCCAGTTATTTCAGGAAATTCGAGGCGCAAGTCTCTGGCAAGCCGCTCAATCACTTTTGCGCCCCAACCTTCATTCTGCTGACGCTGAAGAATTTCACGCCCAATTTGCCAATAAAGCAGCACCAACTCCCGGTTGACAGCCAAAGCTGCCTTCACCTGAGTAGAACGAATCCGTTCCTTCAAGCTTCGGAAAAAGTCGTCGTAGTCATCTGGGAAAAGAGAAGTTTGCTTTGGCATAAATTGACTATTTCCAGCCTACTTCTGTTGATGAACAGCAGAGTCAATATCTTTGACAGACCCTTTCACATTAGCTAGAAACTCGGGTAGTGCCTTGATTAGTGCCCTCTCTGATCGCCCAATCTGCTCTGATTCTGGCAACTCGCTCAGTTCATTCAAAGCTGCCTCAATTTTCTTCAGCAGCCTCAACTTTTGGATAATAGGAACTGAGTTCCTATTTTTCTCATCTCGCCCTTCCTGCCTCTGTTCACTCAACACTTTGCGGACATAACGAGCCGAAACCCCGATCGCTACCGCTAGGGCAGGACCTAATGCCTTTTCCCCTTCTTTAGGGCGACCTCGAATTTCTCGATAGTTGAGCGATCGCAATCGTTCAGCCAGTCGCGCGATCTGGTCACGGGTGTAGTTTACTCGCTTTTCGTTCTCCGCCAGCTCAACCTGAAGCGCGCGCTCCGGCTCCTGGTCTGCGTCAAACCCCAGCATGTGGACTTGAATT
The DNA here is from genome assembly GCF_001650195.1 of Phormidesmis priestleyi BC1401. Classification (GTDB taxonomy): domain Bacteria; phylum Cyanobacteriota; class Cyanobacteriia; order Leptolyngbyales; family Leptolyngbyaceae; genus Phormidesmis_A; species Phormidesmis_A priestleyi_B. The sequence goes on along the minus strand of NZ_LXYR01000033.1, from coordinate 7,191 downwards.
TGCCCGTCTGGAAACTGCTGATCGTAAATCTCTAGGTTGGTTTCCTGGAGTGCGTGAAGTGCCGCTAAACGATGCCCACCCGCCAGCAAAACACCTTTCACATCTACAACGAGAGGTTCAATCAACCCTAGAGCCGCGATCGACTCGGCTAGATTCGTCACATGCTGAGGGTCAAGAGGACGGGTATCGGTTTCTCTCGCTCGAATCTGACTCAGCGGCAGTTTCGTCTTTTGGGATCGCTCCTGCTCAGACTTGGCAGCCGCTGCTTGGTCTTGTTCATGAATTGCGTCCGCCGTGGCAGTCGCCTCCGCAAATAAATCTGCACTATTCCGCCGTCTAGCCATTGAACACCCAGTTTGCGATCGCTTTTAAATCTTTTGCAGCCTTACAGTTTGAATCATATTTCATCAGCGGAACCCTTTCCGCTCCCGCCCAGGAGACTGCGGAATCCTGGTGAACAATGAAACGATCAATGGTTGGATAGGCAGTCGCCAACTGTTGATCCAGGGATTGATCCATCGAGCGGCGCAGATCGATCCGACTGAGCGCCAGCGCCCATCGCTTTGCCCCACGCCTTCCCTTCTGTTGCCGTAGCTTCAGTTCATTGATGACTCGCCCAGCGCCCATCACTGCCAAAGGATGAGCATCGGTGCAAATCAGGGCAACGTCCGCTGCTACCAATCCTAATCGCTCCAGATATTCAACCCCTGGCGGACAATCAAAAATCAATACGTCATAGTCCATCGATGTCACTGCATCTGCCAGATCTTCCGGGTCTAAAGACTGAATCGTATGTCCGGCTAAGTCTGGTCCACCCGGCAACACATACAGATCCGGTGATGCCTCCAGTGCCCTTGGTGACCCTCCAGAAAGCAGGTCGGCAGTTCCCGGTGCAGTCGGATTTGTGCCCAATACATAAGCAGCATTAGACTGCGGATCTAGATCGATTACCAATACTCGCTTACCTTGACTCGCCATCACAGAGCTAAGTCCGCAGGCGATCGATGTTTTTCCCACACCACCCTTCCGGGCAGCTACAGCAATCCGAGTTTGAGCCATTGAAAAATCACGCGCCTTGGTTTCTCACTCTGTTCTCACAAAGAAATAATAGTCGAGGTTGACCGTCACAAGCTATCATTTGCGATCGGTATGCCATGATAGGCAAAAGGGCAAACAAAGAATAGATCATCATTAGCAAGTAGTAACATTACCTTACAGTCGGCACTTTGGGGAAGAACCAATGTCAAGGGGATTTGGTGTCACACAATCAAAACGCCGCAATTTTAAGAAGTCTTCAGAACAGAAGGTTCAGACTCCTGATATGCGCCAATGTGATGTGCAACCGGAAATTCAAACCTCTCTGGAAGAAGACTGGCGAGTCAATGCTGAAAAACAGGCTTTGGCTTGGCGAGCTGGCGTATATAACCCTTTAGGTAGCCTCCAACTAAATCAAGCTAGATCGCTCAACGCGGATGAAGAGGAGTGGTTGTTCCTGGCAAGAACCATTGGTTGGCTGCAAGTTGAGAACGAACTAGACGCAATTTACTTCACTGCACCACCCCCAGCTTTTGACAAAACTCAGGCAGATTGGTACCTTCGCCCAGACCTAACGAATTTCATAGAAGAACCAGTCTTGCTCAGAGAAGCAATGGTTAGCTACTCTATCCCGCACAATTTAGCGATCGAGGCGATCGCCCGTCATGCCAAACGGCTAAAGTGGAAATCTGGGAAGACTAAGGTATTTATTCAGGAAGTTACGGCAAAACCCAGCAGCAAATTGACTAACGAAGATTACACGGCTGTACTGCTAGAACTTCAGCATCTGTAGTTTTCAGATCAACCTAACTTGTCTCACCATCAAAAGAAGTCCGAGCCGCACTTTGTAGTTGATGCAGTAACAAAACTAATTCGTCACCAGTTAGTTGCCACCGGCTTCTACCTCCAAAATGTTCTGCAACCCACGCTTTAGTTTGAATGGGTGACCAAGCAAGTTTTTGCACCTGAATCTGAATTCCCGCAATCAGATCTCCGACATCTTCAACTTCGGAATTAGATGCCGTTAAGAATTTTTCCACATTGAGATCCAATTCACGCTCTGGGACAACAGAGGCATTGGGTAAATCATCGGAGCTTGAATGCCCATCAGCGGGTGGAATCAACAGTGGAGACGTATCAAGCAGTTCAAACTGCTCATTTTTCTTATCAAAGTAATGTTCATCCGGGATTGACGATTCGATCATTCGATCTCGTTTGGATTGCTGCCTTTTCACAGCAAGTTGGTTCAAAATCTGCCAAACGAACGCAGGTCCACTCAAAGGGGCTTCAGAATCTGTGGCTTGTTGATCTTCTGAAGCGAAATCAAGATGTGAATCCGCTTCACCCGACTCCCCTGTGGAAAACCCCCCGCACCCCCCAACACTTGGAATTGTTATCTCTTCTGCTTCCTGCACTGGGGGTGCAGAAGCAGAAATGTGATAAAGCTTATTGGTGGGTTTGGGGTGGGATTGCATATCTAGCAAGGATTCTAGGCTCTCAGAATTATCACAATCTACCTCAACAGGGTGGTATTCCTTTTCTAGAGAGGATTCTAGGCTTTTGGGATGCCATAGGCTGCGATATTTATCCAAGGTGACATTCCCGATTCCGTAATCTCTAAGCGCTCTCCGTCGAGCTGTGGCTTGTGCAGGTAATGCGCAGTTTTCTAAGAGATCACCAACCGCGTGTTTAATGCGATCGCGGGCTTCCTGGGATTGCTGCTCATTCCAGGTTGGCTTTCTGTCTTCTAGTGGTTTCTCCAGGGACTCCAGCAGGTTTTGATCAGACCCATACGGGTAATACCGTTGCTCGGCTGACCTCGCCCACTCTTTTGCCTTCTTGCCAATCTCGTGTTGATGCCCACAAAACTCAGCATAGCCAGGGAGAGCTTGAGCCACTTCAACTATTCGGTCTGCCAATGCTTGACTTTCTAGAGGACTACCGCCAAATAGTGCATGGTGAAATACCCGTTCTCGATTTGCGATTTTTCCAAGCAGGAATTGGGTTTGCCCTGAACCTGTCCATCCAGGCTCAATATCATTGTTGAGATCACTGAGATACTTTCGACCCCGCGTTTTGATTTTCTTACCGTAGTTTTTGCGCTGTGCGAGTTTGGCAAGGCGCTCCACTTCACGGGCAGACACCTGGTTTCTTCGTGCCGCAAACTGCCAGTTTAGAACGAATGCGTGCTGAGACGTAAAGACGGGTGCCCAGTCTTTGTTTAGAAGATACGACCCCTGTTGAGCGGGTAGTCGATGCCCGTTGTAGTTGATCGGTAAGTCAGAATAGCCCTTCGGATTGGGAAAGATTTCGAGCTGCCCCCCTCGCAGTTTGAAGCCTTTACTCTCTAGCAAGGTCTTAGCGACTAAGGCGATTGCCCAAGACAGGACGACTTCTTCAAACGGGAAATATAGGTGCAACCCCTCGCTGTCAGAGCTAGAGACCCCAACGTACTCAACCAACCCTAATGGCTCAAGTGCCTCGACAAGGCGGGCGATCGCCAGTAAATCTCTGTTGGGGTGGTAGGCACTGCGGATATCGATGTCAATGAGCAGATACTTCGTCGTGCTGCCAAACCGCACTCCGTATAAGTATTCACCTTTTTGGATCATGCGATCTGTGAGCAGGTGAGTGCTTTCAGTCTTCCACTCTGGTCTTTTCTTCGGCTCTGGATGTTCTGCCCAGAGGTAGTCTCCCCGATGGGGAAATAAGGCAAGAAATTGATCGTCCCACTCGCGGACAAATTCAAATTGCGGCAGAACAGGTTTGTAAGCGGGTGCGATCATACCGCACCTCCTAGCTCAGGCACGTATCCCACTAAATTGGTCATGACAGACTCCTGATGAATACTTTCGTGTGTTTCGGGTCAGAAAGTCACCAAGGATGTCGTCGCTCAGGCAAAAAATCTATACAAAACTATTTCTGGGACTTGCAACTTGATCCCAAGATGTTAGAATTTGTTGGCATGGCGAAGAATCGTCATGTAGGAGATGGATTCCCTTGTCGGGTTATCCAAGCTACAGACCGAATAACACATAGCGGAAGAAAGTTTCCTAGGCTTCGCTCTCCGCCCTGTGTGCTCCTAAATCGGTGACTTCAAATATGAATACTTCGTGCGACCCCTGACTGGTACTAACAGTTGGGGGTTCAAACGTTTTTAGGCAACCTCCTCGATACAATCAGCATTTTCTTTTACTCCTACGAGACAACGTTTACCCTTTTAATCGGGATGAGGTAGTGTAACGCAAAACATAGTATGCGCGAACTGCCCAACAGATAGCAAACACGACCCTATTTTAAGCTCAAAACCTCCATCCGTAGTGTTTAGTATCAAGAGGGGTCAAAGTAGAAGGTCAGATCTGATCAATTTTCAAGTGGTCACTTAAGAGAACTCATTGCTTCATCTCCTTTTTGAGCATTCACTTATTTGCCATCCCTGTGCTTTCCCTGGTCATGCTCCTTGGCAGCCTTTAAAGCTAACCAGGCAAGCAGATTCGGGACAGATCTGGCTTCGTCGTCTGCCCACTTTTGCAAGATGTGGTGCGTTTCGTCGTCTAAGGTGACCGTTATCCGCTTGACCAACTCTTCTTCCTCGATCTTGTCTGCCATACAGTTTAGTGTTTGATCAGATAGATCAGAGCATTTATGGTATTTTATGTTTTTTGTCATAAGCTTATGCTAATTTATGATCACCGCTTTCGCTGAGAAAGTTTTGAATATCTCTCTATATCCAAGGCAAAGATCATGGAGAAGCAGCTATCAAGCCCCCCTGTAGTTCTTTCAGAGCAAATACCTAAGCCGCTGCCAATACCAAAATTTCAATTAGGGCAAGCGGTAAAGTGGGCTTGTGTTCCCACTGGTGACTATGGACGTGTAGTGGGCATTGTTTTTGGCAGTGAGGGAAGCATCAGGGCGCTTGGCTATCACTATGCGATCGCGCTGGACACCTCCAGCCCCTCCTATATAGATGGGATTACTAGCGATTGGGGCTTTGAGGACGACTTGGAGTTAGTCACTCCTAACCCAACCGCAGGAGATCGCTTGGAGGCTTCCCCGTGACCCGTCCCTCCCAGCGGCAGTGGGAGCTGTTCCGCCTCTACGAGAATTGTCCACCTCCTTTGCCACCCTTGGTGTTCACCCAACTTTGGGAAGTCTCCTACCGTGAGTTAGCCGCCCTCACAGGAGCATCACGCAGCACGATCGAGCATTGGTTTTCATCAGGGGAAAGTCGGCGTGAGCCTGCTGAACGGTTCTGTCGTCGATTGGCAGAGATTCATCTACTGTGGTCGAACAGTGACCGTCTCCAGCCCAGTGTGATTCAGCGCTGGTGCCGCTTAGACAGACCCTGAAGCAGGGCAGACGATCGCACCTCTCTGTAAGGCAGCTTTTCCCGTTGTCAGCCTGACAGGGTTTGCTAGACGGGTCGAGGAGCCAGCCTTTTTAATGAGAAGACACACCACACGTCACGCTCCTCTCGCGTTCTACCGCTTATGGGCAATCTTCTCCAAGCGACCGTCTCCATCCAGGGCACCCGTCCCCTGCTGTTCAATCACCTGCATCCCTCGCCTGAGTTTGGGCAACGCCAAGAACGCAGCGGCACCGCCGGGAATGACCCCACCGAATGGCAGCGCAGTGTCTTAACCATTCCAGAGACCCGTCAGCTTTATCTGCTGCCCAGCTATCTCTTTGGCTGCTTGCGCGATGCCGGACGCTTCACCAAACGCAATCGCGGCAATCTGACCAGCGCGATCGCGTCCACCTTGACCTTATCGGAACGGCGAATTCTGGTGGATCGCTATCTACCCGAAACGCCGCTGTTCTATTCCGAGGAAGCAGATGAGTTGGTCTATGTATTCATGAGCATCACGGGTGGGATGAGCAAAAAGGGCGCGAAGAACGTGCGCTACCGCGTCGCCGCCTCCAGTGGCTGGAACTGTCAGTTTCTGCTGCACTGGGACAAAACGATCGTCTCGCGCAACGAGCTAGAGGCGGTGGCGATCGATGCCGGGAAGCTGGTGGGGTTGGGAGATGGACGAGCAATCGGCTATGGGCGGTTTGAGGTGTTGACGTTTGAGGTGAAGCAACTGTAGAAGTTTACACGGCAAGGCAAGGGTTGGTGTGGTTAGGGTCGGTGTGACAAGGTGTGGTCAGGCGCGGACACGGCACGGCATGGAAGGGGAGACAGAGGGGAGATGAGACGACTTCGACGACCACCCAGGGAACTGTGGCAGGAAACGCGAGAGCGGATTTGGGTGCGCGATCGGGGTCGGTGTCAGGGTCCCTACTGTCGAGAGGAACCGCTGTACTCGGTAGCGATCGAGGTGGCGCACATCGACCACATTGTGGAGGTGTCGCGAGGGGGCAGTCATAGGGATGAGAATCTGCGGGTATTGTGCCGCCGTTGTCATGTGCTGAGGGCGAGTCCAGCCCATCGAGGCATGATCAGTGGGGCACTGCGGGCGGGGGTAATTCCAGCAGATTGGCGATCGCTCGTCTGGGAGGGATGAAGCGGAACAAACTGACCCGACTCTAGACCCCCTTCCCCTTTGCCTTGACCCTTCCTGTGGGAATCGCAAGGCGCTTTTAAGCAACCCTGACAAGAAGTTCCAGCCGAGTCATGTCAACCACAAAACCTTATGTAATGACTTATTTGCATCCCGCCTTTGTACAGCAGGCGAGTCCGCGACATGTCCTCGTGGAAACCGCAGCCAAGGCTAGAAGGATGGACGGGATAATTATGGAAATCCTATCATCCCTGTCAGTTTTAGTTCGCGTGACTGCTCCGCTTGTCCCGTTCGTTCTCAGTCTACTCACTCTAAACGAGCACCGCGTGAGTTGAGCTTAAAATTGCCAGAGGAATATGCGGCATTGCAACGGGCAAGAGAACGGCAAACAACCGAAACCTTCAAACAGCAGATTGCAATTCGAGCAGCCATTGAAGGAACAATTTCTCAAGCGGTACGAGGATTCCAGGTGCGTCATTGTCGATAGGTTGGACTGGCGAAAACGCACTTACAGCATATTGTGACAGCTGCTGCAATGAATGTAGTACGAGCCGTTAAGAGAGTGTTTGTAAACAACTATTACAAACTTAGTACCTGTTCAGTAGTGAAGTGATATCAGGGAATAGGTTTGGCATGAGATGAACTATGGGTG
>NZ_LXYR01000032.1 GCF_001650195.1 Phormidesmis priestleyi BC1401 | reverse complement strand
TTAAGTGCTATTATGACTTCCAAACTATGCAATTGTCTTGGTTCTGGCGGAAAAGTTCGCTTCACTTTCGCGTCGCTCTCCTTCACCGCTTAATGAATATAACAGTACGGAGAGAAAGGTGTCAAGCAGCTTTTTGAAATAAATTCCTAAAGGACTGGAACCCTGCTGCTGCAGATAGTTCAGGAGCACTCGCTTAAATAGCAACTACACGGGCTGCCATTCCCTCTTCACCCTTGCCTAGCACTTCCCCAGCTTCTAATCGGCTACCGTTAGCGAAGTCCCAGCCCGATTGAGGGCGTTTACCTGCTAGCTGAGCTTCTCGTAACAATAGAAGCCCGTCACCTGTTTGAATCACAGCTCCCAAGTTTTTGATGATCGCCACCACTTCTCCAACAATGTGATTAGACGCTTCCGACTCAACCGACTGCAGAGAGGCAAATTCTGAAGGGAGCTTGATTGCGGAAGTCACTGGAACAGTCGCCATAATTTTGAGAATAGTTCCTCTGAAGGACGTGGTGCAGTTGGGATAAAAGCCTCGGATTTGGTTGTGAAGCTCGATCGCTCCTCGTGACCAGTCCAACTCATAGTTCTCTTTTTTGATCAAAGGCGCGTAGGTAGCTTCACGCTCGTCTTGAGAGAGCGGCTGGATTTCATCATTTACAAGTTTTGGAAGAGTCTCGATCAGTAAATTTGCGCCTAGAGGCGATAGTTTTGCCGATAAGTCGTGGGCGTTGTCGAAGAGCGCGATCGGCAGTACCGACTTCAGCAACATCGCGCCCGTGTCCATCCCTGCATCCATTAACATGGTTGTGATGCCCGTCTCAGTCTCGCCATGATAAAGGCACCATTGGATCGGCGCAGCCCCTCGATAGTGAGGCAACAATGAACCATGAACATTCACACAGCCAAACTTGGGCACCTCTAGGATTGTCTGAGAGAGAATTTGTCCATAAGCGACTACTACAAACACGTCTGCCTCAGCCGCTTTAAGTTTCTCCAAAGTCTCGGCATCTTTCTTAACGCTCTTAGGTTGCCAAACCTGAATTTGATGGGTCACTGCCGCCGATTTCACCGCAGACGGAGACAACTCGTTTCCGCGTCCTCGCCGTTTGTCTGGCTGAGTCACCACTGCTACCACCTCAAATCCTGAAGCTGCAAGTAGAGCCTCCAGGGTTGGGACAGCAAAGTGAGGAGTTCCAAAGAAGACGATTTTCATGAGGTTGCTGCCGAAGACGGTCTCTAATTATTAGTAGGGGTTATTGTAGCCAAAATCTGTCTTGTGGCAGTTTTGCTTTTTACTGACGCTGAGTAACTTCCTAATACAGCAGAATTGCTTTAAGAATTCTTGTAAACCAACCTTGCTGAGATTGTATTTGCAGCCATAATGTGAGGCTATTCGCCACAGACTGCTTCTAGAAGTGGGGTACTTCTATGACTTCTCAATCGGTTCAACTCGATCCGCTCAACAGCCCCCATCCGATTCCTTGGGGTTGGGTGATGGCGACCCTATCAGATGGCACACCGAGCAAGCATTACTATCGCAGTCATGCCTTGACTTCACTTGATGGTCACTATAAAGCCTATAGCCGGGTGCAGGTGCAGGTGGAGTCAGAGTTTTATCAAAGCCGCGTCAGTAGTGTTTTGTTTTTAGAGAACTTACAGACAGGAGATTTACAAGCGATCGCAGCAACTTCGCCGTTTGCCGAGAATCCGTTTATTAGCAATAGCGCTGACTTGGCGGGGACTATCTCGATCGTGATTCCTATTTCGTGGTCATCTACGGGCGATCGTCTTCTCGCACGAGAATTTGAGTCTATCTTCTGTTCTGATATCGCTTCGGACTATGCGCTAATTTGGGATCGCGTATCAAATCGTTCTAGCACCATTGCGCCTAGCGAAATCGAATATAGCAACGCAATTTTATTGGGTTGGAGTGAGGAGCGTAGCGATCGGGTTCTATTCCGAGCTGGCAACTTGGGTGAGACTCCTTGGAAACTTTGGAGCGTGGACATGGAGAACGAAACCCTAGAAGCGGTGAGTGATCAACCACGAACTTATGGACAGGTGACTAATAGCGTTTGGGCAGGACCTCAAATGCAAAGATAGGAAGGAGTGCATGGTGGTGTTATGAAACCTAAATTTGCAAATATTGAGGCATGGCAGCGAGCGGAACTGTTGATGCAGCCTACATTTATTCGAGTGGTTGATAATCTTCGCAAGCAGCTAGACCAATCTTCATGGAAAGGCGCTTATCGAGAGGTTCCTATCTGGGCTGACGATACACCAGAAGACGTTAAAGTAACCGTGACGCAACTGCAAGAACAGCTTAAAACCGCACCCCCCGACCAAGCTGCCGAAATTCAGCAAACCTTGTCTCAGTTGCCGTCTCCTCATCCGGGCTATGAACTGTGCTTAGAGCAAGGCAATCAGCAAGTCGTGGTTGACCTGTGGGAACTGTGCTACAAAATCTGTTTTAGCCAGCAAGACGACGAATTGCAGCCTGTGGAAGTCGATATGAACCTGATTGACGAAACAGGCGATGTAGACTGGAATCAGCTCGACGATAAGACGAAACAGCGAGTCGAACAGATATTTGCAACCCTGCCGAGTAAATCAGAATGAACTTCGAGAATGACACCACAGCCTTAGAAGCCGCAAAGTCAGGTGTGGCGCTCTACGATCGCTCTCATTGGGGACGCATCGAAGTCTCTGACGCTGATCGGATTCGATTTTTACACAACCAAAGCACCAATGATTTCAAGATTCGCAAGCCGGGTGAAGGGTGCGACACGGTGTTTGTCACCTCGACTGCACGAACGATCGACCTGGCAAGCGCTTACCTTTTAGAAGATTCAGTTTTGCTGCTGGTATCGCCAAATTTGACTGAGAAATTAATGACGTTTCTCGATCGCTACATTTTCTTTGCCGACAACGTGAAGTTAGTAGATGTCACTCCCCAAACCGCGACTTTCAGCTTAGTTGGTTCTGGGAGTCACGGGTTGTTAGAAAAGCTGGGTGCAGCAGAGATAATCGGTCAACCTTACGCGAGTCATCGCTTGATAAATTTAGCAGGACAAGACGTGCGAGTTGCCGTGGGCAGTGGGCTAGCTACAGAAGGCTACATTTTGATTACGCAAGTCGATCATTCATCTGCATTGCAGAAATCTTTGATTGAAGCGGGAGCCGTGACAATGAGCGATCGCGCCTGGGAGCAACTCCGCATTGAGCAAGGTCGCCCGATGCCTGGTCATGAATTGACAGATGATTACAATCCCTTAGAAGCAGGGTTGTGGAACACCGTCTCGTTTAACAAAGGCTGCTATATCGGGCAAGAAACGATCGCGCGTCTAGACACTTATAACGGAGTCAAACAGCAACTCTGGGGTGTCAAATTGAAGGCTCCGGTAGAAGCGGGTGCGATCGTCACCGTTGGAGAAGAGAAAGTCGGCAAACTTACGAGTGTTGTGGAGACCGAGGCGGGCGCGATCGGACTTGCCTATGTGCGAACGAAAGCAGGAGGCGCAGGGCTATCGGTTCAAATTAGCGGCAACCAAACCGAATTGCTGGAGCTGCCATTTTTGACCCGCGAAAAGCAATCTTAACGATGGAGGGCGGGGTGAAATTTGGGATAGAGCATTGCTTTAACGGGCTGTCCATTTTTGAGGTGTCGATCGACGATCGATCCAACTTCATCCGCTTGGACTCCGCAATACCAAACCTGGTCAGGTGAAACGACTACGATCGGACCATTGCCACACTGTCCAAAACAACCGCAGCCCGTCACCTCTACGTTGACGACGGGCTGTAACTGAAACGCAGCTAAGACTCCAGCAGCTCCTAACTTGCGGCAAGACTTGCTTTGACAAATTTGCACACACCTAGACACAACAATAGATTCTGTAGCGGAGGATGGCGCTGTAGGTTCCATCGCTCTATTCTGACAGATTCCGCTTAAGAGTTAGGCAAGAGTCCTTTAGTAGCTAACCAGTCGCGATTGAATAATTTTGATTGGTAGCGGCTGCCGCCATCACAGAGAATAGTGACGATCGTATGTCCTGGTCCCATTTGCTTGGCGATCGCGATCGCAGCCCCCACATTAATTCCGACCGAGCCGCCCATAAACAGCCCATCTTTTTCTAGCAGTTGATAGACCACGCGAACCGCTTCTCGATCGTCTACGCGAATCGCATCATCGACGGGGGCACCTTCCATATTTCCAGTAACGCGGCTGTTGCCAATGCCTTCAGTGATCGAGCTACCTTCTGAATGAATCTCACCCGTCTTGACATAGCTATATAATCCGCTTCCCATCGGGTCTGCCAGAATGCACTTAATCGCTGGATTTTTCTCTTTGAGGAACATCGAAACCCCGGCGTAAGTGCCTCCCGTCCCAGTTGATGCCACCCAGACATCGACCTTGCCATCAGTTTGTGCCCAGATTTCAGGTCCTGTAGTTTCGTAGTGAGCGATGCGATTTGCTAAATTTTCAAACTGGTTTGCCCAGATTGCGTTCTCCATCTCTGCTGCGATTCTGCCCGACAACTTGACGTAGTTATTGGAATCTTTATAGGGAACCGCCGGAACGGTTCGCACTTCGGCTCCTAATGTTCGCAGGAGATCAATTTTTTCTTGTGATTGCGTTTCAGGAATGATGATTAGACATTTGTAGCCCTTCGCGTTGCAGATATGAGCGAGTCCAATTCCTGTATTGCCTGCGGTGCCTTCTACAACGGTTCCACCTGGTTTAAGTAAGCCTTTCTTTTCAGCGTCTTCAATGATGTAGAGCGCGGCTCGATCTTTTACCGACCCACCAGGATTGAGAAATTCTGCTTTCCCCAAAATCTCGCAGCCTGTTTCGTCACTAAAGCTATTGATCCGAATTAATGGTGTGTTGCCAACGCTGTCCACAAATCCATTTTTAATATCCATTTTCGATTTCCCGCATGTTTCCCTATGACGATTTTGGCTCAAAGCAGCGATTAGAATCTTGCCTTTTAGTTTAGGAATCATCCGCAGTTTGGTTCTCACTGTTGAAGATGTCCATTCACTGCAAAGGGGACGATCGAGTCACAGTAAGATAGAAATCACTTCATATTCTTTCGTTATGACCAGTCTCTCCCCGACCTCTCAAAAGACTGAAGTTTTTTATCCAAGCTCAGACGGTGAACCCTTGGCAGAATCGTATCTTCACTTATATGCCATCTTAGTGACGCTAGAAGTGCTCACTCAGTATCTAGCAGGTCAGCAGGCAACCGTTTTGAGCAATCAGTTTCTCTACTATTCTCAAGGCTATCCACGGCTGCGGGTGGCTCCTGATGTGATGGTAATTTTCGATGTTGCCCCAGGTGGACGAGACAACTATAAAACCTGGGAAGAAGGGCAAGTTCCATCTGTGATTTTTGAGATGACCTCAGCCGGGACGAAAAACCAAGACCAGGAGTTTAAGCGAACCCTATACGAGCAGTTGGGCGTGCTCGAATATTGGCTATTTGACCCCAAGGGCGAGTGGATTGAAGAAAAGCTCAGAGGCTATCGGCTTCATCGAGATCAGTACGATCCCATCACAGATGGACGCAGCGAACCTTTAAAGCTTCGACTAGAGATAGACGGACCGCTCATTGCCTTCTATCGAGAAGACACGGGTGAGAAATTGTTGATCCCCAGTGAGCTTGCCAGCGCGCTGCGAGTAGAGACTCAGGCACGGCAAGAAGCAGAACAGCACGTCGAGCAGCTAAAAGAACGATTGCGATCGCTCGGTGTCAACCCCGATGAAATCCTGTAAAGAACAAGGGCAAGCTCAAGCCTGCCCCTGACAGTTGGTCAGAGATGCCAACTTCATTTGTTGGGTTGAGGAGTCATCCGCAGATAAGGCTTGAGTTCGGTCACGCCTTTGGGAAATTTTTGCTTGGCATCTTCAGTCGAGATAGAAGGTACCACAACACAGTCACCGCCGTCTGTCCAATTAGCCGGAGTTGCAACGCTGTGATCATCGGTGAGTTGCAGCGAATCAACCACGCGCAAAATCTCATCAAAGTTGCGCCCAGTGCTAGCAGGGTAAGTGAGCGTGAGACGCAGTTTCTTCTGGGGATCGATCACAAACACCGATCGCACCGTCAGCGTATTGTTGGCGTTGGGGTGGATCATGTCATATAGATCTGATACCTTCCGGTCTGGATCAGCCAAAATCGGGTAATTGAGCTTAGTGCTTTGGGTTTCTTCGATATCGCCGATCCAACCCATGTGCGAGGTGACATCATCGACGCTGAGCGCGATCGCCTTGACATTACGCTTGTCAAACTCAGGCTTGAGTTTTGCAACAGTGCCTAGCTCAGTCGTGCAGACGGGCGTAAAATCTTTGGGATGTGAGAACAAAATTACCCAACTATCGCCAGCCCAATCATAGAAATTGATAGTGCCTTCGGAAGATTCTTGAGTGAAGTTGGGAACTGTGTCGCCTAGTCGGAGAGCCATAGCCAGTTTTCCTAGTGATCGCAAATAGTTACTTAAAGATCATGACACAAACCTCCGGTTTCCCGGTCGGAGTTTGGATCTATTTACGATTTTAGTCAAAGCGTTACGCATTGAACTCTAAAACCTCGCAGCAAGTTCAGCAAATGTGCTCAGAGAGATTGGTAGAACTCAGTCAAATCTCAGCCTATTTAGTTGAAATTGCGGAGTCGGGAACAGACGATTTTCAAGTTTAATCACAATAGCTTCCGTTAAATCTCTGAGACGTTTCGTAAAGAGGTCGTCAGGAATACCGTAAGCTTGGGCACGTTGACATCAAACTTGAATATCGGGTAATCAAATAAACTCATGGACGTTAAAGCTTTTCTCACGGTTGACGAACAATCAATCACCTTAGGGGAATGTCTGAAATATCTTCAGACTGCTGGAAAACTTCAGGGATTTTTAGGCGATATCCTACGCCAATATGTGTTGGAACAGGAAGTTGCCACGCGAGAAGATCTCGACATCAATCCTGCGGTGATTGAGCAGGCGGTGATCGACTTCCGGCTTCAGCAGCAATTAACCGACCCAAAGGTATTTCAAGAATGGCTTAAGGGCAACGGGTCAGATTATTCGACTTTTCATAGCCAGATCAACTCAAACTTTAAGGTCGAAAAACTCAAGAGCGTGATTGCAGACGCAAAGCTGCAAGAGTATTTCATTGAGCGTAAAGTGTTCCTCGATCGCGTCGTCCTTTCCCGAATCATCGTCGAAAATCAAGAACTTGCCGATGAACTCAAAATCCAGATTCAAGAAGGGGCGAGTTTTGAGGAACTGGCGCAAGAGCACTCGATCGCGGACGATCGCATCTCAAACGGCATGATGGGTCCGGTAAGTCGCGGCACGATGCCCGATACGATTAGAGCGGCGATCGATTCTGCTGAACCGGGTGATTTAGTGGGACCGATCGAGGTCGAGCAGCGCTGGGCGTTGTTTAGAGTCGAGCAAACGATTCCAGCGACATTGGATAATCAGCAACTGCGGCAAACGCTGCAAAATGAGCTATTTGAGCGCTGGCTAGCAGAAAAAATTCAAAAAATGACTGTCAAGCTTCAGGTAGAGTAGGTCTCAAAATTCGAGTTGACCCCATTTAATGTTGATGTAAAAGCCCCATGATTACCAATGACATTGCTGCAAATCTGCCCTGGGAATCACCGCCCCTGTCGTTCCTCAGCCCAGAACAGCAGATCCAATTTAAGACCAAAGCTGAAATCCGGCGCTGTAAGCTTGGAGAGTTGCTCTGGTCAGACGAAACGCCCGATGTGCAGATTATTGTGCTGGTGGGCAAGGTGCGCCTTGTTGCCGACGATGGGCGATCGCTGCTGCTGCAACCCGGTGAGTGGGTGGGCGATCTGCTAGAGCTACCGGGCTGGAAGGCACGAGCCGCCAGCAATGATGTGCAAATTGTGCAATGGACGGCGAGTCATTGGTCATCGCTGTCTTCATCTAATATCGATCGCTTTTGGGCAATTCAGCGCACTCGCTATCAGCCAGAAAGCGACAACTCGGCTCGACCTGTCGAGGGCTTTCCGTTTGTAGCGGGAATGAACACCGCCGCCGCGTGTCTAACGATGGTGTCTAACCATTTGCAAAATCCGGCTCAGATGGATTGGGTGCAGCGTCAGCTTCGCGGGCAGCGTCCAACCAATGTCGTCGATGCGGCTGAGAAATTGGGGCTACAGCTTCGTCGGATTGAGACCAATTGGCAGAGCTTGCGGCTGCTCACTTTTCCGGCAATGATCCTGTGGGAGAGACAAGAGCCATCGGACAGGAGGCAGGGGACATCGATTCAAGTTGAGCCACATTGGGTAGTGGTGTATGGGGTGCGCGGCGATCGCTTGATTGTCGCTGACCCGATCAACCCAACCATGAACTGTGAGGCGATTCACCGATCGGCGGTTCAACAGCACTGGGATGGGCAGCTTTGGCAAGTTGAGCCAATTCAAAAACAGGAACGGTTTAACTTAAGCTGGTTTCTTCCGGCGATTTGGCGCTATAAAGGCTTGCTGGGTGAAGTGCTGTTTGCGTCATTTACCTTGCAGCTTTTGGGGTTGGGAACGCCTCTGATCACTCAGGTCGTCATCGATCGAGTGATGGTGCAGGGCAGCATTCCCACTTTGGATGTGATGGCGATCGCGCTGCTATCGGTGGCGGTGTTTGAGGCGGTTCTCGGAATTCTGCGGCTGTTTATCTTTACACATACGGCGCGGCGATTGGATTTGAGTCTATCGGCTCAACTCTTTCGTCACTTGATGCGGTTGCCTCTGGCTTATTTTGAGGCGCGACGAGTCGGCGATACTGTTGCACGCGTGCAGGAGTTGGAGAACATTCGCCAATTTTTGACCGGAACGGCTCTCACGGTGATTCTAGATAGCTTCTTTGCGGTGGTTTATCTAGCGTTGATGTTTTTCTACAGCGTTCCGCTCACGGGGATCGCCCTCGCAGTTTTGCCGCTCTATGCGGCGTTGACGTTGACCACGACCCCGATTTTGCGAAACTGGCTCAATGAGACGTTTAACCGCAGTGCCGATAGTCAGTCTTTTTTAGTTGAGACGATTACAGGAATTCACTCGGTCAAGGCGCACTCGGCAGAAAAGGCATCGCGCGATCGCTGGGAAGGGTTATTTGCGCGCTACATTCGCACCAGCTTTAAAGCATCCACAACGTCTAACATCAGCAATAATTTGGGTGATTTTCTCACCAACTTGTCGTATTTACTGATTTTGTGGTTTGGTGCCCATCTGGTAATCGAACAAAAGTTAACCGTCGGTCAGCTAGTCGCGTTTCAAATGCTGTCAGGACGGGTGACGGGTCCGCTGCTTCGCCTCGTACAGCTTTGGCAAAACTTGCAGCAGGTGCTGCTGTCGGTCGATCGCATTGGTGACATTCTCAACGTTGCCCCTGAAGCAGAACCCGGATCAGGTTTGGTGCTGCCTCCGCTCAAGGGTCAAACCACATTTGATCAAGTCTTTTTTCGCTACAACCCTGAGCAAGAACCTGTGCTGAAAGGCATCTCGTTTACTTCTGAACCGGGAATGCTGGTCGGTGTCGTCGGGCGCAGTGGTTCGGGTAAAAGTACGTTATCTAAACTTTTGCAGCGACTTTATCAGCCTGAGTCAGGGCGCATTCTGGTGGATGGCTTTGATATTAAGAGCGCTGACCTGCACTCACTTCGCAGCCAAATGGCAGTCGTGCTGCAAGAAGATTTTCTCTTCAACGGCAGCGTTTTAGAAAATATTAGTCTGGGTCGTCCTGATGTGAGTGCAGAACAGGTGGTCGAAGCGGCTCGTTTGGCGGTCGCTCACGATTTTATCAGCGAACTTCCGCACGGCTATGAAACGAGTGTGGGAGAACGCGGCACGGCACTGTCGGGCGGACAACGGCAACGAGTTGCGCTGGCTCGACTGTTTCTCTCGGATGCCCCGATGCTTGTTTTAGATGAAGCGACGAGTGCCCTAGACAGCGAAACTGAACAGCAAGTTCTGCAAAATCTGCAAAAGCTGGCGGAAAGCAAAACCGTGTTTCTGATTGCTCACCGATTTGCGCCGCTCAAACGGGCTGATCTCATTCTCGTGATGGAGAAAGGCGTGATTGCTGAAAAAGGCACTCATGAGCAGTTGCTACGATCGAAGGGTTTATATTGGTCGCTCTATCAGCGTCAGCAAGCGTCGGTGTAATGAAGACACGATCAAAAAGACCCGAAACTAGGTTGAAAAACCTGAACGTCATGCGGTTCTCGGCTGATAAATTATTTCAAGAAAGGCAGTGGTTTTCCCGCACATTGTTTCAACCTTTGCCAGTGGAACTGTTGCTCTCTAGAGTTAAAAGTGAGTTTCCAATGACCCAATTGGTTCGGTACGTTGTTTACTGAATCGATCAGATTGTCTGCTACAAACGGAGGAGAAAGCTATTGTGACTCCCCTTAAGAGGGAGTAAAAAATCTAACATTTTCCGTAGCCTTGAAGAACACAACACTTCGGGGTAATCATCATGGTGCAAGAACGAAACCTTGAGCGTCCCAAATCTCAAGGGCGGGATATCGATCGACGTTCGAGCCGCCCAAGTGTTGGTGGAGTCAGGGAAGGCGCAGGCAATCTAGTCGCCGATACAGCAACCGGGTTAGCCTTGCTGTTTTCGATCGTGTCATTCTTCTTTAGCGGTGTAGCAATGGTTGAAGGAGTCAGGGCACGTCGAGAAGTGCAGGCAATGCAGCAGACAACCAACCGTCCAGCGCCTGCGTCAGCAGCTAACTCTACGCCTAAACCGCTTAGCCAATCGTCTGCGCCTCCGGGTAATCTGCCTCCGATCGCGCAACGTGTGGAGCCAGGTCGATTTGTTGAACCTGTGTATGGAGGAACCGGACAGATTGAACTGCTGTCGGTCGATCGAGTCAGCGGGGCAAATAACTCAAATGTAGTGAACCTAAAGATGCGTGTTCGGCGCGTGAACGAGCAAGTGCAGGGACTCGGAGATATCAATCTGGCTCAAACCGTTGCCATCAATTCCCGAACCAATAGGCGCTACCCAACTCTCGATTTCCAAACTCCTTCTGGAAAGGCTCTGTCGCTTTACGGTCTGCGTCCAGGTGAGTCGGCTGATGTGACGGTGATGCTGCGTGTTCCTCAAGATCTGAACCGCATTGATTTACAGATTCCTGAGACAGTTGCCTTTCGAGGAGTGCCGATCGCGGTCACTCGCTGAGGTAAAAATCCCCGACTCTGCAATCTCAACAAAGCCGGGGATTTGAATAGCGAATCTAAACAGAACTTAGTCTTCGGGCAAGATCCATTGGGGAGGAGCCGTTCGCCTTTTGCGAGCGGCTTCTTCTGCCATTGCAATCATTTGGTCGAGCGAAGTTTCTTGAATAAATTTGGCTGTTTGCTCTTTATATTCGGTGTTGGGACAATCATCGCCTAAGATGCATCCGTTTTTGCAGGCTTCAGCGCAGTTTACTTCCATGTTCTCGTCTCCAATTCTCAACGCTCGGCTAATTATCAGGCAATCTCTTGCAAACGCGCAGTAGAGAATGTACCCATTGATTATCTTAAACGGTTGTCAACTGAGGTGAGGATTTCTAGTCCATCAGTTTGAAAAGTCTGCAATCCTTCCCTAGCTGCCCAACTTCAAAGCATCGATAAACAGGCTGTAAGTTATGCCGATTTTGAGCATATTGATGATTTGTGCGGGAAGCGATCGCCGCACTCGATCGCTTCCTCCATAAATAATCCGACTAACGCTTTCAGTCAGCACCACTAAAATGGTCGCGACAACAATATCTAACTGTGCCTGTTGCCCCGTCGTGGTTGAAATGGCTGTGCCCAAATAAAAGCCGAAAAGCAGACTAATCACCAGCAGCGACGCGCGCCGCCACGGATTTTGAAACAATTGACCGATTTGACCCGTCACAACTCCTACAAGATCATTTAGGCGAGTATTTTGCATACAGAGGGTGAAGACTCAACTACCAAAAGATTTCTTCCCCGATCGCTTCAGGGATTGCTATTACTAGAGTAGAAGAAGATGCGGGGTCGATAAAAGAAATGAAGGTAAAAGGAAACCCTGCGACCAAAATTGCATTATTTACAGCAGTGCTGCTGATTGGGGGATGGCTGGTGCTGAGACGATTTCAGATTGAAGTCGCCGTGACAGCCCCCGACTCGATCCCGATGATTAAAACCGATCCGTCTCAAACAGGCGAGCCAAAACTCGCTAAGAATAACGGACAGACTTCGAGCACTGCGTCCCCGATCGACAAAATTGATCCCGCAATGGCAGCGGCACGTCAGGGCACCTTACGGGTGAGCAATCGATCGGAGCATCCTCTGCGGGTGGCTTTATTGAGTCGTCAACCTAAAAGCACAAATGCCAAATCTGGGGAAGTGACACCTGCTGGCTTTGACTCTCCCTCTCACTGGGATTTTTCGCCCAACGAAGGCAGCGAAAAAGGCTTGTTAGTATCTTTGCCAAACCGCACCGTGACGCTCAAAAAAGGCGATGTGTTGGTCGCCTTTGCTCAAGACGGCTCTCAGCGCTATTGGGGACCCTATGTGGTGGGAGAAACGGCTCAACCGACTTGGAACGGTCAGTTAGCAGAGTGGGAGTTAGCGCTAGAGCGATAAAGCGTCATCACATCTGACACGGGCAATCTCGACTGCGCTCCTAGCGTCAGAGGGGAGATGTGCCCTTTCTCAAAATGCTCTGCTGCTGCACAGCCAATCATTGCCGCGTTGTCGGTGCAAAACTTCATTGGGGGAAACAGCACTCGCAGATTGTGCTGACTTGCCGCTGCTTGCAGGTGTTGCCGAAGTCCGCTGTTTGCCGCTACGCCACCGCCCACTACGATCGTGTCCAATCCATAATCTAAAGCACAGGCGATCGCTCGTTTAGTTAACGCTTTGGCAACGGTTGCCTGAAAACTAGCCGCAATATCATTCACGGGTAGCGGTTGACCCTCTTGCTGAAGTGTTTGCGTCAGCCTCAGCACAGCGGTCTTTAAGCCACTAAAGCTAGAGTCATAGCGATGAAATCCGCCTTCTGGACGCGAAACTTTTCCTTCTGGCAGTGGGAATGCTTTGGGGTTGCCCTCGGCAGCGAGACGATCGAGAATCGGACCTCCTGGATACCCTAAATTCAGCAGTCGAGCCACTTTATCAAAGGCTTCTCCTGCCGCATCGTCGCGGGTTTGTCCCAAAATCTCGTAGATGCCGCATTCTTTGACATAAATCAGACTCGTGTGTCCACCCGACACTAGCAAACAGAGAAAAGGCGGCTCTAGCGTCGGGTCAGTCAAATAAGAGGCGTAGATGTGCCCTTCTAGATGATGAACGCCAATTAGAGGTTTTTGGTGAACGAGTGCCAGCGTCTTTGCGGCAGTCAACCCAACTAACAGTGCGCCGACCAATCCTGGAGCGCAAGTGGCAGCGATCGCGTCCACTTCTGACCAATCGAGTTTCGCGTCGGTTAGAGATTGCGCGATCGCTTGATTGACGGTTTCGACGTGCTGACGCGAAGCCACCTCTGGCACTACGCCGCCATATTGACGATGAATGGCAATCTGAGACGACACAATGCTGCTCATGACGTGACGATTTTTAACGATCGCTACGGCTGTTTCGTCACAACTTGTTTCAATTGCTAAAACCGTTGCCATTTGCTGCTAATTTTTTTAAGGAATGGGCTATTCAACAGTAGCTTAAACTCTGTCTGTGCAGGTCTAATTACCATTGGAACGCTGCACGGTTTAGAGAATCCAGTTCTGCAAGAAGTCTCATCTTTTTGCACTGTTCACTCTTCTTAATAAAGGGAAACAATTCCATGCGACAGTTGTTTGCTTTAATGCTCGTTTTTGCCCTTTGGTTTGGGGCTGCTCCTTCTGCCTCGGCTGATTCAGACGTGTCTGGGTTACTCGTGCCTTGCCGTGATTCTGCGGCGTTTGCTCAACGCGCTAAAGATTCCGTCAGCGCAACGGCAGCAGAGCGGTTTCAAAAATATGCAGATGCGGGTTTGTTATGCGGCAAAGTTGACGGCTTGCCTCATCTGATTGCAGATGGTCATCTCAATCATGCAGGCGAGTTTATTATTCCGGGCGTGCTGTTTTTATATCTGGCTGGTTGGCTAGGTTGGGCAGGTCGCAACTATCTGCAAACCGTTCATAAAAATGGCATCAATGAGTCTAAAGAGATTCAAATCGACGTGCCTGTTGCGATTCAAAGCTTCATTGCTGCTCTGTTTTGGCCTTTGACTTTTGTCAAGCAGATTCTTACGGGTGAACTTCAGGAAGATGATTCCAAAATCACGGTTTCGCCTCGCTAAGAAGTCGGTATTTGAGTCATTTGGTGGCGTTCTTAGCGAGACCGTTGACTCAAGCTCCAAAACCCAAAATGCGTGAATTACTTTCTTAGGAGGTTTCAATATGTCATCTGCTTTCTTAAAATATTTGTCTAACGCTCCTGTGTTAGCGGTGCTGTTTACTAGTCTTACGCTCACCGTGTTTATTTTGATTAACTCGGTTTACCCCGACCTGCTGTTTTTGGGTCAGTGAGCATCGATCGATCGAGGGTAACTGAGACTTCCTAAAGACTTTCGTCAAAAGGGTTAGCCCGATTACCCTCGATCGATTCCCGGTGCCTTAAAATCAGGAAATGATGAACCCAGAGCCAGAAATTCGTCGCCTGCTGGATGTGATGCCAGCCTCTGGACGAATGACGACCAAATTGATCAGCAAGCCAGAGCAGCGATTAGTGATTGATGCTCCACTGCCAATGCCGTGGATGCGCGATCGTCCGATCTACATTAATTTTGATTTTTGGAGTCGTCTGTCTCGATCTCAGCGAGATTTACTCATTTTACGGACGGTCAGTTGGTTGGGTGCGGTCAAATGGTTTCAGCCCAACCTCAATTTTGGACTTGTTGCCGCAGGGTTGTTAGGCACAGGCGTAGAACTGATGCAGCAGGACTTTGTGGGTGTTGCTGTAGCCAGTGCGCTGAGCGCGATCGCAGCCACTCAAATTTGGCGCAACAACCACAGCACTAGCATCGAGTTGGATGCCGACGAGCGCGCCCTTCAAGTCGCTCAACGACGCGGCTATTCTGAAACCGATGCTGCTAGATCTTTGCTGTCTGCGATCGAGTCTGTCGCTCAATTTGAAAAACGTCCGCTCAGTTTCATTGAACTGTTGAGAGGTCAAAGCCTAAGAGCGATCGCGGGGATTTCTGCAATCGGCATCCCCGAAGAGTTGCGTCGCGAATAGGATTAAAGCTCAAAGAAGTCTTCTATAGTGATCGCTCAACGATAACATCGCGAAAGGCAGCGATCGTGCCCCTAAAACTTCCGCTAAATTTCAATGTCCTTCAAAATCATTCCACTGCGGATGGTGTTGGAAGGCGATCGGGTGCTAATCTCGTGCGTTTTGCTGCTAAACGTGCTCGATCGATAAGAAGACACGCGCGATCGAGTGCCAAACGGAGGCGTTCTCTTATGGAAGTCGCGCGATCGGGTGCCAAAGGGAGGCGTTTTCTTACAGAAGTCGCCCGATCGGGTGCCAAACGCCTGCGATCGGGTGACTGCTGAGAACGAACACTCCGACTTGAAGTGCGACGCTGCTATCGCGATCGGGTTCGCTTGAGCAATGCCATCGCTTCGGTCGAGTTGGGAACCGGAACGGAAGCTTCGCTACACTCCGTGTTCGGACTCCATAAACTAGCTTCGGCAAATCCAAGATGATGCAGGGTGTGAATCGTCTCGGTGATCCAATCGCGACTGCCGATTAGGATAAATCGAATCGATTCGTTCTCGCTTTGGGTCGGCTCGATCGGCAACAGTTGACGGATGTTGTAGTTCATTGGGGGTTTCCTCGGTGTGTTGGGGGAAGGAAACCCAAAAACCTAGCCACCCCGCAGATGTAACGATGCAGGATGGCTAGGCGGAATGCTAAAATTCCACACTAAGTCTCCATGCTGGCTACGACAGCTTGGGGGAATAGTCATCCAGTGCTGCTGATAACAGTATTGGATGGCGGCTAGATTTCTGGGGATACAGTTGCCCGATATAACTGTGATGGCAACTTAACTCGTTAGCGTAGAGGTATTTTTAGGTTGGTGTCAAGTCATCGTTGGGAGGGAGCGATCGGATGAATGGCTGGTATCGGCGAGTGTTATAAACATCTGGATTAGCTGAGATCTGGCATCTGATTAAAACTCCCTCGTTTCTAGCACTCACCCGCCCGTGATTTTTAATCACCGTCTAACGGTGCGAAGTCCACTGAAGGGACTGGAAGAGGGGATTTGAGGGATTCAGTCCGTTTTAACGGACTTCGCACCGCTAGCCCGGAATTCCATTCACGGGCGGGACAGAACCGCAGCAAAGAGGCTGGTGCAACTGGATTAGGACTTTCTCGTGTAAAGTGTTGCGACTGCTCATTTAAAGCTCAAGCATTGATGGATCAAGCACAGGATGATTCTGAGAAACCGATGAATTTCCTAACGACACACCATCTTTCATCAGAGACGGTTCAGCGATTTTTGAAGGATGTGCCTGAGTATGTGAAAGTGGCTCTAACTGAGAAATCGGCTGAATTGGATTGCTCGATCGAGGAAGTCGTAGAAATGGCGATCGCCTCTTTTCTAGATGAAGAGGCGTTCAGTTTTGAAGATTGCTTGTTAGCTCAGCGATCGCAACCGTAAAAATTTCAAGGCAATGAGACGATAGAAATGCTTGGTTAATTACTTGAGCTTTCGCATTTGTAAGGAACGCTTCTGCGGAATCGAGTTAAGCTTTCGCATTTGTAAGGAACGCTTTTACGGAATCGAGTTAAGCTTTCGTACTTGTAAGAAACGCTTCTGCGGAATCGAGTTAAGCTTTCGCATTTGTAAGGAACGCTTTTGCGGAATCGACTTACGCTTTCGCATTTCTAAAGAACGCTTTTGCTGAATTGACTTACGCTGTAGCCTTCTTGAGTTGACGATCGCTGGAAGTAGGTTATTAGCGATCGCGAGATGCAAGAGTGATAGACTCACGCCTTCAACATCCTATTAAGCTGTCAGTTATGAATACTGGTCTGGCGATCGGCGCTTGAGTTCAGCAATGGGTAGCAGCAGATTGTCTTCGATTTCTTGGCGCACTGTGTCAGTGACGGCTCCAGGTTTCTTAAGCAGTTCAATAAGGAATCTATTGGCATCATAGTAGCGCTGTAGAGCCTGTTCTTGTAATTTAGTAAACTGCCAATCGTGCCCAATGTTGCGATGTTCAATCATAGTCTGTCGCAATTCTGCTACCCATTTATGACTGCTACAATTCCACCATCGTTTCAAAGAACCACTGTCTTGACCGACGTGTTCCAACAGTTGTATCCTCAGTTTTTCCAGTTTATTCGCCAATATAGGGTCAAGGGCGTATGCGCGAGTGTGAGCACGAGTAAGAGGTCGATTAAGGTAGAGATCTAGGTCTGGGTCAACCTCGAAGTCGGGGGCAATGCCGAGGGCATGATTGAGAACCCTAACGAGAGCAAGGGAATGAGCAAGGGTGAGATCGACAGCAAATTCGAGATCATGATTAAGAGTAAGTTCAAGAGCATGATCAAGAGAAAATTCAAGAGCGTAGTCAAGAGAAAAATTGCAAGAAAAATCAAGAGTAAAAGCAAAATAGAGTGCCCGAATCGCAGCCGATTTGTAGTCAACTTTTGTAGATTCAGTTTTGCTCTGAATCCAAGTAAGAAATTCTTGTAATTTCGCATCCTGTAAGACGGAGTGATCGATCGCTTGTTTGATTAAGCGCAGCAGTCGATCTGCTGGCTGCTGGGATTCAACTGCTAGCTTAACAATCTCCTGCCACCGCTTGTCCGCTATCTTTTCAGCTAATTGCTCAGGCGAAAGTTTAGTGAGCCATTGAATCGTGAAATGCTCCTGAAAGGTGAGATGAGAAAACGACCACAATTCATCGGCTCTTTCCACTAGCAATCCATGCTGCGCTTCAATAGCTTTCAACACAGCTTCCCCTTCTTGTGCATCTACAAGCTTGAGAAAGTTAGCAATCTGTTGTGCCAAGTCTTGCTGCTCAAACAGCACAAAGTTCCCCGGATTCTCGAATTTCCGAGCCGCAATTTCGATCAAGAGTGCTTCCTTTTGATCGATGCTCAATTTCCGATAGACTTCCTTTCCAATCTCCCATTCAGCGATATCTTTACGATCGTTCCACTTCTCCAACAGCAGTCGAATTCCCTTGCGATAAAGCGAAGCTGTTTGAGATGGCAACTCTCCTGCATCCTGCAACACTAAACACATCAAACTCAACAGCACAGGTGTAACTGTCAGTTCATTCAGTGATGGATTCTTTTTCGTTGCATCCGAGAAGGCTTGCCAGTGTTGAGCAATCTCCGCTTCATTGCGCCCACTGGCACAAAACCAATTTTCGACAAACTTCTTGACTTGTTCATCGTTAAAGTCCGCGACCTCTACTGAATTAAAGCCCTGTGGAATCATCTCAATAATTTGAGTGCGACAAGTCAAAATGAACCGATTGCCCGAATGCTTCGGCTCTTGAGCAAGGCTCTGAAGTTGTTCCTGCACGTTGCGGCGAAAGCTATTTGTGGGCACTTCATCCAATCCATCCATCAAAATCAGTAGTCTGCCTTGCTCTAACAGGGTTTGTGTTCGCTGATTGTCCACACCTAATTCTTCCGAAAGCGCATCCAGTAAATTCCATCCCATCGATCGAATCTTCCGTAACTCAATCAACACCGGAATCAATTTCGGCTGAAATTTGTCATTGCTACAATCTACTGCTAAATGCTTGAGAAACGTTGTTTTCCCTGCTCCCGGTTTTCCGAGAATCAGCAGTCTAGCGTTGGCGTGTGCAACTGCCATTCCTTCATTACGTTTGACGCGATCGCCCAACCCCAATCGATCGTTCCGCAAGTCAAACGACTTCAACAACGTGGATTCTGAAACCTGAAACGTGCGGGGAGAGCGATCGAGCAGCCACACATCAACATAAAGCTGATCGACACCAATCTCAGTCTGATTTAGAAGTTGAATTGTGCTGTGTTGGTAGAGAATCTTTTTACAACAGCGCGATCGTACCTGTTCAATCTGGTCATTCTCACTTTGAGTTGGTGCGAGTGTCTCTACCGCAGAAACCTCTTGCCAATTCAACCGCAAGGCAAAGCAAATCTTACGAAACTCAGGCTCGCTCAGAGACTCTTGGCTAAAAAATGCCGTAATCGTAGTTCGGGACTTCTTTTTAAGATGCGTCGCCAGCTTTGACTTATTACCCTCGAAGTGCAGATTTAAAGCATCGTTCGCTTTTGTCCAATTAGTTAGCGCCAGCTTCCGCGATCGCTCCATTCATCCCGCCACGTAATTGTTTCAGCACATCCACTATTCTACATACACGAACAATCCTGGACATCCCTGAACAATCTTGGACATTGGCTGAACATCGCTGAACATCAGACCCCATAAGGCTTTTGACAAACTCAAGGAGTCGTCAACCCAGCATTCAACCATGAAGCCTTTCAATCTTCGATCTGCGATCGCATCCACCCTCACCGTCGTAGCTGGCGCAACCTCAATCTACCTCGCCACACTTCCCAACCCGACCCAACCCCAAACAGACTTAGGTCACACCACCAACCAAATTTTTCTCGTCGGCAGTCAGTCACTCCTCAAGAACCGCAAGGAGTGACCTCTAGTATGGGTGTCTCTACCGAATCAACCCGTGTTTCTCATTCCCGCAGCGATGCCATTGATCGTCAGCAGTGCGCCCCGCAGCAGTTCGCCTTTGCTGTAGCGCGATCGCACCACGCCAGCCGCTGCAAACGTTTTGTGTTGACGCAGACGTTTGAGCAACGAGACTTGCAGAAATCCGAGGGGGACGATCGTGCCGTTGCGAAGCTGCACCGATCGCTGCAATTCGGGGTCGCCATCTAACAAGCGCTTGTGCTCGGTGATGGTCAGCACCAGTTCGCGAGTCAGATAATATTCGCTGACGATCTGCTGATAGACGGGTTCAAATCGTTCGCGATCTTCGGGTTGCGTGAGTTCTCGAACGTAGTGACCTGCGATTTGCAGATCGACCTTTGAAAGCGTCATTTCGACCTTAGAGATCGCCATCTTAAAGAAGGGCCACTTGAGATAGAAATAGCGCAGTAGCTTTAAGTGTTCTTCAGGATGCTCTGCCAAAAAGCCTTGCAGCGCAGTACCAACGCCATACCACGACGGCAGTAAAAATCGGCTTTGTGTCCAGCTAAACACCCACGGGATCGCTCGGAGACTTGCCAGATCTTTCTTTCCACCGCGACGGGCAGGGCGAGAACTGATTTGAAGCTGACTGATTTCCTCGATCGGAGTCACTTGATGAAAGAAATCAATAAAGTCAGGCTGCTCATAAATCAACCCCCGATAGTGAGTCCGCGATTTTGCCGCTAACTCCTCCATGATTTCGTGCCAGGGCTGAATGTCGTCAAACCCGGTTCGCAGCAAGCTGCCCTGAATCACCGCAGTTGTCACGGTTTCTAAGTTGTATAGCGCTAACTCTGGAAGCGAATACTTCGATGCTAGAACTTCGCCTTGTTCAGTAATCTTGATTCGTCCGTTCACACTGCGTCCGGGCTGCGCCAAGATCGCCTCATAGGCAGGACCACCCCCACGACCGACTGAACCGCCGCGACCGTGAAAGATCCGCAGGGCGACTCCATGCTGGTCAGCAATGGTTTGCAGCGCTTGTTGTGCTTTATGGATTTCCCAATTACTGCTGAGAAAGCCTGAGTCTTTGTTGCTGTCGGAGTAGCCCAACATCACTTCTTGCAGCGACGCGTTGTGTAGAAGGGCAGACGAATCTTGAGGTGCGTCGATCGCCGCTCCCTCACTCTTGGCATAGCCTCCCGATAGCATTGCCCGATAGAAAGGAAGCTGAAAAATGTCGGTCAAAACAGAAGGCGCTTTCAGCAGATCTTCTACCGTCTCAAAGAGAGGCACCACTTGTATCGTGCTGATTCCGGTTGCGGGATCGTAGAGTCCGGCTTCTTTTGCCAGCAGCAAGACCTCTAGCATGTCGCTGACCTCGTGGCTCATGCTGATGATATAGGTGCGGCAGATGTCGAGTCCAAACTCCTGCTGAAGTTTGCGAATCATGCGGAACGTGGCGATCGTTTCCCGCGCTTTTTCTGAGAAGGGCAACTCACCGGGGATCAGGGGTCTGCGGGTCTGAAGCTCGGTTGCCAGCCAGATTGTTTTCTCGGACTCTGACATCTCGTTATAGGGCTTGGGCAACACCTGGAGATAGTCGGCAATCTCGTTGAGCGTGTCGGCGTGGCGCGTGCTTTCTTGGCGAATGTCGAGGTGGGCGAGATTAAAGCCAAAGATTTCGACTTGACAGATCAGGTGCTCCAAGTCTCGGCAGGTTAGCCCTGTTTCACCCAAGTTGCGCTGAATCAGGTGCAGTTCTGCGAGAAAGTTTTTGCCAGAGCAGTAAACTGTCGCTTCGTCATAATCAGGAATCTCTTGAGGCAGGGGATCACTGTTATACATCTGCTCGTTGCGAGCCAGCGTGTTTCTCAGCCGCTTTTGAATGTAGGACAGCTTTAAGCGATAGGGTTCTTGACGATAGCGAACAGAGAGTTGATCATACACATCGGGCATTCGCTGCTGGTCTTGCTCTAGCGATTCCAGCAAGTCGGGCAATACGTCGCTCCAGTGCAGCGATAGACTCAGCAAATCAATCAAGCGATCGAGCGACTGAATATACTTCTCTAGCACCATTCGCCGCTGATAGCAGGCGGTTTGCCAGGTGACATAGGGCGTAACCGAAGGGTTGCCATCGCGATCGGAACCCACCCACGAGCCAAACTGACAGAAGTTATAGCGGGGCATCTGCATTCCTGGAAAGGACGAGTGCAAGCCTTGTTTTAAGCGCTGATAAAGATGGGGGATCGCATCAAACAGCACCTCCTGAAAGTAGTGCAGGGTGTAATCGACTTCATCGAGAACGGTGGGCTTGAACTGGTGCAGTTCGTCGGTACGCCACCAGAGCCGAATTTCTTCGGTAAGCTGGTCTCGCAGCGAGTCGGCTTCCCATGAGGATGACAGACCCATCGATTTGAGGTTATCTTCGACGCGATCGAGTTCTCGCAAAACCTTGGCGATGCGTCGCTGTTTGTCGCGAATGGTGTGACGGACAATCTCAGTCGGGTGCGCCGTAAACACGAGCCAGACATCTAACTGATCAAGCAGCCGTTGAATCTGCTGAGGCGGAACGTTGAGCCGCTTTAACTTGGGAAACAGCCAGTGAAACGTCCCGACTTCTCGCCGCAGATTGCTGTTGTGCATACTCTTTTCGAGCAAGTCGGCTTCTAGGCTAGAGGTCGTCTCAGGCAACTGCCCATAGTCATGTTTAGCGGCAGATGGCGCAGGCAACGCTTCACGAGCCGCCCGATATTGCTGCTGTTGATCTCGCTGCTCGTAGTGCTGCTCGACGATGTTGATCAACTGAAAGTAGAGCGCAAAGGCACGAGCCGCCCGAATTGCCTCATTGAGGTCGAGCTTTTCAACGATTTGCAGCACGTCCGACTCGGCAAACGTCGTTGCCTGACCTTCGGGCGAACACATCTCGCGCAACTGATTGAGCAAATCGACCAGTTCCTGACCGCATTCCTGTCGCAAAACCGCTTCCCACAAGTCTTCGACAATTTTGATGCGATGGCGAAGAAAGAGGTCGGAGGTGATGACCCCTCCATCGTCAAATGATATATCTGGCACTGCGTTGGCTTCTGTAGCGATTCCGAAAGAGGATTCTTCGGGAGAGGGACGGGTCGAACTCATAAAGCGGTTCCAGCAGAGAGA
The DNA here is from genome assembly GCF_001650195.1 of Phormidesmis priestleyi BC1401. Taxonomy (GTDB): domain Bacteria; phylum Cyanobacteriota; class Cyanobacteriia; order Leptolyngbyales; family Leptolyngbyaceae; genus Phormidesmis_A; species Phormidesmis_A priestleyi_B. The sequence continues at coordinate 35,775 of NZ_LXYR01000032.1, read as the reverse complement.
TTCAACAATCTTACGAGGAAATATTTGATTCTAATAGTCGCGAACCATTCAATTATTCTGAGTTTGTCTTAGAGAACCTTCGGGGGGTTGTGAATTTGAAACGTCTAAAACAGGTAATCGATCGCCTCTAAAAATCTCTTCACTCAGCGATCCAAGTTCCTGTAGCCCATCGACGATCGCTCGAACTCCAACCATGCCTATCAATATAGGCACCACTGCTAGCCCAACTAGAATTTCGGGATCGATTAGTGAGTTGAGACGGGTCTGCGACTCGATCGGACGCGATTTTGGGTCAGATGATTCCATCAAGATTTCCTGAGTAGGGGGCAAAATGGCGAGATATGGCTGCAATTTCTCAAAGAATAGTTGAAATTGTTGATTTCTAGACTAGAATCTCTAAGATTTCAGCCTACGAAAGACTCAAGTAGTCGTATCTTAAATCTGAACCTGGGACAGTATCATGAGAGACCGAAACTAGAGGAGTCAATTTGCTTCTCAAAGCTCCAACTCGTCGTAGATCTATCCGTTTATTCGTGTATTGCGTTTAGCCTAGCAAGTTTACAGACTTACAGTCTGAATTCCTAGCTCGTTGTTGCGTGAATTGATTAACTTTTGCTTACCATATCAAAGAAAAGCTCGGTGAAAACGAAAATCAGTGTGAAAAAGTAGAGCCGAGTGTGCAAACCTCGGAGAGCAAAATGAGCCGTCTGACCCACCACAAGGAATTCCGCTTCTGATGTTGAACGTACCTGAGCGCCCGCCCTCCTCGACGAGACCTGTAAAAAACAGACCCACGACTCTAGTTCAGTGGCTTGATCAGGTCATTGACTTACCGCAGGTGCGAGTGCAGGTACGCTTGCGGGGTAATAACTTGTATATCTTGTGCGAAGGTCAGGAGTGCCCACTCCGATCGCTGCTGTTGCTTCGGGTCGTTCGCGCTCTCGCCGAGACAAATCTAGAGCGATTTGTTCCTAACAGTCAGCCTCAAGTCTATCAGGTCTTGCTCTATGGGCGATCGCTGGGTCAGGTGCGCCCCGCGTGGGCAGACGTGATTTATCTCAATCAACTCGATCGCTACCTAGAAAAGCTGCAAAAAGGAGCATCGGTTGCCAGGTCTGTTCTAACCGATGACACTCCAACCTCTTCGCTGGCGATCGCCAATATTCAACTTGCCAAACAGGGGCGACCGGATGCGATCGCTCGTTATCTGAGTGAGTTTCTCAACGCGTTAGGGGTCGCAGTCCGGGCGACTGTAAAAATGGTGCCGTCGCAACAAGGCACGCCCGACCACTCGCGGCTCTGGGTGATGTGCGAGTCTATCTACAGCCCCGATGCGTCTCTGATGGCAGAATCGATCGCGCAAAAGCTGCGTGATTTAGAGTTGTCAGGCTTTCAAGACGCGATCGTCTTTAGCCAAGTTCACGGAGAACCCCAGCCCGAATGGACGCTGCGCGTAGATCTGACTCCTCCCGATGAGATGCTCAAAGAATGGGCGCGCTGGGGAGACGCTGAAGCAATTTCTCGGCTGCTCGATCGCACCTGTGACGAAACTATTCGCGCTTCTGCAACGCTGAAGGACACGACGCTTCACGTTTCCTGCACGGGGTCGCCTGCTCCTGATCAGAAACGAGCGATCGCGGCTATCCAGCCGTTGCTTAACGCGATCGCCCCTCAGGGCATTCAGTCTGCCACGGTTTATGGAGCCACCGCAGGACAAGGAGACAAAACAGCCCCAGATGACACCCCTGCATGGGTCGAGTGGCTCAATTTACCCGCCTCTATTCATACGGCGTTGGCTGACTCAACTCACTGGCTGGCAGAGAAAGGAGACATTCCGGCGATCGCGTATCTCTTAACTCGATTGCTTAACCCCGATCTCGATCGCCAACTTGCTACTGGAGGCATTCGCATTCAAGTCCGGCAAAAAGAAGATCTGCTGCACATCATGGCAGACGCGCCGCTGTGCCCTCCTCAAAATCGGGTCGGAACAGCGGTCGCTCAGTTTCTCAAACCGCTCGATATTCCAGGGGTTGCAGGGGTGAGAATCTATGGGCGCAGAGCCGGACAAGTGCGCCCCGCTTGGAGCTATGGAGCTGATTTTGGGGTTCGCGATCGCTTAGTGCCCGCCGCCACTCCAGAATTTGCCGCTTCAGATGAATATGTGGGTGACTTGCTGACCGAATCGGGTGAACTGACGCGCCGATCGGACTTAACCTCCAATGATCTGCAAGCTGCTCTCAGTCGGCTGCTCGAATCGGTGCAGGGACTGTTGACTCGATCGCAGCTATTTGTCGTTTCAGCTTCTAGTAACCGGACGTTAGACGCAAAACCGGGGATTTCTCACCCTACAAAACTTGCTTTTGTGTGGGGAACGCTCGGTCTCTTGCTCACCGTCCAGTCTGATTGGATTTTAGGACAACTTCTCAAGCCAACCGTTGAGCCAATGAAACCGACTCCGATCGCAGTGGTTTCTCCGTCTCCTAATGTCTCAGACGAAATCAAGTTGCCTCAGTTGTCCCTACAAAAACCTGGTATTGGTCGCGGAGAAGCCTTTAATGGGTCTGGCTTTACTCAGTCAGGGCAAACCGTTCTCTCTACGGACGATCGCAGCCCATCGCCGAACTCGATCGCCGAGGCTCCGATCGCTAAAGCGCTTGCGGCTGCTCAACTTCAGCAGAAAGCTGTGGTGGATGCGGCTCGATCGCCCTATCCCACCTTCAACGCCCGTCAACTGGACGAAAAGCTGGTTCTCTATCGTCAATATGTTGAGAAGTCGGGTGCGCCAGATGTGCTGATTATGGGCAGTTCTAGAGCCATGCGAGGCATCGATCCGACTGCGTTGCAGCAAGCGTTGGCGACTCAGGGCTACTCTGGCTTAAAGGTTTTTAACTTTGGGGTGAATGGAGCGACCGCCCAGGTTATTGATTTGATTGTGCGCCGCATCTTACCTGCCGAAAAAATGCCCAAAATGATCATCTGGGCAGATGGTTCACGAGCGCTCAATAGCGGGCGCGTCGATGTCACCTATAATGCGATCGCCGTCTCCCAGGGCTTTAAGAAACTCCCGAATGATCCATCTCCGCCCGCGATCGCAGCGGTTCCGACTCCCGTTCCTGAATCCTCTTTAACTCAGTCATTAGGAACGATTTCATCCACTAATTCTGTTGTGGCAGACAGCTATCAAGCAGTCAACACTTGGCTAAATCAGTCGCTGGCAAATCTTTCTAGCACTTATAATCAGCGAGAATCACTCAAAACGCTCTTTCAGCACGAGGTCGCATCTGGGCTTAAATTAACTCCGAGTGCTGATCACGACGCTGATCTGACGATCGCTCAAGACGGACAGGGATTAATTGATGTCAATGGCTTTTTGCCGATCTCAAATCGATTCAACCCAGCAACCTATTATCAGAAATATTCTAGAGTGGCGGGCAACAGTGACGGTGACTATGCCGATTTTCGATTAGAGGGCGGACAGGCTGAGGCGATCGCCTCTCTCGCAAAGTTTACTCAGTCCCGAAAGATTCCTCTCGTGTTCATCAATCTGCCGCTGTCAGGGGAGTATCTTGACTCGGTGCGCCGAGAGCATGAGCAGGCATTTCAGCAATACATGCTACGTGCTTCTGCTGAGTTGGGGTTTACTTACCGCAACTTGGGGGAAGAATGGAAGATGGAAAATGACTTCTTCTCTGACCCCAGCCACCTAAATCGATATGGCGCGTTTGCGGTGTCTGATCACATTGCAAAAGATCCTCTGATTCCTTGGATAAAACGTTGATTGCTGGGTATCAAAAGGATTGTGTTCACGATCGCGCTTCAACTTTATAAATTTTCGCTAGAGCGTTATCGAATTGTGATATAACGATTAAGGTTTTGTTACAAACAACACTGCATTGCCTCTAGCCAACGATAAGTTTTTGAAAAACTTGTCCACCTTAGAGGTGCGATCGTGCAGCCAGCCCGTTGGCAAAAGACCTGCTCACAGCTAGGCAGGTTTTTCTGTGCGTTCCGAACACTACTCGGAGGAAAAAATCCATTCATGACAGCACCGACCATCCAGTCTCACAATCCGGCTCTCGATCTCACTGGTTCAAAGCTCCGTCTCAAAGATATTCTCAAAACTCTGCCCCGCGAAAGCTTTCAGCGCAATATGCAAAAAGCCTGGACGATGGTGCTGGTCAATGTTTTGATGGTGGGTCTCGGCTATTGGGCAATTCAGACATCGCCCTGGTTTTTGCTTCCTTTCGCCTGGGTGTTTACGGGCACTGCCCTCACCGGGTTTTTTGTGATTTCTCACGACTGTGGGCACCGATCGTTTGCAAAGCGCAGATGGGTTAATGATTTGGTGGGTCATATCTTTATGGCACCGCTGATCTACCCGTTCCACTGCTGGCGCATTTTGCACAACCAACACCACAACCACACCAACAAAATGGATGTGGATAACGCGTGGCAGCCCTTTCGCCCAGAGGTCTATGACGAGTTTGGCACCGTTCGGCGCGTTGGTTATGAACACATGCGCGGTCGTTTGTGGTGGCTAGCCTCGATTTTGCATTGGGGGATTATTCACTTTGATCTGTCTCAATATGAGCCGAAAGATCGCGACAAAGTGAAAGTCTCGATCGCGGTTGTCGTGTTGTTTGCGGCGATCGTCTTCCCGACCCTAATTGCGACGACTGGGATTTGGGGATTTGTCAAATTTTGGCTGGTGCCTTGGCTGGTTTATCACTTCTGGATGAGCACCTTTACGCTGGTGCATCACACGCTGCCCGACATTCACTTTTCTGAGCCAGAAGACTGGGATGCGGCTCAAGCGCAGCTATTTGGCACCGTTCACTGTGAATATCCGTTTTGGGTTGAGTTTCTCTGCCATCACATTAATGTTCACATTCCTCACCATCTATCAACGGCGATTCCGTCTTATAATTTGCGACTCGCGCACCGCAGCCTGCAAAAGACGTGGGGAAATTCGCTGCAAGAGCATCACTTCTCTTGGAAGCTAATGAAGCAGATTACGGATAAGTGCCATCTTTATCACCCCACTTACGCCTATCAATCGTTTGAGGAATATCAGAGCAAACGGTGATCTAGAGAGCGATCGCGTTTAACTCAAAAAGTGCGAAACCTGGCGGTAAAACTTCCAGGTTTTGCGCTTTTAATGGTTGCAGATATCTTTACACGAAGTATAGAGATAACAGATGTAGACGAATTTATAAACCGTCACGGTGACATTTATAATCTGTAATGTCTGCTACAAAAATCATCGCTCTCATCGCATAGAAAGCAAAATAAGAACGAATTAGAATTTACTACTCACAAAGCTGAAGATATTCATTACAATTTGTTATTCACTTCAGCCCGATCGCAATCTTATTCTCCAGATACCCTGTTGAGCCAATTCTGAATGAGCACTGAGACCTATCTAAATCACCCCACATTTGGTTTGCTGTTCAGAGTGTGTTCGGTAGAAGACAAGCGAGAGTTATTTAGCACTCTCTATGCCCAGCGACTCTTTTTCATCGTCTCAAACAGCGGCGATGGCATCGAGTTTGAACCAATTAACCGCACCGAGTCTAAAGTGCTGGTCGAAAATCGGCTGCGAATGCTGCGTCGGACTAGGTTGTCTCAGGAGTACGATCAGCTTCAGATCATTCACAAACGCACGTTTCAATGATGGCTGTTGATTCTGACTCGCTCAAAGATCGAATCGTTCGATTCCGCGAAACTATTCCTGACACGGTTCGCATTGTGGCAGTCACTAAGCAAGTGTCTGCTGAGGTGATGCGGATCGCTTATGCCGCCGGGGTGCGAGACTTTGGCGAAAACCGCATTCAAGATGCCGAAGTCAAACAAGAACAACTTAAAGACTTGACCGATGTTACCTGGCATTTGATCGGGCATCTGCAAGCAAACAAGGCAAAGAAAGCCCTAGAGCAGTTTGAGTGGATTCATTCAGTCGATAGCTTGAAACTAGCGCAGCGACTCAATCAACTTGCCGTCGATCGCCCCCACAAACCTCAAATCTGTCTGCAGGTTAAACTGCTTCCTGACCCCAATAAATTTGGCTGGACTGAGGCAGACCTATTGGCAGATCTGCCTCAGTTGAGTGACTGTAAGCATTTAGACATCCGAGGGTTGATGACGATCGCGCCCCTCGGTCTAGAATCTACAGAAATTTTCAATCTTTTTGTGCAAACTCGCGAACTTGCGGTTAAGATTCAACAACTGAATATAGAGGGACTCTATTTAGACCAACTCTCAATGGGCATGTCCGAAGATTATCTGTTGGCAATCCGATCGGGAGCCACTATGATTCGACCCGGACGAATTTTATATGGAGATTTGCAACGTTGAGTCTAGCGAATCAGGGTACGGTTTAACCCTCAACCCTTTTAGCAGTCGATGCAGATGGGTGAGTAATCACTGGCACTGTTGTATCAGCAACTAAGTAGGTAGGCGCAATTATTTGTAGTGTTGGGCTTCATGCCTCAATCTAACCTACAGCTACTTTATCTTCAACTCTACTCGCTTACTTATTGTTCAACTGCGACTAACTCGTGAGTCATCTATGAGCAATAAAGATATCTCTGATGCTGGGCTGTAGGACTTTTTGAACTTAACGCCAAAAGAATTGTTCGATGTAGCAAAAGGTGGTATCTTAGTTGACCTAGATGGCTCGTTCAGGTCACTCAACTTCAAGAAGTGATGAAACTAACGTTTTAAGCGGATTGAAATAAGGTTGAACCAACTGAATCTATCTCACTCCATTTTTCAAGCCAGCGTTGAGTCATAAATTTGGTTTCTACAACGTTGAAACTAACCTTGATTGTGTTGATCAAACAGTTGAAAAAATCTAGCTTTAAAGCTCTGCTTCATGGCAAGATTTTACTCATTGTGGGGACATTATCAAGAATCTCTGCTCACGATCCATCTGAGGTCTACTTTATAGAAAATCCTCTATGCAAAGATTTACAGGATATCTGGGTTAGCTGACTGTAGAAATCAACGATCGAGTGATTCAAAAGTTGAACTAGCCGATAGAATAATGACTGAGATAGCAAAAAAAGTTCATAGGGGCTTTCAAATTTGCGACCTAGAGGTATATTATTTATTCATTAATTCTCAACAGTAATGTGATAGACTTCCTGAGTTGCAAATCAGAAATTTAGTCCTTACGATTAAGCGTAAATGCGTTAACTCAGACTTTCATTGCTGCCGTCTAATAAAACCTGAGTCCGGCTGTATCGTTTGCTACCTCAGTGGTTAAAATCTGGTCTTCCAATGTTCTCCCTTGAAAGTGTAATGGAGCTTAAATGATGAGTATCTTCAGCAAACTGCGTGATTTTGTCGGCTTGAACGAACAAGCAGATTATGAATATGAGTATGACGAAATGGATGGACAGGAATATCAGACTCTCTATCAAGAAGAGAATCCGGTTCCTGCTCCGATCGCTGATGAAGAAAGCCGCGCACGTCGGCAACGGTTCCGCGATCGCGTCGCCACTAATCCCGAAACTACCCCTATTGCAACAGGTGTGAACAACAGCATGAATAACGTGATTGGAATGCCCGGAGCCGCTAATGGTATCTCAGAAGTCGTGGTGATGGAACCCCGCACTTTTGAAGAAATGCCCCAAGCCATTCAAGCCTTGCGTGAGCGTAAGTCAGTCGTGTTAAACCTGACGATCATGGACCCTGACCAAGCGCAAAGAGCAGTTGATTTTGTGGCGGGTGGCACCTACGCGATTGATGGTCATCAAGAGCGCATTGGCGAAAGCATCTTCCTCTTCACGCCTAGCTGTGTTCAAGTTAGCACTCAAACGGGTGTCATTCATGAAGTGCCACAACCTCAACCTGTGCGTCCCGCACGTCCCGCAGCCCCGACTCCTGCATGGGCAACCGAGTCAGTCAGAGCAGCCCAATAGAGGCTAAGGATCAGGAGTCAGGATGATGCTGTAAATGATTGCACCTGATACCCGATGCCTGACTGAAACTTGATTTTTTGGGGACTCACCTTGTCTACTAAATTTGGAATGATTGGCGGCGGGATGATGGGGGAAGCCCTGTTGTCCCGTCTTGTCGTTGGGCAGGTTTATTTGCCTGGCGACATGGTGGTGAGTGAGCCACAGGCTAAACGGCAAGAGTTTTTAGCGCAGCAGTACGGAGTACAGGTCACGGGGGACAATCAGGTCGCTGCGCGCGCGATCGAGGTTCTCTTTCTCGCGATCAAGCCTCAAGCTTTTGAACAAGTCGCGGCGGGTTTATCGGATTGCGATCGTAGCCCGTCAGCTTTAGTGATCTCGATTTTGGCAGGAACGCCCCTGAGTGTTTTGGAATCAGCGTTTCCAGGACAGCCTGTGATTCGGGCGATGCCCAACACTCCCGCAGCAGTCGGGGCAGGCATCACGGCGATCGCGGCTGGTCAACACGTTCAGGCTGATCACCTAGATCTTGCCCGACGCATTTTAGGAACTGTTGGCGACGTGGTGGATGTGCCAGAGTCGATGATGGACGCTGTAACCGGATTGTCGGGGTCGGGTCCTGGCTATGTGGCATTGATGGTCGAAGCGTTAGCAGATGGCGGAGTTGCGGCAGGGTTGCCAAGAGCGATCGCGCTCAAACTTGCCCTGCAAACCGTGCGCGGAACGGCTCAACTGCTGCAAGAAGAAGGCATTCACCCTGGCGAACTCAAAGATCGCGTTACCAGTCCGGGAGGGACGACGATCGCGGGGATCGCGGTGTTAGAAAAAGCGGGCTTTCGATCGGCAGTGATTGAAGCCGTAAAAGCGGCATGGATGCGATCGAGAGAGTTGGGACAGAAATCCTGAAGATCTAACCCTCAAACAGGTCGATCGGTAAATGTCCAAAGGTCTCGTTGATGTCGTCGTCATAAGCAGACTGGCAGGAAACCAACACGCCTCGATGGTTTCCGGTATAGGGTTCTGCTCTGCACAGTCCCGTTTTAGGATTGTATTTGATATACACTGCGTCGTCGGTGGTTGCCTGAACTTCAGGACGTTCATCGCGCTGCAATGCTGCTAAGTAGCTGTGAAGTGCTTGCTGCCCTTTGCTAGCGTTATCTGCGCAGATTCCAAAGATTTGATAGTCAGAGCGATCAACCATTAAGAACAACGCTTCTCGAACGGTGGCGTAATCCAATTCGGGACTGGAAGGCTCTCGATCGAGACAAATAAATTGTCTGAGAAGCTCTTGTGCAGTTTGGATCGTCAGACTGGAAACTTGGGAAGACATGAGTGATCAGCGATGAAGGTCGAGAGAAAGAGTCTATCGTTTTTTGAGTCTAGTTTGAAAAGGTCGGGAGAAACTTAAGCAAAAGCGTGAGAGTGCTGTAGGTTGAAGTGCAGTGTCTAGCCAAGATTCATCGTGCCACGAATTTTTGACAACATTGACTTAAAGTTGTTGCCCGTTTTGAGAGAAACGCTGCAAGCTGCAAAACGAGCAGACTTCTGTGTGAATTACTTTAATCTGCGAGGCTGGCAGCAACTCGATCGCCTAATTGAGCAGCTTCCAGGCGGAGATCAAGGCTGCTGTCGGCTGATTGTGGGAATGCAAAAGATGCCGCGTCAACAGCTTGAAAGTGCGCTTTCGCTGACTGGCTCAGAATGAGACATCGATCAGCGTGAAGCAATTCGATTAAAGAAACAAGCCGCGCAAGAGTTTCGAGAGCAACTGACGATCGGAGCACCGACCAACGAAGATGAAGCGGGTTTGCAGCGACTTGCCCATCAGCTCAAGGCAGGAAAATTTGTCGTCAAGCTCTATCTGCGACACTCACTTCACGCCAAGCTGTATTTGATTTACCAAAATAACCCCAATTTACCGACGATCGGGTTTCTTGGCAGCAGCAACTTAACGCTTTCTGGGTTGCACCATCAGGGAGAGTTGAACGTCGATGTTTTAGATCATGATGCGACGAATAAATTAGAACGCTGGTTTGACGGACTTTGGAGCGATCGCTTTTGTCTTGATATTCCTAAAGAACTCGCGCAACTGATCGATGAAAGCTGGGCGCGGGAGGCATTGATTTCGCCCTATCACATTTATCTAAAGATCGCTTATCACTTGTCGCAAGAAGCGCGAATCGGGTTGTCTGAGTATCGAGTGCCAAAAGAGTTTCGCGATCGCTTGTTTGACTTTCAAAGTGCCGCTGTGAAGATCGCTGCCCAGCACGTCAACAAACACGGCGGCGTGTTGATTGGCGATGTCGTCGGATTGGGTAAAACGATGGTGGGTTCTGCGCTGGCACGAATTCTATAGGAAGATTTGTGGTTAGAAACGTTGGTCATCTGCCCCAAAAATCTCGTCTCTGTGTGGTGCGATTATGTGCGGGAATATCGGCTGATTGCTGAAGTAATTTCGATGAGTCGTGTTCAAATCGAGTTACCTAACTTGCGGCACTATCGAGTCGTGTTGATCGACGAAAGCCATAACCTCCGCAACACAGATGGAAAACGCTATCGAGCCATTCAAGAATACATTGCGATTAACGAAAGCAAATGCATTTTGCTAACCGCAACGCCCCATAACAAAACCTATTTAGACTTATCAGCACAGCTACGGTTATTTATTCCTGAAGATAAAGATTTAGGCATTCGTCCAGAACAACTTCTGTATGAGCTAGGAGGCGAAGCGGCATTCAGGCGGAAGCATCAGGTGCTAATATGATCGCTACGAGCATTTGAGTTTAGTGATCACGCTGATGATTGGCGAGATTTAATGAAGCTGTATATGGTACGACGAACGCGTAGTTTTATTAAAACTCACTATGCTCAAGATGACAAAGGACGGAAGTTTTTAGAATACCAGGTGAGGGAGTATTTATGCAGAAAGTCTAATTAAATTGCTGTCAGAATGTCATTATACTCGACTCACTTTGCGGCTTTTGATTATGCTGGTTGACCGATCGCCCTCAAATTCTCCTCCTTCACGAGAGCCACTGCTCAAACGGCTGCGTGACGGTTTGCGTCCGGGGCAGCAAGAAATTGCTGACTGGCAAGGCGGACGATTGGCAGTTTCCGCAGTGCCGGGATCAGGCAAGTCAACGGGCATGGCAGTCGCGGCAGCGTTGGCGATCGCGCGTTATCAGCTTCACGCTCGGCGGCAGTTAGTCGTTGTCACCTTTACCCGATCGGCAGCCGCCAATATCAAATCAAAAATTCGGGAGTATCTCAAAACGCTGGCACTGCCTCAAGGTGGGTTTGTGGTGCATACGCTGCACGGGTTGGCGTGGTCGATCGCGCGCAGCTATCCAGAGCTATCGGGGTTGAATCCTGAGAGTGTGCTGATTACGCCAAATCAAAGTCATCGCTTGATTCGCAACAGCGTCGAGCAGTGGATTGGGCTGAATCCGTCGCTTTATCAGCAGCTATTAGAAGGGCAGCAGTTTGACGGTGAAGAAACCGAGCGGCTGCGTCGTCAAGCCGTTTTGCGAACTGAAGTCTTGCCCGCTTTGGCAGATACGGTGATTCGGGAGGCAAAAAGTTCGGGGTTGATGCCGCAAGCGTTGCGCGATCGCAGCAATCAACTCGCTGACGACTCGATTTTGACGATCGCCGCCGGACTTTATGAGCAATATCAGCTTCAGCTAAAGTCGAGGAACTCGATCGACTATGACGAGATGATTTTAGGCGCATTGCGGGTGCTTGAAAATCTGAGTGTTAGAGAGCGTTGGCAAACTCAAGTCTTTGCCGTGTTTGAAGATGAGGCTCAAGATTCCAGCCCACTGCAAACCAAGCTGTTAGAACTGTTAGCAACCAATCCGAGTGACTCTGAAAATCAGCAAAATCTGGTTCGAGTCGGCGATCCCAACCAGGCGATTAACTCAACGTTTACCCCGGCTGATCCGGTGTTCTTTCGTCAATTTTGCCAAGAGTGCAGCCACGACGATCGACTGGCAGAAATGAATCAAGCAGGTCGCAGCAGTCAGGTGATTATCGATGCAGCAAACTTTGTTTTGTCTTGGGTCAATCGCAATTACAGCCGAGTCGCTGATGGTCACGATGAAGCGATCGAACTCATCGCCGATTCCACAACCCAATTTTCTGCTACGCCGTTTCGTCCTCAAGCGATTCATCCCGTCGCATTTGACGATCCTCAAGCCGATGCAAATCCAGTCCCGATCGGGCTAGGTTTAGAAATTTATACGCCAGAAGATGTCTATAAAACTGTCGAATTGATTGGGCAGCGATCGCTCGCTTTATTTGCTGATAATCCCGATGCTCAAGCGGCGGTTTTAGTTCGTACCAATGAGCAAGGGCGATTTGTCGCACGAGAATTAAAACGCTGGCACGGCGATAATCTCGACGTGTTTGAAGTCGGACAACGCGATCGTCAATCTCACATTCCCGCAGAGATATTGTCGCTGTTGCAGTTTCTCGATCGTCCCCATTCTCCCGACAATCTCAAAGCCGCTCTTTTAGCGTTAGTCGGACGACGATTAATTCCCAATCAAGATCTCAACGCGCTCGTGACCTTTCCCGAACAGTTTTTGTATCCGGCACCCCTTGACCCGCCCCAATCTGCTCAAGTAAAAGAGGCGAGTCACTATTGCGTCAGTCTGCTCCGCGCTCGATTAGAACTGCCGCTCTATCAGTTAATCTCGTTTCTCGCCTACACGCTGGACTACGATCAAACCGAATTGGCAACGGCAAATAAGCTGTCAGAACGAATCATGCAGCAAACGACTGAGAACTCGCTAGGGGCAATGCTAGAAACGTTGAGTGAGATTGTTAGTTCGGAGCGATTTGAACCTGTTGAAGCAGAAGATGACGATCGCTACACCCGTCCCAACCAACTGACGGTGATCACGATGCACAAAGCTAAAGGATTGGACTGGGACACGGTTTTTATTCCGTTTCTGCACGAAAATATGATTCCTGGAAGCCTTTATGTGCCGCCTCAAGCGAAGTTTTTGGGAGACTTCACTCTGTCAGAAGTGGCGCGCGCTCAGATTCGAGCGATCGTGCACGATACAGTGATTCCCGATATCGAGACCGCTTGGAAACGAGCAGACTATCTCAAGACTGCTGAGGAGTTTCGCTTGCTTTACGTGGCGATGACGAGAGCCAAACGCTTGCTGTGGATGTCAGCCGCCAAACGAGCGCCGTTTAGCTGGAATAAATCGGAAAACTTAGACGATCGGAAGCCGTGTCCTGTGATTCCAGCCCTCAAATCCCGATTTCCTGATTCTGTGATAGACGATGACGACGTTGATTTTTGATGTGAGACGTAATCTCGTAGATTGCTCCTAAAGTGGCAAATATTGAACGTGGCTTGTGAAATCCTCCAAATCGCAAGTCTTTGCAATGAGTTCTAGATCTCTGACGCAATCACCGATGCTGACAAGCTGTTGAGGAGCATAAATGACTCCTGAAAAACTCGATTCTTTTTGCTGAAGCTGCTTAACAATCGCTAAAAAATCATCATCTCTAGTGAACAAGACTCTCTGAAGTTCGTTCGCTCGATCTAAAACAAGCGGATCAGGAATCCCCTTCCGACCGTCTTCTTGGATACAAAGGACATCCACCTCTCGTAGCCTCAACCCGACCGTGATCTGGCGGGGAACGTTGTCATCCATTTACAAAGTGATCGTCACGGCAACAGCCTTTTCGCTTGAAGCTTTGCAACGATCGGAGAAGGATCTGCTTCTTGACACGATCGCTCTGCAAACTCTAGCCGTCGCTGCATATCTGCGTCAATGTCCGCTTTGTGATCCCAGTAGTAAGCCAATGCTGAATAGATTTTGCTCAAAGCAACGTGGGGATACTGAAAATGCAATTCTTCAGGACTCCAGCCGTAGACAAGGTGTGAGGTCACTAGCTCAACGACCTTCATGGTTGTTCCTGCCACGATCGGCACATTGTTCTCGTTGAGTTCAATGTGTTTGTATCCGGTTGTGATGAAGGTCATGATGGTTGCCTCATTCATTTAGCTATTTTTGATCATAAACTGCTTTGCTGCTTTGTCCTTGCGTTCGCTGTGGCGATCGGTTAAGTAATCTACTTGCTCTCTCAAGAGCGTTGTGAACTTGTAGAGTTCTTCCATTACGTCAATCATACGATCGCGATAAGGCGAGTCTTTTAGCGTGCCGTCTTCGTTAAATTCTTGATAGGCTTTGGCGATCGAAGACTGATTAGGAATCGTAAACATCCGCATCCAGCGACCGAGCAACCGCAGGGTATTGACTGCATTGAAGGACTGGGAACCTCCAGAGACTTGCATAACCGCTAATGTTCTACCTTGAGTCGGGCGAACGGCTCCAATGGTTAGAGGAATCCAATCAATTTGGTTTTTCATAATGCCAGTAATATTGCCGTGCATCTCTGGGCTAGACCAAACCTGCCCTTCTGACCATTGACTTAACTCGCGTAACTCTTGCACTTTGGGATGGGTGTCAGGCACGCTGCCATAAATTGGTAGCTCACGCGGATCAAAAAATCTCACCTCTGCCCCAAATTCCTGAATAATTCGAGCAGCTTCTTCGGCAGCAAGACGGCTATATGAACGCTCTCTGAGAGAGCCATATAAAAATAGAATTCTGGGAGGATGATCAAATTTGCTCATAGATTTGCAAACTCGATCGGGCTTACTTAAACAGCGGCGAATTTATTATTTCAATCCTGCTAAGGCTTGCAGGAAGGTTGTTTGAGCCTCGCGCAGGTCAACATCAGGATTCGCATTTTGTATCGTCTGCATCGCTTGGTTATAGGACGAACCAGAATTGATTAAATAAGCTGCCAGCATCGTTCCTGTTCGTCGCCGTCCACTCGTGCAGTGAATGGCTACAGCATTGCCAAGCTGGTTTTGATGATTTACAAAGTCTTGTAACTCCTGAATTTGTTCCTGGGTTGGTGCTGTGCCGCCTTTAATAGGTAGCCAAAGATGAGGAATGTCCGCGTATTTGTAGACATCGAGATTAGACGGATCATCCATCACGGATACGATCGCGCCTATCCCTGCAGTCTGTAGCTCATTCAATTCCTCGGATGTTGGCTTTCGCACTCCTGCCAGTTTGCCGGGAATTACCCACCAGACGTTTTGTGCGATCGGTTGAATAAATGGCTGTGTCATGACGCTTTTGTTTAGACTAACGGGCATTGGGTTGAGAAGACACAAAAAATCGGCGCTGAAACCAAAATGAGACGTTTACCAAACCAATTAACACGGGCACTTCTACGAGCGGACCAATCACGGCTGCAAACGCCGCACCAGAATTGATGCCAAACACAGCAACGGCAACGGCGATCGCGAGTTCAAAATTGTTGCCTGCGGCGGTAAATGCTACACTTGCCGCTTTCGAGTAGTCCGCTTTAATTTTCCACGCCATGTAGAAACTCGTGAAAAACATAATCACAAAGTAGATCAATAGCGGAATCGCAATGCGAACTACATCTAAAGGAATTTGTACAATCAAACTTCCTTTAAGGCTGAACATTACGACGATCGTAAACAGCAACGCAATCAGCGTGATCGGACTAATTCTAGGCACAAACTCTTCGTGATACCAGCGTCTACCCATCGCTTTCACTAAAAAGTATCGGGTAAAGAATCCGGCGATAAAGGGAATGCCCAAGTAAATGAATACGCTCTTAGCAATCTCTGCAATGCTGATGTTAACGGTGCTGCCCTGCAAGCCAAATAGCGGCGGCAAGACTGAGATGAAAAACCAGGCATAGGGACTGTAGAAAATGACTTGAAAGATGCTGTTAAACGCCACCAGTCCAGCAGTGTACTCGGTGTTGCCTTTTGCTAAATCGCTCCAGACGACAACCATTGCGATACATCGCGCCAGCCCAATTAAAATCAAGCCCACCATGTAGTCTGGGTAGTCGCGCAAAAAGACGATCGCCAGCGCAAACATCAAAATCGGTCCAATCACCCAATTTTGAAGCAGTGATATGCCCAAAATTTTGCCGTTGCGAAACACATCGCCTAATTCCTCGTATCGCACCTTTGCGAGAGGTGGATACATCATCAAAATTAAGCCAATCGCGATTGGAATATTGGTTGTGCCGACCTGAAACTGATTGATCACAACATCGACACTAGGAAAAAAATAGCCAATGCCAACCCCGATCGCCATTGCTAGAAAAATCCAGAGGGTTAGGTAGCGATCGAGAAAAGACAGTTGCTTAGAAAGAGGTTTTGTTTGGGAAACGGATTGTCTCATTCAAAACTTAGGGATCACGTTCCCATAAATGAAGAGTTCACATCCTCATTATTTCAAGAAAAATTGATTTGTCAAGTCAAATTCTAGAGAGTTGTTTTAAGACTCTTCAATTAAAGGTGATGAATTATTCCTCGTCTTTGCAGATTCGGGGCGGTAGGATTGGGCTAAAGCGACGCAGTTCTGCGAGATACTGCTCTAGAACTACAAACTGGGACAAATTCAAGCTGTAGTAGATCCAACGCCCTTCTTGCCGAGCCTTAACTAGCTGGGCTTCCTTTAGAGTTTTGAGGTGAAAAGATAATTTAGATTGCGTCACCTCCAAAACTCCGCAGAGATCACACACACAAAGTTCTTGCTCTCGCAGCAGATCAACGACTTGCACCCGCAAAGGGTCAGAAAGTGCATGAAACCCCAAAATAATTAAAGTTGATGGAAGTGAAGTAGTCTTTTGCATTCAGTTTTATTGAATCGACCTCTCAATAGTAGTAAATCTAGTGGTTCGTTGGTCTTAATTTGAAGGACGGGGGATCAATTGAATCCTGATCAATTCATCCCTCATCCCTTATCTTTCCTACAAAATGCCTTCTTTTTTTGCCATTGACACCATCAAATCAATCACCCGACACGAATAGCCCCACTCGTTGTCATACCACGAGATGACTTTGAAGAAATTGGAGTTTAACTCAATGCCTGCTCCAGCATCAAAAATGCTAGAGTGCGTATCGCCCTGAAAATCGGTTGAGACGACTTCATCTTCGGTGTAGCCTAAGATGCCTTTGAGTGAGCCTTCTGACGCTTCTTTCATCGCCGCACAGATTTCTTTGTAGCTCGTCGCTTTCTCGGTTTTGAAGGTCAGATCCACCACAGAGACATCCGGTGTGGGCACTCGGAACGCCATCCCCGTCAGTTTGCCCTTGAGTTCTGGCAAGACTAGCGTTACTGCTTTGGCGGCACCCGTCGAAGAGGGAATGATATTTTGAGAGGCACCCCGTCCGCCGCGCCAATCTTTTTGACTCGGACCGTCAACCGTCGGCTGAGTGGCTGTGGTGGCGTGAACGGTGGTCATTAACCCTTCGGCTAACCCAAAACTATCGTTAAGAACTTTAGCAACGGGCGCTAAACAGTTGGTTGTGCAACTGGCATTGGAGACGATCGTGTCCTGACTCGGATCAAACTGGTGATGATTTACGCCGACCAACAGCGTCCGAACTTTCTCAGGGTCTTTGGTCGGAGCCGAGAGAATCACTCGTTTTGCACCTGCTTTAAGGTGATTAGATGCGCCTGCAAAGTCAGTAAAAAATCCGGTAGACTCAATCACATAATCTACGCCGAGAGTGCCCCACGGCAGGTCTGCGGGGTTGCGAATTGCCGTACAGGGAATAAATTTGCCATTGACAATAATGCCGTCGGACTTAGCCTCGATCGTGCCCTTAAATCTGCCGTGAGTCGAGTCATATTTGAGCAAATAAGCAAGATTGTCGGGCGATACCAAATCATTGATGCCCACAAATTCGATATTGGGGTTGTCAACACCTGCCCGAAATGCAAGGCGACCAATTCGTCCAAATCCATTGATTCCTACTTTAATCGTGGTCATGATAAAGGTTCCTCAAAGCGGTAATGGAGTCAGATTTTTCAATTAGATTAGCGTGCTTAATCGACGATCGCCGTCAGCGTAATCTTTTCGTTCGGATAGCGTCATCGGTTTTGTAGCGAATGTAACAGTTTGACGATCGAGTAATCCGCTACATCTAATAGCCTATCTATTACTTATTGCCTCTGCTCATGAGTTTTACTATTCAGAACATTTTAATTCCTAGCGATCGAGCCTATGAGATGGTCGATGTGCAGATTGTGGATGATCACATTGCGGCGGTCGCACCGAATCTAGATCCCATTGGCACTTTGATTGACGGACGTAATAAACTTCTTCTGCCAGGATTTGTCAATGCTCACACACACTCTTCTGAGATGTGGCAACGCGGCATGATTCCGCCCGTCCCGCTAGAGTTGTGGATTGCAGAACTCTATGACTTTACACCGCTCGACCCAGAGAAAGCTTACCTGAGCGCGATCGGAACGGCTGTCGAAACGCTGCTCTCTGGCGGAACAAGCGTTGTGGATCATTTGGTATTGATCCCTGGTCAAGAATTAGAGACGATCGAGGCGGCGGTTCGCGCCTATCGTCAGGTCGGAATTCGGGCATTTGTGGCTCCTCTGATTCAAGATCAGGCGTTATCGACAGGTCTTCCAAGTGGGGGAGCTAACCGGGAACACGATGAGTATGTGCGATCGACGGCGGCAACTCTGGCGTTAGTCCAAGAAGCCGTTACTCACTATCATCGCCCGGATGAAGGGGTGAATATTCTCGTCGCGCCAACTGGAATTCAACTCTGTTCGGATGCTTTGTTTGAGGGATGTGTTGAGTTGAGCGATCGCTACCATCTCTGTCGTCACGCTCACCTGCTCGAAACGAAAGCGCAGCAGATTCTCGCCCAAGAAAAATATGGCTGTAGCGCGGTTGAGCATCTCAAACAGATTGGATTTTTGGGCGATCGGACTTCGTTAGCGCACTGTGTCTGGCTCGACGATGCCGACATCGAAATCATGGCGGCGACAAAATCAACGGTGGTTCACAATCCTCTCAGCAATCTGCGGCTGGGAAGTGGCATTGCCCCGGTTCTCAAATATCGTCAGGCGGGCGTGAATGTCTCGTTTGGGTGTGATGGCTCGGCGAGCAATGATTCTCAAGACCTGCTAGAAGCGATTAAAATCGGCTCGATTTTGCATAACACCACTGATCCCGATTATCAAAATTGGATCACGCCGCGACACGCGATCGAGATGGCTTCCTTGGGCGGTGCAACGGGCTTGAATTTAGGAGATCAACTTGGTTCGCTGACGGTGGGCAAAAAAGCCGATTTAATCATGGTTGACTTGATGAACTTATCGCTGTTGCCGCGCACTGACCCGATCGGGCTTCTGATTTTAGGTCGTCCAGTCAACGCTATTTCTCATGTCTGGGTGAATGGCAGAGCGGTCGTTTCAGATAACGAAGTTTGTAACGTCAATGTTGACGAACTAAGACAATCACTATTCGATCAAAGTCAATGGAATCCGAAACGCCAAGCTCCATCAGTGGCACAAATGGAACTTCACTATCGATCGGTAATGGGATTATCAGCAAAACCGTTGGGCTATTCTTGAAATCTTGCCTTGCTTAAGTGTTGTAAGAACTCAGGTTCTCGATCGAGCCATCCATCATCCCCACAAAGGCTTAAAATTAAGACTTGCTCAATTCTTTCACGCGAGGGCGGTATGGCAGTCAAACCCGTTGATTTAGCAGCCCGGTTAGATCACTACTACGAACAGGTGCGTGCCGTCATTCTCAGTCGTCAGAATGCAATTTCTGGACTGTTGCCCGCCAGCACGGCGGTTAACGCTCATGGCGACTACACCGACGCGTGGGTGCGCGATAACGTCTACAGCATTCTCGCCGTGTGGGGATTGGGACTCGCCTATCGTAAGCTGGATGACGATCGGGGACGCACCTACGAGCTAGAACACAGCGTTGTTAAATTGATGCGCGGCTTGCTGTTCTCGATGATGCGACAAGCCGAAAAAGTTGAGAAATTCAAAGCTAATCAAGCCCCTCTCGATGCCCTTCATGCCAAATATGACACTGACACTGGAAGCACCGTAGTCGGCGACGACGAATGGGGACATTTGCAGCTTGACGCGACCTCAATTTTTCTATTGATGTTGGCGCAAATGACCGCATCAGGACTCTCGATCGTCTTCACCATTGATGAAGTGAGTTTTATTCAAAATCTCGTCTACTACATCGGCAGAACCTATCGCACGCCCGATTATGGCATCTGGGAGCGAGGCAACAAAATCAATCACGGCAACCCTGAACTAAATGCCAGTTCGGTTGGGATGGCAAAGGCGGCACTCGAAGCGCTAAACGGGCTAAATTTATTTGGTGTGCATGGCAGTCAGGCATCGGTGATTCATGTGTTGCCCGATGAGATTGCTCGATGTCGCACCACGCTCGAATCCTTATTGCCCAGAGAGTCTAGCTCTAAAGAAGTCGATGCTGCTCTATTGAGCGTGATTAGCTTTCCGGCGTTTGCGGTTGAAGATGTGCAACTCGTCGATCGTACGCGCACCAAAATTGTCAATCTGCTGCAAGGTCGCTATGGCTGCAAACGCTTTCTGCGAGACGGACACCAAACCGTTTTAGAAGACGGTAGCCGACTCCACTATGAGCCGTGGGAACTCAAGCAATTTGAACATATCGAGTGCGAATGGTCGCTGTTCTTTACCTATTTAGCATTAGATGGATTGTTTCGCGGCGATCGCCCACAGGCACAAAACTATCTCGATAAACTTGCTCAACTGGTTGTCAAACGAGACGGCTTAGACTTGCTGCCAGAGTTGTACTACGTTCCTGAAGACGCGATCGAGCAAGAAAAGGCAAATCCTTCTAGTCAAACTCGGTTGCCCAATGAAAACATTCCGCTCGTGTGGGCACAGAGTCTCTATCTTCTCGCGCAAATGATGAATGAGGGACTGTTGGCAGTTGGAGATGTTGACCCGATCGGCTGTCACCTCCGCATTGGTCAAAAACGCAAGGCAACGGTTCAAATTGCGCTCTTGGCAGAAGACGAAGAGTTACAGTCCAAACTAGCTGCCAACAACATCACAACTCAAACGCTTAAACAAGTCGAGCCGATTCAGGTTCGCTATGCGCGAGACTTAGCCGCCGCCTATGCTCAGGTTGGACGCAGCGACAAACTCAATTTAACGGGTCGCCCGATGCGCCGAATGCGAAGTTTGACGACTTCGAGAGTGTTTAAAATCTGTGGAGAAACGATCGTGTTTCTGCCATCTTTTCTAGAGCCAGGACGTTTTTATGTCACCCTCGACTATCACTTTCTCGTCTCCAATATCAAAAGCGAACTTGCCTACACCCATCGCCACTGGCAAGATTTGGGCAAACCCACTATGACGCTGCTGCTCACAAATGAGATGCTGGAACTAGGACGAGAGGCGCTGATCAATCTCGTGCAAGACCTACAAGAAGGTCGCTGTGGTGATATTCCGGTGCAGCTAGGTCGCCTCAATCAGCTTGCCCTCACTGCTGGAACCGAACGCATTGACTCGCTCCACGATTTTGAGTTTCCGCCCTCGTCTGTGGTTGACATGACGCTGCCAAACTATCATCTAGTTTATCACCCCGAAACAAACGACCCGTTGAGCACTTCGCAAGAATTTAAGCTGGAGTATGAAACTGATGTTAATGCTCTGATATCGAACTTGCGCGAGTCTCATAATCTCTACGAACAGATTGAGATATTGAGTACACTCGTTCGTCTCGAAGGATTAGATTTTGATACTCGTTTGACCAAATCGCAGCCTGCGATCGCCCTCACAGATTTAGTCAACGAAGTCTACGCCAAAGCCAGTAAGGGCGATGCGTCAGGTCCCTATTGGGGAATTGTGCGACGGGCAGCAGGCTTACTAGACAAAGTTGATGTCGGGTTATCGGATGCCGTCACCGACATTTTGGTGCGACAAAAACAGATTTCGGTTGGACGGGCATACAGTGAAGATTCGCTGATTATGCAGCCGTTGCCCTACATCGAAGTGCTTGAAAAGATTCATCATTTTTGTCGAGAAGATATTCGCGATCGGGTTCTCACTCAAGAAATTATCATCTATCTGAGTTTGCTAATCAAAAGCGAGCCAGACCTCTTTCAAGGATTACTAACTCTGCGAGTCGGCTATCTAATCTTGCTGATCACTACCGAACTCGCGCAAGAATTAAAGCTCACTCAAGACGAAGCCTATGAATACTTGATGCAACTCAGTCCGTTTGAGATTAAGACTCGACTGCGACAGATTCTAGTGGGATATGCTGATCTCAATCAGGCGTTGTTTAAGCAAGAATCACTTCGGGTAAAATTGCCCGATCGGGGCATCGAATGGGTCGTCTTGTTAGATGAGCAAACCGAAGTCGAACCTGCGAATCAGGATTGGTGGCGCAAACGTCAGCTAGACGGATCGTTGAATCGTGTCCCGAAAGATTTTTATCCGAGCGTATGGCAACTTCTAAATCACTGCGAAGGGTTGGTAATTGGCGACAAATTAGAACGCCGCAACCGCCTTGATAGCGAACGACTGATCATGGAAATGACTGCTGGAGAGAAAAACTTTGCACTCAAAATTGAACACTTATTAAACAAAATTCAAGCGCCAGAATATCGTCAGGTGAATATAGAAGCGATGATGGAATTAGCCACGATCGCGCAACGCAATCCTGATTTCAAAATTGAAGAGTCGATCGTGTTAGATGTGTTAATTGGTCACGCAGTCCGATTAGCCTGGTTAGACAAATTTCCAGACTTGTCCGATCGCTACGATGAACACAAAGGATCGGCGTGGCGAGCGTTTTACGAATCGTCGCCTTATGACTGTGCCAGCTATATTGCAAAAGCGATGCGCTTCTTGACGCAGTTGGGGCAAGCCAATCCTGCTTAGAGGGTTGTGTTTATTACCAAAGCAGACAAAATCACTGAATGCTCTAGCGGATTGATTAGGATGGGGAGAGCGATTTGACGATCGCTCAAAGTCAAATGCTTTTTGTCCTATGAGCCTCGATTTGCCGCCTGATTTTTTTCGGTTGTATAGCCATCGCCACTTTGCTTAGGACATTTTTGGTAGTGTGCTTCGCGTGCTGCCAAAAATGTCCCTGTCCTAACCTATGTGGCGGTAGCTATATTTACAAACTATCCTTGATCGCGCAACCAAGGATAGCCGGGAGTTGTACACGCCGACTACTGCACAATTGCCGTTGAAGGTGCAATCTTGTCCACCCGTCCAGAATGGTGTGAAGAGTGACGATCTCAAGGATGAACCGAAACAATTTGAGGTATTGGCAGGGTTACGGCAGTCCATAGCACAACATCAAAAGTCGCCGCAAGTGTTGCTGGTGGGCAAGCCAGGATCAGGCAAATCAACAGCGCTAAAGCGGTTGCTGTGGGAAGAGGCACAGGCGGCACTGACCAATCCAGGTCTACTAATTCCGGTGTTGGTGGAGTTGCGGGAATTGGACGGGTCGAATCATAAATCGGTGCTGGATTTATTAGAAGCAACATTTCGACGGAACAAACTCCGGCTGAAGCAAGACTTGATTGAAGATTTGCTGTTTGAGGGGCGGATTTTGGTGTTGCTAGATGGGCTGAACGAAGTGCCAACAGCAATCTGTGAAGTCGAGAGTTTTCGAGCCGACTATGAACAGGTGCCGATGGTATTTACCTCACGGGAATTGGGCACAAGTATTGCGATCGAACACAAGCTAGAAATGGTGTCGTTGACTGAGCCTCAGATGCGGCGGTTTGTTGAGATGCGTTTGCCAGGTCACGCAAAGGCACTGTTGAAAGCGATGGGCGATCGCTTGCGAGATCTTGCAGAAACGCCATTGATGTTGACGATGCTGTGTGAAGTGTATCGCCCTGATCAGCCTGTTCCTCAAAATCGTGGAGAGTTATTTCGGCGGAAGTTTATTCAGGACTACGACACGATTCACAAAGCTGAAGGAACGATCGTGGTTTCTGAGGGATTTTATGAGTTTAAGAATGAGCTTTTGCAGCATTTGGCAGGCTGCATGATGCGTTTTGGAGATCAGCCAACCGAGTTTGTGTTGCAAATAGACCGCAGAACAGCAGAAGACTGGCTAGAGAAATGGCTACGGCAACGGGGAGAAACTGACCCTGCTACGAAAGCGAAACGATGGCTTAAAGACTTGCTCAAATATCATTTGTTACAAGTGGCATCGGAGCCAAACAAAATCGAATTTCACCATCAACTGTTTCAGGAGTATTACGCAGCGGAACAGTTATTAAGACAATTACCACAACTGAATAATGATTGTCTGAAATGGGACTACCTCAACTATCTGAAATGGACGGAACCCTTTGCGCTGATGCTGGAACTGGTGGAGGATGAACAAGAGGCGCTGCGAGTGGTGAGATCGGCGTTAGAGGTCGATTGGCAACTGGGCGCAAGGTTGGCGGGGAAGGTGAAACCAGAATGGCAGGAGCAGACGATCGAGATGGTGCGATCGTTGAATCTTCCGCAGATGTTCAAGATTCATTTGTTGGGTGTGGGGCGATCCAAGGCAGCCATTCCAGCATTGATTGAGTGTCTTAAAGATGAAGACTCTTTTATACGTGGGAAGGCAGCTTTTGCACTAGGTGAAATTGGTTCAGATTCTGTCATTCAGTCGTTAATTGAACTTCTTGAAGATGAAGACTCCTTTGTGCGTTGGAAAGCGGCTGATGGGCTAGGTGAAGCTGGTTCAGAAGCAGCCATTCCACCATTGATCAATCTTTTTAAAGATGAGGATGTTGATGTTCGTGAAAGTGCGGCTTTCGCGTTGGGAAAGATCGGTTCAGAGGCGGTTATTCAATCATTAATTAAACTTCTCAAAGACGGAAAGGTAGATGTTTGCAAGAATGTAGTTCTTGCACTTGGTGAGATCGGTACAGATGCAGTGATTCCACTATTAGTTGAACTTCTTAGAGATGAAGATTTTAGTGTGCGTTGGGAAACGGCTTTTGCGCTTGGTAAAATTGGTACAGACATAGCAGTTTTGCTATTAGTTGAACTCCTTGAAGATGAGAACTCCTATATGCGTGAAGTTGCAGCACATACGTTAGGAGAAATTGGTTCAGATACAGCAATCCTACCATTAGCTGAATTGCTCAAAGATGAGGACTCGCGTGTGCGTGACAGAGCAGCTAGTTCGTTGAAAAAAATTGGCGAACATAGAGCAATTCCACCATCATTTAAAATCCTTGAAGATGAAAATTGTGAGGCGAGTGTGAATGCGATTGATTGGCTACACGAAACTGGTTCAGAAGCTGATATCTCTGAACTTAAGCAATGCCTGAACTATGAGGGTTTCGATTACGAAAATATCGACACTCTAATCGCGATCCAAAATCGCTGCAAACGCTACAATGCAGAACCCGTGACTTCGATAGAGAGAACGATCGCCCCTACAGGAGCAAAGACAAGCGATCAACAGTCGGAACAAGCGATCGCTCAAAATATCTTTAATTTCTATGCTCCAGCTTATGGAGTCACAGGCAACATCGAAGGGGATTTGAACGTTCAACCGCCAGCGTCAACCTCTGATCCAGTAGACCCGTGACACGATCGCTCGATCGTCAACCCCACAAACATTCTGTAACCGAACAACCTGATTTAACTGCGATACACTGAACACAGAATTCACTCTGCTAATCCTGAAAATCAATGAAGCAGTTCAAAATCATTATCGAGAAACATCCCGATGGATACGTCGCTTACCCGATCGGCATCGTCGGAGCGATCGTCGGACAAGGTGACACCTACGAAGCAGCCCTATCCGATGTAAAGTCAGCGATCGCCACCTATATCGAAGTCTTCGGCAAAGAAAACTTAGAAGACACATCACCCGTCGAAGTGTTTATTGACGAAGCAGCGATCGCGGTTTGATGAGCAAGTTTCCAGTTGATGCTCCTAAGAATCGAGTCATCAAAACCTTTGAGTCAATGGGCTTCCAGATCGTCCGTGAACGAGAACACATTGTCATGACACGAGAAAATGAAGATGGTACAGAAACACCACTCGTCATGCCCAACCAAACCCGAATTAAGAGTGGAACATTGAGAGCAATCTGCACACAGATCACTGTTTCAAGGGAAGAGTTTCTAAACGCTTACAATCAAGTGTGAGCGATCGCCATGACCTATCAACTCGATACACCCATTCAGGAATTAGATGTTGTTGCCCTAAGTCATAACCTGCCAGAACACGGGTTAAAGCAAGGCGATCGAGGCGCGATCGTTCACGCCTATCCCAACGGTCAAACCTTTGAAGTTGAATTCGTCAATCCCGATGGCACTACCCAAGCACTTTTGACGATCGCTGCTAATCATCTGCAAAAAGTTATATCCGTTCAGTCAACCCCTAACTCATAAGTCACACTCATGTCTAACCAATCCAAAATTTAGATGAACTTTCACGGCTCAGTCCACGGTGCAGCCGGAAACGTCGAAGGGGACATGATTGTGAATCCTACTCAGTCAGAAAGCGACACAGCCCTCAACGCGATCGTGCAAGTCATTCGCACCTTAGAGCAAAAATACACGTTCGTAGAAAACGAGCAACAAGCACTCAGAATCATTGATGCAGAATTCACCGAGATCAAAGCCAAGCAACTTCCGCAATGGCAAGATCTCATGAGCCTCAAACGACTTTACAACGGCGGCAAAAAAGCAGCCCTCAAAGTTGGAGAACACTTTGCAGAACAAAACCCTTGGGGCAAAGGCTTCATCGCCTTTCTCGAAGGAGTTTCCGAAGACGTGAAATAATTTTAATCAGAACCCGAAGCATCGGAAACAGACGCGAATGGAACCCCTGGATCAATCTCGCTAATTTCTTGGAGTCACGGGCACGATCGACCGCAACAGACAACTCACGCTCGATCGTCCTCTGCTTGAATATAAACACGATAGAGTTCGAGTCATTGTGCTGTTAGAAGACGATATTAGGCGATGTGCAACTTCTCTCAAATGCTTGAGAATACAGCCCTCACCCTAGCCCTCTCCCCAAGGAGAGGGAACTAGAAAGAATCTGAAAGCCCTTCTCCCTAGGGAGAAGGGTTGGGATGAGGGTAAATTAGTTGCACATCACCTGATATTGGTTCCGACGATACGCACACTGCAGAAGACCATTACTCGTCGCATCTGTCTCGTATAAGACTCACTCTAAGTCTCATCGGTGGTCTCATATAAGACGAATAAGCCACAAAATAATCCTCAAATAGGTCTATAAGATAAAGTACTAAGGATGAAGGATGAAGTTAGAGAGTTGAGCAATCTTATGAAGCGCCCCATTCAGCAAACCACCCTCACGATCGCTGCCCTCATCCTTAGCACTGCCTTCTTCCAGTTCACCCCAGCCATTGCCCAAGCTATTAGACCCCAAGATGCCTGGAAGCAAGTCTATGAGAAGATCCCCGACCTGCCCCTAGAAAATCAATACGTCAACCGTGAAACTAAAAAAGTTGACCCTAACAACACCCTTGTCAGCCGCATGATTCGCTATCACCAATATGTCAAAGGTCGCCCCATCAACTACCGCCTTGACTGGAAAATGACACTAGGCGACTATCTGGGCATCAACGAACCCATCATCGACTCCGACTATCCTGGCTCAAACAACCTGAGAAAAAATCCCTTAGACCGCGATCGTGCCGTCGTTAACCGCCTCACCCTCAAACAGCGCAACACTCTCGTTCAAACCCTCGTAAACCTTTTCAGCCCTACTTCTGATCAGCCCACAGCCCCCGTTTCCCGCCCTCAACTCCCTCCAACCATCCCCGATCGCCCGATTCAACCCAGCGGTGCTCAACTCCTCAAGCCCTAACTATAATGGGACGGTTATTAAAAAGCGGCAGCGATTGGCGTGTTGGCTGGGATGCCGAAGCCCCCGAATTTAAAGGACTCCTCGGCGGAGACCACTGGGCGATCGAACTCACCGAACTCGAACTACAAGACTTTTCCCGGCTGCTCGAACAACTCAGCCGCACGATGCAGCAAATGACCACTGAACTGATGGATGAAGAAACGATCGCCTGCGAAGCCGAAAGCGCTCTCCTCTGGCTAGAAGTTGAAGGCTATCCCCACGCCTACAGTCTTCGATTAATTCTCCTCACAGGTCGCCGAGGTGAAGGGTTTTGGTCTGCCTCAGCCGTTGCTCACCTCTTACCCGCTCTTCAGACGCTTCAAGTTTTTTGACCGCTTGGTTGGATGCAATCCCCTATGCTATGCTTGTTAAGCGACATCGGGGCGTAGCGCAGCTTGGTAGCGCACTACTTTGGGGTAGTAGGGGTCGCAGGTTCAAATCCTGTCGCTCCGATCGTAGGCAAGACCCGCTCTAGTAGCGGGTCTTTGCGTTTTTGGGGCGAACGCAAAAAGCATTGGTCTGGACGCAAGAGGTGGAGCAATCTAGGACAAATTTGGGTAATCTTGGGCATTTGATGGGGGCTTTTTGGGATCAGTAAGATCCCAGCCTGCATCCAACTCAAGGCGTGACCCCAATGCCCAAACTCCATAGCCGTTTTATCCCACTGTCGTGAGAATTTTGTTTGTTGAAGATGACGATCGCATCGCGGATGCTGTTACTGAAGCCTTGACCGATCAGCATTCTTTGGTCGAACCTGCGGCAGATGAGTTAGCCGGGTGGAACTTACTAGAAGCCTTCAGCTATGACTTGTTATTTCTCGATATCATGCTGCCCAAGCTGGATGGAATCCGCTTATGTCAACGCCTCTGCGATCGACGAGGTTATCAGTTGCCCGTTTCACCCGTTCTCCTGGCTTCACCAACAACTGCAACACAGTTCCGCCGACCGGAGTCGTGACTTCTACTGGCTGGTTGGGCAAAGATTCGATCTGTCCCGTGGCTTTCACGCCAAAGGCTAATCGCTGGCGAGTCACGGGTTCGATCTTTAGCCCTATTCGCTTGGCGGTTTCGGCATCTATCTGAATTGATCCCGCAGACTGAGCCGCTTGGCTCCCTCCTTGAAACTCATCACCGCAATTCTAAAAAGGTTGCTTTAGAACTGCGAGAGTTGAGTTACTGGTTATACCAGGCTTTGCGCCGCTGCTTCATCTGAGCAATTTCTGCCTGCTGGGATGAAACAATGTCTTCAGCTAGTTTCTTGACCTCTGGACGCTTTGTTTTGCTCAACACATCGGTTGCCATCACCACTGCGCTTTCGTGGTGCGGAATCATCGCATTGATAAAGCGTAAATCGAACTGATCATCGGCGGCACCGAGATCCCTGTTCATCATCACGCCGTTCATTTGGTCAGACAGCATTGGCATCGTTTTTCCCATTTTGGAGTTATACGCCATTGGGGTGCTTTCTGCTTTGGGATACCAGGCGGTTCGCCACTGCTTCATCTGAGCAATTTCTTGA
This sequence comes from Phormidesmis priestleyi BC1401, assembly GCF_001650195.1. Classification (GTDB taxonomy): domain Bacteria; phylum Cyanobacteriota; class Cyanobacteriia; order Leptolyngbyales; family Leptolyngbyaceae; genus Phormidesmis_A; species Phormidesmis_A priestleyi_B. The sequence continues at coordinate 6,545 of NZ_LXYR01000032.1, read as the reverse complement.
TCTTGAGCTTTGATGATGTCGGATGCTAAATTTTTGATTTCTGGGCGCTTTGACTTTTGCTTGGCTTCTTTTGCCATCATCACGGCTCCCTGGTGGTGCGAAGTCATGGCATCCATGAATCGTAAATCAAAGTCGGCATCGGCAGGACCCAGATCCATGCTCATGCTGCCTATGCTGCTGTGATCCATGGTGCTGTGATCCATTCCCTTCATGAAACCTGTGTCAGTCGCCGCAGGGCTTGGGGACGCTTGAACCGAAGGTTGAGAAGCATTTGAACAGGCGGTTAACACTCCTCCAGAGGTGGCGATCGTCATCCACGCTACTGTCCAAAAGCCACTCAAAGCACGTTTTTGCATCATTTGTAGTGTCATCTAAAGTTCAATCACAACAGCGTTTCAATTCTGCACTCTCCGGTTCACTGGAGAGTCAACTCTATCGCTCAACTTGGTTGGAGACGATGAAGTACAAGACAGAAATGCCCTATCTGGCGCAACTGCTTAGTATTTCATAGAAACTGAGATCAGGATGAGATTTAGATTCATCTGAAAAAGCAAAATTTAGACCAGCGAAATGACAGGCAAGATCTTGGGCGTTGAAGACAGATGCTGCCCGGTTTATCTGCTTAACAGCCTCGATCGGGCAGTCTTTTTTGGTCGGTCTCACTCACACCTAAGGATGATTTTCACAAAATCGCTTGACTCTCTAGTGGGCTGGAGAGATCAAGATAGAAGTAAGTTTTACATCCAATTGTTTTTCTTTAACCATCATGACACTTCAACTCACGGTTCCCAATATGGCGTGTTCTGCTTGCGTCACCACGATCACTGAAGCGGTGAAAGCGATCGATACCACTGCCAAAGTCGAAGCTGACCCCAAAACCAAGCTTGTGAACATCGAAACTCAGCAGTCTGAAACGGCAATCAAAGACGCGATTACGGCGGCTGGATATACCGTCGCTTCGTGACGAGGTGCTTTTTCAAGCAAAGCTAAAGGAGTTTAAACATGGAAACTGTAACGCTCAAGCTGCGGGGCATGAGCTGCGCTTCGTGCGCAAACAGCATTGAAGACGCGATTCGCACTGTTCCTGGAGTTAGCGAAAGTAACGTTAATTTTGGCATTGAACAAGCAACTGTCACCTACGACCCTCGTAAGACCGACCTGGACACGATTCAGGATGCCGTCAGCGAAGCGGGATATTCTGCATTCTCGCTGCAAGAACAAACGATGGTGACGGGCGAGGATGATGCTGAAAAATCGATGCGGGCAGCCGAGTCGCGTCAACTCAAACGCAAGGTGATCGTTGGCGGCGCTTTGAGTGCTTTGATTGTGGTGGGCGCAATGTCTGCCATGCTGAATTTACCGTTGATTCGAGGGCTTGACAATCCTTGGATTCAACTCGTGCTGGCAACTCCGGTGCTGTTTTGGTGTGGAGGAGACTTCTTTAAGAATGCGTGGAAAGCCCTTAAGCGCCGCGCAGCTTCGATGGATACATTGGTGGCGATCGGAACCGGGTCTGCTTACTTCTACTCGATCTTTGCAACTGTTTTCCCGCGTTTCTTCACTACCCAAGGCTTGACACCGGAGGTTTACTACGAAGCGTCCTCGGTAATCATTACGCTAATTTTGCTGGGTCGATTGTTTGAGAATCGCGCCAAGGGGCAAACCTCGGATGCGATTCGCAAATTGATTGGCTTGCAGGCACGAGATGCTCGCATTATTCGCAATGGGCGAGAACTGGAAGTCCCGATTCAGGATGTGCAGATTGGGGATGTCGTGGTCGTGCGTCCGGGCGAAAAGATTCCCGTTGATGGCGAAGTGGTGGACGGATCTTCGACGCTTGATGAGTCGATGGTGACTGGCGAAAGTATGCCCGTTAAAAAGCAAGCTGGAGATGAAGTGATCGGGGCAACAATCAATAAGACAGGTAGCTTTAAGTTTCGGGCGACCCGAGTTGGAAAAGACACCCTACTGGCACAGATTGTTCAACTCGTGCAGCAAGCTCAAGGATCAAAAGCACCGATTCAGCGGTTAGCCGATCGCGTCACTGGTTGGTTTGTGCCTGTTGTCATTGGGGTCGCGATCGCCACTTTTGTGATCTGGTTTCTCGCCCTCGGAAATCTAACTCTGGCTCTGATTACAACCGTTGGCGTGCTAATTATCGCCTGTCCGTGTGCATTGGGATTAGCCACTCCAACCTCGATTATGGTGGGTACTGGAAAGGGAGCCGAAAACGGAATCTTGATCAAAGGGGCAGACAGTTTAGAATTGGCGCATCAAATCCAAACGATCGTGCTAGATAAAACGGGAACGTTAACGCAAGGAAAACCAACCGTAACAGACTTTCTAACGGTAAACGGTACTGCGAATCAAAGCGAATTGAAACTCCTGAGATTAGCGGCATCGGTTGAGCGAAACTCGGAACATCCGTTAGCGGAAGCGGTAGTTCGCTATGCTCAGTCTCAAGAAGTGGCGTTAGGAGACGTGCAGAACTTTGAAGCAGTTGCTGGCAGTGGCGTTGAGGGCACAATGTCTAATCAAGTCGTCCAAATCGGCACTCAGCGCTGGATGGAAGAACTTAGAATCGACTCTCAGGCATTGCGAGAGCAAAAAAGTCAGTTAGAAGCATCGGGTAAAACCGCCGTCTGGATTGCAGTCGACGGCAAACTTGAGGGATTAATGGGGATTGCCGATGCGCTGAAACCTTCCTCGGTTCAGGCAGTCCGATCGCTGAAGAAACTCGGTCTAGACGTGATCATGCTGACTGGAGATAATCAGCAAACTGCAGACGCGATCGCCCGTGAAGTGGGGATTAGTCGTGTAATTGCTGAAGTTCGCCCCGACCAAAAAGTCGCTCAAATTGCCGCCCTTCAAAAAGAAGGAAAAATTGTGGCAATGGTGGGGGATGGCATCAATGATGCACCCGCTTTAGCTCAGGCGCAGGTTGGGATCGCGATCGGGACGGGAACTGATGTGGCGATCGCAGCGAGTGACATTACGTTAATCTCTGGCGATCTTCAAAGCATTGTCACTGCCATTCAGCTCAGTCGCGCTACGATGAGAAACATCCGTCAAAATCTCTTCTTCGCATTCATTTACAACATTGTTGGGATTCCGATCGCGGCGGGGATTTTATTTCCATTCTTTGGCTGGTTGCTCAGTCCGATGATTGCTGGCGGTGCAATGGCACTGAGTTCTATTTCAGTCGTCACCAATGCTCTGCGCTTACGCAACTTTCAGCCTAAAACACTGACCTAATCAGGAAGGGACAACACCATGAACCGACGCAAAATTTTAGGACGTTTAGTAGGTCTGAGTTTGTTGCTGGGCGCTGCATCCGCGTCTGCACAAATGCCAATGGAGCGTTCTACACCGAATGAATTTCAGCGCATTGAGCAACCGATCGCCGTCAAAGCTGGAGTTGCAGTTGGGGGAATCGCTCTGATTGGATTGGAACTTTGGTGGTTTCTCGGCAAACCAAAGGCACAGCGATCCACCGTTGAGCAAGGCGTTCAGACCCTCACGATCGATGTGGATGGGGGCTATGAGCCGAGTCAAGTGGTGGTCAAAGCAGGTCAACCTGTGCAGCTAAACTTTTTTCGCAAAGATTCCAGTAGCTGCTTAGAGAAAGTTTTGTTTCCAGATTTCCACATTGCGGCTGACTTAGCCATGAATCAGATTACGTCGATCGAGTTTACGCCAGAGAAACCGGGTGACTATCCCTTTACCTGTGGCATGAATATGTTTCGGGGAGTTGTGAAAGCAGAGTAGGTGATCAAGATGGTTGTTCAAGAAGAGACAAAACTGATTGGTTCCGTTGCCAAAGAAAGTGGGATTCCGATCAAAACGATTCGCTATTATGAGGAACTAGGCTTACTCAAAACGATGGGCAGGACGGAGGGCGGATTTAGATTGTTTAGCGCTGATGTGTTCGCCCGCTTAAACTTTATTAAACGCGCTCAAAAATTAGGATTGAGCTTGTTAGAAATTCGAGAGTTTTTAGAGATTCACGACCAAGGTGATTTGCCGTGTGATCGCGTTCAAGAAAGTCTGAGAAACAAGCTTATAGAGGTCGATCGACAAATTCAGGAACTCCAAATTCTCAGACGGGAGTTAGGAAGACTTCTGGCTGGAGAAGCTATTTTGCCCCAAAACTCGGCGGCAACCATTTGTCCAATCATTGAGCAGGTTTGATCTTAGAGAACTCAAAAGATCATAGGATTCATCGGTTCCTTCAAAGTTGCGCGAATTACGAATCGTTAGCCATTGACCACTAATAAGTTTAAAGGAGTGAAATATGTCTAAGATTGGCTTATTTTATGGAACTCAAACCGGGAATACCCAAACTGAAGCAGAACTAATTCAAAAGGAGTTTGGTGGTGAAGAAGCTGTGACGTTGTATGATGTTGCGAAATTTGAACTCAGTGACTTCGAGAACTATAACAATATCATTGTTGGGTGTCCAACCTGGAATGTCGGTCAGCTTCAGGACGATTGGGACAGCTTCTACGATGAGCTAGATAACGTTGATTTCACGGGCAAGAAAGTCGCCTATTTTGGGATCGGTGATCAGGTAGGCTATGCCGATAGTTTTCAAGACGCGATCGGCATCTTGGAAGAGAAAATTTCTGAACAGGGTGGTACAACGGTGGGGTATTGGTCTACTGATGGTTACGACTTTAATGAGTCTAGAGCCGTTCGGGATGGTAAATTTGTGGGTCTCGCTCTGGATGAAGATAATCAATCTGAACTGACCGAGGAGCGGATCAAAACTTGGGTTGCTGAACTGAAACCAGCGTTTGGTGTATGACTCAATCAGTTGTTATATGACACACAATACAAGCGTCATTCGCTCCTTTCGTTGGCTGAATTTGCCGGAGTGGAACATTGGTATATTCTCATTTCTGTTGAATTTCTTCTGGGAAATGCAGCAAATGCCGTTTTATCAGATTCCATCTGATTCTTCTTGCTTCGATATGATCAGAAACTGTACTCTCGCGACCGTTGGGGACGTTGGAATCTCGATCGCTGCTTTTTGGGCGGTTGCGGTGATCTCAAAATCACGGCAATGGTTTCATAACCTTAAATACTGGCAAGTCAGCAGCTTTATCCTAGTAGGCGTCGTCATTACAGTCATCTTTGAAGCTCTAGCTACTAAGATATTTAGTCAATGGAAATATGCTGACCTGATGCCAACCCTTCCATTCTTGGGGACTGGACTGCTGCCGCTCTTTCAGTGGGTGCTGATTCCGCCCCTTGTGGTCTGGTTCGTCAAACGTCACCTCTCCGAGTTCAGACGGAGAAGCTCAATCTTGCCTCTCACCTAGTTTATGCTGACCCTGTTCGATCAAGGCACAGGTAGACATCAAGACAGAAGGAGTATACCCAAGCCCCAAGATACAGTCGATCGGAAGCTGCTGCAATTGCTCTTTCCATTGCTCATTGCTTTAAAGAGCTTGCCCTGCCTCTGCTGCATCGGTGATATGCAAATCATCAATCAGGGTTGCAACCGAACACTTTGAGAAAGGGAGTCTGGCACGATAGACAATTTTCTGATGAGTGTCAAAACGGCTGCCTAGACTGAGGTTTAATGGGCGCAGCAGGAACACTGGGCAGACGACTGCGTGAAAGCAGTAGCGGAATACTAAGCAATCCTAAAACCATCACAACAGCCGTCATCAGCCACACGATCGAACGATCAGGACGATAGTTGCCGCGCTCAATTTGCCAAAACACCTGATTGTATCGCCACGCGGCTAGGGCGATCGTCACAACCCCAAACACCACTAAACTAACGCCAAGATGCTCAGAACTGAAGAAGGAGCGAGCCTGGGGTTCTTGTTGAGTCAGGGTTAGCTCCAGTTGGCGCAGAAAGATGCCAAAGCGGGCGATCGCAAACCCAAACCCAATCAGCGCGATCGAGGTTCTGACCCAGGCAAGAAAGGTTCGTTCGTTGGCTTGATGTTCTCGTTGACGGTCAACGGGGGAGTCTGGAGTCATTGCAAACAGTAGTATTCAGTGACTAGAGTATAACTTTAGACTGCAAATAGGACTGAGCGATCGCCTGTAAAATGGCAGAGGTGTCTTTTTCTTGCCACAAAGCTGACCCAAACCTTAATCTCTCTTTCTTTTTGCTTTCAATTCGTCAAATATCCTTATGGCTCTCTCCTCGGATCGCTGAATTTCTTCTTTCGTTCTCGTTTCTAGCGCAGATTCAATCTTGTCCAACCGCTTTCTTTTTGTGTTCTCTGCGCCATCCTTCTCACAGACGCTTCAGCGTGTTCGTGTTGAGTTTTTCTCTCCATCTTTTCTATCTTTTTCAGCATATTATCAGGCGATTTAATTTCATTTTCTTTTGAACTGTTGTTTGAATTTTGTGTCGTTAGTTCAACAATAGTCCGGACAATTTTTGACAGGAAAGCTATCCATCGGACAGGGTGCCAGTATCAACCAAGCACCGGATGAATAGCGATGGAAGTCATTGTACAGAGCCTACTGACCAAAGTGGGCATTTTCGCAAACCGCAAGTGACGTTTTTGGTGACGTTG
>NZ_LXYR01000031.1 GCF_001650195.1 Phormidesmis priestleyi BC1401 | reverse complement strand
TGGCTATCCATCCGGTGCGCTTTGTTTCTAATCTGCACCCTAGCTGATGGATAGCTTTTCTGTCCACGTCTGACCGCAAAAACTGTCCGAACTATTGATTGACTAGAGAGTTCAAGATAAACTTATCGAATTTATTTAAAGGACTTGAAATCATGACGCTCCAATTTAAAGTTCCAGATATGGCTTGTTCTGCTTGCAGTAAGACAATTACAAATGCGATCAAAGAAATTGATGCAGATGCTCAGGTAAACGCCGACCCTAAAACAAAACTTGTGCAGGTCGAAACGCAAGCTCCGGAGACTCGCGTTAAAGAAGCTGTAAGCAGCGCAGGCTACACCGTTGCTTAGTCTAGTTCTTTGTTCATTTTCCTAAACTATGGAAACCAATACTTTGAAGTTGCAGGGCATGAGTTGTGCCTCCTGTGCCCGCAGCGTGGAAGATGCCATTCGATCGGTTCCGGGTGTCGCAGAAGTTAGCGTCAACTTCGGAGCCGAGCAAGCAAGCATTCAGTACGATGCAAAACGCACTAATCTAGGGCAGATTCAACAAGCGATCGTTGATGCTGGCTATGCTTCTCGATCGCTGCAAGACTCTAAATTCATTACTGATGAAAGTGAGACTGAGAAAACAGCAAGACTACGAGAATTTCGTCATCTACGCAATAAGGTTATTGTTGCAGGTACGATCGGGGCTGTCTTAGTCATTGGCTCTTTGCCCATGATGCTAGGATTGCCGTTGCCATTCATTCCGATGTGGTTGCACAATCCCTGGCTACAGCTTATTGTTTCGACTCCTATATTGCTCTGGGCAGGTCGAGAGTTCTTCATCAATGCCTGGAAAGCTCTAAAGCGCCATACTGCCACGATGGATACGCTGGTTGCTTTGGGAACTGGCTCTGCTTACCTGTATTCGATCATTGCAACTTTTTTCCCGAACTTCTTCATTGCTCAAGGATTGAACCCGGATGTCTACTACGAACCTGCAAACGTGATCATCGCATTGATTTTGCTCGGTCGGCTGTTTGAAATGCGGGCGAGAGGACAAACTTCGGAAGCGATTCGATCGCTGATTGGATTGCAGGCGCGGGATGCTCGGATTGTTCGCAACGGGCAAGAGCTAGAAGTACCTATTCAAGATGTGCAGATTGGCGATGTTGTGATTGTGCGACCCGGCGAGAAGATTCCGGTGGATGGTGAGATCGTCGAGGGAAGTTCGCAAGTTGATGAATCAATGGTCACGGGTGAAAGTGTTTCGACTAAGAAACAGCCTGGTGACGAAGTGATCGGCGCAACAATCAATAAGACGGGTAGCTTTCGATTTCGAGCCACACGGATTGGCAAAGATACTGTTCTGGCTCAGATCGTGCAGCTTGTTCAGCAAGCGCAAGGATCAAAAGCACCGATTCAGCGGTTAGCGGATCAAGTGACCGGATGGTTTGTGCCCGTTGTCATGGCGATCGCAATCACAACCTTTGTGATTTGGTTCACCATCATGGGCAACGTCACGTTAGCAATCGTGACTACGATCGGCGTGTTAATCATTGCCTGTCCTTGTGCATTGGGACTTGCAACCCCAACATCAGTCATGGTTGGTACAGGAAAAGGAGCGGAAAACGGCATCTTGATCAAAGGTGCGGAAAGCTTGGAACTGGCGCATCAAATTAAAACGATCGTGCTAGATAAAACCGGAACTTTGACGCAGGGAAAACCAACGGTGACAGATTTTCTTACCACGGTTGGAAGTGCAAACGAACTGAAGTTACTTCAGCTTGCAGCATCGGTTGAGCGTAATTCTGAGCATCCATTAGCTGAAGCAGTCGTGCGCTACGCTCAGGTTCAAGAAGTCACTTTAAAAGATGCTCAGAACTTTGAAGCGATCGCGGGAAGCGGTGTGCAAGGCATTGTCTCTAATCGCTTGATTCAAATCGGCACACAGCGCTGGCTGCAAGAATTGGGCATTCAGACTCAGCCGCTACAGTCTGATAAAGGTCGCTTAGAATCTTTGGGTAAGACAGTTGTGTTAATTGCGGTAGATGCTGAATTGCAGGGCTTAATGGCGATTTCAGATGCCTTAAAACCATCATCTGTACAAGCAGTACGATCGCTGCAACGGTTAGGCTTAGAAGTGGTGATGCTGACCGGAGATAACCAACAAACTGCCGATGCGATCGCTCAAGAAGTCGGAATTTCCAATGTGATTGCTGAAGTTCGACCAGAACAAAAAGCGGCGGTGATTGCAGACTTACAAAGTGGCAAACTGGGACATTCCACAACACAAACAAAATCGCGCCAACAGACTCGATCGAAGATTGTAGCAATGGTTGGAGATGGCATTAATGATGCACCTGCATTAGCTCAAGCAGATGTCGGAATTGCGATCGGAACTGGAACGGATGTCGCGATCGCAGCGAGCGACATTACCTTAATCTCTGGCGATCTTCAAAGCATTGTGACTGCGATCCAACTGAGTCGCGCTACGATTCGCAATATTCGACAGAATCTTTTCTTTGCGTTCGTCTACAACATGATTGGCATTCCGATCGCCGCAGGGGTTCTCTTTCCGATTTTCGGATGGTTACTGAATCCGATTATTGCCGGGGGAGCAATGGCGTTTAGCTCAGTGTCAGTCTTAACGAATGCACTCCGATTACGTAACTTTCGTCCCAAAGCAATTTTATGAACAAATTGATCATCAGCAGTTTAGTCAGTGTTGGAGTTCTGTTCAGCAGTGTGTCGAGTAAAGTCATTGCACAGATACCCCATGATCAAATGCAAGGTTCTAGAACAGAGCAACCGTCTCAATTTCGACAGATTGATCAACCGCTATGGCTCAAAAGTACAGTCATTCTAGGAGGAGTGGGTCTAATTGGACTAGAGCTATGGTGGTTTCTATTGAGCAAATCCAAATCTCAAACCGCAGACACTCATCAAGGCGTTCAAGAAGCGACGATTACGGTAGATGGTGGATATGAGCCGAACCGTGTGGTTGTCAAGGCTGGGCAACTTGTCCGATTGAACTTCGATCGACGCGATCCTTCTAGCTGTCTTGAAGCGGTGCGCCTACCAGAGTTTCGGATTGCGAAAGACTTACCTCTGAATCAAGTCACCCCGATCGAGTTCACTCCAACTCAACCTGGGGAGTATGAGTTTGTTTGCGGGATGAATATGTTTCGCGGTGTAATCGAGGTGCAAGGGAACGACAGCTTAGAGACCCAGAATGAAGCTCAAGTGCTACAAAGCCGATAAAGAACAAAGACAGTTTGGCTTCTCGATCGAAGACGCGACTAACGCATTTAATGCTACTGCTGCTAATACGCCATCATCAACGACTACCGAATCTGCTCAAGCAGAAATAGTAGCGATCCCAGTAAGTCCTACAATTGGAAAATAGACGATGAACCAATCCAAATATCTGTCTCATTTAACTCGTCGAAATTTTTTGCAAGTCACTGGACTGACTGGAGGCGTAATTCTAGGAGGTGGAATTCATGGTTTACTGTCTAGCTGCTCTCAGTCTTCTAGTTTGAATGCAAATCAAAGCAATCCAACGATAAGGACTGCGAGTACATCATTTACACCAGATCTCGAAATTGATCTTCAAGCAATACCGAAAGCAGTGCAGATTCAACCAGGGCAACCCACACAAGTTTGGTCTTATGAGGCAAAGCTTGTGAAAGGCGATCCCGCAAGTCTACAGCTACTTCCTGATAGCTACCTGGGTTCTGTGATTCGAGTGCGTCGAGGTCAACGGGTGCGCGTCAATTTTCGGAACAATCTACCCGCAGGACAGCCGAGTATCGTTCACTGGCACGGACTGATGTTACCAGAGGAGATGGACGGTCACCCCCGATTTGCGATTCAGCCAGGGCAGCAGTACATCTATGAATTTGAAGTGATCAATCGCGCTGGGACGTACTGGTTTCATCCGCATCCCGATCGACTCACTGGAGAGCAAACTTACGCAGGTCTAGCTGGCTTATTGCTCGTCACCGACGACGAAGAGATTGCTCTAAATTTGCCCGCTGGAGATTATGACCTTCCGATCGTGCTGCAAGACCGTACTTTCGATTCGAGCAACCAACTGATTTATCTGGACAACGGAATCGGCAAAGCCCAAAACAATGGCATGGGCAACAGGGGCGGAATGATGGGCAACAGGGGCGGAATGATGGGCAATCTGGATCAAATGATGGGATTCCTGGGTCAAATGATTCTCGTTAATGGCAAACCAAACTATGTGCTCTCTGCTGCTACGCGGATCTACCGCCTTCGTATTCTGAATGGCTCCAATTCTCGTATCTACAAACTGGCATGGAGTAATGGTGATCCGATGATTGCGATCGCGACGGATGGGCGCTTACTAGCTCGCCCTGTAGAACGGAAATATCTAATGTTGGCTCCCGGCGAACGAGTCGATGTCTGGGCAGACTTTAGCAAGCTGAAGGTTGGAACCGAACTCACGCTCAACAGTCTGGCATTTTCCGGTGCTGAAAATATAGGAGGTATGGGGAATATGGGGCAGATGGGTGGGCGAAATACGGCTCTAGCAGTCGGTACAGCAATGCCACTCTTCGACATCAAGATCGATCGTGAAGAAAGAGAAACTCGACGTTTACCGAATCAATTAGCAAGTCTACCTTTGCTACGTCCTCAAGATGCTGTGAATGCCAACAATCCCCGCCCTGTAACCCTCTCGCTGAATGGAATGCAATGGCAGATCAATGATCGCTCGTTTGAGATGGAGGCAGCAACGCCTGAAGAAACCGTGAAGCTAAATACGATCGAGCAATGGGAAGTCATTAATCAACTCAATCGTGGCGCAATGATGGATGCAAGTGGGATGGCACATCCGATTCACTTACATGGAACTCAGTTTCAAGTCATCAGCCGCGAGGTTCTACCAGAACTGCAAGCGGGCTGGAATACAGTTAAAGATGGCTATATTGATCAGGGATTGAAAGATACAGTGATGGTCATGCCGGGTGAGCGCATTAAACTGCTGATGAAATTTGAACACTATACAGGTCTATTTGTATATCACTGCCATAATCTAGAACACGAAGATAGAGGCATGATGAGAAACTATCGGGTCACTGCTTAAGACTGTCGATCGCGACATTGCTTGGAGTGCAATGCTTGTAATTGGCTCTCAATGACGAGATCAAGTGCTTCGTCTCATGAAATAGATAAGTAACAGTGACAATCTGGCTTTTCGATCAAAGACTCCGCTAGCGCATTTAACGCCACTGCTGCCAGCAGTCCACCGCCAAGAGTGCCTTCGATCGTGATGTAAGGAACGTCTAATCTCATTAATTGCCGCTTTGCAGCAGGTGCGTGACTGAAGCCGATCGGCATTGCAATCACAAGCGCAGGTTGAAGCTGACCCTGTTCGATTAAGGCACAGGCAGCCATCAAGACAGAAGGAGCATACCCAATCACCAAGATGCAGCCTGTCGGAAGCTGCTGTAAGCGCTCTTTCCATTGCTCATTGTTCCAAAAGGCTTGCTCTGCCTCTGCTGCATCGGTGATATGCAGATCATTAATCAGGGTTGCAACCGAACACTTGAGATGAGCGAGGCGAGTCTGATCCAAAGCTGCAACTACAGGCATGACATCACCGACAATGTGACATCCTGCTTTGAGGGCATCCCGCGCGGCAACGATCGCAGTTTTACTCCGTCGAACAAACTGCACTAAACTAACATCCCCACAGGCGAGTACGAGCTTAGACAGCAGATCGACTTCAATTTCAGACCGATCAGACAGATCGGGCAACAACCGTTGCAAGGATTCCTGAAACATTTCTGGATGAGCCGTAGTTTCTGAATCTAAGCGCTGCCAAAGTTTTTCTAAGTCTCCCAATCCGTCTTGGGTTTCGACTTCTAACAATCTTAACTGAGCTAGGGCTTCTGCTTGGATGGCTTGACAATCGCGATCGCGTCCCAATACTCCTTCCAGCGCTGCGGCAGTCTGTCTTAGTCGGGCTAACTGCTGAACAACGGTGTGATATTGCAGTTGCAGTTGCATGACTAGCGTTTGCTCGGCATCTGTTTTAGGATCGCTTCTGAGTAACTGCTGGACATGCGAAAGCTGAAATCCTTGTTGTTTTAGCGCGACAATCTGCTTGAGCTGTTGCACATCCCGATGCGTATAAAGACGATAGTTACTGGCAGAGCGGGGCGGTTGAGGCAACAGTCCTAATGTATGGTAGTGCCGCACCATCCGAGGCGTAATATTACCGCCAACCGCTTCGGTCAGTTCTTTGATCGTCAGATTCTGCGTTTTCATCTCTCCATCTTAAGGGAGGAGGTTGACATTGACACTGATGTCAAGGTTTAGAGTAGAAGCGTGATTTTGTCTCTACCGATGCCCATGTCTTCACGAACCCTTCCTCGCTTTCCCACTCTCCTCAAAGAGCATCCTGATGCGATCGCGGCTATCCTCTGTGGCATTCTGGTCTTGCTCGGCTGGCTCACGCTGCGATCGGGCTGGGTCGGGCTGGCGCTGCTACTTTTACCTGCGGCTTATGTAATTGGGGGCTATGAAAGTGCCCGTGAAGGGTTAACCACTCTGTTTGAGGAAAAAGAACTAGATGTCGATCTCCTGATGATTGTGGCGGCTTTAGGAGCAGCAGGGCTGGGACTATGGCGACGAGAATACTCCTTTATTGTGGATGGTGCGATTCTGATCTTAATCTTCTCAATCAGTGGGGCATTAGAAGGCTATGCCATGCAGCGAACCGAGCGGAGTATTCGTGGTTTGATGAACTTGACCTCCGACACAGCACGAATTTGGCGGAACGGACAAGAAGAGGAAGTCGCAATTTCATCGCTTCAAATCGGCAACGAAGTCATCGTCAAACCGGGCGAACTCGTACCCACTGATGGCTTGATTGTGGAAGGATTCAGCATGCTTAATCAGGCTTCAATTACTGGAGAATCGATGCCCGTTGAAAAAGCGATCGGGGATGAAGTCTTTGCCGGAACCATCAACGGCAACGGAGCTTTGAGACTCAAGATTCATCAACCGCCTGAAAGTAGCTTGATTCAGCGCGTGATTCGCTTAGTCGAGCAAGCGCAAACCGAAACCCCACCGTCACAGCAATTTATCGAACGGTTTGAGCGAGGATATGCCAAAGTCATCGTAGTTGCAGGAATTCTGCTGGCACTGGCGCCGCCTTTTTTCTGGGGCTGGAGTTGGGAAACCACCATTTATCGGGCGCTGATCTTTCTCGTGGTCGCGTCTCCGTGTGCGTTGATGGCAGCAACGATGCCAACTTTGCTATCGGGAATTGCGAATGGGGCACGGCAAGGGATTTTATTCAAGAATGGTGCTCAATTGGAATTGATTGGGCGAGTCCGCGCGATCGCCTTCGACAAAACGGGAACGCTCACCATGGGAAAACCTCAAGTCGTTCAAATCATGGCGGTTGACCAGGCTGAAACCCAATTGCTCCAAGTCGCGGCAGCTCTAGAAAGCCTGTCTGAACATCCGATCGGAGAAGCTGTGGTGAGATTTGCTCAAAAACAGCATGTTGAGTGGCAGCCAGCGACAAATGTTCAGGCTCATACTGGGCAAGGAATTACCGGAGAAATTGATCAACAACTGGCGATCGTCGGTAAAGCAGCCTTCGTCAAGGAACACATAAGCGGTTGGTCAGAAACCTTGGTTGCATCGGTGCAGCAACTTGAAGAAGCTGGAAAAACCGTGGTCTGGGTTGCTTATGCCGGAAAATTGTTGGGCGTAATCGCGATCGCCGATACCGTCCGACCCGAAGCCATTCGGACGATCGCTCGACTCAAACAATTGGGCATTCAAGAGGTTGTAATGCTGACTGGAGATAATGAGCGCACTGCTCGCAGCATTGCTCATGAACTGGGTATCGACCAGGTGTATTCAGACCTGCTGCCTGAGAACAAAGTCGAGGTGGTACGATCGCTCCAACGCCGCTACCAAACGGTTGCAATGGTCGGGGATGGCATCAACGATGCGCCTGCGCTGGCTCAAGCCTCTGTCGGAATTGCGATGGGAACTGCCGGAAGTGATGTGGCGCTAGAAACCGCAGATATCGTATTGATGGCAGATCGACTAGAACGATTAGTGACGGCGATTCGTCTCGGTCGACGCTCTCAGCGCATTGTGAAGCAAAACATTGTATTTGCGCTCAGTTTCATTGTGCTGTTGTTAATCGCAAACTTTGCCTATATGACGCTCCCGCTTGGCGTTGTCGGACACGAGGGATCGACGTTGCTAGTCACGCTGAGTGGTTTAAGGTTACTGAAAAACTGACGATGAGCGGATTCCTTCGATTTCTCTAACCCTAGTGATTCGCACCTTGAGAAAGGGAGTCTGGCACAATAGACAATAGACAATAGACAATAGACCTCTTGCAAAAGTCCATTTCTTGAACGAATTCCTAACAGTTTCAGTCTCACATTCTGCTACTTATGCAAGAAGTCTAATTTCCTGCTGGATGTCAAAATGGCTGCCTAGAATGAGGTTTAATGGGCGTAGAAGGGACACTGGGCAGACGATTGCGTGAGAGAAGTAGCGGAATACTGAGCAATCCTAAAACCATCACAACAGCCGTCATCAGCCACACGATCGAACGATCAGGGCGATAGTTGCCGCGCTCAATTTGCCAAAACACCTGATTGTATCGCCACGCGGCTAGCGCGATCGTCACAATCCCAAATACCACTAAACTAACGCCAAGATGCTCAGAACTGAAGAAGGAATGAGCTTGGGGTTCTTGTTGTTCAGGGGGCTTGAAGAATTCCTCACAAAGACAGTTGCTCTCATTCTGCATTCTTGTAGCTCTATCAACATTGAGCATTAATGCTTATTGCAAAGGTGAGAGGCTTCCGAACTCACTGGCTCAAGTGCCTTTTAATCTCAACGATCGCTAAACCATCAATCTCACTATGACAAGCTACAACTAGATCAAATTGTGTGTAATCGGGTCATGAAACGTGCAGAACTCGCTGTATTCTTCCTGAAGAGTGCTAGAACGAGGACGCTTGATCCCGAAATGCCCCTCTTACGCAGGAGATTTCAATGGTGTCCATTCGGGCTGACGTGCAATTAATTCGAGTCGGAGATGAATCGGCAGTTGCGGCTTGGTTAGTCTCGCTCACCGTAGACCATTTAGAGGATTTCAGAACCATTTGGAAAGACCGACTGAGAACTTCGGCAGATGCCGATCAATATTGGGACTGGGAGCAGAAGCAGCGGCTCTATTTGGGGAGTGGAGAGGGTCGGTATGAAGGCTATGCAATCGAGTGTGAGGAGATGACCCAGGGATTAATGCTGCTTCAGATTCAAGGACAGCGATCTCAGGTTGAGCCAACCCGACCACTGGTTTATATTCTTTCTCTGGCGACAGCGCCTTGGAATCGGATTACGGCTCCTGATCCCAATGGCTTTCGAGCGGTGGGACGGGTGCTATTAAAGTTTGCCCAGTTTCGGAGTGAGGAGTTAGGATATGGCGGATTGGTAGGATTACACTCATTACCCAACGCAGAGAAGTTCTACCGTAAAATGGGGATGTTGGAGGGAGGCACAGATGCGGCAAAAGAGAACTTAACCTATTTTGAGTGGTATCGCCGTCGCCCTTCTCTATTGGAAGAGATGGGAATCGAGATCGAGTCAGACGAGTAGATTAAAGTAGGGAGTACCCGATGAAATTCACCGTTACAGAAGCAGAAGCTCGTGAGATGGCGCAGTTTGAGGTAGAGGTTGGTTGCGACATTAGTGCAGGTCCTAGCTGGGGGATTCATCTCGATAAAGCGCTAGAGTTAGCGCTCAATTCCGTAGATCGGATCAAGCTGATCGAACTGTTATCAGAGCAGCTTGGTAAGGTGCTATCCCCAGAGGAGGTAGAAGAACTGGTTGTAGGTTTCCAGGTGAAAGTACAAGAAAAAGTGGCTGAGAAATTGGCTCCTCGAACGTCTGTTTAGAGGGAATGAAGGTAGTGCCTTTTAGGAAGGACAGAGAAAAATAGTCTGCAATGGGCAGGCTAATCCTGTAAAGCTTCTGACCATGCTTGATTATTCTCTAACCTTTCCGTTTTAGGACTACCAGAGATTGATTTCACGCTTCCTTCATAGCTCATGAAGCTTTAAGAGGAAATAGAGTTACCTGGTGCAGCCTTCAAGCACTGTGGGTACTCTGAAAGCACCTCTACACGTCTCAACACTCATGTTCAGCAATCCCTTTTATGTTCTCTTATTAACAGTGGGCTGGGGATTGCACTCAGTGGCTACGATTCTCGATAGCTTCAGCGGGTGGGTCCGATACACGCTCGTTCCCCACTCTTGGCAAATTGGCATTGCGATCGGGGTTGCTCATCTGGTGACCACCGCCATGACGACCAGCCGGAACTAAAATCCGTTCAATCTCATCAAGGGTAGATTCCCCGTCCCTTGGGGCGTAAGAAGTGCTAAAAAGTGGCTGTTTCATACTCCGTCCGCTTGCGGCGGAGTTGTTGATTCTCTGTAGGAAACCCGCTCTGTGTTCCCGGACCCTGCTCACTTTTTACGAGAATGGCTCCATCAGTTAGTCCCCCACCGGAATTCTTTCGTCCACCCGAACTGCCTCAAATCCCGTCGCCGCCTTCAAAACCTTCACGGGGACGCTCTAGGAAAGGAGCACATAAATCAGAGGGCATGTATCGCGATCAGTTAGCCCGCACGTTGAGCGGAGTCACTGAAGTCACGACTCCGACCGGCAGAGTCGATATTGTGACGAGGACAGAGATCATTGAGGTTGAGGCTGCCGCCCGCTGGAAGCACGCCTTGGGGCAAATTCTGGCATATTGCTACTACTATCCCAGTCATCAGAAGCGCATTCATCTGTATAGGGAGGTTGACCCGACTGTCTTAGACCAAATTTGCACCCAATGCTGGAGGAATGGGGTGAGAGTCACTTGGCAGGCATAACCCGACTCTTAAACGCTCGATTCCCCAAATAGCTCACCCTCACTGCCTGTTCTGCACAAACGGCTCTGCTGACTTCCCGATACGTTAGAGCATCCATCAACACGGTTCCAATCTCACACCGGAGTTGATAATCTGCACTCGTACAGGTCGCAATGGTGCAGAGAGCGCTTGGAAGATCACAAAAGGATGACTATCAAGTACCGATGGCACAAAGCAGAACGGCAAAGATTTCTCATCATCCTTGCCGTCTTGTTCTAAGGGTGCAACTAATCTCTAGCCCAAGCTATTTAAGACCAGAGTCTGTTATTCCAGGTGGTTCTGGCTGTGGGTTTAGCTGGACGAAAGAACCAGGGGGAGAACGACCCGGTGGTAGAGGTTGAGGATTCAACTCGACTAAGCCACCAGGCGGTGAGGGTTGAGGATTTAATTGAACTGAACTATCAGGCGGTAGAGGTTGAGGATTTAATTGAACAAAACTACCAGGGGTTTGAACGCTGGATCGTTTTGATCCATCCCCAAACAAAACGACACGATTGGTTCCTCCTTGAACGATAATGGCTTGTCCTGGGGATTGGGCTGATAGGACAACTCCCGGCAGTAACAGCGAGAGAGCCAGTAGCCCTAAAATCTTGTGGTACATCATACATTTTCCAAATTCAAAGCTCTAAAACTGTGTAGGGGCAGGATTGGTGATTTAGTCATGTTCCTTCCCTGATCGCCCAACATTAGGAGGAGCCATTGCTCTAAACGCAAAGCACTCACGCTCTAGGAGCGCTTGAATCGGTATTGAGCAAAGTAGTTTTGACGGGCACTGTTATCGGTAAACTGCGTAAAGCTTTGGAGTAAAATCTGATTTTTATTCGCTCCTCCCAATGCGAACGTTAAAAAGTCATTGGCAAAGCTTTGACGATAGGTTGCCGTCCCTTCTTTGTGGTCAGTATCTTGGACGCTGTTGCCATAGGTTGTGAATTGGGTCGTTCCAAAGGCACAGTCAGTCGGATGGCACTTTCCAAACGCTTGAACCTTCAAGGTGTTGGGCTGCGGAGCCGTCACGACAAAGCGAGTAATGCCGCGTGTATTGCTATCAACGTTGACCCAATTGCCCACAAAGTCTTGAGGAGCCGCCAACGCAGGAGCCATCAAGCCAGCAGCAAAGAGGGTCCCACAAGTGGCGATCGTGATTGAGCGGTTGAACATTTCAGAAACTCCAGTGATTAATAAGAGATAGTCATGATCCACGCTGATCATTCAAACTCGGTAGGGTTAGCGTCAATCGTGGATAGTTCCATCTTGCTCACGGGTATAATCGCTTCACAGTACCCGTTGGGGCTATCTTCAGCCCGTTTGAGTGTTAGTGAGTCATCGGGTGATTGAAAGAACTCAATCGCTTGCCTTATTCGCCTTTACATCCCAACCCGCTTTCACGATCGTATCGAGTGAGCCATCCGCCCTCTGTGAGGTAAATTCGTACACAATCTTCGTGTAGCTGAGAGAGAGTTGATCGACCGGAACCGAAGTATCGCTACTCGTTCCGAACGAGGACACCAGCACATCAGAAAGGGTAATTTTTAAGAACTCTCTCGCTTTCTGCCCAGACTGCCGACAGGTGAGCGTTGCCGTTTTGAGAGGTTGCCCGGATGCTCCAGCGAGAAAGAGTTTGGGACTCGCTTTACTGGTAGGCATCATGAACTGGAAGGGTTGCAAATTCACCTTGCCTGCGCCCGCGCCGCTTCCTGAACTTGACAGGATTGATTGACTCTCATCCCAAGACTAGGACTGAATCGCGATTTTGTCCTTGTGCTGAGCATCTTGGCTTTCGCCCTCAATGCCGTCGATTTTCAGAAAACACTCTATTTAACTCATGCTGTTTACACTCCATTAAGTGGGTCAACAGCATAAACACGATCGAGCAGCCTGATTTCTTTTAGCACTCACAAAAATTCACAGATTCACCGGATTCTCAAGTCTCAACCGCTTGTGTTACCAGTCCGATCACTTCGCCTGTCTGCATTTGCCCCACAACGTAGAGATTAATCCTGATCTCTCCCACTCGGTAAACCTTCAAGTCGCTGAGATGCTGCTTAAGCAGGTCTACAAGCAAGCGATATTTTGTTGCAACTGCCTTTTCCTCTGTACCAAACCAATCTTGATCCTGGGTGGCAGCCGCAAAAAACTCATCAAAGGAAACTGTTTCGAGCGCTGTATCCATCGAGTGATGGGTTCGCTCTAAAATCTGCTGGTCAGTCAGCTTGGCAGATTGGTTTTCCCATTGGAAAACTTTAAAGGGAGAGTCAATCTCACTAATCCACAACAAATCATTCGTTAGATTTTGCAGCACCTTAACGAGTTCGTCACCCTGATCGCTCATAGATTCCTCAATAAGCTAACTATCTTTCTTTGCCTCAATCACAGCCTGAACACCTACAGGCACATCCGAGAGAAAATCGTATCCCGTCAGCTTTTCCAACTCATCCACAGTCGTTAGATACTTTTTATAGCTATCAGACTGGATACCCAACGTATTCGGCATTCTGACAGCGATCACGCGGGTTTTAGTGGTCACGCCCTTTACGCCTAAACCAGGCTTGTCAAGAATCACCACGATTTTCCAGGTGCTTTCAGAGACAGTAATTTTGTCTTTGATTCGAGTCATTGCTCCCTTCAAACCTGTTCCGCCTTCTCCGAGTGGTCCAGCGACGATGTAAAGCTCTTTGCCTGACTGTGCTAACTCTTTAGACAGATTTTCAAGCTCTAACCAAGGACCTTCATTCTGCTCTTGAGTTTGAGGAACGATATTGGTCAAGAAGAACGTCGCGCAATTGTCAGTTGTGTTAGCAGTGCGATCACCCGATCGTGTCATGTGCCCCGGGAAAACCCACTACCTGTATATTCGTTGGGTTTCACAATATTGAAGTCTTTGGGGAGGAGGGGGTCGGGGCTGAAACCGCCACAGCGATCGACACTTCCGAGCCAAGAGGCGTTCAGTTGCCAGCTCACCCAATTTGGGGTGCCCTTCTCGTTGTTGTAGGAAAGCGCATATTGCCGTCGGGCAATCAAAAAATCGTTTTTGTTAGCAGGATCTTTGGTTGCAGAACTGGGAGCGCCCATTAAAAGCTGAACACTACCAAAGTTACGAGCCTGTAAGATTGTCGCACTTCCAATCACCATCAAAAATGACAGGACACCCAGACAGACCCAAGTGAAGGAGCGCTGCAAAAACTTTGAGCTAACCATCATGTCAATGCCTCACGAACCACCAGTGAACCCCATCAGTAAAGCCTTGAAATAAGGGTTTGAAGAATAATTTATGGTTAAGGAACCGCTAAAGAATTTACTCGTGACGAAAAGTTACTTACAACGTCGCGATCTCATCCATCGACCTACCTGTTGATCTCCCCCCTCCAGTATTCTTATAGACACTCAGAAGTAGGCTGAGAAGCAGATAGGGATTACGGTTTGACCTCTTTGGCTTCAACCTTTAACGCTCGATTCCCCAAATAGCTCACTCTCGCCGCTTGTCCTACGCGAACGGCTCTGCTGACTTCCCGATACGTTAGAGCGTCTGTCAACAGGGTTCCAGTCTCACACCGGAGTTGATGATCGACCGATCGCTGCAACAAAGGCGGGTCGTTTTGTTCTTGAATATCACGGTGTTGATCGACTTCATCAGCAGTGGGACGAGGAGGCAGAGCAGCCCACCAAATCCCGTTGTCGTCACCCGAAACCGCCGTTGCAGGTTTCTCTCCGTTCAGGTTTGTCAGGGTATTGCTTTGAAACGACTGAGTTCGGCTACTATTCAAACCGCCACTGGTTTTGCTGATGTAATAGTCCACCTCCCAAGTTTGAGTTGCGGTTGCGATCGCAGCATTACAATGAGTTTGCGGAATAATTCCATTTTCCCCGGTGCAACTGGTGAGAGTGAGAACTGTAATGCTGATCGCTAATCCGTTCAAAATTCGAGGCTTCATGGGTGTAGTCAGGCTAAATTTATATTGACCATCGGATCTCTCGAAACCGCTCAGGATTCAGCTTGGTGTACCTCACTGTATGCTGAATGTTCTTGTGCCCCAAATAATCTCGAATCAATCGCGTGTCATAGCCTTGATTCGCCAGCCAATACTCGCACGAGTGCCGCAGCCTGTAAGCATGAGCCTTGATTTCCAAGTTAGCCGCTTCACCCACCTGTTCTGGTTCTGTCGCAAACTTTTTAAGGCGACAAACGAACTGTGCCAATCTCGTTGTCTTAAGCACTCACTCCAAAGAGTTTTGCAATGAACTTCATCTGCGACACACTGCTCCCTTGGTTGATTCCTTTCACTTGTCTTTTGCGAATCATTGCCATTGCTTCAATCCCGCGCAAGGTTCTCCTCGCTGTGAAAGGCTCCGTCCGCTTGCGGCGGAGTATGGAATAGCCACTTTTTAGCATTTCTTATGCCCCAAGGGGCATCTACCCTGGATGAGATTCAAAATTTCCGGTTCCTCGCACTACAATCAAAATATTGACAGATTGAGGCAACGTGATGTCCTATTCCATCTTGAGCAACGAAACTAAGCAGCAGTTAGAGCAGGAGCGAGCGCGGTTAACCGCAGATCGAGATGCTGTCATTCAAACTGCTGTTCAGCAAGCAACTGCCGCCCTTGATCGTGCTCTGCAACAGTTGAACGATCTTTTAAACGACGGGCAAGCCCATAACGGTTATGGGAGTCGCGGCGAAACGATCGTTCAGCCATCAGAACAATCACTTCCAGAACACCCTGCAAAGCAAGCGAAAAAGACCTCAACTCCGAAAGGTCAATCGAAACCAAAATCTGAAGGAAAAGGTCAGCACCCAGCCGCCCATCAATTCAATAGCAAGGTGCTCAAACCTGAGTTCGCAGGACTGTCTCCGATCAAAGCAATGGTGCAAGTGATTGAGCAATCTCCAGAGCAGACGTTTGATGCTGAAGAAGTTATTCGCACCGTCTATGACGAGTTTGACCCCGCAGACTTACCCACTGCAAAACGAAGTGTGAAAATCACCTTAGTCGGGGGAGCGAAAAAGGGATGGTTAGAAAGAGTGCAAGAAAATCCGCCCCTCTTCAAAGCTTTGACGGGCGCAAAGTCGCCAGCAGGTGCACTAACAGATGACCAATCGGATGAGGCTATCGAGGTTACTTCAGCAGAACCCGATGACGATGAGCCGTCTGACTCCCCAGAAAGGTCATCCAAAAAAGCTGCCAAAGGCAAAGCTCAACCGCGAGCCAGAGCGAAGGAGAAGGCAAAACAACCCAAAGCTCAATCCTTCGAGGCTACAAAGACCAAGCGATCGTTTCGGGGAATGGAACCGCTTCAGGCAATGGTCAATGTGACGGCAACTGACCCAGCGCGATCGTTCTCCACGGTGGAAATCATTCGTGAGGTCTATGGGGAGTTTGAGGAATCTGAGATGCCGAGAGCGATCAAAAGTGTGGCAGGTACGCTCACTCGCGGAGTGCGGAGAAATTTTCTGGAGAAAACGCACAGTAACCCAGCCCAGTTTAAATTCAAGGCATCGGGCAAAGAGACGGGAGCGACCTCTCCTACACTTCTCGTGGAGTAGAGGCAAGCAGGATTCTTGCTAGAAGGTTCATATCCGCACATTTTTCTAACCTTTGACGCAGACCACCTGTTTGAGGGTTGCGACCACTTCAACGAGATCGGACTGGTTTACCATCACCTGCTCGATCGGCTTATGGGCACCCGGAATTTCATCGAGAACTCCGACATCTTTACGGCATTCAACTCCAGCAGTTTGAGCGATCAAATCATCCAGGTTAAAGGAGTTCTTTGCTTTATTTCTGGACATCAACCGTCCGGCACCGTGTGAACAAGAGCAATAGCTTTCGAGATTTCCCTTGCCTTTGACAATGAAAGATTTCGCACCCATTGAACCTGGAATAATGCCGTAGTCATTGTCCTGTGCTCTGACTGCGCCCTTACGCGTAATGTACACCTCCTCACCAAAGTGAACTTCTTTCTCGGCATAGTTGTGATGACAGTTGACTTGCAGCAAAGGTTTGGTTTGCTTGCCGCCAGCCAAATGGGTTTCAACGACTTTTTGGAATCGAGCCATCATCACTTCGCGATTCCTGCGGGCGTAATCTTGTGCCCACTGGAGGTCGCGCCAGTAGGCAGCAAACTCAGGAGTTTGTGCGACAAAATAAGCCAAGTCAGGATCGCTAAGACGAGTATCCGTCATCTTCGCCAGATTTTTTGCTGTGCTGATGTGTGCCTGCGCGAGCATATTGCCGATGTTGCGAGAACCAGAGTGCAGCATCAGCCAAACTTGATCGTCGGTATCCAGGCAAACCTCACAGAAGTGATTTCCACCACCGAGCGATCCCAGTTGTCGCATTGCTTTTCCCTGTAAATCCTGGACACCAGAATGCAATTCTTTGAAGTCTTTCCAGCCTTGCCAGTTAGAAGCAGTCTTGTCAGGGTCTTTGTTCTCGTTGAAACCCACGGGAATAGACGCTTCAAGATCCAGGCGGATTTTCTTCAGCTTGCCTTCCAATTGCTCAGCCCGAAACGGTGTTTTCACCGCACACATACCGCATCCAATATCCACACCCACGGCGGCAGGAATAATTGCGTCTTTCGTTGCCACAACGGAGCCGACCAACGCACCTTTCCCCAGGTGAACATCTGGCATCAGAGCAACGTGCTTGAAGATAAACGGCAGTGAAGCGACGTTCTTTGCCATCCTGATTTCTTCGTGCCCTAAGTCATGGTTTGCCCAAGACAACACAGGCGTTTTAGTTGAGAAGTTAACGGCTTTGTAAGGCATAGAATCGTGTCCTTATGATTGAATGGTCAAGTTGGTGACAGGTGACGATCCTGCAACATCTTACTTACAAGGCAGGCGCTCTGCCTATTGAGCTACACCAGCACAGCGGAGATATTCAGAATTGAACGCTTTCGATTTCGTAGACCGATGTGCATTGCCGATATACTTTGTTTCCATTATTACAATACTCCGGACAAAATTTGAGCAGATTTTAAGGCTCAAACCCTTATTCTGCCGTGGACAAGATCTTTTTTTCCAAGTCAGAGGCAGAGCTAACTCTGAAAAAATAGCTCGATCCTTGAACCATAAACTCTGAAAGCCTTGTGGAACCGTTCAAAAAAATGTCCGGAGTATTGTTATTACCGATCGCTTATTTTAGGTTTGGTGCCAATAAGACCGGAGTTAAGCTACAGCCCCAGATTTGGCAGGAGTGGTAGGGCTCAAATCCACAACACTCTGTTTGTAAGCCAGATGCTCTACCGTTGAGCTACAGGACTTTGAGAGCGAATCTCTAGACACGAGTCCGAGTCTAGAGATTGGCATCCTCTGATGCTGCCGCTTGCACCACATCCGCGTTTTGGTGTAAATATTCTGAGGCTGGTCGGAGTTGAACCTGCGCCCGATCGAGCGCCACCAGCCTATTGGACGCGGGTGAGAATTGCACTCACTGATGTGCAGCTTATGAGACTGCCGAGCCACTGTTGCTCTATCCCCGCTGCCCTGGCGAGGGTCGAACTCGCAAAGATTCCGATTTTAAGTCGGACACGTCTGCCATTTGCGTCACAGGAGCAAGGGTTGACTGCTGCTCATGAGTGAGCAAGTTGGTGAGCGCTGTAGGAGTTGAACCTACGTCAGCCTGATTAAGAGTCAGGAGCATCACCGTTCTGCCAAACGCCCAAAGAGTTGATTTTGGTGGGTCGAGTTAAACCTCGATCGCTCCCTTTAAAAGGCGGCTGCATAACCATGCCAACGACCCAGATTGATACACCGAGCAGGACTCGAACCTGCTAATAACACGCTTATCGGGCGTGCGCGTAGACTACTTCCGCCTTCGGTGCTGGGTATACTCCTGGTATGAGTCGAACCTGTACACAAACTATTCTTGAGACAGCCACCTCTACCCGACAGGAGTAAAAGAAACAGGAGAATAGAGATAGTGACCCAATTACATCTCACGCCTCCCGACTGGGAAGGAAGGAATCGAACCTTCAACCACTTGATTCAAAGTCAAGTCGCTTTGCCTATTTGCGTACTTCCCACTAAACGTCTTTGATCGTGAGCGATCGCAGTAGATGCCGAGGTAGGATTTGAACCTACAAATTCCCGTTTCAGAGACGGGTGACTCTACCTATTCGTCCACTCGGCAAGGAATGGCTGCTCCAGTAGGATTTGAACCTACAACCCTGCGGTTAACAACCGAACGCTCTGCCATTGAGCTATGGAGCAATAAAAAGTGAGGTCGGATAGTTGCGATCGTCAGTCCCCCAGGTCGGTTTCGATCCGACGACCTCCTGTTCTTCAAACAGGCGCTACTACCGACTGAGCTACCGGGGGAAAAGGCGAGGACGGATGGACTTGAACCCCCATTCGGTTTCGTAGACCGATGGGTTGATCCCGTTACACCACGTCTTCACGTAGCGGAGAGCAGTGGACTCGAACCACAAGCATTAACTCCATCTGTTTAGCAAACAGCGCCTATCGCCTGATAGGGTTACTCTCCATAATTTGACAAGGACTCGAACCCCCAAAGTCGATAACCACTGATTGATCGTCAGGTTGCTTTAGCCATTTGCAACCCTACCCAGGCAGTGCCGACGGGAGTCGAACCCGCAAACGCAGAATTGAAAGTTCTGTGGCTTTACCAGTTTGCCTACGGCACCAAGCTTTGAAAGTTCTACGATGGGGGCACACCCTAGAACGCAGAGACCAGGATTTGAACCCGGACAAAAGGCTTTGGAGACCTTTGTGCTGCCGTTACACCATCTCTGCATGGGTCGCAGTGGCGAGAGTCGAACTCGCATAAGCTCGGTTATGAGCCGAGTACCTTACCATTAGGTGACACTGCAATTAAATGGACTCCAGGGAGAGAATCGAACTCTCGTTGATTGGTTTTGCAGACCAACGCCTTCCCACTTGGCAACCTGGAGATGAAGTGGAGACGTGGGGAATTGAACCCCAATCCTGCAACCGTCCGTCTGTTGGTTTCGGAGCAGTCAAACACCATTCGCGTCCCCACGAGCGAGGGTGGCGGGATTTGAACCCTGCGATGTCCTGTTCGACAAACAGGCGCTCTAGACCAGACTGAGCCACACCCCCGTGTTAGGAGGCAAAAGGAAATCGAGTAAACAATCACGTTGACTGACTAATAATCATCGTTGCGTTTGTGTATTTCCTTTTGCCTTGAATTAAGGTGGAAATTTCTATTATTTAGTTTTCAAGGTTCTGATGTAGTTGACGTTGCTTATAGAAACAAACGTCGTTCTAGTGAGTGTCTTTGTCTAATGTTACAAAGGGTTTGAATTCTTTGTTTTTGACGTTGGAACTCTTGCTTTATTTTTGACTGCGATCTCTCTGAGTGACCCGCAAGGGATCGCTTTGAGTGACCTATAAGGGATCGCTTCCTTAATTCATCATCTGCCGGGTCGTCAGGCATCAAAGATGCTGGCTTTGACCCAAAAGATGGAGGCTTGATAAAGAGGAGCATTGCGTTTCCTCCGAGTTGATTGGTTTTGTATTACATTAATACTACAAACATAATACAAAAGTGTCAAGGGGGACTACAGATTTTTTTCAGAGTGAGAGGACAACACTCGGACGAGTGTCCTCTGCTCAAGCGTGAGACTGCACCCCCTCATTGCAATCTTGCTTGGGTGTAAGTCAGCGTTGACCTGCTTAAACGGCTCCTCCTTGTTCTTTCCAGAACTGCTCTGCAGACATAATGGCAGGGTGAATCGGAGCTTTGGGCTTGGTTTTGAGAATCATGCTGATTTCATGAAGCAAGCGATCGCCTTTACTTGAGTTGCATCGTTCACAGGCAGCTACCACGTTGTCCCAAGTATGGGTTCCTCCTTTCGATCGGGGAATGACATGATCCAGCGTCAGACGCTTGGTGCTGCCGCAATATTGGCAGGTGTGATAATCCCGACGAAAGACTTCGCGACGGTTGACAGGTGGGGCTTTCCAGCGCCGTTCTGAATTGCCGCCCGTCAAGCGAATGTGGTCAAAGATCTGTAGTACGACGCTGGGCGATCTCACCTCCCACTGCTGGATGCTACCAAACTCTAGGGATTCTGCTTGACCTGTGACTCTGGGTGCATGGACTATTACCGATTTTGGAGCAGGCTTTGGGGTTCAAACAGGTGCTGCCCGAACGCAAGTTGCGGAACATGGAGGAGTTTCTGGAACGCTTTCTCAATGTCGAAGCGGTGATTTTGGATGGAACAGAACGTCCGGTGCAGCGTCCTAAGGACTCAGAAAAACAGTAAAGAGCATTACTCCGGCAAAAAGAAACGGCACACCCGCAAGCACATTACTGGCAGTACGCGAAAAAAGCGGGTGATCCTCCTGACTCAGGCGAGAGGGGGCAGAGTTCATGACAAGCGGCAATTGGATGAAGCGGATCTGGTAGGCAACATCCCTGATGCCGTTGCCGTTGAGGGAGATTTAGGATTCCAAGGATTACAAAATGAGTTTGACAACATTCATCTGCCCCATAAAAAACCGAGAGGCAAGGAATTGAGCGAACACCAGAAGCAAGAAAACCGAGAATTGAATCGTCAACGGGTCAAATGTGAACATGCCCACGCAGGCATCAAGCGGTACAACGCCGTAACAGACGTGTATCGCAATCGTGTGTCTGATTTTGATGATCGCTTGATGTTGAATGCAGTGGGCTTGTGGAACTTTTATTTGGATGCTGCATAGATTGGAGGAGAATTGGGAAAACCCTGTCCCAAAGCTAGTTTTATTTCCCAACAAGCCTAGGGCGTGTCATCAATTAAGCCAAATCACGGAAGCAGCGAGATAAATGGCACCGAGAAAGTTAGCCGCCCGTTTATCATAGCGGGTGGCAATCGCCCGATACTGCTTGAGTTTGGCAAAGAAGTTTTCAATCAGATGTCGAGCTTTGTACAACTCTTTGTCATACTCACGCAAATGCTTGCGGTTGCGTCGGGGCGGAATCACTGCCGTCTTCCCCTGTGCCTGCAGCGGCTCAATCACCCGTTCATCCGCATCGTAGCCTTTATCCGCCAGCACCGTATCGGCAGCGAGATCAGGCAGGAGTTTGTCGGCTCCGTCTAGGTCGCACGCCTGTCCAGAAGTCAGATGAAAGCTGACGGGATTGCCCAACGCATCCACGACGGCATGAATCTTGGTACTCAAGCCCCCTTTGCTGCGACCCATCGCTTCTGAGTCTGGCTCCCCCCCTTTGCACCCGCACTAGGTTGGTGGGCGCGCACAATCGTGGAGTCAATCATCGCATATTCGTTGTCGGCATCCTCTGCCAAGTGCTGAGGGTGTGACCTAAATTTGATGTTATGTTTCTGCTAAGTTGAATCCGTATTGATTGATCTTTGACCAGAATTGCTGCCAACGACCTTGCGAATAACTCAATGTCCGCAAACTTAGAACAATCGCCACTCCCTGCTCCTTCCATTTCATTCCTGCGGCACACAAGCGAGCTTTAATAATGACTTTACATCCGGCTTCGGCGACCCCCGAACCGATGGGTAAATGCTGGGAGAGTGCTTCAGCATAGTGCATTTGATGATGATGATTGCGAAAGTAAGTGATAGCATCTTGGAGTCCATCGCGCAGAGTGTGGGAGAGCGACTTCGGCGGTGCAATAGCCTCCATGTCCACGAGCAGACGAGTGGCTGCATCGACCTCGTGTTTGAGGGCGTGGCATTGCTCTTGCATCCAGCGTTTCCGAGCATCTTGACTGCGAGGATGAACGGCTTTAGCCACTCGGTCGAGATATGCGGTGGCATGATAGAAATCTAAGACCTGAGTCTCGGTCAACGGCTCTAGAAACGTCCAATTCTCTGGTGCGCTATCGGCTAATCCTTGATAATGAGCAGTCGGATACAGTCGCTTGACCTGTTCTATCTCGCGGTGCATTCGGTCTAGAAAGGTGGCTCGTCCATACTCAGGACGGGCAGCAACATACGTTGTGTGTTGTCGTTCCCCGTCTGCATCGTACAGGCTAATCGTGCCGACCATGGCTTGTCGAAACCCGCCCTCACACAGCAGTAAGCAAGTGCCATCAATGCCAATACTGATCGTTGTGACGGGCATGGAGAGTTTAGGCGTGTGATAGTGCCAATCTTCCTCTTTGAGCAAGGCAATACTGCCGACCGCTTCTGCTAGCCTTTGTACGAAGGAACGCGGGACTATCCGTCCATGATTCTCTTCTAAGTCTTCGACCAGTCGAGGACTACTCATCTCCGCATACTTATGGCTAATTTGTTTGGCAAATCGGGGGGTCGAGGTCATGACGATCCGTCCATCCACTTCTAAAGGACAGTAGGTGGCTCCACCACTGCTCTTCTGATAGACATATCGTTGGATCTCTACGACTCCCGGGGTTTGATAGCGCTTGGGCTGCTTGCCTTTACTCGTCCACTTTTCCCCAGCGACTTCTATCGCTGCCCCATCGCTAGCAAACTGCTTCAAGCTTTCTCCAGTGGCGAGCGTCCCTGCTTCGTTCAGCACCTGTTGAATAGTCTCTTCACTCTCTAGCAATGACCGAGAGCTTAAAGGAATCTGGATTTGAATCGTGACCGATTCCGTCGTCCGTTCGATGATGGATACTGTCATCTCATAAACTCCTTGAATCTGCTCAAGTAGAGCCTTATTCTTGAAAGGATATCAGCTTCTATGACTCACATCAAATTTAGGTCACACCCTTCCGATTCCCCTGAAAGCGATAGATACAGAACCGATCGTGCGGTTGCAAGAAGTCTTTAATCAGGTGTACGACCGGGCGCGATATGCTCACCGCATTGATTATTGTCAACCGCTACCGCCGCCCAAACTCTCGCCAGAGGATCAACAGTGGGTCGATGACTTACTTGCCCCGTTGCGGAGTCAGTAATGCCAAAGCCCCTACCCGAAAAGTGCCGCTTGTGTGCCAAGCTGCCTGCAACTGACGCGAAGCAACTGCACGGCGAGGAGGGCGACTCCTGTTGGGATTTGCGGGTCTGTCCCAATCGACGATCGTATGCCCGCCACCGCGATCGCCGCAACCAACAGCGCAATCAGAAACGCTGGGCACAACAAGGACGAATAGCGGTTCAGCTCACCGACCAGCCTTTGGATGCAGACGCGATCGTAGACCTTCGATCGCATTCAGGCATCAAGCAGATTCAGTTCGAGACGGAGTTACCCGATGTCGGGTACTCGGCGGTCCTGCAAGTGTATCGTCGAGCTGTGGATGCGCCCTTGGTAGCAATCTCTGGTGAAGTATGGCGCGGACGACAGAAGGAAGCGGACATCGCCCCGATCGCCTGTGTAACACTCACGCCCCGACAAGTGGAGATTTATGTCGAACGACTGCTGAAGAAACTGGGGGAACTTTACGGCATTCGCAAGTTCGCGGCGCTGGAAGAACTCGCGCCCCAGTCCTGTCCGGTGCAGATGCGATGAGGAAATGGGGGATAGCTCGATCCTTTAGAGCTTCGCAAGACGAATTGCGGCAAATGGATTCGTCGAGCAAGGTGGTGCAACTCAATCTGTGGAGTGCCCTCGACGTTGCAGAAGACCTGCCAGAGGAGGCGGATCTCCAGGAACTCTGGGCATCGCTAGAGGTTGCTCTAGAACCTTTGAGTGTGCGATCGCAATTGACTCTCGCCGGGGACGCGATCGTGCGTCTAGCCCAACTCGTTCAAGACCGCGCTTGGTTGACGATCACGGAACTGCACCAGTTAAGCAATACTGAAGGTCCCGTTATGCCGATCGGAGCCTTCGATCGCTTTGTGCGGCAATCGATGCAGGTGAACTTTGAGCAATTCATCGAAGCGCCACCCGTACCGCCGAGACAGTCTCAGGAGACCCACCAATCTGAGCTTCCCGATGATGAGCGATCCGTGGTCGCGGAGGTCGATCGAGCTTTACTCCTAGAAGCGTTAGAGGCAGAAGTAGATTTTGCAGAGACAGAAACCTATGAGCAAGCGATTGCCCTTGCCCATGATGAGAATGTTCAGGAGTGGAAGGATGCGGTCTCACAGTATTTCGCAGAACAGGCGCACCGCTCGGTTCCGTTCCTGGAACTAATCAAAGCCATTCCAGCAAGGAGCGAAGAGGCAGTAGACAACCTCCGATCAGTGCCAGTGCAGACCTGGTTAGCATTATTGCTAGGTGAATACAAACTAGAGCAACGAGGCGAGTTTTATCAAGCGGACACCCTTTGGGTCTTACAGGACTGAATCAACGAAGTAACCGACTGAGCCGCAATGGTTGCGAAGTCGCTCTCCTATTGATACCCTCGTAGGGCTTGCAGAACGAAGCTCAAGAACCTCCGATCTTGCTCTGCATATCCCTCTGTAAATGCCCTGCTCAACGAGATGGGGAACGCCTTGAGGGACATTCTGAATCATGCTGACTCTGACCTTCACTGAAGCAGTTCTGCGTCGCCACGCCACAACTCAATCGTTTGATCGCGGCGAAGCCTACGCCAAATCGGGTGCGGTTGCCTCGCTTACGTTGCGCGGTCAAGTGCTACAAGCCGAAGTCGAAGGGAGTGACGTTCAGCCCTATCGAGTTACCGTTCAGTTTGACCAGGGCGGCATCACGATCGCTGACTGCACTTGCGAATATAGTTTTGAAGGGTGGTGTAAGCACATCGTCGCCATGCTATTGGTCTGTTTGCGGCAACCGAACACGATCGAGCCACGTCCGACTCTGGCGCAACTCCTCGATCGGCTCGACTCGTTGCAAACTCAATAACTTCTACAAACCCTGGTGAATCGTCATCCTGAACTGATCGATGAGATTGATCAACACGTCAATTCCACTCCAAAGCCCGCTTCCTCTGGGGCAAAAGCAGTCCGTCGAACGGAGATTGATCCCGCTCCGGTACGTCGTCGAGTGCGACAGATTATTCGCGATGGCATCCGTGATTTGGAGAACGAATCTGAGGAAGATTCCATCACCGAAGACTTGGAGGAGGTGATCCAGGATGCACAAGCGTTCTCAGAAAGTAGAGACGGCAACAGCGCCATTGTGATGCTCGAAGCGATTACTCAGGCTTGCGCTGAGGATTGGAGCGACCTAGAAGATTACGGTGCAGACAGTGATGCAACTGTGGCTGCCCTGAATGAAGCCTGGACAGAGGCAATTTTAAGTGCCGAGCTGACTCCTGAACAAATCATTGATTTGCAAGTCGAGTTAGACCTGGCAAGACTCATTGGGCAGCTTTGAGATGAGTCTAGAAGCTCTGCGGCAAGGATGGACTGATCCACCTCTGCTGCGGATTCTAGGGGGTGAGATTTCTGAACTCGGCAGTTGGGAAGAAGACGCACCAGATTACGCGGATGACTTGGCGTTGATTCGACTGAGAATTCTCGATCGCCAAGCCCGCTACGACGAATATCTACACCTTGCTGAAGCCGAAGGGCAAACTCAGTGTTATTTAACGATGCTGGCACAGTTGGGGCAGATTGCTGAAGCAGTCAGTGCGGCTCAGACAAACATGAGCGTGATGGAAGAAGCGTTTGCCCTTGCCTAGACGTTACGAGACCAAAACGCGGTGCCAGAAGCGTTGGAGATTGCTCAAGCCGGATTGTCGTTGCCGGGGCACTGTGGCTATGACTTTGCAACATGGACGAGTGATCTGGCGCAAGGCTTGGGTCAGCCGGATCTGGCGTTGAGAGCAGGTACGATCGCCTTCAACCTCCGTCCCAGTTTTGCGAACTACCGCCAAGTCGAGGCATTGGCTGGATCAACTTGGACGACCCACAAACTAGAGCTACTGGCACGGCTCAGATCGAGCCAGAGTTGGGATGCGACTCAGGCAAAGGTAGACATTTATCTGCATGAGGGCTTGATTGAGGATGCGATCTCAGTCGTTTCTGACCAAAGCTCTTATCAGTCGGTGCTGATTCAGCGGGTCATGGATGCTGCGATGCCATCGCATTCTTCCTGGGTGATCGAGAATGCGCGTCGTCGCGCCGAGTCGATTATGGATGCCAAAAAGGCGGAACACTATGGTCACGCGATCGAGTGGCTCAAGAAAGCCCGAACTGCCTATCTACACCTCGAAAACCGCACTGAGTGGGTCACTTATCGAACTCAACTGATGCAGACTCATGCCCGCAAGTACAAGCTGATGGGGCTGCTCAAACACCGAGATTTGGACTTGGCTTAGGACTATCGCAAGTGGACTGGTCGTTGAGCTGGGGCGCAACACTGCTCTATCTGACGAATCTACTAGGCATCACACTTGCCTGTATGCTGACTTTCTGGGTGGCAGGTTATGCCTCCATACAACGTGCTCGCAGGGCGTTACTCTGGACATTGGCATTAACCGCTGTTCTGGTTGCCCCACTGGGCATCGGTTTTTTTCGCCTCGTGCGGTAGGCACAACTCGAAACGAGCCTGAAACAAGCGCTGCTCAATCGCACCGTGACCTCTCAGCGTTTGGGACTGTTGAAGATTCAGACGAATTGGCTCATGAAACCACCAGAAGTACGTTTGAATGTACGCGCTCAAGACCCCATTACACCCAAGCAAGCATCTTTGCTGCAAGCCTTTGTCTAGCGCGAAATGAAACAGCCGTTTACACTCGTTTTTATTGTCGGTCAGGTGCAAGAAATCCGGGCAGAGGGTGCTTCATCGATCAATAAAAACAAAAAGATTCCTACAAACCAATGAGCCAAGAGCAAAATCGCTCAAAGCCCACTGAAGGAGCGAATCGATCTCTCCGGCGCAGAGAAACATTCAGGGGATGATTCACCCTAGCGCTGGCATCTATTACGATCGTTCTAGATGTGTCGTAATAGTCTCACCCGACACCAAATAGATGTATGACTACTTCAGATATCAAGCTCTACGAACCCATTAATACTTTGAAGGCTGTCAACGAAAATATCTGGATTGTTGATGGCTCGATCGCCCATATGCGAGCTTATGGGACAACTATTCCATTCCCAACTCGGATGACCGTGATTAAGCTCAAGAATGATGATCTCTTTCTCCATTCGCCGATACAACTGACACTTGGACTGAAGGCAGAAATTGACGCTTTGGGTACAGTCCGGCACCTCATCTCACCCAACAAACTCCACTATGAATTCATCCCTGAATGGAGCAAACATTACCCAGCGGCTCTGAGATGGGCTTCGCCAGGTGTGCAACAGCGTGCTGAACAAATGAAAATTTCTGTTGTGTTCGACCGCGATTTAGGCGAGACACCTGATCCTGCTTGGGCAGACGAGATTGATCAGACAATTGTTCACGGTAGCCGTTTTCTGCACGAAGTCGTTTTCTTTCACAAATCTTCCCGCACACTTATTCTGGCAGATTTAATTGAGAACTTTGAGCGTGAAAAGATAGGTAGGTTCCTCGGACTACTGGCAAAACTTGGCGGTGCTCTTGACCCTGATGGGAAGGCTCCTTTGGATATATAGCTACCGCCACATAGGTTAGGACAGGGACATTTTTGGCAGCACGCGAAGTACACTACCAAAAATGTCCTAAGCAAAGTGGCGATGGCTATACAAATGACCTTTTGGGGGCAGAAAAACCAGGCAAGACAGGCAGTTCGTCAGATGTTGGTATGGAATCCAGAAAAAATCATTCTGGCTCATGGTCGTTGGTATCGGCAAAACGGGATGCAGGAACTAAGACGGGCTTTTCGCTGGCTAGATCCGATCGGTACAAATTAGCCGAAAGTGTTCAATTCACTGAGTTAGATTTTTTAACGAGGCTTGGATAGTGCTTGTAACTCTTCCCAGGAATAATGAGCGGGTAACTCAGGTTCTTTGGTATCTGCACCCAAGCCTAAGCTGAGAGAAGGTTTGGTTTCCTGAAGCACCTCTTCTGTAAACTCTGCGATCGCGCCTCCAGCCATGCCACCTGCGATCGCGCCAGCCACAGTGCCAATGGCTGCACCCACTTTACCTGCAATGGCATTTCCAATCGCAGCACCCGCAGCGCTACCCCCTGCCGCTCCTACACCTGTGGCGATCGGATGATGGGTCGGTGATTCTGACTGATTTTGGGTTGATTCCATTGATTGATCTGGCTCATTCATCGCTGCTGCCTCCTAAAATTGTTGTATTTTGCCTATTTACGATCCCAATTGTTCCATCAAGTGATTTCCCACTCGCAGCGCATTTGCCATAATTGTGAGCGTTGGATTGACCCCTGAGTTAGATGGGAAGAAACTGCCATCCACCACATAAAGATTATCCACATCGTGGGTGCGACAGTTCAAATCTAAGACTGAGGTTTGAGGATCTGAACCAAAACGGCACGTACCGCATTGATGACCCACTGCCTGTACGGGTATATGGGTGCGGGGATAAATGCTGAACGGCAACACATGCATGGCTTTGCGCTCAATGGATTTGAGTACCGAAGTCCAGCGATGAAGCAGGCGATCGCGCGCTTCCGTATTGTTGGGTGTGTAGTTTAAGTGAATCTGATCATCAACGACTTGAACGCGATTATTCGGATCGGGTAGATCTTCT
The DNA here is from genome assembly GCF_001650195.1 of Phormidesmis priestleyi BC1401. GTDB lineage: Bacteria > Cyanobacteriota > Cyanobacteriia > Leptolyngbyales > Leptolyngbyaceae > Phormidesmis_A > Phormidesmis_A priestleyi_B. The sequence continues at coordinate 29,458 of NZ_LXYR01000031.1, read as the reverse complement.
GTTTGCAGCCACCAGCCTGTGGTTCGTTCGGCAAGCAAATGGCGTTCAAATTTAGGAATCAGTTTGACAAAAGGAGCCATCAGCGGCGGCGCTTCTGCTGGAAGCATATCCGCCAAGACATTTCCCGTATTTTGCACCATCCCCATCGGGTAGGGGAAATCGGGTTCGCCCCAGTAGAAATCATTGACTGCGATCGTCTTTTGAAAACTGGCATGGTTGATCTCTGTATGTAACGCCACCAATGCCATTTCCACATGCTTCATAAAGTTGCGCCCAACCTGATCAGAGCGGTTCGCTAATCCATTTGGGTGTTGGTCATTGGCTGAGCGCAATAGCAAGACGGCTGAATTGATTGCACCGCAGGCAACTACAACAATGTCACCTGTGAAAACGTGATGTTCTCCATGTACATCCGTCTCGACTCCGGTAATCTCTCGTCCCGATTCACTCGTCAATAGCCGTAAAACTCTTGCCTGAGTGAGTAGGGTGAGAGTGTCATGCGCTTCGCGGGCAGGACGGATAGCATTTACCTCAGCATCGGCTTTTGCACCGACTAAACAGGGATAACCATCGAAGGTATCACAGCGAATGCAAGGGCTTTTAGTAGGGTCTTGTTCATTCAGCTTCAAGCCAAGCGGCAGATGAAAGGGATAGTAGCCCAGCTTGCGAATGCAGTCAGAAATTTCCTGCATATCGGGTTCATGACTGACGGGCGGATAGGGATAGGGATCGCCGCACGGTGGCTCGGTGGGATCTTGACCGCGATCGCCATGCACGTCATACAGCTTTTCTGCCTGGGTGTAATAGGGTTCAAAGTCCTGATAGCTAAGTTCCCAGGCAGGTGAAATGCCATCTTTATGCGTGACTTGTGTGAAATCGCGTTCGCGTAGCCGGAGTAAGGCTGCACCATAGACTTTTGTATTGCCACCGACCCAATAACCCGTTTGCGGACGGAAGGGTTTACCATCACTACCAATCCAACGTTCATCAGTGTGATAGCGTTCTTTTTGGTAGACTTCTGACGCATTCCAATTCGCCTTTTCACGCGGCAAAAAGTCGCCCCGTTCTAACACCAAGATCTTTTTACCTGTGGGCGCAAGCTGGTGTGCTAAGGTTCCGCCACCTGCCCCTGTGCCAATGATGATTAAATCATAGTGGTTGGTTGCTGTTGTCATCCGATCGCCCCTTTATTGTTATTTCTTTATTGTTGTTAATGTCTGGCAGATACCGTCAATTTACCCTCCAGGTGCATCACTTTCCATTGGGTTTGTTCTTCTTCGCGCCAGAAACGTAGTGTTATCGTTGCGTTTCCGACGCGCAAATTTACCAATTCCAGATCGGGCAACCAATCGGGTAAAACGGGTTGGACGGTGAGAGATCGATCCGCTGCATTGACTTCCAGCCCTAACATGGCGCGAATCAACAGGAAGATTGAGCCAGCAGCCCAGGCTTGCGGAATGTTGGCATCGGGATAAGGAACGGGAAAATGCCCAGGTTTGCGTTCCATGCCACCAAACAGTTCAGGCATCCGTCCCGCTTCAAAATAGCTGGCAGCGGCAAAAATTCCTTCCGCGATCTGGTTGGCTTCCTGGTGATAGCCATACTGTTTCAAGCCCATCGCGATCGCCGAATTATCGTGAGGCCACACGCTCCCCAGTTGATAGCTGATCGGATTATAAGCAGGGTTGCGGCTAGACAAGGTACGAATGCCCCAACCACACCAGAGATCGGGCTGAAAGAGTCGTTTAACCAGGCGATCGACGCGTTCTTTAGGCACAATACCTGACCACAACAAATGTCCGGGATTCGAGGCGACCGAACGAATTTGTTGCTTTTTGCTATCTAAGCCAAGACAATAAAAGCCTTCATCTTCCATCCAGAAGCGATCGTTAAAGCGCTGATACAGGTCGTCTGCTTTCTGTCGTAGTCGTTTTGCCTGCTCCGGCTCTCCCAGAATGTCATAAATCGTTGCTGCATCTTTCCAAGCACTGTAGACATAGCCCTGCACCTCACAGAGCGCGATCGGCGGATCAACCTGAGTACCATCAGGATAGACGATCGCATCCCCAGAATCTTTCCAACCCTGGTTTCGCAAACCCATCGAAGAGCGAGTTTGATACTCCACAAACCCATCCTGGTCAGAATCGCCATACTGATCGATCCAGGTCAATGCTTTTGCCAGAGGATCGCGGCAATCGTACAGTAAATTCTCGTTATGACTCCATTGATACGCCTCTGCCAGCGTTGTAATCCAAAGAATTGTGGTGTCGATCGTGCCGTAATAGGGCGTATAAGGGAGTTGCTTGAGTTCTGTTAATTCATCATGGCGCAGTTCATGCGGCATCTTTCCCGGTTGGGCATCCCGCCAATCATCCACTTCTGTGGCTTGCAGTTGCGCCAGTTGCAGCAATGTTCCATGAGCAAACCCATAGTACACCGCCATCGTTTGCATACTAACTACAACAGAATCGCGACCAAACACGGCGACGAACCAGGGAATTCCTGCCGCAGGCATCCAAAAGTCGCGCCCATTACCCTCAACTTTAATTCGCAGGGCGGACATATCGAGCAAAGCTTGCTGGTAATAAGCCGCAATTTCGGCATTGGACGATCGTAGCTGAGTCGCTTGAGCGAGAAAATCCTTGCTGACCTGTTTGGCTTCCGTATCATGTTCTACTGCACAGGTTTGTTGAGGATAAATCGTTTTATCACCCACGATCGCCGCAAAGTTAATGCAGGTGTGCCACGACTCTCCCGGAGCAAGCACCACATCAAAGAGCAGGCGACCGTTGGCATAGCGAGGTTGAGAACTGGCGGATTCTGGCTGGGTAATCAATCCACGATGGAACGAACCATTGTGGTAATCCGTGATCAATTTCCCGTCTTGCCAAACCGTTTCAGCTTCACCGCGCGTCAAGATTTGCTGCGACTTTACTTCAAAGATGTCAGCAAAATCGGAGCGAATCGCCAGCATTAATTGAAAATCAACTTGTTCTGAATGATGATTCGTAATATCAATATCTTCGTGCATTCCACCGACAATATCGCGGCGTATGCCGATCATTAATCGACCATTTGGAACTGTACCATTGACGGTACGAAATTGAGGATTGGTGAACTGGTAAAATGCACTGTGATGGTTGATCGGGCTAGAGGCAAGCAGGAGTATGCGATCGCGGTTGATCGATACCTCATAGTAAGAAAGTAAGCGCGTATCGGCAACAAAAAACCCCTGCGCTAATGTGTCATCAATCCAACCATAGGAATCGGTGACAAGAAATGTAGAACCATCATTAATCGCAATTTGACCCGAATTTACCGAAACTTTTGTTGGCATGATCTACCCACCTTTAGCAAAACCAGGATAGAGCGTCATGCCACCATCCACAAACAGCGTTGTCCCGTTGACATAATCAGAATCATCGGATGCTAACCAAACCACTGCTTTGCCAATGTCATCAGGAATACCCACTCGACCAGAGGGAATCAATTGCAGCAATTTCGCTTTTGCTTCTGGTGTACTCCAGGCAGCGGTGTTGATCTGAGTTTCGATCGCGCCCGGTGCAATGCTGTTAATCCGAATTTTTTGCGGTGCCAGTTCCAGCGCCATACTTTTCATCAACATATCAATGCCACCTTTACTGGTCGCATAGTTGACGTGTCCTGCCCAGGGAATCACCTGATGCACCGAACTCATGCAAATGATCTTGCCAGCAGCACAAGACACATCTGGTTTTACACCCCGGCGCAAAAATTCTTTTGCCGCTTCACGAGCGCAAAGAAATTGTCCTGTGAGGTTGACGTTGATGACCAGATTCCAGTCATTTAATGTCATATCGACAAAGGCAGCATCTTTTTGGAGTCCGGCATTGTTGACCAAAATATCGATCGTGCCAAACTCCCGCAGCATCTGAGCGAACATTGTCTTGACTCCATCTTCTTTGGCAACGTTGGCACCAATGGCGATCGCCTCTCCACCGTCAGCAACAATATCGTGAACGATCGATTCTGCCTCTTCTTTCTCGGAATGGTAGTTAACAACAACCGCTGCACCTGCTTTCGCCAAGCATCTTGCCGAAGCTTCACCAAGACCAGAGCTTGCGCCAGTGACCAGCGCTTTTTGACCTTTGAGTAAACAGGGAGAATAGCTCATTGGTGTGCTAGAGAGTTCTACCTTAGCCTAGAGGGCAAAACTTAACAAAACCTCTACCATAAGACTTAAGTGGTACTTCTCCCGTTTGGCTTAGGCTTATTTCACGTCAATTTCATTATTAGATTTCTCTAATAGAATTGAGAGTTCTATGTCATTACTATCTCTACCCCTATATGACTGTAATCAATTTTGATGACGAATCATGATCTACAAATTTGCGATCGGTCTTGCCGTCGCTGTCCTACTCACAAGTAGCAGCGTATCTCATATTCCAGGGCTAAATGTTTTGAGCAGGCTTTATACAGGCTTCCCATCTGGGGTGGAGGGGATCACGCTGCTTTTACTGCGTGTGGGGACAGGAGTGCTGTTTCTGCTGCATGGCTACCCAAAAATCACGCATTTACAGCAGTGGGCAAAGGCGCTCAAAATGCCTGTATTTTTGTGCTTCCTCTCAGCGCTGTCCATGTTAGTAGGCGGCGTTTGCCTGATTTTGGGACTACTCACTCCTCTAGCGAGTGCAGTCCTCTTTGTGTTGATGGCATTTGCTGCCTATCTGGAAATTATTCAAGGCTCACCCTTCGTTGCCCGCGACCCCTACTTAATTCCTAAAGGACAGTACGAAGGACCCAAGGGTAAGGGTGAGCCACCCAATTGGGAGAAAGCCTTTATATATTGCTTGATGTTGATGGCGATCGCAATTTTTGGTCCCGGCGCATTTTCACTTGATGCACTTTTATTCAAATAAAGATTTATGGATTCATTGATTCAGGCACAACGAATTCAAGCCATTAGTTTAACTGTTGCTAATGCCGATCGTTCCGGAGAGTTTTATACAAAAGCACTTGGTTTTGAAGTAGTTTCTGATGCCATTGACGGCAAAGAGTATGTCAATCTGGCAGCAATGCCCCCATCCAGAATGCGGATCATTACCTTGAAACTGGGTGAAGAGCGGATTCGACTCAAACAGTATCTTGATATCAAAGGAAAATCTATTCCTCTGGATTCGCAAAGTAATGATTTATGGTTTCAGCATTTGGCGATCGTCGTTAGCGATATGGATCGTGCCTATGCCCATCTTCAAGCGTTTCCGATCGAACCTATTTCAACCGCTCCCCAAACCATTCCTCCCGGAAATAAAGAAGCCGCTTATATTCAGGCGTTTAAGTTTAGAGATCCCGATCGCCATCCCTTAGAACTGATCTGGTTCCCACCAAACAAAGGACGGGAGAAATGGCATCAAAAAAATGACCGCTTGTTTTTAGGTATTGACCATACGGCGATCGCCGTTGCCAATACTGAGCAAAGCCTCCAGTTTTATCGTGATCGTTTGGGAATGCAGGTTGAGGGTGGCAGTTTTAATTGGCGAGAAACCCAAGCCCGTATGGACGATTTGCCCAATGCAAAAGTCCGCATTACAGCGCTACGACCAGCTCAAGAAGGATTAGGAATTGAACTGTTAGATTACATTCAACCCGCCAATGGTCGTCCGATTCCCTTCGATCTGAAAAGCGATGACCTTGCTTATGTTCAAGTTGAACTAACTGTCAGCGACATTAACCAGGCAGTAAAGCAACTCCAACAACATCATCTTCAAGTTTCGCCTGTACAATTTGACGATCGCGGATCTCAACAGGGTTATCTAGTAAAAGATCCGACTGGACATTCTATGTTGCTAGTTGCGGAGCCAAAAGATTAAAAAGCTCAGGAGGTTTTTATGGCAGAAGCAATCGAGATGCTACCCAACGCGATTGAAATCTATGACGATCGAATGCGATCGCTAATTCGCCCAGGGGCTTCACTCCAAAAGCTGACCGATGGTGCGGTTCATAGCGAAGGACCTGTTTATTGTCGGGAAGATGACAGCATCGTTTGGAGTGATGATCACGGTAATCGGTTACTGCGCTGGAGTGCAAGTGATGGACTCAGCGTTTTGCGCGATCCATCGGATTACCAGAATGGGAATGACCACGATCTAGAAGGGCGGCTAGTCTCTTGTTCATCGGGTTTACGCGCCATTATTCGACAAGAGTATAATGGACAATGGCAAGTGTTGTGCGATCGCTATCAGGGGAAACGCCTGAATAGTCCGAATGATTTAATCGTCAAACGCGATGGCACCATCTGGTTTACCGATCCACCCTATGGAATTACAGAACCGAATCAAGGCTATGGTGGTGAGCAAGAACAACCCGGAAGTTATGTCTATCGCTTTGATCCGGCAACAGGTGAAATAGATGCTGTAATAACAGATATGCTGCGTCCCAATGGATTGGCTTTTAATCCAGATGAACAACTATTGTACGTGTCAGACTCTTCTGCTTTCGACCTTTCTGAGGGTTACCATCATGTTCGCATCTACGAAGTTGTAGAGGGTCAAAACGCCATCAATGGTCGCGTGTTTGCCGTGATTGATCCGGGTCAGCCTGATGGCTTAAGTATTGATGAGCACGGCAATGTTTTTATCAGTTCTGAAGATAGTGTGCAAGTATATGCACCGGATGGAACGCACCTCGGTAAAATTCTAGTGCCAGAAACCGTTGCTAATCTGACGTTTGGTGGAAAAAATCGCGATCGCTTGATTATTGCCGCTGGGCATTCGCTGTACACGATCGGTTTGAATACTTATAGGATGCAGTAGCTAAAGTACCCACAAGGGTACTGTTGTCTCTGGCTACTCTCTCTACACTTGGAATTAAACAATCAGCTTCTCAAAGAGTTACGCAACGGGAAGCCTTAAAGCGTTTGTGATGTTCGGCTGTATAGGTTCTAAACAAGTTGGCTGTCAACATCGCGATCGGTCGCAACATTGCTGGTGTGTACTGGCGATCGGACGCAGCGGCATCTCTGAAATTAGATGAAGAGGTGGCGATCTGTATCCTCAAAAATCAAAGAGTAACGTTCAACAAAGACTTTCACGGCTTTACGCTTACCAAGTTTGATGGAGAGACAATTGCTGTGTAATCAGTGAAAGCACATCAATTTGTAAAATCTGTTGCACCTTAATAAATTCACGTTCCTTAGTGCAACTTTTTTGATTAAAAAAGAAGTGTTTAGCCATCCATCTCTGGCATTGTGTCAAACTGCACGATGACCAAAACGGTGGGTTCATTGCCAACCGTTCCTGAAAGGTGCCCTTTATGTCCCTGTGCGTCTTCTGTCGTATTCTGATCTGCGCCAAACGAAATTTCACCCGCACCCATTTCTACCCGTTGCCCATCCATCGTTTCTACAAACCAGCGTCCCGACAGAGGAATAATCCACTGGGGCTTTGGGTTCTCGTGCCAGGTTCCAGTCCAGCCGACAGGCATCACGGTAAAGCTGAAGGTGCCACCTTGCTGCTTTACCTGCCCTAACCACTGAGGAGAGGCAGGAGGCGCAATGCTTTTGAGTTTAAAGTCCTGAATTTGACGACGGGATTGATGGCTGACTCCCGCTTGATCCGTCCAAACGTGCCAATAGTCAACAGTAGGCGGTGACTGATCTTGAGAAGAGTGTTGTTTTGATGTCCGATCGTTCATGATTTGGTTAGCTTCCTTGTTTCTAATTTCAACTGCTTGTACGTTTGTACGAAATCAAGAATGGGCTACCCGATCGTCCCTGAAAATTGCCGACTAGACCCAAGAACTTAGTGCTCATTCCTACGCCCTGTTAATGATTTAGCCTCAACGAAGATATTACGGATGTCGGGATAATGACTACGAATTGTGGATTCCAGTCGCTCGATCGCTTGGGTCACCGCTTCAGCAGATAACGTGCGATCGAACTGAATTTCGATGTTTAACAGCACTTCATGAGGACCGAAGTAAAGGGTCAATAGCTTTAAGACGTCATCAACAGCGTCATCCTCTAGAACGAGCGATCGCAGTTGTTTTACTGTGGCAGCATCGGCACCTTCACCAATTAACAAACCCTTACTTTCACGCGCTAAAAGAATCGCAACGATCGCTAGAATAATTCCAATTACAATTGACGCGATTCCATCTAGGTAAGGATTGTTGAGCGAGTGCCCCAAAAACACGCCTAGAAATGCCACTAGCAAGCCCAACAGAGCCGCCGAATCTTCAAATAGCACCGTAAAGATCGTGGGATCTTTACTAGCTTTAACCGCTTGCCAAATCGTTTGATTTCCGACAGAAGGTAGAAGCTCTTTCAATGCCACCGACCAGGAAAAGCCTTCAAATACCATTGCGATCCCCAGTACAACATAATTCCAGGTTGGATCTTCAATGGGGTTAGGGCGAGTCAAATGGCTAATGCCTTCGTAGATAGACATACCGCCTCCAATGGCAAAGATCAAAATAGCAACAATCAGCGTCCAGAAATAAAGTTCCTGTCCGTGACCAAAGGGATGTCTATCATCTGGAGGTCGGTTACTGAGATGAATTCCTAACAACAGTAAAAGCTCGTTTGTGGTATCGACGACCGAGTGAATGCCCTCGGACAACATTGCAGAGCTTCCAGTGATCGAGGCTGCCACAAATTTGGTGATGGCGACCACCAGGTTAGCGGCGATCGCCGCGCAGATTGTTTTATGAGCGCCCCCAGTTGTCATGCTGTCTTACCAAATATACAAAAGTGAAAATAAGATCATCCAAATGACATCGACGAAGTGCCAAAACAGCGTCGTTGCGCTTACTCCAAAGTGACCGTTGCTGTAGTTATTGGGAGTGAACGATCGCACCAGCATAATTATCTGTAAAATTACCCCGCTGAAAACGTGCAAGCCATGAAAGCCCGTCAAGATATAGAACGTTGCACCAACCAAACCCGTTTTCAACCCAAAATTGAGTTGGCTCCATTCAATGCCTTGCCCAACTAAAAAGTAGGTTCCCATTAGAGAAGTCAACAGCCACAACACGCGAAATTTATTCAGATGATGACGACTGAGCGATCGTTCTGCAAATTGAATGACAGCACTACTAGAAAGCAGGATTACCGTGTTGATGATGACAAAAGTAGATAACTCTGGTCCTGAAACTCCTGGAGGCAGCCAATTCGGAGTTGTGAGTCGGAGTACAGTGTAAGTGAAGAAGAAACTCAAGAAAATGATGCTTTCTGACAGCAGAAATACTGTAAATCCAAACATTCCTTTGCCATGATGATCTTCATGGCTACCCCCTCCGCTTGGTAAAAATCGTTGAAGCCAGTGGGGAAACCTGTGCCGCAGGCGTTCGAGGTCGATCGGGCTTTCATCAGCATGAACAAGTCTAGGTCGGGATGAATTACTCATCGTTAGAGCCTTCCTCCCCTGATTGGGTTACAGTGCCTTCGCCGTAGGCTATGGGATTACCATAGTTGTAGGGTGGAAAAATCACTTGAGGAATTTCGGCAAAGTTCTCTCTGGGCGGAGGCGAGGAGGTTGTCCATTCCAGACCCGTTGCCTCCCACGGATTGTCCGTTGCTCTGGGTCCATCCAATACCGAGCCAATCATATTAGCAATGAAAGGTAAGGTTGACACTCCCAGTAAAAAGGCTCCTAAACTGGCAAGGATATTCCAGCCCTGATATTCTGGTGGATAGGAAGCAATCCGACGCACCATGCCCTGTAAGCCCAATGGATGCATGGGGAAAAACGTTAGATTTGCCCCAATAAACGTCAGCCAGAAATGTAGTTTACCCCATCCTTCGGCATACATCCGTCCCGTAATTTTAGGAAACCAGAAGTAAACGGCAGCAAAGATTGCCATTGTGATGGTATTGAAGACGATGTAGTGAAAATGTCCCACTACAAAGTAAGTATTATTGACATGAAGATCAAAAGCATTGGACGCGAGCATGACACCCGTAATGCCCGCAAAAATGAACATGGCAGCGCCACCCATCGCAAACAGCATGGGTGTATCCAGATGCAGCTTGCCTCGCCAGATGGTTGCAGTCCACCCAAATACCTTGACTCCAGTCGGCACAGCGACCAGCATTGAGGTGATAACAAACAGAATTCGCATCCATTCTGGTGTGGCACTGGCAAACATATGGTGCGCCCAAACAAAGATGCTAACCATCGCAATGCCTAAAGACGCGATCGCCAACGATCGATAGCCAAACAAGGGATTACGGGAAAACGCAGGTAGCACCTCGGCAATAATGCCAAACGCAGGCAGCGCCATCACGTAAACGGCAGGATGAGAATAGAACCAGAAGAGATGTTGATAAATGATCGGATCGCCGCCCTCCGACGGTTTGAAAACGCTTGTCCCAAACGCCAGATCAAACATGAGTAAGATCAGTGCTCCGGTGAGCGATGGCAGGTTAATCAGTTGCAGCAGTTGAGCACTGAGAACCGACCAGACAAAGACGGGCATCCGAAAGAAGGTCATGCCGGGTGCCCGGAGCCAAACGATCGTGGTGATAAAATTCACGGCTCCCATGATGGAAGAAATGCCCAGTAGCATCACGCTGATAATCCAAACCAGTTGTCCAGATGGAGCTTGAAAACTTACGGGCGGATAAGACCACCACCCTGCCTGAGCTGGACCGTTGGGCAGCAGAAAACTGGAGATGAGCAGCAGTCCAGCCGGAGGAATGATCCAGAACGAAATCGCATTCAGCAGTGGAAACGCCATATCTCGCGCCCCAATCATCAAGGGCACCAAATAGTTTGACAGTCCTGCGTTAAAGGGAATAATCCACAGGAAAATCATTACCGTGCCATGCAGGGTAAAGAGCGCGTTGTAGAGGGGGCGATCGACCAGATTTAACTCAGGTGTCATCAGTTCTGCCCGCACGAACATTGCCATCAAGCCGCCAATCAGAAAAAAGATGAATGTCGTGATCATGTATTGCACACCGATCACTTTATGATCGGTGCTAAAGCGAAGAATGTGTCGCCAGGTGATCGCTTCGGCTTGAGCAGATTCAGGGTCGTTGCTGCCGCGACCGATCAAGGAATTATTCATGAGTCACCCCCCTGAACCGGAGCGGATTTGGCGATCGATTCAGTCGATGTCGGATTCCATCCCGTTTTGAACAGCGTTTTGGGCGGATGCAGTTGTTCTGCAATGGTTGGATTCGTTCCATCAAGGGGCTGTTGAGCCGTCGCAGCCAGCCACTGATTGTAAGCATCTCTCGACTCCACATACACATCCGCTGTCATTAATGCAAAGTAGGTGCCGCTATACTGCGAGTCTTGCAGACGATATTTACCTACCCGGTTCGGCGTTACAACTAAATCAATATCACGTCCGGGAATAATATCTTGTTTAAGGCGAAAAGCTGGCACATAAAATCCGTGAATCACTTCTTTTGCCCGCAAATCCAGCCGAGTTCTTTCATTCACAGGTAAATGCAATTCATGGCTGGTGATTTGGTTCGGATAGCGAAATGCCCATTCCCACTGTTTCGCCATCACCTGAATTTGTTCGGTTGCAGGTTTGGGATAATCTGAAGCGGAATTTGGAGTGTCTGTAGCAGCGTAGGCAGGAGAATCGAGAGAATGATGGACAATTTGTTGAAGCCCCAAAATGTTGAGTTGGCTATAGATATTAATATCTTGAGCCGCAATCCACAGCACTAGCAGCGTTGGAGCGACTGTCCAGAGAATTTCCAGCTTCACACTGCCTCTAGCCGGATGCCCTTCACTGTAGTCATCCGGCTTCGCCCGAAAGAATAAAACAGAGTAGAGCATCATGCCGACTAACCCCAGCAACACAAATGTGCCAATAGACACCAAAAAACTAAATAAATCATCTACGCGTTGAGCTTCTGCAGTTGCCTGAGGCGGCATCCAGGTATAGGCTTGCTGCCCCATCCAGCGACTGATAAGCATCAGCCCAGCGATGAAGATAGCTAGCAGAAAGTATTCGAGAATCTTTAACATTCCAGTTTCATACCAGTGCAGCTTCGAGTGACTGCATATCTGAGTTGCAGCATTGGGCGGACTGTAACAGAAAACAACAGGTTCCATATCTAGCTAAAGGAGGGCTATGAGCCGCATACCCTCAGACGTTCGCTATTTTACTTCAGAGAATTCTAAACACGTTTAACTAAAATGACTTCCCTCTAAAGAACAGACAAAATTTCACGCCTATTTCATTTTTTGATGGAACCCTTTACCAGCAGGACTCTTGCCACTCTGACTATAGACGGACTCTTGATGCAATAAATAGCTTCATAATCAAACTGCCGTCGTGCCTTTGCGATCAAGCCTGACTTTAGAAAGCTTTGGAGTCTTGTTTGATTCTTATTGCAATTCAGCAATGCTTGCTCTATCGGAGCGATCCGACTTTAGAACATGACTCATTTCACATCTTGTAAACCTTACTTTTTTAGTCCTTTCCAGTCCGATTCAAACCGACCACTGTTTGTATTTCTACCAGGGATGGACGAAACTGGAAAAGAGTTGATGACACTTCAAACGGCTGGACTGGAGGCTGTATTTGATGTCCGTTGCTTCGTCATTCCTGCCGATGCTCTCGATAGCTGGGACTCACTTGCACAACAATTGATTGCCTTAACCAAAGCTGAACTTGAGAAAGCACCACGATCGGTTTACCTCTGTGGCGAATCGTTTGGAACTTGTGTGGCACTCACCGCACTGACACAAGCTCCTGAACTGTACGATCGCATTATTTTAATCAATTCAGCTTCTTCGTTTCACCGCGTTCCGTTGCTGAATCTCGGTTCGTTTCTGCTTTCCTGGACACCTCAATTTTTTTACGATTTTTCCTCAATACTGGCGTTGCCTTTTCTGGCTCAAATCACGCGGTTATCTCCAAAAGCTCGTAATGCTCTAATCAAAGCAACCCAAGATGCTCCCAAGCGAACCGCAGAACAGCGCTTAGAGTTGCTCAGAACGTTCAAAACTGATGAAATAAAGCTACAGAAAATTACTCAGCCAGTGTTGGTAATCGGTAGTCAAAACGATCATCTTTTGCCTTCAGTGAATGAAGCATATCGACTCGCTAAAGTCTTCCCTAATACACAGGTTTTTACCTTGCCCCATAGCGGTCATGCCTGTCTAGTCGAAAAGGATGTGGATCTAGTGGCGATTTTGCAAGCCGCCAACTTTTTACGCTGGTAGGGTTCGTCGGGGGTCCCTTGATGATCTTCTTACTGGTGCTGCTCTTTCGCGCTTTTCTGAAGCCAAAGCTCGTACCGCAGGCAAAATGAGTGTCTTTATGCTGGCGACCTTTTGAGCAGCAATGGCAGGCGCGGCATTCATCATTGAACTGTTGCTTCAGCTATTACATCTGGTGCCCAGCGATCGCAATGCTCAAGTTTTAGATGCAGGCATTAGTTTTAACTACACAACGATTCTCAGCATCGTTTTCTTGGTTCTGGCTGTTATCCTCGTGACTCACTTTGTCAAGACAGGAGAACCTGATGTACTGCGGATGATGAATCATCCTACCAAAAAGCATGAACAGCGTAGTCATCATGCTCATCATTAAATGTCAGAAACGCTTGCTTTAGCCCGCTTTTGCTTTAGGCTCAAGTAGATCACTAAGCTTGAAATAACACAGAAGAAGAGGATGCTAGTGTTTGTTGCACCATAACCAAACCCGCCATTTGACCGAGGTTGCGTCAGCAAATCGCCTAGTGATGCTCCTAAAGGACGAGTCAAAATGTAGGCAATCCAAAAGGCTAGAACTTCATTCAGTCTCAAGTAATAGTAGCTGATCGCTGTCAGCGAGATCGCAGCCCCAAATAGCAGTAAAGCTTGAAAATAGCCCAAGTTCAACGCCTCTGCGAGATAGTCTCCGGTCGCCGTTCCTAATGCAAACGCCAGTAAAATCGCAATCCAGTAGAACAGTTCTCGCTTTGCCGTGTGAATCGAGTGCATTGCTAAAGTCTTTTCATTGGCATACCAGATAGCGAAAACGATCGCTAAGGAAACCCCAAAAATGATATTTGTTGTAACTAAACTCACCCCAAGCTTATCCACGAGTCTGTCCGTGATCAGCGTACCCACAATGCTAGCAAGCACAACCGCAAACCAGTAGCTGACTGGAACATAGCGTTTTAGCCGAAACTGATTGAGTAGTACTATCAGTAATACGCCGCTCATGATATACGAAGTCGTCGCTAACCCAAACCCTAATGTAGTGGATAAAAAGTCTGCTGCGGTTTCGCCCACTGTAGTTGCTAGAACTTTGATGATCCAAAAATAAATCGTAATTTCTGGAACCCTATTTAACGGTTTATTCATGATCGATGCTCCAATGATGTTCTACAAATAGAATCGGTTAACTGTTGAAGGCTCCTAGATGGTCTTACTAGAAGCCTTCAAGACTAGAACTAAATCAGACTAACCATCATTGGTTTCGCCATCTCCATCACCTGCCGATTGAGGAACTTGAACGCTGCTGCGGGGTTGCGTCTTCTCGTCACTCTCACTGTTTGGAGTGCTTGTACCGAGGACAGTACCATTGCCTGCATCCACAATGACTTCGTTCTGCCCGATCGCAACAGCATAAACTAAACTACCGTTTTCATTTTCCAGTTTCATACTGCTGGCAGTTCCTTTTGCAGCCGTTTCCGCCGATCGCTGAGCTTGTTGAGGCGTGATTTTAGCAAAGGATTGCAGCGTTTGAGCTTCCTGGGTTCCCTTTGCATCATCATTGGTTTCACCGTCTCCATCGCTCTTTTCCGCCTTCGGATTGCTGGCTTTAAGCTGAGAGACAGAAGCGTTTTCTGGTACTTCTGTCGCAGGGTTGGCTTCACCATCTCCATCACTTTTTTCGGTCACTTGAGCAGCGGGCATAACGGCAACCGGAGATTGAGTTTGAGCAGCGTTGACCAGCTTGGCTAAACCACCAAGTCCGAGTGTACCGATCGCAACAAGAGTCAAAATGAGTTTTGTTGAAGTTTTCATTGAGTCAAATCTACCTAAGATTGGTTTGCTATTTCACTGTAGGCACTGAAAGTCAAGAACTTGGAAAGATATGAAAAAAGGTATGACTCACCTCTAAATCCAGGACAAAAGATTTAGGGCTTGTCGATACTGCTAGTTTTGGCTGTGCAGATTCAGGAAAATCTGCCGGAGAACATCAAAGCCAGTGCGAAAAATACTTCTGGCTTTGCATCCATGCTTTTTAATTTTGAGGGGCTGATGTTCCACACACCACTGCCCAAGGCGATGTGCCCAACAGAACGTTAAGGTCAGGAGTGCGATGAGCTTCCTCAATCGGTCTCGGTCTTTGAGATGCATGGACTCTAGGCAAAAACCCTGTGGTTTTGCTATCCGATCGTCTGGATTTTGGGTGCAGAAGGATTCCGAGTGCTCAGTGTTGAAGCTGAAACTGCCTGCTACGCGATTCTCGATCTATGCGCTAAAGTTGGGTTCGGTTTCATTCTCACGTCTGCAAGTCAGGATGTACTGGCTCAAGCAAGTAACAGCGATCGCATCCTTGAAGCAGTCTAGGCTTATATGGATGAACCTACTTCTCATCATTAATCTAACCATCGTGAATAGAAAAATGTTGGAGTGACTTCAACATCCCAACTATCATCATCTTGCGAAAGCAACCAACGATACTAAGCACAAACTTAAAGCTGATGCAGTGATGAGAGCATGTTCAACCCGACGATCGCTGTGATACTGACAACAAGTAGAGAAAGCCCAACGTAGATAATCAATTGTCCACCATGATCAACAGTGGGATCATTTTGAATGTTGGAAGGAGACTGCGAGGCGGTTGAAGCAGGTAAAGGACTAATCGGCTATGAGCGCACTAAAATTGATTATTTCAATGTGACCTTGATAATGCTAATATCAGCTCTTCAAACGGTTCGTAGTATTCTTCGGTCAGGACGTTATATTAACCATTCCCATGTCTCAATATATGAACTGTCGTATTGTGAATACCAAATTCATCGCCCAATTGTGCCCCCAGCGTGCCATGCAGGTAGAGCGCTCCTAGCAGAACAACGCCCACCAGTAAATAACTCCATTGCACCTCTCTAGGACGATCTTTACGCCAGCGGTAGCGCTGTAATCCCCGCCAGGCCGCCATTCCAACGATCACCGCCAGCAATAAAATGCCTCCCAATCCATGCAGCAACAGCGTTGACTTGGCATCTAAACCCCAATTGCTGACTTGATTGGTTGGTGGAGTCGCTAACATCAGCTCAAAAAAGCCAGCCGCAATGGTAAAAAACGTGATAACTGTCGCCCCTACCAGGTTGTACCAACCAACCTCATAAAAACCTGCACGAATGGCGGGAAGTGCTAAAAACTTAAAAATGGGTTTTCCCAGTGGAAACAGCGTTCCAGCAATGTCAAACAGGATGGCGATGATGACCAGCCCTAAGGTCAGGTGAACAAGCTGAGGATGAATAGGAATCGGGTAAGGCAGTCCATTTGCTCCTAGCTTTAATCCGGGTAAATCCATCAGTAATATCATTATTTCAAAAGCCCTTGTTCAGTTGCTTCTACCACAGGTTCTACATGCAGACCGTAGACCCAAACGAGTTGACTTCCCAGCATCATTTGAAAAAATACTAAACAAGTTAAAAGAGTGGTAACTCCTAAATAAATCGGAGAAACTTTCAAGGGATTTTGATGGCGCATGACAAAACGCCAAGCAGTGATTGCAACTAAAAAAGCAGCCAAAGACCAACCCATGATGGTATGCAAACTGAGTGTTGATTGAGCGGCTGCTTGAGGCTGTGCTAGACCTGCTTCAAATTGACCAAATATGACTGCGAGAAAAATCGAAATTGCAGCGACAATTAAGTTCCAGAGACTAACTTCAAACAAACGAGGTCGGTGAGTAAAGTAACCCGATACATCACAAATAAACGAGAAAAATACCATCGCAATCACAAAGTGAACGATGATGGGGTGAAGCGGATCAGGATAAGGAAGCCCCTGCTGATTAAGCGATAAATGAAACATTGGTTTATTTATAAAGATTTTGTTAGATGAGATTCGTGTTCCTTACGAAAAACAGCTATTTATCATTCATTCAACAGAATAGTGAAGTCAGCATGAAAAATATCTATCTCTTTAGGCAGACACCTCATGATTTAGAGGAAGCCGCACTATAAAAGTACTGCCTTTTCCAAGCTGGCTGTGAACGTGAATGCTACCCTGATGCCTTTGCGCGATCGCCTGATAACTCCATGCTTGATTGCCATCCAGAAACCAATTTACAATATAGGCTTGATGAGACAGGACTTGCTTCGCAGCAATCCCCAAATCAGATTCACCTTCAACTAAGGAGATTTCCTTTAATGAATTTAACTATCTATCTCCCATGAGGGTTCTGAAAGTCAAAGTCCCCCAGAATTGGGGCTTTCCAAGATTGGTAACTTCTTCGTCAGAAACCTCCTCAGATCAACCGCATCGCTACAAAAATGTCTTGTTTAGTGCCTGAAGCATAACTGTGTTTTAACGATCGTCCGATAGGGATCGGGCAATGCGTCGGGCGATCGCGGCTCCCATCACCACACCTCCGACTATCCCAGCCGTTTTGACAACTTGCTTCACGCTATTAGTTTGGTAGCGTTCGACCACTTCATCCTTCAGCCATTCTGTTGTGGCTTTGAAGTTATGAATTGGTGTCGGCAATAGCTCTAAATATGTACCTTGGCGAATCAGATGTCCTACTTCTCCTGTGACTTCAATCGTGTCAAAAATATTGGCAGCACTGTTGTTCAATCCCAGCTTGAGTAAGGTTCCGCGCAAATTGACTCTGGCAGGCTTCAAGGCATATCCCAACGCTGAGGCGCACAAGTTATAGGCGATCGCTGCTCCCTGCTGATAGGCGACCTGTGCCGTTGGCGGTAAGGGCTTTGGATTGGGATGATGGTTTTCGGCACTAGTCGTTTGATCCGACTGGCTTTCCGCTGGCTCATAGGCATCGCCACTTCCTGATTTTGGCTGCAAATCCATCGCGCAATCCCCACCTGCAAAAACCTCTGGAAAATCAGGCAATTGTAGTGTTGGGGTGACGCTCAACCGCCCATGTTTGTCTCGATGTTCATCTGGAATGGGCAACGACTTGATGAGTGGATGGGTAGTCGTTCCCGTTGTCCAAATGATCGTTCCAGCATCTAGAGTTTCTGTTTTGTCATTGCGCTGATACTCCAAGCGATCGAGATGAATAGCCGTTACTTTAGCTCCAATGATCACCTCTACAAGGACAGCACGTTCTTGCAACGCTTGCTCTGCTGTTGTCCGCAGTTGGCTATTAACATCCCCTTCGAGCAGTTCTCCGTGGTTCACCAGCAGCACTCGGACTTCTTCTACATCCCCCCCCAATTCGGCATACCACTGCGGCAGAAAATCTGCTAAAGTTGCCGCCATCTCAACCCCAGACGGTCCTCCTCCCACCACGATGGTGGTTAACAAGCGACGACGCAGATCTGAATCTTGTAGCTGAATTGCTCGTTGCAGCCGATCTCGCAGATGCCGATCAATGGCGATCGCATCGTCCTGTGTCCGAAAAGGCAGAGCATTCTCCTTCGCCCCTTCTACACTAAAATATCCGGTCACACTTCCTAAGCCGAGAACCAGATTGCTGTACCCATAGCAGTCGCCACCTACCAGTTGGATCTGCCGTTGCTGCAAATCGATCGACTCCACACTTCCCTGTACAAAGATTACTCCACTACGTTGTAGTAGCTCTTCGTACCTGGGCATGACCTGTCCTGCATCCATTTCACCACTGAAGTATTCATATAGCAGTGGTTTGAAACAGAAGCGATCGTTTTGATCAATCAAAATGACGGAGCGTGGATAATGCTGATGGCTAAGATGCAGAGCCGCGAACAGACCTGTAAAACCACCACCCAGAATTACAGCTTGGTAAATAGGAGTTGCCATAGTACACCTTTGAACAGTTAGACAGTTGGCAGTGAAGGAAAACAGGAAGCTCTGCCTTGAGCAATTGTTAAGCGACCTCCGAAGGAAAATTGCTTTTACTGGCTTGGGATCAATTGGTTTAATTTCATGGTAAACCAGAGTAAGCCCAAATTCATCTCTCTTCTGTATGAGAAAGATCTGGCTACTAAAAATCGCTAATCTCTCATCTCTAGAGCGTGTCATCAGTTGAGCCAGACTACGGAAGCAGCGAGATAAAAGCACCCAAAAAGTTCCTGGCTCGCTTATCGTAGCGGGTGGCGATGGCTCGATATTGCTTGAGTTTGGCAAAGAAGTTCTCAATGAGATGGCGGGCTTTGTACAACTCCTGGTTATACTCTCGCAGATGCTTACGGTTGCGTCGAGGCGGAATCACTACCGTCTTCCTCTGTGCCTGAAGCGGCTCAATCACCCGTTCGTCAGCATCGTAGCCTTTATCCGCAAGCACTGTATTGGCAGCGAGGTCGGGCAGGGGTTCATCGGCTCCTTCTAGGTCACTGGCTTGTCCAGGAGTCAGATGAAAGCGGATAGGGTTGTCCAGCGCATCCACGACCGCATGAATCTTGGTACTCAATCCCCCTTTACTGCGACCCATCGCTTCTGAGTCTGGCTCCCCCCCTTTGCCCCCGCACTGTGTTGGTGGGCGCGTACAATTGTGGAGTCAATCATCGCGTATTCATTATCCGCGTCCTCTGCCAAGTGCTGAAACATTCGCTCCCATACTCCAGTCTTTAACCAACGGCTGAAGCGGGTGTGAACGACCCGGAAATCCCCAAATCGCTCTGGCAGGTCTCGCCACGGGATGCCTGCTCGATAGCGGTACAGCACCGCTTCGATAAACAACCGATTGTCTTTCGCTGTCACTCCTACATACCCGTCGCGCCCGGGCAGTAAGTCCTTAATCCGCTCCCACTGGTCATCTCTGAGCGCGTAACGTCGAGTCGTCATGGTAGTTCCGTCAGTTCTTCTCAAGCATGGCTATTCCCAGTTTAGCTAATTGATGACACGCCCTAGCAGATCCGGCTAATTCTGCTTGATAAGCAGTCGCAATAAAGAATGTGTCAGAAGTTGTGATCACAGACTGCTCCTGTTTCCCCAAGCGTTCTATCCGATGTACAGACTTGGGACTTGCCGGGTCGAACTCAGTAAATTCAGACTGACGGATTTGAATATACTGGGGACAATTACCAAAGCATTGTTCTACCTGTACCTCAAAGCGATCACTCCGAGCTGCGATCACAACCTCGTTTATCCGGTTGCGCCGACGAGTCTGTAATTCGATGCCTAGCAACCCAATATCAATCCCATCTGCGAGAGTGGTTAACAAAGGATCACCAAACAAAGGTTTCGCGACAACTTCCAGGGTGCGAGCGTCAGGAGTAGAGAGAAATCCAGGATTTCCAACCAAAATAGAAGCCCAGGGATTACCTGACGCATCGACTGTTCCCACAAGGACGTAAGGTAATTGGGCAAAAAACTGTCGACGTTGACCGGGAAGAAACTCCCGAATCACTCGCCGTCCTTGCTTATCGCTCTGTTCTTGAACTCCTAGTCGGGCTTGAATTGCCAATTCGCCTGCATGAAAAGGAGATTCGGTGCGAGTCCAACCTGAGAGTGTCATGATGCTTTCTCTCCATTCAAGAGGAACAGATTAAGCTGAAGGTGCCGCCAGTTCTTTCATCGGAACATAGCCTGGTAGTTGTTTCACGTGATCAACCCAGGTTTGCACATGCGAATAGGGACTCAGGCTGATCTTCCCTTCGTGGGCAAACTCAACCACTGGAAAGCAAGCAATATCCGCGATCGTTGGAGCATCTCCTACGAGCCACTGGTGAGCAGAAAGATAGTGATTAAGAACTTCTAAAGATTTCTCAGCTTGAGCAGTGGCTCTGTCAATCTCAATGTTGAGGCGGGTGACAAAGTTAATTCCTTGTCCTCCCAAAAGATGACGTACTCTCGCCGCTGCCAACCCGATCGCCAGTTCTTTCGCTGCGAACGACAACCAGGCTGTGATTTGTGCAATTGTTGAAACCTGTCCATCTAGCGTTCTCGAACTACTGGAAATTTCGCACAAAACGAGAAGAGTTCGTAATTCCCAATTCTTGATCTGTAGCTAACTGCAGCAATAGATTTTGTGTTTATGATGAGTTTACAGACGATCGCTTTAATTGGGTTAGGTATGTTGGGGTTTGCGGTGTCGCCCGCGCAGGCAGAAGAATTTACAACGACAGCGCAGCAAGGAAATGTGAAAGCTGAACTGTCGTACGAGAAAGTTCTAGAAAACGGAATTCCGCAAGCGAGAAATGTACGGCTGAAGATTCAACGATCGAGACGATCTATCTTTGATCAACTGCTGAAAATTTCCGAATTCGATCGCCCGCTGGCTTTCTTTACTGGCAGTGGCGGTCTAACTGTTCAAGATCTCAACGGCGATAACAATCCTGAAGTGATCACAGATATCTTTACGGGTGGCGCACATTGCTGCACGTATTCATTGATCTATCAATACAATCCGCAACAAAAACAATACGTTGAGTCTCGCGCAAATTGGGGAAACTTGGGCTACCGACTGCGGGATCTAGATGGTAATGGCAAAACGGAGTTCTATAGTGCCGATGATCGCTTCGCCTACGCATTCACAAGTTATGCAGGTTCAGCCTTTCCCGTTATGATTCTGCGATTTGAGAATGGTTCAATGGTCGATGTGACGCGGCAATATCCGAAGCAAATTTATGGCGATGCGTATCGACTGTGGCAAACCTATCAAGAACGATCGACATCAGGAGGAGATGCGACAAAGGGAGTTCTAGCGGCGTATCTTGCAGATAAGTATCTGTTGGGTCAGCAAGAAGACGGGTGGAAACGGGTGGAAAACGTTTATCAGGGAAGCGATCGATCTGAGTTTTTCGGCAGTCTGCGGAAGTTTTTGAAAGAGACGGGATACGCGAAATAGCTGCGATCGTAAATACCAAACTCTCATTCATTTGGTAACGCTTCGATCTCAACCAGTCCACCGGGAACGGTATCCACCCGCAGTCGATACCCTCGAAGATATCGAAAAGAGCTTCGCTTCCATTCCCCAATGTTGCAACATCGCTGTAGCTCCGGGGCAATTCTAGTTCTGCAATCTTGCGGTTCGCTTATTTTCAAGGTGGGTCGTCAGATTGAGGTTCAAGGCGAGAATAGATCTCCATTGGCAAGTTCATTAACTGCAAAATCCTCTGCTGTAGGGGACTTAGAACAGTTAGATCTGCATAGACTTCTTCTTTAACGTGAATGAGAACCAATGTGATTTCTTTGAAACTAGATAGGAGTCTTTCGGTGGTGGGATGGGCTGTTGAACGCTTGGGATTACCCGCATACAACCCAGCTATCTCAATCTTTTCAAGGGCAATCGCGCGCCGTACCTGGAACTCGACTAGCGTCAGTAATCTCAGCCCGATTGTAAGCAACCGAATCAACCCTTTAATATGGTCTTCACGTTGGAGAAACATTGGTCGCAGCGAGAGGGGTTGTCCTTTGAGTCGTCCAAATCCTCGCTCAATCAAGTACTCCTGTCGATAGACAATGACCGCCTCAGAGAGAGACAATTCTGTTTGAGGATGATTGGTGGCATAGACTCGCCACCCCAATCCCTGCATTTGCTGCTCAACCGCAGTCATGTCTAGCGCAAAGTCCACTTGAAATCGTCGTTTTTCAATCTCATCAAGGGTCGATTCCCCGTCCCTTGGGGCGTAAGAAGTGCTAAGAAGTGGCTGTTTCATACTCCGTCCGCTTGCGGCGGAGTTGTTGATTCATCCGAGCAGATCTATCTCGATATCGGCGTTGGGATTGTTGCTCTACTTGCTCTTGGAATTTCAATTGAAATACAGACTGAACCCGGTGCTTCGAGATAATCCTCTCAACCCCTTGGACAAAGCTATCGAGATCTGGAAAGAGTTTCCTTCCTCGACGAGGTTGATTAAGAGTTTCCAACTCTTTTTGAGTCTTGTCGATACGGGCTTGGAGAGCTTTTTTCTCCGCCTTGGCATGGGCGATGGAATAGACGACTAAGCGTCGTTCTTTCCAAGTCGATGGGGCACCTTCTTTTGTGAAATTGCAAGTATGTAATTGCTCAAACCCTTGAGCAATAAGCGTCATTGTTCCATCGGCATAGTTATAGATCACGTCCTCCAGTTTGACCGGATCTTCCTTTACGGGTAATAGATACTGCTGTAAATCTTCTGGACTGACCTGCGTTTTGGACAGCGGGCATAAATAATAATCGCCCCCTGAGTGAATTAAATGTCTGGTACTCAAACTGCTCATTTTGCAGTCTCCGACATACAGCAGTCCCCTGATCCCAATCGTGGCTCTGACCTGATGCACTGCGGGTTCATACAACGGATCATCGGCACAGTTTCCGGCTACAATCTCACTCGCAATCGGTAACCCTAATGGGTCAAGGGTTGCCAACATCAGTTTGAGTTGAGCTAAGTCAGGTCGATGGTCTTTGCTATGACCTCGTTGAAATAGTCCTTCTTCATTGGCATTCCAAAAACTACTGACTGATGTGCTATCCAGACGGACTCGCTTGGGACTGAGGTCGTAGACTTGTAATTGACGCTGGCTTAAAGCTTCCTCAAAGCTTTTCCAGGAACTATCTTTGCTCAGATATCTCAATAAACTCTCTAAGCGATCATCACTCAGATCCAGTCCCCGTAGGTCTTGACCTAAACTCACCCCAACCGTCTCAAGATGATGCTCTACCCAGCCTTGAACTTGATTGAGACGATGGTCGGCTTGCGACAGAATGTGACTGAGCCACACTACGGCAACCTGTCCTAAACTCAGCCCTTGCCAACTGCCATGCGTCGGAAAGTGCTCATCCAGCAGTTCTTGAACACCCATTCGTTTTAGCTGTGCTAGGAGCAATGGGATATCATCAACTCGTTCAGTCGTAACGGCTACAGGCTTATTCATTGATAGACTTTAGCCCAATGTGACCACCTCACTCAAAAATGGGCGAACCGTGAGTAAGTATTCCCTAAGTGGGAAGATTGCTGAAGGTACAAGTGTTTCAGTCGCTTCAGTTGTTGTCTACTTAGGGAACAGTTACCCGGTTAAACGAGAAGAATTTTCCCTAAGTTTCGCGGTGTAGGTAGCGGAGCTACCTACACCGCTGCTTCCAAACAGGGAGCAGGATTTCGAGACTTAGGGAAAACTGGGACGGATTAGCGCATTTCTATTCCCTAAGTATTTTAGTCACCGGGCGTTTATCGGCGCTTCTCTGTCAGTCCTTCAATCGCTACAGGAAAGGGGTTGTCTCTATCAAACCCAGCTCGACGTTTGATAGAGTTGGATGCCCTTACTTATTAGACGACAGCTATTCTCAGGCTTCGCGACCGCTAGAACAAATGCTCAAACCCGCACGGGGCGCTCTGGTGGCTCCGCCTAACCGAAGGCAACGCTTCTACGTGTAGCTTGGGCTTTCAGCCCTTGGGAACCTATGCACTGAAAGTGCATAGTGGTTCAGTAATCCTATACCTTTTTGCAATGGAACCAGCTTTCGCGTGGGTGCACTTTGAGTCAAAGTAGACAAACTGACAGGCGCACAAACCACAGAAGCAATGAGTCGACGCAGGTGTGAAAACAGAGCCACTGAACAGTTTGAAGGAATCGCTCGTTATGCCATACTATGCCCAACCCGATCGCATTCCCACCGTCTTGGAGGCACTCACCCACCAAACGGTAGATCAGTTGAAAGTGTTGGCAAATCTATTGCCAGCGGGAAAAATTCCAACGCGCAAGGCTGAATTAGTAGACTACGTGCATCAGCAGTTGCAGGGCGAATCCTTGAAACGCCTTTGGCAACAGTGCGATCGCCTCCAGCAAGCCGTAATCTCAGAAGTTGTGTATGGTGCCGACGGTCGCTACCAGGAAGCACGTTTTGTGAGCAAGTATGGTGAGAAACCCAAATGGGGAACGGGCGATCGCTATTCCTACAGTTACAAACCTTCGCTCCTGGCATTATTTTTCTATAGTTACACGATGCCTCAGGATTTGAAGGCACAGCTGAAGGCGTTTGTACCGCCGCCAGAACCAACGCGGATTCAAAGTATTGAAAGCCTACCGACCACGCTTTCTCGCACTGAGCGGGAATACGACCCCAGTAATCGCAAACAGATCGACCGTGCTATTGAATTACCGTTGCTGTCGCAGGAGACGGAGGCGATCGCACGGCGAGACCTGCAAACTGTTTTACGGTTGGTTGATTTGGGCAAAGTTGCGATCAGCGATAAGACCTTTCATCCGACAGGCGCGACGTTGACGGCGATCGCAGATGTGTTGGAAGCAGGAGACTATTACAGCGAGTGGACAGAAACCCAATCACCTGGAGGCTGGAAATACGATCATCCCATTGAACCGATCAAGCCCTTTGCCTGGGTGATGCTATTACAGGCAGGCAAATTGGTGGAATTGAGCGGCAAGCGGCTGAACCTGACAAAAGCAGGGCAGAAAGCCCTGAATGAGCCATCGGAAAAGACGCTACAAGCCATCTGGAAGCACTGGCTGAAAAATACACTGCTGGATGAATTGCGACGGATTGACAGCATCAAAGGGCAAACCGGTAAAGGCAAACGTAGCTTGACCGCTGTTGCTGGGCGACGCAGTAAAATTGTCGAAGCGCTCAAAGATTGTCCTGCTGGGCGATGGATTGCTCTAAATGACTTTTTTCGCTACATAATCGCAGCGGGTTACGAATTTGAGGTCAGCCGCAATCCTGAAAGCCTGACGTTGGAGGGGTATGGATCGCTCTATGATGCCAGTTTTCTAGTTTTAGAAGCACGCTATATTCTATGCTTTTTGTTTGAATATGCCGCTACTCTGGGCTTGATGGATGTAGCCTATATCCATCCTGATGATGGCGTGTTCAATTTTCAAAAAGGTAGGGATCTGGATTACTATTACGGCAGATCGCTCAGTCGGTATGATGGTCTAACCTATTTTCGGCTCACGTCGTTGGGAACATATTTTCTAGGTTTGAGCGATCGCTACACTCCGGCAACGCTGCCACAAAAGCAAGTTCTACGCATTTTGTCAAATCTTGAAATCGTAGCGGTGCAACCACTCACTCGCGCCGATCGCCTTTTCCTTGATAATTTTTTGCAACCCCGTTCCGATGCTGTCTGGCAATTAGATCCAGGTACGTTGCTAGATGCGATCGCGCAAGGACGAAGTGTGGATGAACTGCGAACGTTCCTCATCGCCAGTAGTAGCGAAGCCCTACCACAACCTGTAGCCCAGTTTCTTGCCGACTTGCAGACCCGCACTACCAGCTTGCAAGATCTGGGTTCTGCCCGACTGATCCGCTGTAGCGATACGGCACTGGCAAACTTGATTGCCAATGACTCTCGCACCAAAGCGTTTTGTTTTCTGGCAGATCAACCAAAAGCCATTACCGCTGGACAAGCCTGTTATCTAGTCGTGCCCCTTGAGACCGAAACCAAGTTCCGCAACGCGTTGAAAAAGTTAGGCTATAGCCTTCCTGGTCTCAACTGAGCACAATCGCGCTCAAAAAGGGTAACGTGAGGTCATTAAGCGCCTAATTTGGATAAGGTCAGTAGATTGCAAAGTCAGCCTGAGCCAGGGAGATAAATTGCTGTGATGACCGGAAATCGTCGTTCAACCGCATGACTCAAGAACTCTAGCAGGGTTTTGAGGGGCAGCAATGCCTGGTAAACAAGCCGCCCACCGGGTCTAGGAGAACTCACGAAATGCCACAGTAAATAGACTCAGATCTTGCACCTTTCTCAACAAGCCACTTTTTTGACGAGAAACCAGGGTTTTGAAGCTTACTTAACGGCGGAAAATCGGGTTGATGATATTGGCGCAAGATCTGAGTAGACCCAGAGATTGACCAAGATGAACGCTAACGCCACAAACAAAAGCCGAAGATTCGATTCAGTGCGCCAATCATGATCCTAGTCCAGATTGAGACCGTTGTGCTTGATCACAGGCGACGATGTGAAGTCTCAATCGAGTGATTGACAGACACATTAAGGTTTTCCCCGCTATACCACCCGTCGGAAAACCCAGTGCTTTAATGGTAGTGAGTCACCCGGTAAGTTTGGCATGACTGAAGACCTTGATCCCGCTTTGCACGTTGATGTCTTAGTAGCAGCCCTCCGTCTGGATTGTCAGGAAGCGAGCGATTTGCTGGAGTTTCTGTCCCAAAAATTGACACAAGCGTTACCGCAAGCAACCACCATGACGAGATCGGGTGGTTTGTTCACCAAAACCCACCCAGTCAAGGAAATTTTGGTGCGGTTTGATGACTACCATTACCAGATCACTCGCGAACAGCATGGTTCCGTGACCGCTAAAAGCTTGAAAGTGGTGCGGGGAGTGGTACTGAAGACGACAGAACTGTCTGTTGACCAATGGACTACAGAAATCGCCCAACAACTGGCGCAACTGGCAGAGCGCAGTGCCCAAACCCGACAGGCGTTAGATAAATTTGTCCTGGGAGGTTGAGCGATGGCGTTTTGGGAATCGGCAGAGGCTAAAAGTCGGCGAGAAGCGCACGAAGCTACCCACAGAGCGCTAGAGCGGGGGCAAATTCCTTACCGTGCCCGTCATCGCTTGGAGCAACAACGACAGCGGGATGATCGCTTCTTTACCAGCGACCTCACCTCCAACGAACACCTGCTGACCCGCGAAGCTGGCTATGAACCGCTCGGGCTGGTGATGGGAACGGCTTTCTATAAAGTCAGCTTTTGGGGCTACTTCAACAGCTACCGCACCTTTACCGGAGAACTCACCAGCCTCAGTCAGGCTCAGTTGGCAGCCCGCGAACTGGCGATCGCCCGTCTCCAGCAGGAAGCCATGCTCCTGGGTGCACATGGCGTGATTGGCGTGCGGCTGCAAATGGGAGCCTATGACTGGAGTGCCCAAACGGTGGAATTTACCGCGATCGGCACGGCCATCCGCATCCCCAACCGGGACCCTGACCCCCACCCCTTCACCAGCGACTTGAGTGGACAGGAGTTCTGGCAGTTGCATCAGGCAGGCTACTACCCCAGAGGGTTGGTGCTGGGCATCTGTTCCTACTACGTCCACACGGATTGGAACACCCGCAACCTGACCAGAGGCGGCTTTTTGGGCAGAGGCAGCAGCCAGAACCAGGAAATTACCCCATACACGCAGGGGTTTCAGCTAGCCCGTTACCTGGCAACCGAGCGTCTCACCGCCGATATCCGTCAACATGGGGGTGAAGGTGCCGTTGGCATGCACATTGACATGGGTATCGAAGATATCGAATATGAACTGAATAAAACCACCTATCACGACCTGCTGGCACATTTTGTGGCTATGGGTACCGCCATCATCCATGATCCGCAGCCTGTAGCGGGCGATCGTCAAACTCCCTTGCTCTATTACGACCTTGCCCAAGGCAAAGTCTCCCAACTTGAAGTCAGCAAACCACCAGCACGCTAAGCAAAATGACCAACTCTTCCCTCCCCTCCGATCTTCCCGCCCATGCCCGTGAACGACTGCTGGCGATGCGGGGTAAAGATGAAGCCCATCGCCTGTTTACCAGTGACCTGACCGTCAATGAATTTTTGTTGGTCAAAGAAGCGGGCTTTGATCCAGTGGGCATGGTGGTGGGTTGCTCTATGTATCACATTGGCTATCAGTGGGCAGGCATTAACCAGAACATGGAAATGACCGTCCTTTCTCAAGCCATGTACCATGCGCGCGAACTGGCAATGAGCCGCATGGAGGAAGAAGCGGATGCTCTCGGTGCCGATGGCATTGTGGGCGTGCGGTTGACGGCCAAACACATGGAATGGGAACCGAACATGGCAGAATTTGTGGCGATCGGAACGGCAGTGCGTGCCCGCAACCCTGACCTTTCCTACCGCACCCTGGACAACAAACCGTTCACTAGTGACCTCTCCGGGCAAGACTTCTGGACGCTTCTCCGGGCGGGCTATCGTCCCGTTGGCATGGTGATGGGCAATTGCGTTTACCATGTCGCCTACCAGGGCTTTGGGCAGTGGTTCAAGAACATCGGTAAAAATGTGGAAATGACTAACTTCACCCAGGGGTTGTACGATGCCCGCGAACTCGCGATGGAACGGATGCAGGCAGAGGCGATCCACTTGAAAGCAGAAGGCATTGTGGGCGTCCAATTGCATGAGGGGCGCTATTCCTGGGGTGCCCATGTGATTGAGTTTTTTGCCGTGGGGACGGCGGTCATCCCCCTTCGCGCGGATCACCACATCCCGACCCCACAGCTGATGCTATCCGTGAATGATTAGGGGCTAGAGCCGACACAAAGGGCAAAAGGGGCAAGCTGAGGACAGACCGCCAACAGTGCCCAGGTTCCTGCAGGAATTGAGTTAAACTCAATCCCCTCATGCTTTACGCTGACATTAACTGCTGAATTCGCTCTGGCTCCTCGCCTAACCAATCAGGATTTTGAGCAGTGCCATCGAAGATTGATGAGGTTT
>NZ_LXYR01000030.1 GCF_001650195.1 Phormidesmis priestleyi BC1401 | reverse complement strand
GGGGTGCAGAAGCAACGAGGCAGACCGCGCAAGTACGACGGCAAAGTTGACCTGACAGACCTCAGTCACTTCACCTTTGTGGAAACCGTGCAACCCCAGGTTGACCTCTACACTGCCCGATTGTGGCACGTCTCCTTGAAGCGGGAGATTCGAGTCGCCTACCTAGTTGACCGTCGCGTTCCGAACCGAGTCCGCACCTGCCTGCTGTTCAGTACCGATGTTGAGCAAGCCCCCAAGCAGATTATTCAGTTCTATAAATTGCGCTTCGGGATTGAATTTCTCTTCCGCGATGCCAAGCAGTTTACGGGTCTGAGTGATTGTCAAGCCCGTGACCTCTTGAAGTTGGACTTTCATTTCAATGCCAGTTTTACCGCCCTCAATCTAGCGAAGTTCGACGCGCATCCCCAGCACACCGGTCAAGACCCATTTGTATTCTCAATGGCAAGCGTTAAGCGTCGTGCCCTCAATCAACACCTACTTGAACGATTTATTGCCACCTTAGACTTGGAGCCAAGCTTGATTAAATCCCATCCCAACTACTCAACCCTTTGCGATTACGGCACTATCGCCGCCTAAAACTGTCCGAAGTATTGTTTGATGGCAGCAATGATTTGATCACCTGTCGAATGGAATGTTCCTGTGACTCATGTACAAACACCAACGGCAACAGCGCCACTAATCGCACGACACTAGAGAGGGCAAACATCCCAGGTAAACCACCGTAACTTGTGAACTGGGCAAGATATCCGCCAGCCGTTGTGCCTAAAGCACCGCTCACACCCGCGATCGCGGCTGCCACCGCAAAATAACTCGCCTGATGTTTGACCGGAGCGATCCCCAGTTGAATATTGTTGTTGCACAGGTCGATCGCTGCCCAAGTTCCACCACTGAGAATGTGCAGTAATGGTAGCCACAGCCAGAGCGAGAGGGTGTTTGCTCCGGTTCCCAACCACAGGAGCGGCGTGACGGCAACCAAAATTCCGACGAGCAAGAGCAGCGATCGATTGCCCACCCGATCGACAAGTTTGCCCCAAAAGATCAGCATTAGCAGGTTTGCGCCAGCCGTCAGACTGTTGTAAAGCGTCACCCAGGTCACGTCGATCGCCAGGTTATCCAGCATATAAAGGTTAAAGAAAGGCGCGCTGAGATTAACGGCAAACATCCATACGCCAAAGTAGAGCAAGAACCGCAGAAAGTTGCCGTCTTGCAAAATGGGTAAGGTCGCAATGGAGTTGATTCTAGAGGTTACGGGTTGGGGATTCGCAGCGCTTACCAGTTTTTCATCGGTGACCTTCGCTGCCGCTTTTTGCTCTTGCGGATCTACATCGACCATGAACCACTGATAGTTCAGACTCACCAGCCCGGCAATGATTCCTAAGAACACGACGAATCCATAGCCCTCGATCGTGCCACGCGGATAAACCGACACGATGACTCCCGCGATCGGCACTGCGATCAAGCACGTCAAACTTGCGGCACTGTTGCGAATTCCAAAATATCGTCCTCGCAGTCGCCTGGGCACTAGCACTGCCAGCCAGCTTAACCAGGCAGCGCTTCCCAGTGCTCCTAGAAGGTGGGTGGCACAGACGATCAGCAGCGTCCACTGCACCAGCAGATGCGAGTCTAGGTGTTTCCAACTAGCGATCGCGATGCCAGCGACTAGCAGCAACCAGATCAAACGAGCAGGAGTATAAATCCAATAGCAGTACATGTGGCGGCTGCGAGTCCGATCGCTCCAGTAGGCACCCAATGGCTGAATCAAGTTTGCCACCATCGGAATCGATGCCGATAGCCCAATTTCGACTGGACTGGCGTGCAGCTCTACCAAAAAATTACTGAGCAACACACCGCCGACAATGTTGGAGAAAATCGTTGCAAACACCCCGTCGATCGTCGAAGCTCTTAAGCTAGTCCGCAGCGCATCTTTCGGGATTTTAGAATCTGGCTCGGTTGCTGAGGGAAATAGAGATTCGGTTCCAGTAATTGGTTCTGGAGACCCTTGAGACAGGTGAGTGAGCGTTTCTATCGTCCCTAAATCCACTGCGTACCTCTGAGTTTTAAGACAGACGGCGTGCGACTTCGCTTCTCCAACAAAGTCTAACGCGATCACCCATCTAAGCTTAAGAAATTCTCAAGGTCTGCAACCTCTCCTTTTGAAGGATTTCTCACCTGTCTCTGCACGGTTAGCCAAACTTTTTCTTGGCTTGCTCATAAACCTCGATCGTGATTTGGGTCGCGCCTGCTTCGAGGGCAAACTTCTCAATTTTCTTACGGGCGGCTGGGCGCACAAAAAACGGAATTTCTTTCAGTTTTGCCTCTGCTTCGCTAGTCCACACGATCGGGTCGCTCATGATTTGCCTCAAACACTACCATCCTTTTAACACAGGTTCTCTCAGCAGTTCACGAGTGCCTCTGGTGACGGTGAGAAAGTTTCCTTTAGGCGTTTTAGCCAGAATGTATTCAACGTCTTTGTTAACCGCATAAAAGTAATTGCCTCGTGGGTCGAAGTCTTTTAGAGGCACCCGAATGCTTTGCCGACGGTCTTTTTTGCTGACTCCTACATAAGAATTGGGATTATCTCCGCCGCAGATGCTCACCCAATAGCTTTTGGTTTCCATTGTCAAAAAGGTGCTCTCACTTTTGCGGCAGTAGTTTGGAATCGCTTGGGCAAGCAGCAAAGGCTGATTGGATTTGCTAGAAACTGTCTGCGACTGTGCTGGAAAGACTGTAAAACAACAGATGCCAAGAGCGATCGAGACGCGGCTCAAAGCGGACTGAAGACGCGATCGAGATTTCATTAAAATCATAGCGGCTCTACTGTATAAAAAAGTACGTTCACTCTATTATTAAACCGCAAAAAAATGAGAATAATTTGGTTGGGCAGTCTTCTAAACTGAGGGTACGATCGCCCATAGTTCTCTCTGCTCTTTTCTCTGATACCACGGCATGAATTTAGCTGACTTAGCATTCACTTCAGCGTTGGATCAAGCTCGGCTGATCCGCACTAAAGAAATTTCTCCCCTCGAACTGACTCAACTCTATCTACAGCGCATTCAGCAGCTAGACTCGCAGTTGGGCAGTTTTTTCACCGTGATGAGCGATCGGGCGATCGCTGATGCCACTCTCAAAACCGAGCAGCTAACCGGGGATATTTCAGAGTTACCACCTTTTTTTGGCGTTCCGATCGCCGTTAAAGATCTCAATCCGGTTGCAGAGGTGCCGTATTCAGGCGGGGTGAAGATTGCCCTTCAGAAAAACATTGCTAAATATGATGATTTAGTCGTAACAAAAATCAGGCAAGCCGGGTTTGTAATCTTGGGCAAGACGGCAACCTCTCAGCTCGGTTCGTTTCCTTATACAGAGCCACCTGGGTTTCCTCCTGCCCGCAATCCCTGGAATTTAGACTACACGCCTGGCGGGTCAAGTGGCGGGTCAGCCGCAGCCGTCGCCGCAGGATTTTGTGCGATCGCTCAAGGGTCTGATGGCGGCGGCTCGATTCGCGGTCCGGCAGCTTGCTGTGGTTTGGTTGGGCTAAAACCTTCGCGAGGCAGAATCTCAAATGCGCCAGTGGGTGACTATTTGGGAGGCTGTGCAGTCAACGGACCGATCGCCCATACGGTTGCAGATGTTGCCGCGTTTTTAGATGTCACATCTGGGTATGTGACAGGCGATCCTTATTGGCTTCCTAACCCTGAGCCGTCTTTTTTAGCGGCAACTCAAACTACTCCAGGCAGATTGAGAATCGGCTGCATCACGTCATTTTTGCCGATCGGAGATGCCGATCCAATCTGTCGCGATGCGGTGCAAAAAATGGCGCACCTGCTCGAAGGGTTGGGTCACGACATCGAATCAGTCACCCCAAACTTTGGTGATTTGATCGAGCCTTTTATCACCATTTGGCGCACTCAAACCGATGTTGGCATTCCCCCATTTTTCTTAGAGCGAGTCAATCGATGGCTGTGGCTCCGAGCACGTTTTACGACAGGAGGGCAATATATAAGATCGATCCATCAACTTCAGCGATTTGCTCGCCAAGTCGTTCAGTTAATCGAGCCGTTTGATGTGTTGCTCACGCCCACTTATTTGCACCCAACTATTCGAGTCGGTGAGTGGGCAAAGCTAAGTCCGGCAAAGACGATCGAGCACATCATCCGCTGGATCGCGCCCTGCCCAGCTTTTAACGTGAGCGGACAACCTGCCATCTCACTGCCTGCTGGGTTTGATTCAAAGGGTCTGCCGATCGGAATTCAGCTAGTCGGTCGCCCCGCCGATGAAGTGACGATTCTCTCGTTAGCAGCACAAATCGAAGCGGCGCAACCGTGGATTGGAAGTCGTCCAAAATTTGGTGAAACCAGCGGCTAATCCTACGGTTCTTTGCGAATTGAGCAGCGATCGAACCAGCCCTGATATAAATCAAGGTGACTCTGATCGTCTAATTCGATTTCAATCCGAATCTTTTTGCAACCCGGTTGGGCTTGGTGAGCGATCGAGTCAAGCAACCAGGCAGCCGTTTTAGGTGAAGAAAACTCACCGCCAATCGTTAAATTTGAATGAGTTTGTAAATCATTTAACTGATAGTCTCTGAGTTCTAAACCTTCAATTTCGCCGTGTCCTAAATCGATTT
Organism: Phormidesmis priestleyi BC1401; assembly: GCF_001650195.1. Taxonomy (GTDB): domain Bacteria; phylum Cyanobacteriota; class Cyanobacteriia; order Leptolyngbyales; family Leptolyngbyaceae; genus Phormidesmis_A; species Phormidesmis_A priestleyi_B. The sequence continues at coordinate 55,375 of NZ_LXYR01000030.1, read as the reverse complement.
CTGCTAGTTGTTTATAGTCTGGGCTAATTTGCTCGACAATCAATTTCTCACGCCGAACAGGAACTTCAATGATGTAAGTTTCAATCTCTTTGCGGACAACAACTTCTCCAACCTTATGTTTGTTATAAGAAACCGCTAATCGTTCTTCTAAAAGTCGAATGCTCTCTTCATGCACGACTTCTCCTGACATCGCTTTTGGAAGTGCTGTATGACCCAGCAGTTCTTGAGCCTCGGCAGGAGCCGGCTGATTTTCTAACCCTTCGAGAGAGGTCAGCTCGATCTCTTGGGGTTGGTCATCTGGCTCGGGTGAAGAGTTCATAGACAGTTGATAATCTGGGAGGTTTCTAATCGTGGCTTGAGTCAATGTGATAGAGAGAGTATGCGATCGCGATCGTACCCAACTCACAACACGGCTAGGAATCAAGAAAAGACGCTGCCCGTTATTTACGTCTGGCTGAGAAACGACCAAGTGCAAACGCTGTTGCTCGTTGAGCACTATGTCAGTCACCTCGCCCACAAAACGCCCATCTGGATCAATGACCGCAAAGCCTTGTAGTTTGTTTTTTAGCTGGTCTAGTCTTTGCCCTAACTGACCCGTTGCTGAGTGGTCACCTAGACTCGCCTTGGCAGAAATGTCACGATTCATAGATCTAATGAGGTTAGCTGATTTTTTGTAAAGGCATGGGCAGAGCCACTAGATAGCCCTGCCCACCTCGCGTTAGGCGCTCAAAGCGAAAAGATTAAACGTCTAACCGACTGTCTTAGAGAATATCTAAAAAGGTTTAGACGATCGCTTAGACGCGCGACTTAGTATCGCCATCGATTACAGGACGACCTTGAGTATCAACATCTAGTTCTTCACGACGAAGTTGCTCTTCAGCGGTTACGGTGTCTTGATCGACGACTTTCGTCACCCGCACTTCTTCCCGCACAAACGCTTCTTTGTGAATGTCAGGCGTTTCTTCATAGACTTCCATGCGTGCGACTTCACCTTCGTGAAATGTCTCGCTGCCAGGAGTCACAGCCGCGCTACCAGTTGGGGTAGTGCGCTCAATCACGACCCGCTCTTTCTCAATGGGTACAGATACTCTAGCCGTTTCGGTTTCGACGCGCTTCCCGACTGCGACTTCACCCGTTTTTTGGCGAGTTTTGTTAGCAATCAGACGCTCTTGATAAAGTTTGAGGCTGGGGTTTGTGCTTTCTTTGATGTCATACAGGTCGGCATCCATACCGTAGTCGTAAGTGTCACGATCGTAGGTCGGACGAGCCATGCTCATATCTGCATTGGTCTCGATCGCGCCTGCGCCCATTGAAGATCCGGTATAGGCAGCGCCTTCAACAGGCATCGGAGTGTTCAAGGTACCAGAAGCGTCAAGGGAGGTAGCACCCATCGCGCCCACAGCACCCATCGCCGCACCTGCGGAAGGACGATAGATGTTCCGCACTTCTTCTTCTCTGTCGTAGTCAACCTTGAGATCGTCGGTAAATTCTGGCAGTGCTTCGACTTGCTGCTTGGTCAAGCCATCTGCATAGACGTGATGAGCGCTGTAGTCAATGCGTGCCCGTCCGATCGGGAGCATCACTTTTTTGCCGAAGATCCATGCGCCTGTGTTGATGATTAGATAGCGAAACTTTCCATCGTCATCAACTAAAGCATCGTTCACTGAGCCAATTCTTTGATCGCCAGAATAAAGATCTAATTCTTTAATATCTTGACCATCAAAGTGATCGCGATAGTCTGGGTCGAAGTCTTTGATTTTGTAAAGTGCCATGTTATTTTCCTCAAGTTTTTTCCTGCCCTTACTCGCTAATAGTAGAAAGTGCTTGCTCAGACTTCCTCTTTCTAATGACTCAATCGGCTTCTCTCTAATGGCTGACTTCCGCTCAGTTTTCAGCAAAACAAGCCTTTCTAGAACTGCTTTATTAAGAGGTGATTAACGTTGACTGAGGTATAGTTTTGTAAATAGTTTGACTGCAATCCGTCTGAAGTGCCGAGAGTTGATTGACCTCATGCTCCATCCAATCGTTGATAAAATCGTCTGTCTAGTATGATTTGACTAAAAATGAAGACTCAATCCTGGTTGACTGTGGTGAAACAGCAACGGGCGATCGCGGTGATTCGTGCTCCTCAATTTGAACTCGGCAGACAAATGGCAAAAGCGATCGCTGCAGGGGGCATGAAGCTGATCGAGATCACTTGGGATAGCGATCGTCCGTCTCAGTTGATTCAACAGCTTCAGTCAGAGCTACCGGACTGCACGATCGGAACTGGAACGGTGTTGACGTTAGACCAATTGCGAGACGCGATCGCTGCAAAGGTGGCGTTTGTCTTTACGCCTCATGTGAATGTCGAGTTGATTCACTGGGCAGTCGATCGCCAGATTCCAATCATTCCAGGTGCGTTGACTCCGACTGAAATTTTGACCGCGTGGCAAGCTGGAGCTAGCAGCGTTAAGGTTTTTCCAATTCAGGCTTTGGGCGGAGCGGACTATATTCGCAGTTTGCAAGCCCCCCTCGGTCAAATTCCTCTGATTCCAACCGGGGGAGTCACCTTCAAGACTGCTCAAGATTTGATCGATGCGGGAGCGGTGGCGATCGGGCTAGCCGGAAATCTGTTTCCAAAAGCCGCGCTGCACGCTCAAAACTGGGCGGCAATTACGCGGCAAGCCAGCACTCTGATGAAGCTATTAAACGTCTCGTAGATTAGCGGAATCTAATGGGAGAGTCGTGTAGTTAATCTCAGGTCGATCGACCGGGATCAGGGTTTTAGAGGGTGCTACAAGTCTATTAGCTCTTTCCCGCCTGAGATTTGACCGTGCCGCAGGGTTGCATTCGCCACTATTCAAACACGATTTAATTAATAAGGATGGGAGGGACTGATGATCAAGTGCCTCATGAATGGTCGACGGTTACGCAACGCTGGAATTTTGGCGAGTGCTCTGTTTATAGTCGCTCCGATTAACATCTGGGCAACGCCTGCTTTAACACAAACACCACCCGTCGCGATCGCGCGGGCAACCGATTCGATTAAGAGCGCGATGATGAAGTTAAAGAAATCAAACCAACGCTGGATTGAAGTTGACTTAACCAAACAGCGATTGATTGCTTGGCAAGGAAAAACTCCCTTTCGTGCCGTGATTGTGTCAACGGGCAAAGCCGCAACTCCAACGCTAACCGGAGTGTTTCAGATTCAATCAAAGCTGCGATCGGCGCGAATGCAGGGAGACAATTATGATCTGCCAGATGTGCCGTTTACGATGTATTATTCGGGCGGCTATGCGATTCATGGTGCTTATTGGCATCGCAGATTTGGCACTCCGGTTAGTCACGGCTGCGTCAATGTGGCGATCGACCATGCAGAAATGCTGTTTGATTGGGCATCGATCGGCACTGCGATCGTAGTACACAATTAGACGAATTTATAGATAGCTGCGCACTCGCTCAACTCGTTTAGGAGCTTCCATTTCGGTAAATAATTGAATGGCTTGATCAAAATGTAGCCCACTGTTTTTAGCTTGGTTCATCCGCTGGTAGGTGATGCCAAGCTGCAAATGAGCTTCAGCGAGGTCACATTTAGCCCCAATTTTGCTTAAGAGTTCGATCGCCTGTAGGTGATGAATCGTTGCGGATGCAAATTCTCGTTGTTCGCGATAGAGTTGGGCGATGCCGTGCAGCGCGTTGGCTTTGATTTGAGTGAAGTGATTGTCTTCAGAATATCGCGTGGTTTGCTGGTAGAGCGCGAGCGAGCGCTCGATCTCGCCCACATTTCGATAAGTCGCGGCTAAATAGAGGAGGCTATAGCCTGCTCCCCAAGCTGAGAGTTGACTGAGCAACGATTCAGAATCAACTTGATTGGCAAACTCTAAGGCAAGATGCTCACGCCCCGTACTGGAATGCAGATAAGCTAGACAGCATTGAGAATAGACCAGGTAATTGGAGTTTACATTGTCTTGCTGACTCATTGAGTAAACTTGATTGAAATACTCGATCGCAGCTTCAACTTCCCAGAGATCTTTTTTGCAAAGCCCTAAATTTAAGAGAGTCGAGACTTTGAACTGGTCTTGATTAAACGCTTTTGAAATCTCCCCGGCTTTTTGGTGACACTCGATCGCAGATTGAAAATTTCCGGCAAGCCGATAGATATAGCCGAGTAAGTTGTAGAGCATTCCCGATCGGTGATCAGGTTTGACGTTATCAATAATGCGATTGATCGCAGACACCATTTGCTCCATCAATCCCAGTCGATAAAACAGCCACCCTAACGGAATTTCTTCTCCCCACTGGCTGTTTCTAAACTCAACAATCACATTACACGCAAGCTCAAAGTCATTGATTTCAACATAGTGATGATAGGCTTCTAACGCTCTTAGCGCATCGTCTACGGTGTTGACAATGGGCACACTTTGCATCCAAAACTCAGCGGCTTTTTGATGAGCCATCGCCCATTCGTCGCTTGGTCTCAGCTTCGCGATCGCCATCGCTCTAATCACGGGATGCAGCCAATATTTTTGCCCACGCCGCCCTTCTAACAGCGATCGTTCTTGCAAAGATTTAATCACTCGTTTGTGTCGATCTAAAGGCACATCCCACAACAGATCTAACACTCCATTCGCGGAGACAAACGAAATATCTTGATAGCGATAGCACCCCAATCGACACAGCAATCGATAAGCATCTGGGTCGATCGACTGCAATCGAGTAAATTGACTGGCAACTAAATGATTTAGCTCTTGCTCAATCAGCAAATCGTCTCTGTTTTCCTGCCAATAGGCTTCAATATCGCCTTCAGAGTCGATCAAAATCGCACCACTGAGAATCTTCATGGCTTTGGCGTTGCCTCCATAAGAGCGCCACATTTCAGACAGGGCTTCGCAATCAGTCCGAATCTGACGACTGCTAAAAAACTCTCTCCAATCCTCTTCGCTAAGGCTATCTGGGCGATAGGGTTGCACACTCACACTCGCTTCATAGAGACGCTCTCGACTCGTGATCAGCGTCACCGATCGCGATAGCACCGAAGAGTCGGCTAACACTCTCAGCAAGTCAACATAGGGTCGGCGAGAGTCGATGAATCTGCCTTCGCCGTTCAAAGCGGATTCTAGATTGTCAATTAAGATGCCAATGCGCTGATTTGGATTACGCAATTTGCGCCGCAATCGCTCTAGATTGATGCCAAAATCTCGTTCAGTCTCTTCTTTAAAGGTTCCACGCAGCCATTCTTCAACGACGCTTTCAGCCGGAGTGATGCTCTCTTGCTCGATGGGCATCCACAGTTCTAATTGCAGATCAAACCCTTGGGTGTCGAGATATTTGCGAGCGAGGGTTGTCTTTCCTAGCCCGCCTTCGCCTTGAATGACAATGATTTTTGCGCCCTGGCTAACAAACTGATTGAGATCCGCGATCGCGCGCTCTCGTCCCACAAAATCTGCGTTGGCAGCGATCGCAGGTGTCCTTGTCAAAACGACGGGTCGATGTGCTTGATATCGCCTTTCAAGGGCTGATCTAAAGTTTGGTTTGCTAACATCTTCGTCAAGTGCCTTTGAAAGTGATTTACAAAGTCGGGTACCTACTGAACGCAGATAGCTCTCGTCGTAGCCTAACTCTTGGGCTATCTGCTCATAGGTTTGCCCCTCCCAGGCTCTTCTAAAAACGTTTCGCGTTAGGTCGTCAAAATGCTTTCCGATCGCTCTAAAAACCAATTCATCTGCAAACTCCAAGACTTCATCAGCACCCATTTGCGAGCCAGCTATTATTTTTTATTCTTATTGTAATGATTAGCGATGACTAAGCAGAAAGCCAGAAGGCGATTGTTGCATCAACTTACCGCTTTATCGCTCTATGACTAAATAGGCAGATAAAAAAGATCTAACGTTTTCCAACAAATTGATCGAGTCTAACGTTTTCCAACAGGGACGGTCGATCGAGCATCACACATTATCAAATTGCATAAATTTAACAGTCGCGGAATGATATGGCTGGAGGCACCCTAAATGCCTCAACAAAGCCAAGGTGAGGAGAGTCGTGTCTTATTACCGTCACCAGGAGTTGCACTCATGCGTCATCTAAGCCCTCAACCAACGCTTTCATCGTCGTCTCAGGCTGACATTCCTCATTATTCTGAGTCAGTGATCGCTCCAGAAATAGCACCTGCGATCGCACTGCTAACATCACAGATCACCACGCTTCGCAATCAGATTACGACGCTTTACACTCAGATCCACGAGATGCAGACCCGATTAAAGGAGCTAGAAGCGGTGGCTTACCCAATCAATCAGCGATATCGTGCGCCTGACCCTGAGAATACGATTTATAGTCCGATCGTCAAACTTTCCTTCAAAGCGATGAAGCTATTGTTTCTATTTCTGGCAGGGTTGGCGATCGCTTACATCCTTGCTGGCAGCCTTGGCGCTTCGCAGGTCATAGATGGTTTGCAAACTCTGATCTCAGTTTGGCTAATGCCGCTGGCTGCGCTGGTCTTTTGCACGATCGCCGCTGCTGCAATCATCGAATCGCTGAAATGATTTCCAAACCCTATAGAGACGTTCCGGTGGAGCGTCTCTAAAACTACATTTGAATTGTTAGGCTGTGGTGGCTACTCTCGATCAACCCAATATCGAGGCTTACGTTTATGATGTGCTACAGCCAAAATCCGAATCACTTCCTCATCGACAACACGGTATAAGAGTGAATAAGGAAATTTTGGCAGAATCACCCGACGAATAGAGCCTCGAATCACAGAACCCGTACTAGGATAGCGTGCCAGAAGGTTGGCTGCATGTTCTACTTCTGATAGATACTCTAGCCCAAGCCCTTGATTTTCTTCCTCATAGTAAACTGCGGCATCAATAAGTTCCTGTTCTGCTAGGGGGTGAAATACAACGCTTCTCATTGCAAGGATGTACGAACTCGTTGAAACACTTCTTTAGCAGGAATGCCAGCTACTTGATCTATGTTCATAGCTTCATCACGCTTTTCAGCTTCCTCAGCCCAACTAGCTGAAATTTCTTGATCTATTTCACTGATTTGCCCCAAATGCTCAATTAGTCGCGCTAATAGAATTACTTGAGAATCTTTTGGAAGTGCAAAAACTTGGGCTTCAAGCTGTTCAAGGGTCATGGTGAACACACAAATTCTATAGTACGTTGTCTCATATTGTACTCGAAGCGCATAGCACAACACCTCAGCAATTCACACTGCTGAGAAATTTAAGCATTGAGCAATACTGACGCAATTAGCTTCTCTTGAAGAGCAATCCGAGGAGAGATACTGGCACGACAACAATTTCCCAAATGATGAAAATAGCAATCATGCCAAGTCCTGCTCCCGCAGCATATGCTTCGCTAGACCCTACCATGCTTGAATCCACCTCACCAATGTCGGCAAACAAGCCGTAGCCACAGATAATATTCCAGTCACGATGATTTTAATCATAAGTTATCGCCTTCAATGGGTGAGTCAGCCTTCGTATCTGTATTTAGCTTCCCCATCAATCGGAGCAGGCTAACAATTGCATAAACAGTCACCAATTGCCGTAAAGTCTAGAGAAAGAGAGGTTTGCAGGTTTAAACGGGTGGAAATTTTCAAGATTAAGGTAAAGCCAAACTCTAAACAGCAGAAGATTGAACAGCAGGACGATGGCAGCTTTCTCATTCACTTAAAATCGCCGCCTGTCGATGGTAAAGCTAATCAAGAACTCATCAAACTGCTGTCCGATCGCTTCAATCTTCCCAAGTGTCATATCACGATTAAGTCTGGGGTGTCGTCTAAACACAAATTGATCGAACTCGATCGCTAACCGATGAATTCAACGCCCAAAGTTTCTACTATTTCTCTGAGCGCGATCGTGCTGGCTGGCGGACGAAGTTCTCGCATGGGTTACGATAAAGCGCTGATCGAGATTTCCGACGTTCCTTTGCTGAGACGAGTGTGTGATGTGGCACTGCACTGTACTCATCAGGTTTATGTGGTGACGGGCTGGAGCGATCGCTATCGTGCAATTCTGCCTCCTAATTGCCATCTAATCGCAGATCCTCAACAAGGACCTTTAGTGGGTTTTGCTCAAGGATTAACGCACATTCAAACTGATTGGGTGCTGCTGTTGGCGTGTGATTTGCCTCGATTGCGGGGTGAAGATTTGCAGTCCTGGATTATTGGGTTAGAAACAATTGCACCTGACAAGATCGCGCTGTTGCCCTACGGTCAAAAAGGTTGGGAACCTCTCTGCGGATTTTATCGCCGCACCTGTTTATTTGAATTACAGAGTTTTATTGCTCAGGGAGGACGATCGTTTCAATCCTGGTTAGCCAAGCAGTCTGTTCAAGAATTGCGGCTAGAAAACCGAGACGTTTTATTTAACTGCAACACTCCCAAAGATTTAGAAGACTTTATTCGCGCCGATCGCTAAACTCAACTTTATCCATTTATTGAAAAGCTGTATTTAAGTATCCTTTGCATCACCACCAAGACTTCTCGCCCTCCCACTCCAACGTGTTGTTGAACCGGGCTTTCGCGACAAGTTTACGACTTCTCTGCCGCTTTCTGCTTCCTTCTTGCGTAGATCTGCAAATATCACGTCCAGATCATAGTCGAAGGACTTCGCATACTCCTCACGGATTCGATGGATCTCTTCGACAATATCATCTGTCCACATGATCTAATCTCCCATTAGTTCGTTGGGTGTACAAAGGATCGGTAGCACGCAGCCAAAATCGAGACTGAGTTTCCCTTGATTTGAGCATTGGCAATACGCTTGCAATTCCAAGTCAGCAGACAATCCACGACGCAGATAGTCGAAGAGGCGATGTGAATTGCGTTAAGCAGCCGCTTTTGTCAGTCTCGTCCCCTTCTTATTAAGATTCAACTAGTGAAGTAATGTAGTGCAATCAACTTCGGTAGAGATCCCACTCGAAATATTGTCTCGATCGCGCCACTCGATCTCTATTGCAACAGAAATTACTCGTCTGTAAGATTAGAAATCCTGGCAAATTATTCCCGTACTTGATTTTGCATAAGCATTACTTGATTTAAAAATCCCGTACTTGATTTTGCATAAGTATTACTTAATTAAAAAATCCCGTACTTGATCAGGGATATTTTTTCAACGTTTGGCATTAATTTATTAACTTAAGCAATAAAATATCAACTATTTTTATCAAAATAACTGAATTTTTGGGGTGTGGCTCATTTAAAACAGACGTACTTAGGCTGCCGAACTTTTCTCAAAGTCCGGTGAACCACCGATCGTCAAACCCTCACCGATCTAAAACCTGTAATCCTCTCAAACGCGGGCTTTCAAAAAATGGATAAAGCCAAGCTACACTCAAAAGCGGTGAGTTTGTGAATTGCTGTGACCCAGTTTCTGTTAGTGACCGATTTAGACAATACGTTAGTCGGTGACGATCGTGCCCTTGCCATTCTCAATCAACGCTTAACTCAATGTCGTCAAGTCAATGGCGTAAAACTGGTTTATTCGACGGGGCGATCGCTTACGTCTTATCAGCAACTATCTAGCGAAGTGACCTTACTAGAGCCAGACGTGTTGATCACCGCCGTCGGGACTGAGATTTATTATCCAGGAAACATTTTGGATCAAAGCTGGATAGAGCAATCGTCAGCAGGTTGGAATCGAGACGCGATCGTTGCCATTACTCAGCAATTTCCTCAGCTTGTGCCGCAGCCAAAGTCTGAGCAACGCACCCTTAAAGTCAGCTTTTTGCTGAATGCAGAAGACGCACATATTTTGCCGGAACTCGAAGCCAAAATTAAGAATCAAGGCGTTGACGCGCAACTGATCTACAGCAGCAATCAAGATCTCGATATTCTGTCAAGCCGAGCTAATAAAGGAAACGCCCTCGCCTATATTCGGCAAGTATTGAACTTTGAACCCGATCGCACGATCGCGTGTGGCGATTCGGGCAACGATATTGCACTGTTTGAACAAAAAACATTGGGCGTGATTATGGGCAACGCTCAACCAGAATTAGTGCAGTGGCATCACAAAAATCAGAGCGACGATCGCCATCTTGCCAAAGCTCACTGCGCCGCTGGAATCCTTGAAGGCTTACAGCATTTCGGCTTTCTATAATAAAAGATGAAGGGTAACTCCTCTCGTCCCACTTCACTCACCCTTCTTTATGATTGGCTATCTCAAAGGAACGATCGCAGGCATTCAAAAAAGCAGCAAGCACGTCACCCTCACCCTTGAGGTCAATCAAATCGGCTATGACCTGCAAATTGTGCCCCGACTGCTGCAACAGCTCCCCGAAGTCGGTGAAGATGCTCAAATCTTTACCCATCTCAACGTGCGAGAAGATCAGGTGACGCTATTTGGCTTTAGCTCGTCTGCCGAACGCGATCTGTTTCGGCAACTCGTCAGCGTCAGCGGCATTGGTCCCCAACTTGCGTTGGCATTACTTGATACACTCGGACTGCAAGATCTCGTTCAGGCGATCGTGGCAGGCAACACTCGTCTACTTTCTCGAACTCCCGGCGTGGGCAGCAAAACCGCCGAACGCATTGCTCTAGAGTTAAAAACTAAACTTGCCGAGTGGCGGCAGCAGTCGGGCATCGCGATCGCTCCCGGAGCCGGACCTGCCACCAATATTCTCGAAGATGTCGAGATGACTCTATTGGCGTTGGGCTATACCGATCAAGAGATTACTCAGGCACTTCAAGCCGTTGGGCAGAGCACCACTCTCTCTAAAACAGACGATGCTGAAGCTTGGATTCGTCAATCGATCGCGTGGTTAAGCCAATAGATTAGAAACTTCAAATTTGTGGGCGAATGCGATAGATGAGGCGATTACCCGATGGCGGGGAGACGTTCTACCGGAACGCCTCCACAGGGTTGTCATACCTCTCCAGGATATCGAGCCGTTAGCAGCGACAAAAAGCGCTCATCTTGCCGGAGTTCGTCAAAGTCGCCGTTCGTCTGGGCAATTTCACGATATTCGTCAGGGTTTAGCTCGATCGCTCGCTCTAAATGCTCAAATGCCAGATCAAATTCGCCCTGAATAGCATAGCAGCAGGCTTTGTTATACCAAAGAGTCGGAGTGTTTGGCTTCAGTTCTAAAGCTTTGTCGTAGCTGGCGATCGCCGCATCGTGCTGCCCCAGATGATAAAAGGCATTGCCTCGATTTGTCCACGACTCTTCAAAATCGGGCTTAAACTCTATCGCTTTGTCATAGCTGGCGATCACTTGTTCGAGCTTGCCCAGTTTGCGAAGGGCTAACCCTCGGCTATACCACGCCCAATGATAGTCAGGCTTAAACTCAATGGCGCGATCGTAGCTATCGACGGCTTGCTGATAGCGCCCCAGGTTTTTCAACGAGATGCCCCGGTTATACCATGCCCAATAGTAGTTTGGCTTAAACTTGATTGCCTGGTCATAGCTGCGAATCGCATCGTCGTAGCAGAGCAGCTCGTCTAAGGCATTGCCTCGGTTGTTCCACGCTTCTGCAAATCCTGGCTGATGGTCGAGAGCTTGGTCATAGCTGTCGATCGCTTCTTCATATTTTTTAAGATGATAGAGAGCGTTGCCCCGGTTATACCAAGCATCAGAGTAGTCAGGATTTAGAGTGAGTGCAGCTTCATAGCTGTGAACGGCAGTCTCGTAAGCTTTCGTTTTGTTTAGATACAGTCCCTTCTGAAAGAAGAAGGTCATCTCAACGTCTGAAGTTTGGCTCATCGCCTGAGTTTATCTTAACTTAAAGTGACTTTGTTAAGATTCCCAGGAGGAGAAGCCGATCACCACAAATGCAAAGAAAATTTATAAGCTCAGTTTGAAGAAAAACGCAGGCAAAGAATCGCCCTGTGCAAAGTCAGAGAGAAGGAATTTGGTTTGCTCGGATTTCGGCTTGCATGGTTAAGCTTCCTGGCTCGACTTCCATTGTTTTAATGCGTAAGATGATTCCTTCGAGGGCAAAATATGGTTGACGCACGATTTCTTGAAGCTTGCTCATTAGAGCAATTATCAAGGGAATCGAAACGCCCTGTCCAGGAACACAGCAGAAGGTTTCGAGCAAAATCGGCTGAGTGTCTGTGCGGGGACACGCGACAGCAGCAAAGCCAACTGAGCGAGTTTTGTCCGCTTCGTTCAACGCGATCGTTCCACTAAAGTGAATTTTTCCGACATCTGACAAACGAATCTCTAGGGGAAACTTTACTACGATCGTGACTTTCCTCCCTTCAACGTCAAGGTCTAGAGGAGGCAGTCTATCTTTTACATAAGCTGAATTTAGTGCGTGATTGATGTCAGATTCAGTGAGAACAATCCGGGCAGTAGTATCAACAGGTTGATCTAATTTAATGTCTCCTAAAAGTGCCATTAAAGGATTGATTGAAACCTGATTTGTTTGGACTTCGATCGATTCTAAACGAATGTCTTCTTGAATCGTCAAACCCTGTCCTTCTACTGAAATAGAGTCTACTTTTCCCTGAACTACTTTCAGCAGATCAGTTTCGACATATACCTCTATAGTTTCAGCATCATCTAGTTGACTCGATAGCCCTAATTTAATGGCTTGTGAGAGGGCTTGTGCTTCTAGTCTAGGTTGGTCTGACATGAATAGACGAGTGTATTTGTTGTTTGGATGGCTGTTAGTCTAAACGCGACTGTCCAGCTTGATATCTGCATTTTGGAGGAAAAGAATGAGTTTTGATTGAGTGATTGGAAATGAAGCCGATCATTCATTCTAAATCTCTCTTTTCCAGTCGTTTTTGCCACTCAGCATCAAGTTGAGAAGCCCGATCGCTCTCTTGGTCGATCAAATCGCGTTCGGTCGTGTAGATCAGATCGTCGTTGCGGATTACCGTCTCGGCAGCAAACTGTTGGGCATAGGAGAGTTTTTGCTGAATGGTTGGATCGGCTCTCTTCAACAGCAGCGATCGCTGTTGGCGTTCTGCATTGCGATCGCTAATTTTGCGGTTTCGCCACCCGATCCAACTGTTGCGGATGACCGGAATTGAGAGATAGGCAACGCTGTAGCCCAGAGAGAGAATCGCGATCGTTTTCACAAACGTAGCCGCTGTGCCAACGAGCGTAACTCCGCCTGCGAGGGAGACATTCAGCACGATCGCCAACGCCAAGAGAAACGCTCCCAGTGAAGAGGCTGCAATGACCTGCCCACGGCTAGCGCGACTAAAGACATAGCGATATTCTTGGAGATAATCAGAGATAGATTTGCGTCGCGATTCAGTCACCGTTGTTTGCAAATCGGGAAAGTGATAGACCATTTGCCCCTCTGGACTCACTTCGGGTCGCCCGTTAAATCGCGCTAACACAGGCACCATATATTGCTCATATTCTTGGTCGTAGCCTGTGCCGACTTCATCTAAAAAGGGCGAAATTTGCTCGGCAATCACCGCGCCTCGGTTGTTGCGAATCACCGTCGCGATCGACTGCCATCGCCGTTCTTCTAATTCTGCATTGGGGTTGCCATCGCCAAATAAGAATGAGAAGACCGCTTCTAGAAAGTTGATATCGCTCGTGCTTCCGCTCTGATTGCGATTGCGGAGAGACGGACGATCGTAGCGATCGTAATAATTGGGATAGAAAATCCAAAACAGGTTAGGAAAGCCCATGTTGGGAATGCCAATTCCGCCACTATTGTTGCGATCGTCGCGACTGGAGTTCATGGCAAGAACGAGGAGAATGACCGCCACGATCGCCAGTGCAATCAGCAGCATCAACACAATGCCAAACGAAATGCGAATCAGATAGAACAGCACGCGCCAAACTTTGCCCAGCCATTCTCTGAGTCGTAGCTGAAAAAATTTGTTTTGCAGAACGCCTTGAACATCTTTAGGAAACAGGTAGACGACTTCGCCCGACTCTGCAACCTGAAGCTGTCCGTCTACGGCAGAGGCAAGCACGAGCAGCCCTCGCTCTGCGAGATTTACATCCAGCCCTGCCTGAGAGGCGACATCGCCCACAGTGACCCGATAATCGAGTCGCTCAACGGCTTTGACAATGGCGGGATCGGGAGTCAGATTAGAGTCCATGCAGTTCCCCTTCAAGAGGTGTCTCTCTCTAGTATAAGAAAGCGAAACCAGGAATTTGGGGAGCCAATTTAAACTTCAATCTTCAAACTTCAAAATCTGCTCAGGCGCTAAACTACAATAGGTGTCTGAAAGCTGCACGACCTAGCCGTTTCAATCCTTTACTAAGCGCCATATGCCTAGAACTCAACGCAACGACAACTTCATTGACAAAAGCTTCACGGTAATGGCAGATCTCATTTTGAAGGTCTTTCCGGCGAGCAAACGTGAAAAAGAAGCCTTTGCCTATTATCGAGATGGGATGTCTGCCCAAGCAGATGGCGAATATGCTGAGGCGTTGGACAACTATCATGAAGCGCTGACGCTCGAAGATGACGAAAACGACCGCAGCTACATTCTCTACAACATTGGCTTAATTCACGCTAGCAATGGCGAACACGAAAAAGCACTGGAATATTATTATCAGGCGATCGAGCTTAATCCTCGCTTGCCTCAGGCTGTCAATAATATTGCCGTAATTGCTCACTATCTTGGCGAGAAAGCCAAAGACGAAGGCAGAGACGAAGAAGCAGAAGTCCTGTTTGAAAAAGCTGCTGACTACTGGAAACGCGCCATCAATCTGGCTCCTAACAACTACATCGAAGCTCAAAACTGGCTCAAAACCACCGGGCGATCGACGATGGATGTTTATTTCTAAACCGGATGAGTTTTGAATTTAGACGATCGATTTTCTGAATTCAAAACTCAACGGTCTTTGTCTTTTCCAATTCACTATTAAATCTCATGCTCGATCGTGCCCAAGTTCAAAAAGTTGCCCATCTCGCTCGGCTACAGCTAACGCCTGACGAAGAGGCAACCTTCACCACTCAACTCAGCAGCATTTTGGATTATTTTGAACTGCTGAGTGAGTTGGATGTCACAGATGTCAAGCCGACGACCCGCGCGATCGAGGTTAGCAACGTGGTGCGTGTCGATCGTCAGCACCCTTTTCCTCGTGAAGATATTTTGGATGGTGCGCCCGATCGAGAAGGTGAATTCTTCAGAGTGCCGAAGATTGTTACAGGAGACTGATTGCTTAGTGGTCGATCGCCTTGCTATTTGTGTTTGAGTTGGGGCGATCGCATCAAAAATTGACCAAATCACAGACAATGCTAGGGCGAACCCCTCCGGTGCAGAAACCTGTGCGCTGACATCTGCGCTGAATCTACAAATATACAGAATCTTTCCGCATATCCATCCAAATGAGCGTACTATGCAGAAAAATTCTGCATATCTACCTGATTTGGAGTGTTATGCGGAAATCATCTACCTATTCGCCCGTTTTGGCGTAATATGCGGAAACTTTCTCTCTAAAAAGAAGTTAGGCATATTATATAGAAGCTCAAACCTCATTTGCCTTTGGTAATGCATCACTGCTGACCACAGAAACCTTATGCTCGGAAACTTCAGTGCAGTTCCTGTATTTTTAGCTGGCATGTGGCCAAATGGAACATCAGTTGCTCTGATTGAACGGCAAGGTGGTCCTATACTTTTACAGGGGTATTCCGATGAGTCAGGGGAGTTCCGTGCAAGGCTGCCATCAATTTGGGTAGGTAAGGAAGTTTATGTTGTTGTCAGAGAGCCAGGGTTCAAGTACGACTATTTCGATCCGGTTAAAGTTGAAAAATGGGGTCTATTTCTAGCAGTTTGGCAAGAGAAAGATTTGGTCTATAACGGTTCAAAGGGCGCAAAAATGATGGCCTTACAGCGATGGGAGACTTGGGATTCGACTCAAGAACATATAAAGGCATCCAGAAAAATTAATTCAGCAGTGCGACGAGCTAAGGTTGCTTGGCCTCTCCGTCCTCTTGGTTTCGTTGTGTCTGTTTTTCTTGGTATTTTGGGATTCTTTACCTCGCCTGTAATCGGACTCTTTCTAGGTCTTCTATCATTTTTTATCATGGAGTATTTGGCAAATTATTTATTGCTTCATGGCTACTAATAGTTAAGCGCATATCTAATGGCTAGTTACGTGGGTAATATCCTAGTTGTTCAAATTGCAATAAATGAGCCTAACAATTGCGCTGCACCGGAATGCTGAAATTTGGTTGGTTGATTTGCAAAGGTCAACTGCATCCGGTGAGCGCGAACGTTAGACCGCTAATTCGCTGGTTAGGGCAGTAGTTCGGGATTGTCATTGAGATTAAGGATGGTGTTCCGGATTACCAGTACGAGACAGTGAAGTTAGATTTGGAATTAAAAAAGCTGGCTAGAGTTATGTGGCGAGATAACATTGGGGGCGTTCTGGGTTTTGTACTGATTTTTGGAGGAATCTTCTTCTTTCGGGGTTGTGGAAATATCATCCAGGTGTATGACCCCGTAACAATGAAGCGTGAAGACTGGACTCCTTTTGGTCAACTGATGGCTGATCGCAATCCAAAGCATCAAGCTCAAGCAAAAATGATTTCCGAATTCTACGAAGTCTTTCCGCAAAAGAAGCGATCTCCAAAAACAAACCAAGATGTCTTGGAAATGGCAGACAAATATTGCCAGC
Source organism: Phormidesmis priestleyi BC1401 (assembly GCF_001650195.1). Taxonomy (GTDB): domain Bacteria; phylum Cyanobacteriota; class Cyanobacteriia; order Leptolyngbyales; family Leptolyngbyaceae; genus Phormidesmis_A; species Phormidesmis_A priestleyi_B. The sequence continues at coordinate 38,844 of NZ_LXYR01000030.1, read as the reverse complement.
TAAAAGCCAGTGCATCTAGCGAAGCACAAATTTTTAACTCGATCGCTGGTCAGTTACAGCTTCTTGTTGCAGAACCTTCAGCAGCAAAAGTAGTAGATGAGCTTTCGCTCAACCTTGCAACAGTTTATGCTCTTTCAAACTCATACAACTGTTTGAATGGTATTAAAATTTCCACCAGTCCCAAACCCAAGAACTATATTGCCGCCCTTGAGAAGCAAGGATTTGATGCCCAAGATGTAGATCCGCAGAAAGTTAATGCCAACCTTCTTGTAGCTGGGTATGGTGCATGTGCAGAAATGTACGAAATGGGATTTAAGCAAGCAGTTGCAAAGAAAATAAAAGATTACAGCAACGGGAATAACATCAATGTGATATACACTAATGCTCGGCAGCACTTATGCTCTGAAGTTCAGTAAGCAGAATGGGTTTGATTTCCGATGATCAATTCAGCAGAGGAATATCTCAAACGAACAGAAAGCGCAGCCAGTAGGATTTTTGATGGAATTAGTTCATATATTGAAATCTTACGTGATGCTCCAAAGCCGACTTTCAGCGGTAGTTTTGATGGTTCAGAAACACGAAAACAAGCTTTTGATAGCTGGGCAGCGAATAACGAAGAGGCTATCAAGTTATCGCTGAAAGCGCAAAGAGAATTCTCAGCAGAGAGTTTCGCCCTTGCCACGCTATGTGGCTCCCTACTTCAGATTGCGTACATGGGAATCCAATGGTTTTCCGAAAATCAAGAAATACCTGACAATCTACCTAAAGACCTACATTCACTACTGAAACCTAAAACGAAACCCGCTAAGTTTTGTATAGGGCGTAAGATTCGCAGCATACCCATTGGTTTAATAATTTATGCTGGTCGCAACCAATCCAATCATATGGAAGATGAAAAGCTGCATGGGTTGAACGCAACTGTGTTTAATCTTCTTGCATCCAATCATTGTGATACGGCATCTACCTTTAAAGATCCTGCCTTTGATTTGGAAAACGAAACGTTAATTAACTTTTCAAGCAATATCACGGCACTCCTTGATTGGTCTGATTACAAGTCATATTGCCGAGATATGCACGCACTTATTGTCGCGGTCTAACAAGTCATTGGAGCGGCAGTTAAGAGCCTCTTCATCTACGTTTTAGTCTACTCGCTGCCGCTCAATTTAGTCGTTAGTACGTTAGACTCAAAAGCCAAAGTTAAGTTTTAGATGTAGTTGCCCTAGTGTATGACCAAGTTAATCTTGATCCCACCTTTAAAACGTAGTGTTCAGGTGTAAATAGCTCCCAATAGGGTAGTTCATATTCATCATCAGCTAGACACGGTAGTACGCTCAATTGAAGTTGCTCCTCAAAAGTCAAGATTAGCCCAAGGCTTGGATAGTTGATATCTAATGCCGTTAGTGCAAGCCCCTCAATTTGACGAACATTCTCCCGCATGGTTTCAGGGGTTGCATCAGAATTTACGATGCAGTGAGATGCACGGCTTAACTGCCAATTCGTTCCGCGTGTTCCTAAAATCCAACTTCCTTTTTCCAAATTAGCCATAGAAGATTGAGCATAGGACACCCGATCGCCAAAATGGAGGGTGAGTTCGTCGCCATAGCTGAACCTTGCTTGCCAACAAGTTTTACCTAATAGTCGATCGACAATTGTGTGAACGATTCTTAGATCAGAGGTAGTCAACGTTTTCTGGGCTGAATCTGTGGTCATAGGTTTACAGTCACATCTCAACTTAAGCTTAGAAACTCACGCGCTTTTTGTCTTAGTTCTTCGTAAGTAAAGTCAACCCGATCATTTTTTGTGCCGCCTTGTCCATTGATTTTTTCCATCTCTAAGAAGTCTCCGAAGTCCCTTCGTTCTTCTTGCGTCATTTTAAATTCTTGAGCGATCGCTTCTATCTGCTGAATGTCTCTCTTTCTTCCCATTGTAGCAATCACAAAACTCGCAGCACACTGGCAACTTTTGCAACCGTGGTCATGCGTTGAATCTCATCCAGCGCTTCGCGGAAATTGCCTTCTCGGACATCGTGAGTGACGACCACAATTTCAGCGAGTCCGTCACGGAGTCCGGCTTGCACGACAGACTCTAGGCTGACCTCGTGATCGCCAAAACAAGTGCCCAGTTTGCCGATCACACCAGGATAATCTTGTGTGAGGAATCGGGCATAAAATCGGGTTACAAGCTCTGACATCGGCGCGATCGTGCAGTAATGCTGATGCGAACACGCTAACAAGGGATCGAGTATCGGTGGGACATCCGCTTGAGTGATCTGCCCACGTCCGACTTTCAAAATCGCCGCGATATTGAGAATATCTGAAACCACCGCGCTGGCAGTTGGACCTGCACCCGCACCGCGCCCAAAAAACATCACCTGCCCGATCGGATCTCCCTCAATCAGAATCGCGTTGTAGACATCATTCACATTCGCGAGAGGATGAGCTTTAGGAACGAGAGTCGGATGCACTCTTACCTGCAATTGCTCGTCGGATTCGCGTTTGGCGATCGCCAATAGCTTAATCACAAATCCCAGCTTTTCTGCATAGGCAATCTCTGCCGCGCCAACCTGCCGAATGCCCTCACAGTAGACTTCCGAAAGTTTGATGCGTCCACTAAATGCCAAGGACGCGAGAATTGCAATCTTATCGGCGGCATCTAACCCATCGACATCCGCTGTCGGATCGGCTTCGGCATAACCAAGCTGTTGAGCGTCTGCCAAAATCTCGCCAAAGTCGCCGCCCTCTGTTTGCATTCGAGTCAGAATGTAATTTGTCGTGCCGTTCACGATGCCTATGACGGTATTGATGCGATTGGCGCACAGCGATTGTTTAAGCGGCTCAATCACAGGAATTCCGCCTCCAACGGCGGCTTCTAGTAAGACGTAGACTCCCGCTTCTGAGGCTGCTGTGAAGATTTCGTCACCAAACCGCGCGATCGCCGCCTTGTTCGCAGTCACGACGTGTTTCTTGTGGGCGATCGCTTTAAGAATCAGCGATCGGGCAGGTTCTAAGCCGCCTATAACTTCGACGATGATATCGATTTCGGGGTCAGTGACGATCGCGTCTAAATCGGTGGTGAGCAGGTCTGGGGATAGGTTTAGCGATCGAGCTTTGTCGAGCGATCGGACTCCTATTTTATGAATGACTAGCTCTTGCAGCAAGGGATGCCGTTGAGCCGGGTCACGCAAAATCTCAACGGTTCCGGTGCCAACGGTTCCCAAGCCAAGTAAACCAACTTTAAACGCCACAGTGATGTCCTACTACAACCGCTACCCATTTTAGAATTGTATGGGTGCGATCGGTGATTTTTGAGAAATAGAACGACTAGGTGAGATTTTGAGACTGTCCGCATTGCTTACAGTAAGGTAAGTTTTTGTAAGTCAAATCATGACAGTTGAGACACTCGGCGTATTGAGCATAGCCACAGTGAGGACAGTGAGAATCTTGCTGGCGGATTTTTCTGGCACATTGCAGACACTCTGATTTTTGAACTCTAGTTGCCGCCTGATTTTTAGGATTGAACGCAAACTTTTGAAAAAACTTGATAATCCCAAATCCAACAAGTGGAATCAGTAGGATATAAACATAGTTAATCAGAAACAGTAGCCCACCAAATAGGGTGCTGATGATGCTGAACAAGAATTCAAACAGTGCGCCGACTTGCAAAAATTCAAAGACTTTGAAAATCAGTGGAATAAAAAAGATCACTAGCAAATGCCAGCTAATCAACGCGATGAGTCCATAGCCTTTGCGGTGAGCAAATCGATAGACAAACCAAGCAACAGCAATGAGCGGCAACAAGAAGAGAGCCTGAAACGCAAACTGAAGGCTGGGATACCAAAAAGAAGCTTGCTGATAGCCTTTTTCAACATCTCCAAAACTTTGACGATCGTTCAAAAAAGCGATAAAACTAGCGCTCTCTGGCTTGGCAATCAGTTGAGTTTTAAGGGCAGACGTTTCTGTTTTAAGCGTGGAAATCGTGCGATTGTTTTGGTCTAGCTCCTGTTTCGCTTTCTCAGCCGCGACTTGATTGATCGACTGTCCAGGAGCCTGACCCGCAAGCTTTTCTAACAGCGTTGAGTCATATTGAGCGCGAATTTTGCGGTTATTTGACTCGATCGAGCTAACTTTATTTTCTTTTTGATCAATCAGATTGACCGTCTTTTGATTTTCGGAAGTTTTGATTTTGTCTTGATAATCTGCATACTTCAAACAGGTTTCAGAAACGTTGCCTAAATGTCCAACTTCAGTCTGCTGATAGCTTTGTCGAAAACTAGATGGGTTGGGAGAAGACGTGAAAGCGTTATTGATTACGTCGTATTCTTTATCTTTTTTGGTTTCAGTCTGATAATTTTTCCAGTCAGAGTAACAAGGATAGGCTTGCGCTGGGGCGAGATGCCATCCGCTAATATCGTTGAGTCCTGAAAAGACATTAAATAAGATGAACAAGTCAACCAAAATGAGAACAATTAGGCTCACTTTGTTGAGAGGTTCGTTGTTAATAGTGCGCGATCGGTTAAAAAATCGATTCAAAAGCCGACGAACTCTGGCAAACATATCGTGTTAATTCTCTAAGTTAGAAGCACAGCATATCTGACACTCACCTCATAAAAATTGCGGAGCGTTGACTCTTTCGAGATTGGCACAGATTACAAATCTTCATCAGAGATGATGCACCGAACTACAATCCCCAAGTCTCAAAAGATTCGGGGATCTGAACGCGATGAAATCTGCTTCAATCTGTTGACTTGATTTGAGGAAATCCTTGTGCCCATTGCTGCATCACCTTTAGACCCGACGGTGAGGTGAGATTGTAGTGAAGCGGCGTAATCGTAATGTAGTGGTCTCGATTTGCCTGCACATCAGTCGGAACCTCATCTGGCACACCGGGATCTTCTACATCTTCAAGCAATTCGCCTGCCAGCCAATAATACGTTTTGCCTCTCGGATCGGCTCGTTTCTCAAACACATCAACATAGCGACGAATCCCTTGACGCGTGACGATCGCTCCCTTGATTTCAGAAGCCGCGATTGCCGGAACATTCACATTCAGCAACGTCAACGGCAACGGCTGCTCTTTTAGCTGTTGAACCAAAGAACACGCAAAGTCTGCCGCTGGTTGAAAGTCATGAGACTTATGGCTTGTCAAACTAAACGCAATGCTAGGAATTCCCTCAAGCACGCCTTCCATCGCGGCTGAAACGGTTCCCGAATAAAGGACATCGGTGCCCAGGTTTGCGCCATGATTGATGCCCGACAGCACAAAATCAGGAGGACTGTCTAACAGCGCCCAGAGAGCCAGCTTCACGCAGTCTGAGGGCGTTCCTGAACACGCCCAGGCTTTGATCGAGGGGTGAAAAATCGCCTCAATCACGTCGGCTCGAATCGGTTGATGGAGGGTAAGCCCGTGCCCAGTAGCAGAGCGCTCACGATCGGGGCACACCACCGTCACGTCATGTCCCGCGGTTGCCAGGGTGTTTGCCAAAACCCGAATGCCCAAAGCATAAACACCATCGTCGTTGCTGATCAGGAGTTTCATCGAATCCATTAAACTAATAAAACAAATCGACTTTACGCCGTATTGCGTCCCTCTATCCTTTCTTAGTATGACTGCTCAGACGATCGAACTTGAATCTCAGCTAGATGCAATCCGGCAAGAAGCCCAAGCCGCCATTGCTGCGACCGAAACGCTTGACCAACTAGAGCAACTTCGCGTCAAGTATCTCGGCAAAAAAGGACCGATTCCGCAAGTGCTGGGCGGCATGGGCAAACTCGACCCTGCCGAGCGTCCCCGCGTCGGTGCCCGTGCTAATGAGGTCAAAGAAGCGATTCAGGGCGACCTCGATCGGACGCGCACCGCTCTACAAGCGGCTCAGATTCAAGCGCGATTAGAGGCAGAAACGATCGACGTGACGATGCCGGGAGTGTTTCGTCCTCAAGGTCGAGTGCATCCGCTCAATGGCACGATCGATCAGGTGCTCGATATCTTCGTCGGCATGGGGTACACCGTTGCTGAAGGTCCTGAAATGGAGACCGATTACTATAACTTCGAGGCGCTGAATTTCTTGCCCGACCATCCGGCGCGAGATATGCAGGATACGCTTTATTTACCCGATGGCAACCTGTTGAGAACCCATACTTCAACGGTGCAAATCCGCTACATGGAGAACAACGATCCGCCGATTCGGATTGCGGTGCCCGGTCGGGTCTATCGTCGCGATACGGTGGATGCAACTCACTCCGCCGTGTTTAATCAGATCGAAATTTTGGCGATCGACGAAGGTTTAACTTTCACCGATCTCAAAGGCACGATCAAAGTGTTCTTACAAGAAATGTTTGGCGATTTGCCGATTCGCTTTCGTCCCAGTTTCTTCCCATTCACAGAGCCGTCTGCGGAGGTCGATGTGCAATGGAAGGGTCGCTGGTTGGAGATTCTAGGCTGTGGAATGGTCGATCCCAATGTGCTCAAAGCGGTGGGCTATGACCCTGAAGTGTATACCGGATTTGCGGCGGGGTTTGGGGTGGAGCGCTTGGCGATGGTGATGCACCAGATCGACGATATTCGTCGGTTGTATAGCAGCGATTTGCGGTTCTTGAAGCAGTTCTGATCTCAGTCATAGTTTAACTCCCCCGGATTAAATATTGACGTTGGCGAATGCAGATATGAATTGCTCTCCTCACGAAGTGGGGCGAAGCCCTCGCCAACCCTTCTCCCGCGGGAGAAGGGAGCTAGAATTCTTGTTCCCTCTCCTTTAGGGCTACCGTGTATGTACAAGTCCTCGTCGCTTCGTTTGAGTCGGCTTAAGCCCCCTAAATCCCCCAAAATTGGGGGACTTTGAACGAGATAAATGGCTTGACCTCTAAAACCTCGTTTGATCTCAAAGTCCCCCAGAATGGGGGATTTAGGGGGCGAGAGTCTCAGCGATGACTGAGCGAAAGACTTGTGTGTACACGGTAGCTTTTAGGGAAAAGGCTAGGGTGAGGGAGAATTCATCGATTCATACTCGGATTCAGCAACACCCAATATTGTTTTGCAGAGCCTTCGCTACGGGGCTAACTGTGCGAAACCCACTAACGCCATGTGTGACTTCTTTAAGTCCTTCTTTCTAAAGTTTCACCTCGCGGGACACTCACAGAGACTCGTAAGAGAAATTCAAAGACTTGTAAGAGAGGCGTAGAGACTCACGGGAGACGATCGAAGACTCATTGATGAAGTGCAAAGACGTGTGAGCGAGTTGCAAAGACTCGTGAGCGAGTTACAAAGACTCGTCGCTGAGGTGCAAAAACTCGTGAGAGAGATGCAAAAGACTCGTGAGAGAAGATATAGACCTCGCTAATGAGTTCTGCTGGCTGGTCAGCGAGGAAATACGGCAGTCAGGATGCAGATGATTCTTTGGAGACTTTTTGACGGAGGGTTTTGAAGCGTTCGCCCAACTGCTCGGAAATTGCCTTCAGTCCAGGAGTCTTTTTGGCAGCGGTTTTCACATAGTCATAGACGGTCAGGCTGCTGTTCATAGCTTCACTGCTGACCGCCATTAGAGTGTCGTCTACCTTTTCGGTGAGTTGTTGCAGTCTCAGGTGTACCTCGGTGAGGGAGGCGGCAAGCTGGTAGTCAAGGGCGAATTCGTCTAGGGCAAAACTGGCTGGAAGAATGTCGGGGTTGGACTGGGCAGCCGTGAGACTATTGCTGACAAAGGAGAGGCTTTTGTTGCCCATTTTGAATAGCTTGCGGCGTTCTTCGGCGGTGAGATGAATCAGGAAGGGCAGTTTGGCTTCGATCGTGCTCAGGGCAGCTTTGATTTCGTCAAGATCGGTGGACGAGAGCTTGGCGGAGATGTTTTGGTATGGCATTGGGTAAAAGTTCCTGTGGGAATGTTCCTTTGAGAGTGCCCATTTGAGCGGACGATCGCACGGATGCTTCCCTTTCCCCTTGGTTTACAATAAATTCCAGCATGAGATAAATTCACCATGAGCGATCTCTTACCCAGAATCTACAACTCGTTTGACCCGTCCCGTCCGTTGCCAGCGGGTGACCCGCAGTATGTAGATTGTCGGGAGGTGCGGGGTGATGAAAACATTGAGAGTGATGTGGGCAAGCGGATTCGCAACTCGGATCAGAGTACCTATCAGCTTTATACCGGGCATCGGGGCAGTGGCAAGTCTACAGAACTGCGGCGATTGCAAAAAAGCCTGGAGGATCACGGCTTCTTTGTGGTCTATTTTGAGGCAGATGAAGAAGATATCGATCCGCAAAACGTGGAATATATTGATATCTTGCTGGCGTGTACTCGGCGTTTTTTGAAAGACATTCGTTCTGCCAATGTCGCTCCCATTCAAAACTGGCTGCGCGATCGGGGGCAAGAACTCAAAGACCTGGCGCTGATGGACGTTTCCCTGGATAAAATCAGCCTGGAGCAATCTCTGGCGATGTTTACCAAACTCACGGCTAGTATTCGTGCCGAACCCACTCAGCGTGCCAAGATTCGAGAGAAGGTGAATCCGCACACCATTACGCTGCTGACTGCCCTGAACGAGTTTATTGCCGATGCCCGTCAGCATCTCCCCAACGGCAAAACTAAGCTGGCGATGATTGTAGATAACCTGGATCGGATTCCGATCGACTTTCAGGACAATGGGCGCAGCAATCATGAGGAGATTTTTCTCGATCGCAGTGAGCAATTGAAGGGGCTGGATTGCCACATGATCTACACGGTGCCGATCGCTCTGGTTTATTCTCGTTGGGCAAATGAGGTGCAGACGATCTACGGCACAACTCAGGTGTTGCCGATGGTGATGGTGCAGGAGCAGAACGGCAGCGTTTACCCAACAGGATTAGCAAAGTTGCGAGAAGCGATTCAACGGCGGGTGCAAACCTATGCCCCAGATTTGGATCTCGATACTCAGGTGTTTGACAGTCGCGAAACCCTAGAACGGCTGTGCATTGCTTGTGGGGGTCATATTCGGGAGTTGATGCAGATGATGCAGGACTCAATCAACCGGACGGATCAATTCCCAATCTCAGCGAAATCGGTGCAACGAGCGATTACGGAACTGCGAGCCGTGTATCACCGGGCTGTGGAGGAGCCAGAGTGGGAGCGGCTGGCTCTGGTTAGCTATCGCCGCCGGGAAATTCCGAACGACAACGAGCATCGCAGTCTGCTGCAACGTCGCTGCATTCTAGAGTATCGATGTCTCGATCGGGAGGGGGAGATTCGCATTTGGTATGATGTGCATCCTTTGATCTACAAGATTCAACGGTTTCAGGATGAACTCGCTAAACTGAAGCCATGACAGTAAGCTCGTTTGACTGGGATGATGAGTTACCCCCAGAGACCGGGGAAGAGGTCTATCGTGCCTTGCGGCGGGCGTTGCAGCGCAAGCAGGGATTCGGGCTGTTTTTCGTCCAATGCTCTAAGAGCCAGGGAGCGGAGATCGTTGCAAGCTTACATCACGATCTGCCGAAGCAGCAGATTCAAGAATTGCACCTCGTGGGGGAAGTCACGACTCTCTATGATCAGATTGATACCCTCTGGCAGCAGCAACCCTTTGATGTGCTGGTGTTGGATGGGTTAGAAGCCTCTCTCTATGCCTATGAAGACGTGAAACGCCTCAGTGGTTGGGGGAGTGGAGAGATTTATAACTACAGTTGGAAGGGGGTTCCCAAGATTTTGAACCACCTGAACCAGCAGCGTGAACATCTGCGGAATGACTTCCCGGCTCGGTTTGTGTTTCTGGTACCCCCATTTGTGGTGGATTATTTCATTCAACGAGCAGCAGATTTTCTAGACTGGCGCTCTGGCTTGTTCCGCTTTCCCCCTGACTCTAAGGAGGTTGCCGCAGAAGCCGATCGATTCTTGTCAGACGGTGGTTATAACCAATATGTGAAACTGATGCCCCAGGAGCGGGTAGAAAAGATCCTCACTCTCAAAGCAATGTTGCAAGAGATGGGCGTTGGCTCTGAGCGCCGCCAGTGTGACCTCCTGCTTAAACTCGGTCTTCTGTTTGTTGCCGAACAGGACTATGAGAATGCTATTACCAGTTGGGAGAAGCTGCTGGCGATCAAACCGGATTATCACGAAGCTTGGTGCGATCGCGGCGTAGCGCTGTCTACCTTAGGGCGCAAGGAGGAGGCGGTTCAAAGCTATGACCGAGCCGTGGCGATCAAACCGGACGATCACAAAGCCTGGCATATGCGCGGTGTAGCGCTGTCTGCCTTAGGGCGCAAGGAGGAGGCGGTTCAAAGCTATGACCGAGCCGTGGCGATCAAACCGGACGATCACGAAGCCTGGTATATCCGCGGCTTAGTGCTGTCTGTCTTAGGACGCCAGGAGGAGGCGGTTCAAAGCTATGACCGAGCCGTGGCGATCAAACCGGACTATCACGCAGCCTGGTACAACCGCGGCAATGCGCTGTCTGCCTTAGGACGCAACGAGGAAGCAATCCAAAGCTATGACAAAGCCGTAGACATCAAACCGGACAAGCACGAAGCGTGGTACAACCGCGGCGTGGCGCTGGATGACTTAGGACGCAAGGAGGAGGCGATCCAAAGCTATGACAAAGCCGTAGACATTAAACCGGACAAGCACGAAGCGTGGTACAGCCGCGGCGTGGCGCTGGATGACTTAGGACGCAAGGAGGAGGCGATCCAAAGCTATGACAAAGCCGTAGACATTAAACCGGACAAGCACGAAGCCTGGTACAACCGCGGCAATGCGCTGTCTGACTTAGGACGCAAGGAGGAGGCGATCCAAAGCTATGACAAAGCGCTGCAAATTCAGCCCGACTATGCAAGTGCTTACTACAACAAAGCCTGCTGTTATGCTTTGCAGGGAACGATCGATTTAGCCATTGCAACCCTGCGACAAGCCATCACCCTTGATTCCGACTATCAGGACATGGCAAAAACCGACCCAGATTTCGATCGCATTCGCAACGACGATCGGTTCCGGGCGTTGATTGGAGAATAGTGAGTTTGACTCTAGCCATATATTTTTAGTGTTGAAGTTAGCAATCACTTTTAAGCAATTCGATCGTTCTATTCTATTTGCTCCAACGACAAAGCTAGTTCGGGTGTATTGTATAAAGACTTTGATTCACTCACTTCATGCTTGATTTCACCGGAAAAATCATCTTAGGAATTGACCCAGCGATCGCCACGATCGGATATGGGGTGATTCGAGATAGCGTGGTGATTGATTATGGAGTCATCAAAACGTCGAAAGATATGCCAATCTTTGAGCGGCTCAAGCAAATTCATGATGATATTTGTGAGTTGTGTCAGGCTCTCAAGCCAGACGTGGCAGCACTCGAAATGCCCTTCTTCACGCGAGAGAACACCAACGCCGGAAAAGTGCTGCGGGCGCTCGGAGTGATTGAGTTAGCGCTGGGAGAATGTGGATTAGGGTCGCCAATCTTTTTGCACCAATCGCAAGTCAAATCAGCCGTCTCAAAATATGGAGCCGATAAATCAGAGGTTCAGCGCGCCGTGATGATGATCTTTAGTCTGTCAGAGCTTCCTAAGCCCGACGACGCGGCGGATGGATTAGCGATCGCCTACGCCGCCCAAATCGGCATGAGCGCCAACATAAAATAGCCCTACCAAGGCAATCGACTACCATCCCACGAGAAGAATTCTCCACTATCACTGTTTTGTAGATGATCGATCACCTGTAACAGTTGCGTGACGGTGCGATCGACCGAAAACAACTTCTCAGGGGCAACATTGCGCTGAAACGGACGAGATAACTGAGTGTCAGTGGTGCCGGGATGGAGCGTAACCACGATCGTGCTAGGACAGGTTCGTCCATACTCGATCGCGACCGTTCGCATAAACATATTCAGCGCGGTTTTAGAGGCACGATAGCCATACCAGCCGCCTAACTGGTTGTCGCCAATGCTGCCGACCTTAGCGGAAATCGTGGCAAAAATGGCGCGGTTTCGATGTTTCAAAAAGGGCTGCACATGCTTGGCTAACATCACGGCACCGATGCTATTCACTTGAAAATAGTGCAGCAGTTGATCGGTATTGAGATGTCGCAAACTCTTTTCAGGCTGCATCGCGCCATCGTGCAAGACACCCACACAATTAATGATGGCGTGCAGCGTGGTCGTCTCGGTCTGAATTTTTTGAATCGCGGAGGCAATCTGCGACTCTTGAGTGATGTCCATTTGCAGGCAGTGCAGCCGAGGATCGGGGATGGCAACCAGTTCTGAAGATGGAGTTCGATAAGTGGCATAGACTCGATCGACCCGATTCTCACTGAGAAACTGCCGCACAAACTCTAAGCCAATTCCTTGACCCGCTCCGACGATTAGCGCAGTTTTTGGGTCACGATCGTCCATTACGGTTCTGATATAAAATTCCTCTGAGCATATCACCTAACTTTTTAATGAGAGCAGCCTGTAAAACCAATTCATAAGTTAAGCTAAACTCCAACGTCATCCTCTACCATTGAGCGGTGGCGTTTCGCGTCAGGGTAGTGTGAGTGATTTGCAGCTAAAAAACTCTTGCTTTGGTGAACGGCAATCAGAATGAAACCACGATCGATTCTTCTCGCATTTCTACTTGGGCTGTTTTTGGTTGTGGTGCCTCTAGGCTTCCATCAATGGTTACCCGATCGACTGAGCGCTCAAACTCCCTTGGCAGAGGCACCTAAAAAAGATGCGGTAGAGGAAGACGGTGAATCAGAAAAGCCTCAGTTCAAACCCTTTGACCAAGTAGTGAAAGGAGCGACTCGATCGCCAGGGCTGTTTTCGCTCTACCGAAATGAGAAGACCGGAAAGCTGTTTGCTGAAATTCAGCCTGACCAGTTGAATCGCAATTATCTCGCTGCCATGACGCTCGAATCGGGTCTGGGAGAGCGAGGAATTTATAGCGGATTGCCATTAGGCGACTTTCTCTTCACCTTTCGTCGCGTCAATAATGGCATTCAGTTTGTGATTCCCAACACGTTTTTTCGTGCCCAAGCGGGAACCCCAATGGCACGATCGGTCGATCGCTCTTTCAGCGATTCGGTGCTAGAAGTCTTGCCCATCCGCAGCATTCACCCTCAGCGAAAAAGCATTCTGGTCGATCTGACTCCTTTACTATTGAGCGATCTGCCTGGACTGACACCCGTACTCGCAAGCTATCTCAAAAGCAGCTACACGATCGATGCCACCAAATCTTATTTGAGTAAAGCAAAAGCCTTTCCGCTTAACGTCGAGATTGAGTCAGTTTTTGGCTTCTCAGGCGGCGATGCCGATAGCGCGATGCCGAGCTACATTGCCGCACTGCCCGACAGCCGATCGTTTAATTTGCGCGTTCGCTACAGCCTCTCTAAACTGCCCGAAAAGAACGGCTATCGTCCCCGGTTAGCCGACGATCGCATCGGCTATTTCATCAGCGCGTTTAAAGATTTAGACGATGATACGCCGCGACAAGCGTTTATTCGATACATCAATCGCTGGCATTTAGAGAAAAAAGACCCGACTGCCGCGATGTCTGCACCCAAAAAACCGATCGTGTTTTGGCTCGAAAACACCATTCCCGTTGAACATCGCGATGCTGTGAGAGAAGGCGTTTTGCTGTGGAATCGCGCCTTTGAAAAGATTGGGTTTAAAGATGCGATCGCAGTGCAGCAAATGCCCGATAACGCCGATTGGGACCCCGCAGATGTGCGCTACAACACGATTCGCTGGTTTAACTCGACCGATGCGATTTTTGCAATGGGTCCGTCGCGGGTCAACCCACTCACGGGCGAGATTTTAGATGCAGACATAATTGTGTCCGCCGACTTTGTGCGATCGCTCAACCAAGACTATCGCACCCTCGTCGAGCAGAATCAGATGTCAACCGTGCCTTTTGCGGCTCATTTGACTGGAAATTCTAACCTCTGTCGCTATGGGATGGCGGCTCGATCGCTCCAGCGCCACTCGGCAAAAACCGAGCAGCCAGCCGTGCCCAAACTGCGGTTTGGGTCGCACTTAGGAAACTACCAAGACCTGTGCTATGGGCTAGATGCCACCAAACAGTTTGCAGTCGGCAATATGGCACTGTCGATGTTTCAAAACGTCTTGCCGAGCAGTCCTGAAATGAAAAACTATGTGCATGAATTTGTGCGCGAACTAATCGCCCATGAAATCGGACACACCTTGGGACTGAGACACAATTTCCACGGCAGCGCCATGCTGAAGTCAGAAGACTTAAACAACACTGCGATTACTCAAAAGAACGGACTTGTTGCCTCCGTGATGGACTACAATCCGGTCAACTTAGCTCCACAGGGCACTAAGCAGGGTGATTTCTTCACCTCAGTGATTGGACCTTACGACGAATGGGCGATCGAATATGGCTATACGCCCATTGATGCCAAAGTGCCGCAGGCTGAGACGCGCACCCTCGACAAAATCGCGCAACGGGCACCAGAGCCAGCCCTTGCTTATGCCACCGATGAAGATGCGTCGTCATTTCTCGACCCCAAAGTCAACGTGTTTGATTTGAGCAGCAATTTGCTCACCTACACACAATGGCAGATGGATAATGCGCGTGAGATGTGGAAGAAAGTCGATAGTCGATATCCCAGTCAAGGAGAAAGCTTTAACGAAGTTCGCGTCGCGTTTAATGCAGTGTTTGATTACTACTTCCAATACTCGCTATTTTTGACCGAGTATGTTGGCGGACAGTTTTTTAACCGCTATCGCTACGGCGACGCAAAAGGACGGTTGCCCTTTGAGCCAGTGCCGCTAGAGCAACAGCGTCAGGCATTAGCGGTGCTGCAAAAAAATGTCTTCAATGAAGAAACCTTTCGATTCTCACCAGAGCTTCTCAACAAACTCGCGCCCTCTCGCTGGAGTCATTGGGGCACCGAGCCAGCCAGCAATCTCGACTACCCGATTCATGACAACATTCTGTTTTTGCAATCGATGGTTTTGTTTGACTTGTTGAGCTATGATCGCCTCGCTCGTCTCAGAGATGCCGAACTCAAAACCGCGCCTGGGCAAGCGATGACGATTCCAGAATTGTTTGACACGCTGCAAACGGGCATCTGGGGCGAAGTGCTGCAACCCGGCGATCGGGTCAAGCTTTCGGGTCTACGTCGCGCGCTGCAGCGTGAATATATGAACACCCTGATCGCAATGGTATTGAGGCAAGTCAATGCCCCCGAAGATGCCCGCACGATCGCTCGCTATGAACTCAAACAGCTTCACGGCAAGCTCGATCGAGCCATGCGAAAAGTTGATGACAAAGATCTTTACACCAAGGCACATTTAGAAGAAGCACACGATCGAATTGGCAAAGCATTAGACGCACAGTTGCAATCGCAATAGCGCTTTTTGTAATGTTTGTAAGTTGAGTTGGTTATTTTGCTACTGATCCCATAAGGTTGATAGTGATAGAGTGACGATTGCTTTTATTGGGTCACTGGGGTTATGGGTCAGCCTCTCAGTTCAAAAGCCAACTATTTTCTTCAGCAGGGGCGGCAGTTGAGCAAAGCCAAAGCCTATGAAAGCGCGATCGCTCAGTTTGACAAAGCGCTAGAAAAACAGCCCAACTGGTATGTCGGCTGGTATGAGCGCGGCAAAGCCTTGTACGAGTTGGGGCATTATCGAGCGGCGATCGTCAATTTTCAAGAGGTCATTGTCCTTCAATCTGACTACGCGCCTGCTTGGAACGATCAGGGCATGGCACTGGCAAAACTAGAGTTTTTTAACGAAGCGGTTGTTAGCTATGATCGTGCTATTGACCCATACCCCAAAAACTATAAAGCTTGGTATAACCGAGGCAACGCGCTGATGAAGCTCAATTCCAGTCAGGAGGCGCTTTACAGCTATGAAGAAACCCTCAAGCTCAAGCCCGATTACGCCCGCGCCTGGTATAACCGAGGTATTGTCTTAACTTATTTGCGACAGTATGAGGCAGCGATCGTCAGTTACCAAAAAGCGCTAGAGGTTCGTCCTCACTTTTCGGACGCTCACTATAATCAGGGCAATCTGTTTAATCGATTGGGACGCTTTGAAGATGCTTTGGGCAGCTACGATCGAGTCCTGCAAATCAAATCCAACGTGTCAGAAGTGTGGGTCAATCAAGCCCATGTTCTACACAAGTTGGGCTTTGATGAACAAGCTCTGGAAAGCTACGACAAAGCGTTGCAGCTAAATCCTACTTCTCATGAAGCCTGGTATAAACGAGGGAACACCCTGGAATCGCTGTGGCGCTATGAAGACGCGATCGAGAGCTATCACGAGGCGCTCAACCTCAAGCCTGATTTTCCAGCAGCACTTTATAACCAGGGATGCGCTTTTCAGAGATTAGGCGATGTGAGTCAGGCGATCGGCTACTACGATCGAGCAGTTTCTGCTAAACCCGATTTTCATGAAGCCTGGAGTGGTCGCGGCATTGCCCTTCGCAAACTGGGGCGCTATGACGACGCGATCGCCAGCTTCGATCGAGCGTTAGCGATCAATCCCAAGTGCGCTGAAAGCTGGTATCGCAGAGGTCGATCGCTCGATCATGTTGGGCAGAGTGAGGCAGCGATCGCCAGTTATGACCAAGCGTTGAGTCTGACTCCTGACTTTGATAAAGCCTGGTATAGCCGGGGAGTGGCGTTGAGTCGATTAGAGAATCATGAGGCAGCGATCGCTAGCTACAACAACGCCCTAGCACTGACTCCTGACTTTCCTAACGCTGAAAGTGGTCGCAATCTCTCGCTTAAGTATTTGAAGCAGAGTCAGCCCCCTTCGGACGATCGCTGAGTACCAAATTGACCTGACGAAGGTGATGTACAATACATTCGTTTAATGCTGTGGAGACTTTCAGGTGGAACAACTCCGCCGACCTCGCCACAATCCACAACTTGTCGATTCAGAAATAAAGCTGGTATGATTCTGTGGCTTCTTCAGACGGCACTGTCAAGGTTATGACGCTGTAGTATCTTTTCAATCACCTCGAAAATCGCAGAAAACTCAGAGAAATCAAAGTTGTCAAAGCCTGGGTTTGAGTTCAATATGCACTTAGCAAAATCATTTTTCGATAAGGCAACATTGTTATCGGCATCATCGTGAACTTCGCTGTCTATGATCTTTAGACTATTATTTTTCACCTCGTTGAACTTTGTCGTACTGAGGATTTTGTTTTCTGAATGCCTGTAGCTTTTCTTACTAAACTCAGAGTTCAAGAACAAACGCCGATCTTGGAGATTCAGTCTCGTTACCTCTTCATTGCTGTAGTAAAGCTCTATGCACACTTCTGGATCTTCATGGCGATGGCTTGGTACAGGTAATGCAAATGAATATACTCCATTGCCCCAACTTTTGAACCCTTTTGAATCATCGTGAACTTTCTTCAGAATAGCGGAATTATCGCGATCGAAAATTGCAATAACAGGGAACTGAGGAGTAACTATACATAGTGATTCACAGTGTTTCTCCAGATTACTATCACCCTGCTTCTCAGGCGGCAAATCTACAAAATCAATAGCTAAAGATAAAAATAATCCTTTCTTTTGAAGATTGCTGAAAGCTGCTCTAAGATGGTAGATATCAGTTTTCCCTTCAGTCATAATCTGCGCCCGAACTATGGGAGAATTCAGTAGTTTATCAATGCTTACTAATTCAGGTGCTAAAACTCTTAACTCATCTGTGAATTTTAAGTAAATTGGATCTGACTTACCTTTCACTGATCCTAAGAATTCTATTTTCCCTTTAACAACACTTCTGAAAGAAGGTGTAATGGAGTTCAGTCTATGCTTTTTGTCAAATTTTTCTAGAAATGTAGCCTCTGCCTTTTCTAGTCCATGCGTTCTCCATACATAGAGCATTGAACGAATCTCCCTAACATAATCCCGCTTGACGTTTAGATCTTGATTGACTGTAATTCCTGTAACTTCTTGATGCTGATACTTAGTTGCCAACCTGGTCTTTTTCTCATTTACCGAGAATCCGTTTCCTTCGACAACTTCCAATAGTTCTTTTCCAAGAAGCCATTTTTCATCTCCTACTGAATAAAACGCTAGTGAAGATGGAAATTTAGATTTAGAAGTTGAAAATGTGATGTCATCAGCATACCGAGTGTAAATACATTTGTGCCTTTTAGCTAATCGCTGCAATTGACTGTCTAGCGGAGCGTAGATCATATTAGAAATAACTGGTGAGGTAGGTGCCCCTTGAGGAAGTCGCCTATTAAGCTGCCCATCAACCTCAAACTCGTGGCAGCAAATTTGAGCTAAAACGGTTGCAACTTCGTGAAGTAGATTGTATGGAGCAGCTTTAAGCAGACCCTGCACTCTACCAAAGTTGATCGATGAGAAGAAGTCCTTAAGATCAAGATTGAGAACGCATTTCTGACGGAGATGCTGTTCTGCGTTTTTCACAATGCCCTTACCCTTGACAAACCCATAAGTAGACGGCTTCGGCTGATAAACTTGCTGAAGAATAGCGTTCAGTCTTCTCTGTAGATTCTTAAGAGCATGGCTAGGAGAGTAAATAAGCCTTACGCCTCCCATCTTTTTCTTTATCTCAAATTTTTCATACTTCTTATATCTCGGCGAGTAAAGAAGATATCTAAGTTGACGGTCAGTAACATCCAGAAGCGTCGCTACATCCTGACGAGATTCTAGTCCACCTAGGAGCTGCTTAATTCCGTCATTACTCTCCATCAAATCAGCAATCTCTAAATGGGAAGACTGTGTAGAAACCAGATGCTCACAACACATATCAACTTAACGCCCCACTGTACGTAAGCACAGGTAGCACAAGGTAAAGTAAGAGCAGCAATTGCGCTATCGCTACCCTTGAGGAAAGACCGCCGCGTATACACAGCGGAAATTTATCTTGGTGAGCATCTGGTTACTTTATTATACTAAGTATTCTGATCAAATCACGCATGGAAAGTACATCAGTCAAAAATTGAAGATGAAAACTTGGAAATGGAAGCTCTTGATGGATAACCATTTTTAACTGTAATCAACACTCATTCCCTATGCTTATATTTAACGCAAGACCCGCGATCGCCCTCAAATTCGATCGTCCAGAAATCAATGATAATAGACCCATCCACTTCACCCTGAGAAAATCCATCTGAGTTATGGGTAAAAACGAGGTTCTCGAAGCCCTTCAACATCTCACACCAGAGGAAACCCTAGAAGTGATTGAGGTTGCTTCTCGTCTTCTGCGTCAGAACATCGCTCTACCGAAAAAACTCAGCCTCATTCAAGCGGCTGAGCGTATACGTCCGTTCTACCAGGTCGGAGGCGAACTCACGCAGTGGACTGACGAAGATCCTGACGAATTTCAAGGCTATCAGAACCATGCATAGAGGAGAAATCTGGCTCTACAACGCTAACAAATCTCCACACTACAATGAGACTATCCTTGACCACGGCACCCGAAAATGGCTGATTTCACCGTCATTTATGAAGCTGGCATCCTCCGTCCCACAACCCCTCTAAACCTAACCGAAGGGCAACAAATTCAAATCCGCATCCTGAACCCAGAACACCCTGCCCCTCTAATCAATCAAGCCGCTCTCGACCTCCTCCGTTCTTGGCGAGAAGAAGGCGATGAACAAGAACAGCGCGAAACTTGGGAATTTCTCCAGCAATCTCTTGATGAAGACCGCCTCTCAGACCGTCCTCTCTTTTCCTCATGACCCGCCACATTTTTCTAGATTCTGGACCTTTGAGCATGGTGACAAATCCTAAAGCAAACGGAACAACTCTAGAATGCCAACTCTGGCTCGACTTCCAGATTCGGCAAGGTGCGATCGTTTTTGTTCCCGAAATTGCTGACTATGAAGTGCGTCGAGAACTCATCCGTGCAGGGAAACAACGGAGCGTTCAACAACTCGACCAACTCAAAACCGTCTTGGCATACGTCCCCATCACCACCGAAATGATCCTTAAAGCCGCTGAACTTTGGGCGATCGTTCGGCAACAAGGACAGCCTACCGCAGACCCCATGTCTCCAGATGGAGACGTTATCCTTGCCGCCCAAGCCATCACGATCGCCCAGCAAATTCAACAAGAAGTCATTATCGCAACCACCAATGTAGGGCATCTCTCCCGCTTTACGATCGCCCAACACTGGCAAACTATCACTCCATAGAATATCGAAACAAATCTGAAAATACGCAGAGTTCTAAACAAAGCGGATTTACCAAGCTACTTTAGCGTTTCTTCCCAAACTTCGATTTTAAGTCGTCTAGCGTTGGTGATTTGAATTCAGAATGGGTTTGTTTCGGTTGAATGTTCTGTTTAGAGAGGGGTTGTGATTCTTGTTTGCGGATCGGTTGTGATTCCTGCTTGCGAGTCGGTTGAATATTCTCTCGATCGCCTGACTTCATCGATAGACTAATTCGCTTCAATCCCTGATTCACTTCTAAGACTCGAACGTTAACAACCTGTCCGACTTTGACGATTTGTTTGGGATCACT
This sequence comes from Phormidesmis priestleyi BC1401, assembly GCF_001650195.1. Classification (GTDB taxonomy): domain Bacteria; phylum Cyanobacteriota; class Cyanobacteriia; order Leptolyngbyales; family Leptolyngbyaceae; genus Phormidesmis_A; species Phormidesmis_A priestleyi_B. The sequence goes on along the minus strand of NZ_LXYR01000030.1, from coordinate 18,438 downwards.
GACGAAGCGATCGGCGAGTTGTGACACGTGCACTAAGCCATCTTGATGCACCCCAACATCGACGAATGCGCCAAAGTTAGCGACGTTGGTGACGACTCCTTCTAATTCCATTCCCACTTTCAGGTCAGACATTTCTTTTACGCCGTCCTTAAAGGTGGCGTATTTGAATTCAGCGCGAGGATCACGTCCGGGCTTCTCTAATTCTGCAACGATGTCGCGCAGGGTAGGTTCTCCGATCGTATCGGTCACATACTTTTTAAGGTTGGCTTTAAGGTGATCGGCAATCTGACTCGTCTGCGTCAACGGCACCGAGAAATCTTTAGCGATCGCTTTGACTACGCCATAGCTTTCAGGGTGGACGGCGGTGTTGTCGAGCGGATTATCACCCCCCCGAATTCGTAAAAATCCGGCGGCTTGCTCAAAGGTTTTGGGTCCTAATTTGGCAACTTTGAGCAGGGCTTTGCGATCGCGAAATACTCCATTCTGATTGCGATAAGCCACAATGTTATTAGCAATGGCAGGCGAAATGCCAGACACAAACGTCAGCAATTCTTTAGAAGCCATATTCAGATCGACTCCGACATAGTTGACGCAACTCTCAACCGTCTCGTCTAGCTTCTTCTTGAGCAGTTTTTGATCGACATCGTGCTGATATTGCCCAACCCCGATCGACTTGGGATCGATCTTGACTAATTCTGCTAGCGGATCTTGTAATCGCCGACCAATGCTAATCGCGCCTCGGACGGTAATATCTAGATCGGGAAACTCTGCGATCGCCACATCACTGGCAGAATAAATTGAGGCTCCTGACTCATTCACCATGACTTTAATCGGCTTTCGGTCTAGCGTTGCTAAAACTTCTGCTACAAATTCATCGGTTTCTCGTCCGGCAGTTCCATTTCCGATCGCGATTAATTCAACTTTGTGTTTCTCAAGCAGTTGCTTTAGCGTTACCATTGCCTGAATTCGCTGTCCCTGTCCCGTGTGCGGAAAAATCGCCTGGTATTGCAAAAACTGTCCTGTTTGATCGAGAACTGCCACTTTGCATCCGGTTCTAAATCCTGGATCGAGCGCCAGCGTTGGCTTCATTCCGGCAGGAGCAGAAAGCAGTAACTCCCGCATATTCGACTCGAATGTTTTGATCGATTCGATGTCAGCCTCAGTTTTTTTTTCAGCCCGAACTTCCGTAATCAAAGAAGATTTCATCAATCGATTAAACGCATCTTTGAGCATCGATCGATAAAACTCTCGCACCGATTTTGCTTTGCTGCGAATCTCGGATTCTAGATAATTTAAAACGGCATCTTCGTCAAAATCTAGACCGAAATCCAGAATGCCCTCGGTCTCACCTCGATAGAGTGCGAGTAAGTTGTGAGGCGCGATCGCGCTGACTTTTGCCTGAAATTTGCGATACATCTCATACTTCGTCGAGCCTTCGGCGTGGTCGTTTTTGATGCTCGATCGAAACACGCCTGTCTCTAACAAAAACTCTCGCAAATACGCTCGGAGTTCTGCTTTTTCGGAGACTTCTTCTGCCAGAATATCCGCCGCCCCTTTCAGCGCTTCCTCAACCGTTTTAACGCCCTTTTCTTCCGACAAAAACTTCGTCGCTTCGTCTTCTAGAGAGTGTGCCGCCGCGTTTGGTTGATTCAGCGACTTGATGAACTCCGCTAAACTGCCCAAACCTTTTTCTTTAGCGATCGTTGCCCGCGTCCGTCGTTTAGGTCGAAACGGCAGATAGAGATCTTCTAGCTCGTTTTTCTGCAAACACGTCTCAATCTTCACTCTGAGCGACTCGGTGAGTTTATCTTGAGACGCGATCGACTCCAGAATGCTTTTCTTGCGCTCTTCTAACTCGGTCAAATAAGTGAAGCGATCGGACAAATCGCGCAACTGCACCTCATCCATTTCCCCCGTGCGCTCTTTGCGATATCGCGCAATAAACGGCACCGTCGCTCCCTCTGCAAACAAATCCAGCGCACTTTTAACCTGAGCGGGACGCAGAGACAATTCTTCTGCCAGAAGTTGAGAGATATTTAACATGGGCAAATGTGAGGTGCAGTCGATCGAGTGAGCTAGATAATGTAAAGCCAGAACGAGCTACCGGGAACCCGCAGGCTGACTGGTTGAAGGCACAACCGGAGTCGGAATCAGGGAAGGAGTGATCGGAATTGGAATCTCGTTGCCCAATGGAATAAAAGTAGGCAGCAGATCAAAAGGACGATCGCTAGCATCTAAACAAGACGCGATCGCTTGTTTGCCTCCAACTTTAAGCTGACTATTTAGCCCCACCACACAGTCTGAGAAAGTCTGAGGCAGGAGACTCCGACGACAGCTATCTAACACATCGACGATCGCCGTATCTGACACGTTTCGACGAATGCCCACCACGCAGCTTGCCGCCTCAACAGGTCGTCGCACCTGACGGCACACTAACAGCGCATCCGATCCCGACACTTTTTCATTGGCGATGCGATTGACGCAGGTGCCCAAATCGCCAGGTCTGAGCGCTTGACCACACGCATTAGCCGCCTCCGCCGCCGACAATTTGGCACGAGTCAAATCAGCCGCACACGATTCATAGTCCCTGCGATCACTGCCAGAAAAAGCCTTGGCTGGAGCGATCGGCAGCGCGATCGCCACTAAACTCACCGTCACAATTTGTGCCATAGGCAGACGCAGCCTTTTAAGATTCATCAAATTATTCAGATTCATCATATCCACACCAGCTAGAGAAGACGGAAAAGCACCACGTCGATCGTAGGGCACTCAGAGAAAATTGTGGCACGGAACTGCCAAGAAGCGATCGTCCTGCTCTTGACCGCCCAGATATAGCTCTCCCACGCGTGAGAAAGGGACTTTGAAATCTGGCTTCCCTGTTAGATGAGGGCATCTTTGGACTTCTGCAAGAAGCAAATTGGGCGTTGCTGAATTGATTTATGAAGCACAGATTTTACCCTCACCCTAGCCCTCTCCCCAAAGAGAGAGGACAAGAGTTCTGTTTCCCTTCTCCTTAAGAAGGCGAGGGCTTCGCTCTACTTCGTTGAGCACCGATCGCTTAGCCTACAGCAGGTGTTTGCCAACTTGATCAGCAGCACGATCGCTCAGATGGACACGTCTGGGTCACGGTCAGCAGTTTAAACAAACACTACGAATTCGCGGCGAAAGACAAGGGAAAGGGTATCGCTCAAAAATTTTACGATCGAGTGTTCACCACTTTTCAGACGTTAGCGGCACGAGACAAAGTAGAAAACATAGGCATCGACCTACTTGGGCTGCATGATTGCGATCCGCGAATTCTGATTTTCTCCAGGTTCTATCTCCGTCTATGGGATCGAACCCTACTATGGGTTGATAGATTTCTTCACCTGCAGTGTAAATATATAAATATCACAACATTTATGGCGTTAGAAGGAAAGATGCTAACCATTGTTCTGGTTGATGACGACGAAATGGATGTGACGAACGCTCAACGAGCGTTTAAAAAGAACAACATCCTCGACCCACTGTAGCTATTGGATGCTGTGTGAAATGCCGTAATGGAAGACTTCCTAAAGATTTTAGTCGTGGATGATGATGTGGTTGACCGCATGGCTGTGCAGCGATCGCTACAAGATGCGGGGGTTCAACTTCGAGAAACGGTGGAGGCAGCAGACTGTGCATCTGCGATCGCGATTTTAGAACAAGACGATTTCGACTGTGCGCTGATTGACTACCAGTTGCCCGATGGAGATGGGCTGAGTTTGGTGCAGCAGATTCGCGATCGACAGTTTTCGATCGCGTTGATCGTGTTGACGGGGCAAGGCGATGAGCAGCTTGCTGTGGAATTGATGAAGGCAGGTGCCAATGATTATTTGGCTAAAGGCAAGCTGTCGCCCGAAAACCTGTCTCGCAGCTTGTGGAGCGCGGTGCGGGTGAATCGAGCCGAGCAACAAACTGCTGAGGCAACGCAAAAACTTCGGGCGAGTGAAGAGCGATATCGGCTCGTCTTAGAAGGCTCAAATGATGGCATTTGGGACTGGGACATCTGCGACGATCGGGTTTTTTGCAACGATCGTATGTTAGAAATCATTGGGCGATCGCGGGAAGAAATCGGCACCGCTCAAAGCGCGTTTTTTCGACTGATTCACCCCGACGATCACGATCGAGTTCTAGGAGTGATGCGAGCGCATCTCCTGCAAGACACCCCGTTTGATGTCGAGTTTCGGATGCAGCACGCGTCGGGCAATTATCTCGATTGCACCTCACGCGGCAAAGCCCAACGCGATCGGCACGGTCAAACTTTTCGGATGTTGGGCATTGTGAGCGACATTACGCAGCGCAAGCAAGCACAAGAAAAAATCGTTCAGCTAAATCGCGCTTTAGAACGTCGAGTCACCGAACTGCAAACACTGCTGGATGTGATTCCGATCGGAATTGGCATTGCAGAAGATGTCGATTGTGAACGGATCAGGATCAACGCGACTATGAGCGCGCACTTAGGAATTTCGCTTAACGAGAACGCGTCTAAAAGCCGCCCAGATGCCGAGCAACTTTCCTATAAAGTCTATCAAGATGGCAGACAGCTCACAGCGTCAGAGCTACCCATGCAGCGATCGTCGGCAACGGGCGCTCCGGTTTCTGGCATCGAACTTGACATCGTGCAGCAAAATGGCAAAGTGGTCAAACTGGTGTCAGAAGTTGCCCCATTGTTTGATGAATACGGCAATTCAAGAGGCTGCGTCGGAGCGTTTTTGGACATCACCGATCGCAAGCGCACCGAAGACTCACAGCGTTTTTTGGCAAACGCCAGCACGCTCCTAACGTCTTCTCTCAATGCCTCAACCATTTTAGAAAATCTCGCTCAACTGTCGGTTCCATATTTGGCGGATTGGTGCATGATTCACACGCTGCAAGACGAACAGCCGCAGTTAGTTGCCTCATATCATGCAGATCCGCGGAAAGTAGCGGCGTTTGAAGACTATCGACAACGCTATCCGATCGACCTTAACTCGACGGATGCTATTCCAGTCGTGTTGAAAACTGGACAGTCAAGGTTTTATCCCAAAGTTTCTGATGATTTGCTCACAGACTTGACTCAAGACGCTGATCATCATGAACGGATCAAACAATTTGGATTTGAATCCGTAATGATTGTGCCGCTCCTTGCCAGAGAGCGAATTTTAGGGGCGATTACCTTCGCCACGATCGAGTCAAAACGACACTACACGTCAGCCGATTTATCGCTAGCAGAGGATCTCGCTCGTCGAGCCGCTCTTGCCGTCGATAACGCCCGTCTCTATCAAGCCACCCAAAAAGCCGAGCGCAATCTTCGCAAAGCGATCGTGATTCTCGGTGAACAACAGCAGCAGGTAAGAACGCTACAGCGGTTAACAGATCTTCTCAATCAGCGCTTGACCAATTTACCTGGGTTGCTGCAAGTCATGATTGATGCGATTTGTGATGCCATTCCCAACGCTGAGTTTGGGTTAATTGTGCTGCAAAACTCTCAAACTCAACAGCTAGAACTCACCGCAACGACTGGACTCGATCGCGGCGAGTTTGCAATTGACGAAGCGTTCTATCGCGGGGATGGCTTGTTGAGACAGGTCTTTGTCACTGGCAAGACCCATCTGATTCAGACACGCGAATTAGATAACTCTCTACCCGATCGTCTCCCGATGTCTCTCTGTGCGGTGGCGATCGGATCGGCGCAAGCTGGGCGGCTGGGCGTGTTAGCGATCGGGAACTGGGAAGAAGCCACTGCCTTTGACGAAGAAGACTCACGGATGCTGGTTGCGTTTGGAGAGCAAGCGGCGATCGCGCTGAATAATGCTCAATTAATCAACGAGCTTGAAGAGCGAGAAGTCCGATTAGAGATGCAGAACGCGATTTTGGCACAGCAGAATCAGGCGTTGGAAAATCAGCGGCAGCAGATCCAACTGCAAAACCTAAAATTGATTGATGCAGCCCAGCTAAAGTCGCAGTTTTTAGCTACGATGTCTCACGAATTACGGACTCCAATGAACGCCATTATGGGGTTTTCTCAGCTCTTGCTGCGGCAAAGTCAACTTCGCCCCGCGCAGTTAGAAATGGTCGATCGGATTCTCAATAACGCCAAAAACCTATTAGCGCTGATCAACGACATTCTTGACTTATCCAGAATCGAAGCCGGACGGCTAGAGCTAAGACTCGATCGCTTTAATCTCCATGATCTAGTCAACTCGACGACCTCAGAGCTACGATCGCTTGCCGACCAAAAACAGTTGCTTTTAAACGTGAAGTCACACCTCAAAGACCCTTGGGTAAACAACGATAGCGTTCGACTTCGACAAATTTTGGTGAACTTGCTATCAAATGCGATTAAGTTTACAGATGTCGGCGGTGTCGAGGTCGAAGTGTGGGGGCTGGCGGACGATCGGCTTGTGATTTCAGTCCGCGATACCGGAATTGGCATCGCTTCAGAGGATCTGACGCGCATTTTTGACGAGTTTCACCAACTCGACCAATCAACCACTCGTCGTCACGCAGGCACGGGGTTGGGGTTAGCAATTACAAAATGGCTGGTGCAAATGATGGGCGGCACGGTTCGCGTCGAGAGTCAGCTAGGAGAGGGTTCAACCTTTCGAGTCGAGTTGCCCAGACGAGTAGAGCGGCAGGGAAGTGATTAGACCGACCGTTCTCTAGGGCGTGGTTTAACCCGTTCTCACTGCGATTCTGCCTAGCCCGAACTTCAGTTCAAGGCGGGACAGCAACGAAGACCAGAGTTTCAAAACACTGCCTAATCCTCTAATCGTTCTGCAATTCTGAGCTTTGCCGATCGTGCTCTAGGATTTTCTTTTAACTCGTCTTCTTGGGCAATAATTGGTTTTTTGGTCAGCACTCGCAGTAATGGTGACTCTTTTAATCGGTGTTTAACAATCCGATCTTCCAAACTGTGAAAGCTAATCATCGCAAGTCTGCCATCGGGTTTGAGCCACTGCGGAGCCTGATTAACAAACGTTTCTAACACCGTGAGTTCTTGATTAACGGCGATGCGAAGTGCTTGAAAGACACGAGTTGCGGGATGAATGCGTCCGTAGCGATATTGACGGGGCACTGAATGCGCGATCGTCTCTGCCAATTCGGTTGTCGTCTGCAAAGGGCGTCGTTCTACGATGCGTCGGGCAATGCGTCGTGAAAGCCGTTCTTCGCCATAGGTGTAGAAAATATTGGCGAGTTTGGTTTCATCCCAATAATTGATAATCTCGGCGGCGGTGAGCGATTGTCCGCGATCCATTCGCATGTCTAGTGGAGCCTCGTGACGAAAACTAAAGCCCCGATCGGCAATATCAAACTGGGCAGAACTCACGCCTAAATCTGCCAGAATGCCGTCAAACTTTGTTTCTCCTGGATTGAAATTGGCAAAATTGCTGTGCTGGAATGTGACTCGATCACCAAATTCCGCTAGTTTTTGGGTAGCAGCGGCGATCGCCTGATCATCCTGATCCAGTGCAGTCACCCGCACCCCATCTGCCGCCGCTAAGATGAGCGATGTATGTCCACCTCCGCCCACGGTTGCATCTAAATAGTGACCGTCGGGACGAATCGCTAACCCTTCGATCACCTCTCGATGCAGCACCGGAATGTGCAAAAACTCAGGCGCGATCGCCAAATCAGAATCATCCGACACAGAAGTCATACTTTCAGCCATCCAAACACGTCACCCACTGTTAACTCTAAATCCTTCACCACATCTGGAACGGGTAATTTTTCGTCAGGCTCTTCAAAAAATGTTGGCTGTTGACCCGATGGATACACCAGAATCGATCGGACATCAGGGTCGATCAGCCAACCTGCTCGGCATCCGTGACTGAGACAGTGCAAAATATTTCTCGTTACTTTAGTAGGACTCTGATCAGGAGAGAGAATCTCGATTGTCCAGTCAGGAGCCACATTAAATACATTGGCAATATCCCCATTCTCATCAAGCGGAATTCTCTCCCAGGCAAACACCGCGATGTCAGGAACCGTCGATCGCCCCCCAAACGTGCATCGTAGCTCTGGAAACGCGTAGGCAATTTTTTGAAGTTTGGCGATCGTATTCACAGCCCCGACAAGCTCTTCCTGAAGTTTGCTGTGCTTTCCTTGCGGCATCGGCTTTTGAATAATTTGACCATTCACATATTCACCAGCAGGCTTTGTCTCTGGCAGTTTCAGAAATTCCTCTAGAGTCAGCGTTTTTTGAAGTGCTTGTACCATCTGTGTTTATCGTTGAGCTTGTCCGTCTCTCTCATCTTAGAAGCATCGGTTTGGTCTAACATCGACTGGTCTCTATTGATTTTCTGCAAAAACTTCATTGCCAGCAAAATCTATCCCCGCCAACGTTTACAGCCAGCGCTCTCTATAATTAAGAAGGCGAACATCAAGTGAGCAACGGTATACATAATTATCATCCGAGACTGAAGTAGGGCTATTCCAAAATCTCTAAGGGAGAGGCTGAACATCCATGGCAATGCTCGAAACCAAAACCGAACCCATGATTCTCAACATGGGTCCGCACCATCCCTCAATGCACGGAGTGATGCGACTGATCGTCACCCTTGATGGGGAAAACGTGATTGACTGCGAACCCGTGATCGGCTACCTGCATCGAGGCATGGAAAAAATCGCCGAAAATCGCACCAACATCATGTTTGTGCCTTACACGAGCCGATGGGACTATGCCGCAGGCATGTTTAATGAAGCGGTGACGGTCAACGCTCCAGAAAAGCTGGCAGGAATTGCGGTTCCTAAACGCGCGAGTCACATCCGCGTCATCATGCTAGAGCTAAACCGCATCGCCAATCATCTGCTGTGGCTAGGTCCATTCATGGCAGACGTAGGGGCACAAACGCCATTCTTCTACATCTTCCGCGAACGCGAACTGATTTACGACCTGTGGGAAGCGGCTTGTGGCTATCGCATGATCAACCACAACTATTTCCGCATCGGTGGAGTTGCGGCTGACCTACCCTACGGCTGGATCGATAAGTGCGAAGACTTCTGTGATTACTTCTTGCCCAAAGTGGATGAGTATGAGCGATTGATCACCGATAACCCAATCTTTCGCAAGCGGGTTGAGGCGATCGGCACCATTACGCGCGATGAAGCGATTAACTGGGGGCTATCGGGTCCAATGTTGCGCGCCTCGGGCGTTAAATGGGACTTGCGAAAAGTTGACCACTACGAATGCTACGACGATTTTGACTGGGACGTGCAGTGGGAGACGGCAGGAGACTGCTTTGCTCGATATATTGTGCGAATTCGGGAGATGCGCGAGTCGGTCAAGATTATCAGACAGGCGATCGCCGCTCTACCAGGCGGTCCGTTTGAGAACTTAGAAGCCAAGCGCATGGCAGAAGGACCGAAATCTGAATGGAATAGCTTTGACTATCAGTTCATTGGCAAGAAGATCGCCCCGACGTTCAAGATTCCTAAAGGCGAACACTACGTCAGAGTTGAGAGCGGCAAGGGCGAGTTAGGCATCTTTATCATGGGAGATGATAACCCGTTCCCCTGGCGCTGGAAGATTCGGGCGGCTGACTTTAACAACGTGCAAATTTTACCCCACTTGCTGAAGGGCATGAAAGTCGCAGATGTCGTTACTATCTTGGGAAGCATCGATATCATCATGGGATCAGTCGATCGCTAATCTCAAATCCATTTTTTAACATTAGGGATGGGCTTCGGTGCATCCCTATTTTTTGTCTCAAATGATTAGCACAAACTTACTATCGAACTTCATGAATTGAGCTTCCAAGCATTTGGTTAAGTTCATCACATAATTATCAGTAAAAACAAAGCTTTCTAAAAGTTGATCAGTTTCACGGTAGTATGAAGCTCTCATCAAGATTGCCGCATTGAAACTACTTTTTATCAGTTAATTCTGGGTGCTCCGATCGAGCTACGAGAGTTTGAGCCGCCTGAGTTTGTTCAAATTTTCACTTCAAGTTTCTAATTCAACATTTCGCACAGCAAATAATTAAATGTTGGGAAAAAACAATCTATCTGATTTGTGTGAAATGAGTTGCATTAGTGCAAATGTATGTTTCTTAATTAAGTCAAAATGCTTCTGTCTAAATTTAACGACGTAGGATAAACTTTTTGAGCCTTTCAAAGTTGAGAGATTGCATAAGGTTTGATCGTGCAAAACTTCTATGGCAGATTCTACGTTGCCAGGTCGATCGCCGTGCAAAAAGCTTCAATAACTGAGTAGATGTCTCCTTTGAAATTTCGATCAAGTAAGGGTTGACAACTTCAGAATTAACCGCTATTACTAGGGAGAAGCCAAGACAGCAACACTATAAGTAGCGTCTGGTTCGGCAGAGCGCCCTTACTGCTCACCTAAATTTTTTACGCTCCTCAACCACACATTCCCAAAAATTGAACTATGAATTATCAAGAGCAACTGACCCCCTGGGCTGTCTATCAAACTCTGCCCGATCTTCAACGTCAATTGGTAATTCGGTTTCGTCGTCGCACCGATGCCGATTGCTATATAAAGGTGCTGAAGCAAACTCGACCCACTACTGAGTTTGTCCTTGCGTTTGAAACCAACAAGAAAGAAGCAGTGCCCGCTACGATCGCCTGATTTAAGCGCAGCGCGGAGTATGGTGAACCTGGGGCAGGGCAAAGATTAGTTCTGACTTCTCTACCCCTAAATTTTGACAGAGAGCGACTCAATTGATTGACCATCAACACTGCTGTTTCCTGTGAGCGATTTACCCGATCGAGCATCTGCCTTGTCTGATTTGATTACTCAGCACATTCTCCACAGTTCCGAGTGTCGGGTTTCGTTTGCTGAGTATATGGAGATGGCACTTTACCATCCGCAGTATGGCTATTATGCTGCACATAATGAAAAGATTGGGGCGCACGGTGATTTTTTCACCTCGCCCCATTTAGCTACAGATTTTGGTGAGCTGTTAGCTGAACAGTTTGCAGAGATGTGGCAAATTTTGGGTCAGCCTCAGCCATTCACATTGGTTGAAATCGGAGCCGGACAAGGACTATTAGCCGCAGATGTGTTGAGCGGTTTGCAAGGTCATCATCCTGACTGTTTTGCTTGTTTAGATTATGTGATTGTTGAGAAATCTGCCGCTCTGATGGCAGAACAACAGCAACGATTACGATCGTGGCAATCAGACGTGCAGATTGAATGGCGATCGCTAGACACTATTCCGGCTAATTCAATCACAGGATGCGTTTTCTCAAACGAATTGGTCGATGCGTTTCCGGTTCATCTGGTGACGTTGACGAACCGCAAACTTCAAGAAATTTACGTGACTGCACAGTCTAATGGATTTGCGGAGGTGATTGATCAACCCTCAACTTCCAGGTTGACTGACTATTTTGATCTCAACGGAATTGATTTAAGTTCGCCTAATTATCCAGACGGCTATCGAACTGAGGTCAACTTAGGAGCATTAGACTGGCTGAGTTTAGTCGCCGATCTCATTCAGCGAGGATATCTTTTAACGATCGATTATGGCTATCCCGCAACTCGCTACTATAACTCGATGCGATCGCAGGGAACGTTGCAGTGTTACTACCAGCATAGTCATCACAACAATCCCTATATTCAGGTCGGTCAGCAAGATATTACGGCTCATGTTGACTTCACAGCATTAGAGCGACAGGGCGATCGAACGGGGTTAAAAAATTTAGGATTCACGCAGCAAGGGCTGTTTTTAATGGCGTTGGGGTTGGGCGATCGACTTGCCGCACTCAGCGAAATTGACGCTAAAAATAATCAAGATATTCAAACTGTAATTCTGCGCCGAGATGCCCTGCATCGATTGATGAACCCAATGGGACTCGGCAACTTTGGCGTTTTGGTGCAAAGCAAGGGTTTAACAGAAGCAGAAAATGGACAGCCACTGAGAGGGTTAAGGCAATTTTGAACAGAAAACGGATGTAGAAGAGAATCGATCCGTAAAACATACAAACGATTCATCGAATACATCCGCCATCAGCGAATTAGTTGCCGGATGCTACTGACCCTCTAGAAGTCATCACCTCTAGACGAACCGGAGCAACACCACTTTGAATGACTCCTATCATACGAGCCGCCCCTGCTGAGAGATCAATAACCCGACCGCCCGAATAAGGACCGCGATCGTTGATTCGCACAATCACCGATCGTCCGTTGTCCAAATTTGTGACTTGCACTTGCGTCCCAAACGGGAGAGAACGATGAGCCGCTGTCAGCGCATTTTGATTGAAGATCTCACCGCTCGCACTGGCACTGCCGTTAAATCCAGGACCATACCAAGAAGCCCACCCGTCCAAACGGAACCTAATCGGTCCTAGAGAGATTTGTTGCCCGTTGTTGTTAGGTTTGTTGGGCACTTCCTTGAGTGGGGCAGCATCTCCAATCAGACGGCGGAGGCGATTGGTGACTTGCAGCGCGTCTTGCTCAGGGTTTTTGGTCGTGTCGGGTAGAATCGTGTCGGCATCGACTGTCACGATCGTCGTCTTGTTGGCTTCGATAATGTAGCGATCGCCCGTTCCATTAGGGGCTTGCTTCCATTTCACCGTGATGCCTTTTGCATCTACGCCTTGACGATAAAGTTGATTGAGTTTGGCAGCGATCGCGGTGGCTCTCGTGACCGGATCGCGCTGCGAATCTTGGCTAGAATTCTGACGCTGCTCTAAAGACTGGGCTGTTGCGCTGACAGAACCGGACTTGAGCCTGGCGATTTGAGACGATTCATCAGTCTGCGTCGCTCCCATTTTGACCCCACCAGAGGAGGCGGACTGTGAACCAATGAAGGTTAAAACCGGGATGTTACGAACATAGAGCGTTGCGGCTTTGCGTCCAGCGTGCTCGTGGGTTTGGATCTTGGCGATCGTGTCCTCTGCGGACGGGGTTTGGCTCTGTTGCTCACCAACTTTGACAACATCACCTATCGGCGAATGCGGCGGTGAGGAAGCGTTTTGATCTGCTTCAGAGGGTTGGCTGACTGCGGGTGATGCTTCAGCATTGTTGCTGTGGCTAAGACCGAGTGAGGTCGTGAGCAACAGGGTTGCAGTAAGACCACTAATGAGTATTTGATTCATATCTCCGTAGGTGAAGGACACTTGCTCATCGAGCTTGAGTTTGACCATCGGGTTGCAATGTTGCAAGGATGCTGTTGATAAACTCGTACTCGTTCCGTTTTTACTCCTGTTTGTAGAACTGCAACAGACTACCATGAAGTTTTTGCCCAGGGGATCAGGGTATTATCGGTATGTAAAAAAACTTTATGATACCTTCACACTACTTAATAGACCTTAAAGCCTTGTAGAGAAGCGATTCTCGAAAACTTTTAAGATTTGCCTCAACTGTGACTTCATGGAGACTTCATACTAGCTTCAGGGTAGTTGTGGGTTATGCTGAGGTCTTATGTCTGCACGACTTCAAAAAATCAGTGATCTTGCGTTAGTCAAGAGTGCAGCATTCAGCATTTGCGACAGACTACAGAGGCGGTTAATTCATGGATTATCGAGAGGCGGGAGTTGATGTTGAGGCAGGGAGGGCATTTGTCGATCGCATCAGCAGTCTCATCAAGCGCACTCATCGCCCTGAAGTGATGGGCGGCATCGGAGGCTTTAGTGGACTGTTTCAACTCCCCGCAGGCTATCGAGAACCCGTGTTGGTATCGGGCACTGATGGCGTAGGCACAAAGCTAAAACTTGCTCACACGCTCGATCGGCACGACACGGTTGGGATTGATCTCGTCGCGATGTGCGTCAACGATGTGCTGACCTGTGGGGCAGAGCCGCTGTTCTTTTTAGATTATTTAGCGACAGGACGGTTGCAGCCCGAACAACTTGCTGAGGTCGTGTCAGGAATTGTGCAAGGATGCGAACTGGCTGGCTGTGCGCTGCTGGGTGGCGAAACGGCTGAGATGCCGGGTTTTTATCAGGCAGATGAATATGATTTAGCGGGGTTCTGCGTCGGCATTGTTGAGAAAAGTCTGGTTTTAGATGGCTCTCAGGTGCAGGTTGGAGATGTCGCGATCGGGCTGCCTAGCTCTGGAGTTCACAGTAATGGCTTTAGTTTGGTTCGCAAAATTGTGGGCGATCGCGGATTTGACTGGAGCGATCAGCCCGAAATGTTAGCTGGAAAAAGTTTGGGTGAAGTCCTGCTTACGCCGACTCACATTTACGTTAAGCCGATTCTTGCCGCGCTCAAAGCCGAGATTCCGATTCATGGCATGGCGCATATTACTGGGGGCGGCTTGCCCGAAAATCTGCCTCGCTGTTTGCAAAAAGATCAAACTATCGAAGTCAATCCTAATAGCTGGGACGTTCTGCCAATCTTTAAATGGTTAGCAACCGAAGGAAACGTTAGCCCAATTGATATGTTGAATACCTTTAATATGGGAATTGGATTTGTGGTGATTGTGCCGCCAGATCGAGTCACTCAAACCCTTGATTTTTTTGCTGCTTACCATATTAAGGGATCTGCGATCGGCACTGTCATTTCTGGTTCGGGTCAATTAGTGGGTTTACCTGAATAAAACTGTGACCAAAACCCGCAAACAATTCGGTCAGCACTGGCTCCGCAGCGAGAAAGCCTTGGGCAAGATCGTCAGTTCGGCAGAGCTATCGAAGCACGATCGAGTCCTAGAAATTGGTCCCGGTACGGGTGTTTTGACTCGGCAATTATTCAGTCAAGCCGAAGCCGTGGTTGGGGTTGAAATCGATCGAGACTTGTGTGCGCTTTTAGCCAAAAAACTGGGTCAAATCGATAACTTTTTGCTGCTGCAAGGAGACTTTCTCTCGATCGACCTTGACGAACTTTTAATCCCCGCTCCTGCATTTCAGAATCCGAATAAAGTCGTTGCTAATATTCCATACAACATTACGGGACCGATTTTGGAGAAATTGCTGGGCACGATCGGGCATCCAAATCCCAAACCCTTTGACTCGATCGTGCTGCTCGTGCAAAAAGAGGTGGCGTTGCGGCTGTGCGCGAATCCAAAATCGACCCATTTTGGAGCGTTATCGGTGCGAGTTCAATATCTAGCCGACTGTCAGTTTATTTGCGACGTTCCTGCCAAAGCCTTTCAGCCTCCTCCAAAAGTAGACTCTGCGGTGATTCGTTTGCGTCCCCGCACCGTTAAAAATCCCGCTCACAATCCCCGACAAATGCAGACTTTGATTCGACTCGGCTTCTCTAGCAAACGCAAAATGCTGCGAAACAATTTGAAGAGTTTGATCGAGGGCGATCGACTGACTCAGATTCTGGAACAATTAGAGGTCAATCCTCAAGCTCGTGCTGAAGATCTCAGCGTTGCCAATTGGGTTGACCTCAGCAACACTGTAGACGTGGGAGTTGATCCTGATGCTCAAACCCTGATCCCTGAATCCTAATTTTTTATGCGTTCCTATTCTCTGATCGCACCTGCGAAGATCAACTTATATTTGCAAATCGTGGGCGATCGCTCCGATGGGTTTCACGAATTGGTGATGGTGCTGCAAAGCATTGAGCTAGCCGATGTGGTGACAGTGCGCCCGATCGGGACAGAAGCCATTCGGGTGTGGTGCGATAACCCCGATGTCCCACAAGATCAAACTAATCTGGCGTACAAAGCTGCCGATTTGATGGTGAGAGAGTTTCCAGACTACTTCGCAAAATTTGGCGGAGTCGAAATCAAGATTCAAAAGCGCATTCCGATGGGTGCGGGGCTAGCTGGCGGTTCTAGCAATGCGGCAGCGGTGCTGGTTGGTCTAGACTTGATGTGGAACCTTGGACTCACTCACTCTGATCTTCAGGAATTAGGGGCGACGTTAGGATCTGACATTCCGTTTTGCATCTCAGGCGGGACATCGCTGGCGACGGGACGAGGAGAGCAACTTGATGGTCTGCCCGATCTCCACAATATATATGTCGTGTTAGCCAAATATCGCGATTTGCCTATTTCAACTCCTTGGGCATATCAAACTTATCGGCAGCAGTTTGGTGATACCTATCCCAAAAGTGCTAGTGATGTAGAAGCGCGAAAGCAGCAATCTAGAGGAATGATGGCAGCGATCGCTCAACAAAATCTCGCTCAAATCGGTCAATTGCTTCACAACGATCTAGAGCGCGTCGTCTTGCCCGAATATCCTCAAGTGCAGCAACTCCGCGATCGCTTTCAAAGCTTAGGCGTTCTCGGTACAATGATGTCTGGCTCTGGCTCGACAGTGTTTGGGTTAGTCGAGTCTCATGCCCAAGCCGAGCAGGTTAAAGATCAGATGACGGCGATCGCTGATCCCAATTTAGATCTTTGGGTGACAAGATTTTGTACGTCTGGAGTTCGGTTAGCCCCTCAGTGATCGCTTCTCAAAAAACCTCAAAATTCTCTCACTCTTTTTGTTATGACATCTTCTAAACCCACGACTCAGCCCGATATGCCCAGCCCTTTGCAGTGTGTTTTAGGATCACTCGTTGCGGGTGGAATGGCGTTTGTTTTATATAGTATGACTCAATCGATCGCGCTCTCTTTTGCGAGCAAACCCCTGCAATATCACAACATCACGACCGCAAATATTGCGGTTGCCGTGAGAACATTAGTGGTCGGTTTGAGCGCTTTGGGAACCGGAGTATTTGGGTTAGCGGCGACCGGGCTGTTTGGGCTAGGAATTCAGGTCTTGATCGGAAAAGTGAGGCAGCGATCGACGGCAGACTAATCAGACTTCCTAAAAGCCTCTGACACGAACAAGGGACTTTTCCACAGATTATAGAAAGTTTTCCACAAGCTGACCTATCCGAGTCCTTGAAGGTCGGATGAGCTGTGGAAAACTTTTTGGTAGCAACGTCTTTTGACGTACTTTTGAGCTGAAACCCTTATTCCATCGTGGTGTACGAGATGAATCGCTCCATACTTTACCACTTTTTAATCAGAGCCGCTTAAATGTTTTCTAAAAAAAGAAACTTGCTTCAGGCGCAGCATAATTTGGGCTGAAAACTGTATAAATACTGGCTTCTAGCAAATAAGATAGAGAAAGCGCAAGCAGCAGAGGCGGGTAATCAGATTTCTAAACGAATTAGAGTTTTCCACAGCAGCGATCGTAATTTTAGGTATCAAATTTATTAAGACACCCCCGATCGATGCCTCAATATCAGAAACTGGTAAATAGAGAGATTACCTCTGTTTCTCAAGCCGATTCTCACTAAAATCCAACACTCTGAAGGATTGTCTCATGTCATATCTCTGGTTCAAAGCGTTTCACCTTGTTGGAATTGTCGCCTGGTTTGCCGGGATGTTCTACCTGCCTCGACTGTTCGTTTATCACGCCGAAGCAGATGAGCAACCAGAGCCAGCGCGCAGCATTCTCAAAAACCAATATCAAATCATGGAGAAGCGACTCTACAGCATCATCATGACTCCTGCGATGCTGTTAACCGTGGCGATGGCGATCGGGCTGCTTACCACCGAGCCAGATGTGCTCAAAGAACCCTGGCTCCACGCCAAACTTGTCTGCGTCGCTGTGCTACTGGCTTACCACTACTACTGCAAAATCATTATGAAGCGCCTCGCCGCCAATGAGTGCAAAATGACCGGGCAGCAGTTTCGCTGGTTTAACGAGTTGCCCACCGTGTTTTTTGTAATCATCGTCATGCTGGCAGTGTTTAAAAACAATCTACCCACTAGCGCCACCGCCTGGGGAATCTTTGCCATGATTGTGGCAATGGCAGCCGTTATTCAGTTTTATGCAAAAAAGCGCAGACTGGCAAAAGAAAAGGAATTGGCAACGATCGGGCAACCCGAATCGGCTTCGGAAGTCGGCGTTTAATAGTAATTAAAAATTCGACTTTCGAGCCGAAGGTTAGTTGCCTTTATTTAAACTCTGGCACGCCAGAAGGCAAACCGACCCGCATAAAGAAGCGAGCAAAAGTTTGCGAGAAATGCTCTAGAAAAGGGGATTTGAGCCGCCACCGATTTTCGAGTTGTGTGGCGTGCTGAGTCAGGTAATTGAACGGAAGGCTGTAGATTTCACGAAAATCTACCACTAGAGCACCTCGACTATCCTCTGGATTAACGGGTGACGCAAGGAGATGTAACCCTTCAACTCGACCCTTGCGAACCTCGTTCCACTTTCCTTTCTTTGTAAAATCTGGGTTAACGGCTTCAAATTCTGGAAGGGTAGAAATCAGATAGAGAGAAACCAGTCGAGTTTTTCTATTTTCCAGATCACAACTCTGAGTAAGAACGATTAAGTCCCGCTCTTGGACTTCTACTTCTTGTTCTTCCAAGTTGTGTGCTTCAAAGAGTGAAATGGGGACAAAACAGTTTATTAAGTAGTCTCCCTGCCTTAGATCTGACTCGTTCACCTGCATCCAGAACGGCTCGATTGTCATTCGCCTTCTAGCTAGGCAGGCGGGAGTCCCCACACCATAATTTTTAATTTGGTGTGGCGGTGAAAGCCGTGCGAGTTAACGAGCAAACTCCTACGCTACTCAAC
>NZ_LXYR01000029.1 GCF_001650195.1 Phormidesmis priestleyi BC1401 | reverse complement strand
ACTTTTTGTCGGAGGTCATCGCTGTAGGGGGCTGGCATCGCTCATTTGAGGGTCTCAACTTCTATAGTATGTCCTAACCTAACTGGCAACGGCTATACCTCTCGTACTAACTGGGCAGCATTGGAATCGACATTAGATGAAGGCATTGATTATTCTAATATTCCGCCTTTGACGATGAGTTTTTTGAGAAGGCAGTGCTGAGAGTTCCGGCGACGCAAGCGAGGAATTTAGTTCAGCTTGACTCGGATGTGATGGCATGGTTTCAATCGCAAGACGAAGAATACAAGACACTGATTAATTCAGTCTTGCGCCATCATATTGAGCAAGGTGACACCCAGAAAACGGCTTAAACGCAGACAAGCGATCGGGATTTTGGTCATCTTTACGACAGATCGCTAAGCCGATCGCCGCAAGATTTATCGCTGCTGATCTTGAGGGTCAGCCTCATTTTGTTGGCTTGGTTGCTGCGTTGGGGGGTTAGGCGTGGTCTGGCTGGGCGTGTTATTAGAAGGCTGTACGGGAGCCGGAGTCACAACCGGAACTGGAGTGGGTGGAGCAGCCACCGTCACCGGAACTGGAGACAGTTGCTCAAACCCCAACAGCGCCGCCGACGTTTTGTAATAAGTTGCCCAACGTCTCGTATCTGGGCGGCTGCTCCACTGCACTCGGCTGACATCCAGAGTCAAAATAGGAGTCTCAGATCCCTGATTGCGCCCGATCACGATCACCGACACTTCGCTGGTGAGAATGTCTCGATCGAAGCTGCGTTGCGCCGCCGCTCTAGCGACAATATCGGCTCTCCGAATCAGAGCATCATAGCTCTCATTGGGCAAGCGATCGAGTGCCACATCCACCCTAGTCGTGTAAGCTTGAACGACTTGCGGCGCGATCGCCCCTTCAGAAACCCAAATGCCACCGGCTATTCCTAGCACCGCAGCAAATCCGATCGCGGTGAGTCTTGGCTTGACAAATCGATGAGGCTGTGGTAGGTGGCGACCGGTAGACATTCTAATTTCCTCTAATTTTGCTGGATGAAACGCTCAAACATCCTCTAATCCAAAATTGATAACTTGGTCTTTAATGTTAGTTCTAGAAAAGAGATTTTTTCTATCATGTCAGCAGTTATGCAGTTCGGCTCACTCTTTTTATAGAGGTAAATCAAACTGTTTAAAGTTAATCCTATCGATTTAATTCATTTGAGGTGTCTGGAATGGTCAACCACTGGGCGATCGCAGTCGGAATTAACTACTATCAATTTCTTCAGCCCTTAAAATTTGCCCAGCAAGATGCCCAGGCGCTGTGTGAATGTTTGGTCACTGAAGCCGGGTTTTTGCCCAATCGCTGCATTCTTTTCACAGACACCTCTCCGTCAGTGACCGGACGATCGACCTACCCCAGTCGCGGCAATCTTGAGGGCTGGTTTGACTACTTTGGTCGAGAACTGATTCAGCCGGGAGATTTGGTTTGGGTGTTTTTTAGCGGCTATGGAGTCTGCTGGAAGGGGCAGGATTATCTGCTGCCGATCGAAGCTAATCCCGCAGACATCGCGACTATGGGAGTGCCTGTACGATCGCTGTTTGACAGTCTCAAAGCGCTGCCGACCCAAGACATTTTGGTGCTGATGGATATTAACCACAGCCAAGCCGCTTTTTTGGGCGAGAAGGTAGGAATTCACATTGCAGAGCTTGCCCGTGAAACTCGCATCTCAACCATTTTGGCAAGCAAACCTGAACAGTTTTCTCATGAGGCAGTAGAGCTGGGTCACGGCTTGTTTACAGCCGCCCTGCTAGAAGGATTGCGCGCTCACCGATGCTCAACGCTGGCGAATTTGGAAGAGTTTCTCAAAAGCCGTCTGCCAGAATTGTGTGAGCATAACGATCGCCCCGTTCAAGACCCTGTGATCGCCCTTGCGTCTCTAGACCAACTCAACTTGGTGATCACTTCAGTTAATTGGACAAAGGCAGACTCGTGGACTCAGGGCGAGGCAAATCCGTTTGAGATGGAGGATGACTTGTTTGACGTGGCAGATCATGAGACTGACCTCTTACCAGACTTGCAGCCCAACCTTTGTGACTTGCCTCCTGACTATTCGCAGCCCGTCGCCCCCTCAATAGGGGTTGAGCCACCGTTCAATGAGTCAAAACCAGAAGTGCCCGTTGATTACGCCGAACCCAGCGCTGCGCCAGTTCCGCAAATTCCAAAACCTGTCTCGCCTCCGATCGCCCGTCCTGCACCAAAGACAGACGCAGAGGATCAAATGTTTTGGGAACGGCTTTTATTGGGCGGCGGAGCGATTTTGCTGCTGCTTTTGGGCGGGGTGTTTGTTCGCAATTGGTCAGCATTTTGGGGACAGAAATCGGCAACCAATTCTCAGCCGGTCGTTCCTCCTTCTGAGATGGTGACAACCCCTAAACCCAATCAGGCGATCGTGCCCAACTCAACCAAGCTACCCACGACCAAGCCATCTCCGACGACTCCAGTTCCTAAAGACAGTCAAACGATTCTCAACGAAGCCAGAGGATTGATTAAGCCGACTTCCGCGTCTGAGGCGAGTAAAGCGATCGAGCGTGCCAGTCAGATTCCGGCAAGTGATCCGCTCTATGCTCAAGCTCAAGTGGATATCGATCGCTGGAGCCGCAACATATTAGAGATTGCTAAAACACGGGCAGCAGATAAGTCTTATAAGCAAGCGATCGCGGCGGCTCAACTGGTTCCTGAAGGTCGCGCTCAAGTGTCTGCCGAGGCGCAAAAAGCGATCGCCGACTGGCAAAAGCGACTCCGTTAATCAGGATATTATTAAGAGTTGAAAATCCCACGCTCACGAGGGTTTCGATTGCTGTGGACTGTTGGGAAATTCTTGGCGATCGCCTATCTCACGATTTGTCTCCTAAGATCTTTGCACCAGCCTCTCCACTACGATTGTCTCCCGCCCGTGAATGGAATTCCGGGCTAGCCTTGCGAAGTCCATTGAAATGGACTGAATTGCCTCAATCCTTCTTTCAGTCCCTTGAGGAGACTTCGCACCGTTAGACCGTGATTGAAAATCACGGTCGGGTGAATGCTAGAAACGAGGAAGTTTTCATCTGGTGCAAGATCTCAGTTTCTAAGGAACGGTACTCCACTCCTGGGAAAAGTAAGAAACACCCCGTTTCATCTCTTCTATTATCCTTGTCATTCAGAGTGTGTTTCTTAGAAGTCACCCTATTCAGCAAGTGGCAGAGTAAGATTGGAAGTTTCGGCTGTTTCCGATCGAGTTAATCCTCACTCAAAAATTCGACTCCGTTGAGAAAGTCCGATCGCTGAAAATGCCGTCTCTCTTTATTCATGGCGTGGAGGATAAATTGATCCCGGTCTCGATCGGCAAAGCCCTCTATGAAGCCGTACCCCAGCCCAGGCAACTGCTGCTGATCCCCCATGCGGGGCACAATCATAGAGATCCTGAGTTTGACAAGCCAGAAAATTTGCAGGTAATTCGAGACTTTGCAAGGCGCGTGGTAAGCACTCCTTGAGAGGAATAACCAACGACCGCTAGAATGAAAGAATAGAGTTTGCAATACTCACAGGAGAACGGATGATTAGCCCGGATCAGGTTGAAGGATTGATCAAGGCTGGATTGCCTGATGCCCAGGTGCAGGTTCAAGACCTTACCGGGGGTGGAGATCACTATCAGGTAACAGTCGTCTCGTCTTTGTTTGAAGGAAAGCGGCGGGTGCAACAGCATCAACTCGTCTATGGTGCCGTGCAGCAAGCGATGGCATCAGAAGCCATTCACGCCTTGGCGCTCAACACTTACACCCCTGAAGAGTGGGCAACCACTCAGTAACCGTTTAGTTGTTTATAAATTCGTTAGAGAGCACATCATGACAGAAGCAACCCACGATCGTATCGGCAGTCTGATCAACGACAACAAAATTATGGTCTTCATGAAGGGCACCAAACTCATGCCCCAGTGCGGGTTTTCTAACAACGTGGTGCAGATTCTCAACACGTTGGGCGTGCCCTACGAAACCGTTGATGTTTTGGCAGATCCTGAAGTCCGTCAGGGCATCAAAGAATATTCAAGCTGGCCCACTATTCCCCAGGTTTATATCAACGGCGAATTTTTGGGTGGCTCTGACATTCTGATCGAGCTATATCAAAAAGGCGAACTTCAGCAAATGGTTGAAGTGGTGATGGCTTCCTGAATCTAGCGCTAGCTTCATCGTTTGAGGGCAACAGAAAGACCTGCTGCCCTTTTTTTGACCGCTCTAAACGCAAGAAGGGCACGTCTAGCAACGCACCCTTACTTTAATTTAGCGATAATCTCGTTCAGGCTCAACCGGACTCTCAAAGTTAGAGGAGTCGTAGAGGAAGCGAGTCATTTCTTCTTCAAGGCGATTAACCTGATAAGGCTCTAAGCCGTTAGTGTGTCTCAGTGCGGAGAGGTAGCCATCGAGATAGAGGCGCATATCGTCGAAACGGTATCCCCGGTTCCATAAACCCACCAAACCGTCTGTGAGTCTCTGGTAGTAGCGAATCGTGAGCGTATCTTGAAGCATAGTGTCTCGCTAAATCGTGAACAGCCTTATGAGTAGAAACGTTACAAGGTGGACAGCTTGATACACAGGCGTAGTTTAACTACACTGAACTATGTAAACGATCTTAACATCAACCCTCTGCATCCCTCCCTATCTTTGTGTTGATATCTCTGGATGAGGGTTGGGCACGATCGTCCCTATTCAAAGTCTAATTTTGGCTGATCGAAAGCCAGAGAACTTGGGGTAGCAGTCGTTACAAACCCATTCCAAGGGGTTTGGTATTGTTAGGTGTAAGCAGTCTCAGGAAAGCCAGCCCCCGTGGGAGCCGTAAACGTTCAAATCATTGAAGGAAACCCGCACCTGCGATCGCTACTTGGGTGGCACTTACAGCAGGCAGGACACCACGTACACCAGTCGGCAGATCTGCATCAAGCGCGAGAGGTCTTTTTAGTCCGACAACCTAACCTGGTGATCCTCGATTCAGAATTGCCTGATGGAGATGGCGTTGAGTTTTGTCGCTGGCTGCGTCAACAGCAGCAGGCAATGATTCTCATGCTTTCTGCTCGGACGACGGAACCCGATATCGTTGAGGGGTTGAGGGCTGGCGCAGATGATTATCTGACCAAGCCATTTGGGATGCAGGAATTTTTAGCGAGAGTCGAGGCACTAACGCGGCGAACTCGTCTAGCGTCTCCCCCGGCTTATCTCGACTATGGTGACCTCAAAATCGATCTGGTGCATCGTCGCGTCAGATTTAAGGGAGAGTTGATTGAGTTGACTCCTCAAGAGTTCAGCTTGCTCTATGTTTTGGCACAGACAGGAGGTGCACCGCTGAGCCGTCAAGACTTGTTGCAGCGAGCATGGCCCGACGCGATCGACAATCCTCGCACGGTTGACACTCACGTCCTCTCTCTTCGCAAGAAAGTAGAGTTAGACCCTCGACAGCCCAATCTCATTCAAACGGTGCGGAATGTCGGCTATCGACTCAATTTAGAAATTCTCAACGCCTCTCTGCCTCCTCAAAATGGGCAGACCAACGGTAGCCAACGCAAGGCGGCGGCTCGTGTGGGTGAGCGAATGGTGATGAGCGATCGTAGAATTTAATCTAAGGTCTAAATTGGGCATTGCTTCATCGATCAATGAAGCAAAGATTTTACCCTCACCCTAGCCCTCTCCCAAAAGGAGAGGCAAGGTGGTTTCATTGTCGCCGGAGGAATTCTGAAAGGCTTATCGCTTCGTTCCCATTGGAGCAACGCTGTGACAAGAGGGAACGAGTTTTCAATACTTTTGAGTTTTCTTCAATGACAATGAAACCACCCTGCCTCTCCTTGGAGAGAGGGATTGGGGGCGAGGGCAATTCATACCTTCAGCAACGCCCAGTTTCGTAGTGCGATAGGAGCAGCTTTCAACTCAAAACATTCTACTCTGGCTCAGTTCTCAGGTTCCTGAGTTTGCTGGAAATTCCATAGTTGCCTGTTCGTCACCTTGCAGAGGAAACTGAAGGATGAACTGCGTTTGATTAGTGCAGCTTCTTACTTCAATCGTTCCATCGAGCCGCTGCACTAGCTTTTTAACGAGTGCCAACCCCAATCCTGTCCCGGCGTGTTTCCAGGGATTCTGATTAGGGATGCGATAAAATTTGTCAAAGATGTATGGCAGTTCAGCGTCTGAGATCATGATTCCCGTGTTGCAGACGCTGATGTGAATCATGGCACCGATCGTTAGAACCCTGACAAGAATGGTGCCGCCGAGAGGAGTGTATTTATAGGCGTTGTTTAGTAGCTCTGTCAAAATTCGCTTTAAGCAAGACTCATCCGTCATTATCGTCGGCAGGTTGGGCGGCACGTCAACGATCAGCACCTGCCCCTGTGCGCGTATCTGCAACTCAAAGCTGTGAGCAACCGCTGGAATCCAGTGGGAAAGAGCGATCGAGTCTTGGTTTAGAGGCTGAATCGTCGCGTCTAGTCGAGCGAGATCCAGCAAATCGTTGATTAGCTCAATCTCACGGTTACATTCTGTTTGCAGAATCTGCACATACTGACCCAGCTTTTCATGAATGGGCAGCATTTGGGCTTGCGGCAGCATGATCTCTAACATCTGAATTGCCATCTTCATCGTCGCCATCGGGCTTCGCAACTCGTGAGAAACCGTGCTGAGAAAGTCGTCTTTGAGTCGATTCAGCCGCTCTAGTTCTTCTACCTGCGATCGAGACGTGCGATATAACCGTGCCTGACGAATGGCGGTTGCACACTGATTGGTAATCTGTTGAGATAATCGCAGCTCTAGTTCTCCAAACACATAGTCTCGGTCAATCACCAGACGCAGATCTCCCAATACTCCCTGCTCGTCAGCGATCGGGCAAAATAGCGTCGTCACTCGCCCTTGAATTGGGTCAGGAGAAACGAGACCCAGTTGAAAGTGCTCTCCCTGCAACAACTGACGATAGAGAATCGGGGATGCAGACATGGGCAAAACCGTCCCCTGCAAAGACAAAAAGGACTCGGAATATTCATATTGAAGGGTGGCGGTGTCTTGCTCCAACTGATAAAGGACAACCTGACAGCGCTTCACGCCCAAGCCCAAACCCACTTCTTCAACCGTCGTCTGAAGAATCTGCGTCTCATCTAAGCTATCGCGCACCTTGTCTGTGATTCGCTTCAGCAAAGATTCAAATTCTAGCGCCTGCCGGAGTTGAGCCGAATATCGATGCTTAGAGTCTTCAGCCAGTCTGCGATCGTGAGCCTGTTTGCTAGTCCGATCGTCAGAGTCAGAACACGTTGCGCTGCTAGATTTGAGTAGAGAGGAATCGCCTCTCTTCGTCATAAATCGGCGCACTATTGCCGAGAAAAAGCTATGCGACGCTAAGAATGCTCTGAAAAGGTCTAGCATCAGGGAAAATTCCGCTAAAACTGTCAAACACTGCTGTTAATTCTGCCCTAAAATCAGCGACTGCTCTTGACTGAAAAGAATAGAGATATCGGCATCTCTCAGAGAAAAACAGTAGAGAGAGGATGAGCGATTTAGGATAGTTGATAACAATCTTCCAGGCACTACTCAGTAGGCGCAATTTAAAGTTAACTCGTGTAGGTGGATTTTGCTCAACCCGCTAGAAGTTCTGACTTTGGGCGGTGTCGTAATTAGAGGGTTTATCTGAGATCTTGCAGCATTCTCAGTCAGCCCGACAACCCGCCCCGAACTTCAGTTCAGGGTGATTAGATGCTATGAACGGGAGGTTTTGATCAGGTGCAGGATCTCAGTTATGGCTAAACTTAACTCTTTTGCCGTTGGGCTAATTATTGGCTGCACAAAATGCTGGCATGATGACGAATGTGATCTTCGATAAACGTGGCAATGAAATAATAACTGTGGTCATAACCCGGTTGCATTCTCAGACTTAGCGCTTGTCCCATTTCAGCACAGGCTTTTTCAAACCTTTCTGGAAAGAGTTGAGTGGTGAGAAATGGATCACTCGTTCCCTGATCAATCAGGATTGATGAGTGAAACTTAGCTTTCTGAATCAGCTCAGTCGCATCATAATCACGCCATCGCGTTTGGTCGGAGCCGAGATAGTTGGAAAACGCTTTTTGACCCCACGCACACTGCATCGGAGCCACGATCGGAGCAAACGCCGAGACAGACTGATAGAGATCGGGGTTTCGCAGCGCACAAACTAACGCCCCATGTCCGCCCATTGAGTGACCCAAGATTCCCTGCTTGTCAGGGTTCACCGGAAAGTTTTGGTGGATCAGTGCGGGTAATTCATCGATAACATAACTGTACATTTGGTAGTGATCGCGCCAGGGTTGCTCGATCGCGTCCACATAAAATCCTGCCCCGGTGCCCAAATCCCAGTCTTTATCTTCGTCGGGCGCTCCAGTCTTGCGAGGACTCGTATCAGGAGCGACGATCATCAGTCCATGTTGGGCGGCAAACTGCTGTGCGCCAGCTTTGACCATAAAGTTCTCTTCGGTGCAGGTGAGACCAGAGAGAAAGTAAAGCACAGGAACGGGGTGTAATTTTGCTTGGGGTGGCTGATAGACTGCAAATCTCATTTCGCTATTGCAAACGGCGGATGAGTGGCTATAGAAGCCAACTTTGCCGCCGAAACAAAGACTTTCATTTAGAAGTTTCATAACGTTTAAAAGGTTAGAACGGCGCGAATCACTTCGCCTCGGTGCATTAAATCAAAGGCTTCGTTAATTTGCGCGATCGGCATTACTTTTGTGACTAAATCATCGATGTTGATTTTGCCATCCATATACCAATCGACAATTTTAGGAACGTCCGATCGTCCTCTTGCTCCTCCAAATGCGCTTCCTTTCCAAACACGCCCTGTCACGAGTTGAAACGGTCGGGTGCTGATTTCTTGTCCTGCTCCTGCAACGCCGACTACCACACTCACGCCCCAGCCTTTATGACAACACTCCAACGCTTGACGCATCACATTGACATTGCCAATGCACTCAAAACTATAGTCGGCTCCACCTTTTGTTAACTCGACGAGATAGGGCACTAAATCTCCGTCGATCTCTTTAGGGTTAACGAAGTGAGTCATGCCAAGTTTCTCAGCGAGGGCACGTTTAGCAGGATTGAGATCGACTCCGATGATCATATTGGCTCCCACCATTCTTGCTGCCTGAACTACGTTTAAGCCAACGCCACCCAGACCAAAAACAACGACGTTTGCCCCTGGCTCTACTTTGGCAGTGTTGACAACGGCTCCGAGTCCGGTGGTAACTCCGCACCCAATCAGACAAACTTTTTCAAACGGCGCGTCTTTTCTGATTTTGGCAACAGCGATTTCGGGCAAAACGGTGTAGTTCGCAAAGGTCGAAGTGCCCATGTAATGATGAATCATTGTGCCGTTGAGCGAGAACCGACTCGTTCCATTTGGCATCATGCCGCGCCCTTGAGTCGATCGGATTGCCTGACACAGATTGGTTTTTTGACTCAAGCAATATTCACAGTTGCGGCACTCTGGCGTGTAGAGCGGAATCACATGATCGCCGGGTTTAACGCTGGTCACGCCTGACCCAATTTCGACGACAATCCCCGCACCTTCGTGTCCTAAGATCGCCGGGAAGAGTCCTTCTGGGTCGGCTCCTGACAGGGTGTAAGCATCTGTGTGGCAGACTCCGGTTGCTTTGATTTCGACTAACACTTCTCCGGCTTGAGGCGGTTCGAGTTTAACCGTTTCTAGGCTGAGAGGGTTTCCGGCTGTGAAGGCAACTGCCGCTTGAATATCCATGACTTGCTCCGATGTAGATAGCCGATCGTAAAGAGCGCGTTGAAGCCACCTTTTACTATCTACTATTTACCATTCACTTCGGGTTCTGTCTCTTAAACTTCTTCTAGAGTCGCTCACCCCATGAGTAAACTTCTTGCAAAAGCCCGAAGATGCCCTCATCCCCCAACCCCTTCTCCCAAATTTGGGAGCAGAGGAGCCAGATTTCAAAGTCCCTCTCCCAAACTTGAGAGAGGGGTGAGGGCAGAAACTTTTGCAGGCGGTCTAGCCGCGATCGTCTCCTAACACTTGGGTCTGAATCCATTGAATTAATTCAGTGTTGACTCGCTCTGGACATTCATCGTGAGCACAATGTCCGGCTGCATCAAGTTCGACGAGTTGCAGGTCTGCGTCATAGCTCAAAAACTGTTGAGCAGACGCTGACGGAATCATCCGATCTTGCTTTCCCCACAGCAAAAGAGACGGAATGTTAATGCGAGTGAGAATCGACTGAACGCTCGGACTAAACTGCGGACTCATCATTCCTTTTAAGATTGCACAGAATGCTTGAGCCGATCCTTGCTCTCGTGTCGGCTTTGTCAAAATCTCTAACAACTCATCGCTGATAGCATCTCTACCCGCGTAAGCAAGACTTGCCCAGTGACGCGTGATCCACGGCTGTTTGAGAATATAAAAGAGGGGATAGAGCACGATCGGAGATGCAAAAATTCTTTGCAGCGATCGCACAAGAGGACGTAGAGCAGACGGAATCGCCTCTTCGTGACTGGCAGTATCAGGCAGACTGATCATCGCCACTCCGCGCACCATATCGGGGTGATTAGCGGCGGTCGCTAAACAGGTGAGTGATCCGATCGAGTTGCCGACTAAAATCACCGGAGTTCCGATAAATGTTTGCCAAAACTCGTGAAGTTGATCAACCCACAGATCGATCGAGTAGGCAATATCAGGTTTATCAGATGCGCCAAAGCCCAGCAAATCGATCGTGTAGACGCTGTGATGCTTTGCCAACTCAGAGATATTTTGTCGCCAGTGCCCGATCGAGCCGCCAAACCCATGCACCAAAATGATAGGCACCTGACTTCGAGGGTTTGGCATCACGGCATGATGAGTCTTCCAGCCTCGCCACAGTGAACTCTGCTGATACCCATATTTTTGAATTAGCTCTTTTGCAGAAGGCACAGAAACCTGAATTTTAGGAAGGGCAGACCGAGGAATAAACGTCTCTAGCGCCTCATAAAGGGCTTCTTCATTTGTCAGGTTAGGATTTAGAACTAGCCAACAGACTGCCAAAAAGACGATCGTAAACAGTTGAGTGATGTCAGTTGCTGAGAGGACTCCATCAGCAGCGCTGTTGATAACTCGATCGCCAATCGCAACCAGCCAGGCAAGATTTCCAAACTGCCAAAAATCATCTCTCAGTTGGTTAGAAAATTCGGGCGAAATGCTGCGATCGTAATTCATATTGCATTGCCGCTAAAATCTGCTTCTTCTGGAAAAATAGAAGTCTCAAGTCGCTGCTGTTAAAAGAGCTAACAGGATAAAACCCTACTATTCACATAAGTACACATTCGCTCAATTTCGGCGAAACAACCTCTATAGATAGTTCAAGATTTGGCAAGAATGCTCTTTTCAACTCCTAACCTTTGCACTCCTACTAATGCCTTTAGACAGATTTTATCTAGTTGAGACCTAGTTCAATGAATGATATTGAGTTTAGTGTGCAGGATGGACATTGCCGTCCAATTACAGGTCAAACCCAAAATAGAAGTTTCTTGACCCCTGTTCTCTGACACAAGGTAGAGACAATTAGCTTCGCCGCTCTACACAATTGAGAAGCGTGTTCGTTAACACCAACTGCAACATTCAGGAGATAAGACGTGAAATACGACGAATTTATCAAATATGTGCAAAGTTTGACACAAACTGACTCTCGCGAAGACGCTGAAAAAGCAACCCAAATCACGCTAGAAACATTGAAAGAAAGAATTGTGGGTGATGAGGCGAGTCAGCTAGCGGCTCAACTTCCTGAAAAGATTGCGAAATATCTTAGGGGGCGCGAAGGACAAGGGGGAGGTCATTTCAAAATCGAAGAGTTTTACCAGCGCATCTGCGATCGAGGAAACGTTGAGCCGGAGACAGCCGCAATCTATGCAAGAGGGGTCTTTGCTGTTCTTGAATCAGCCGTTAGCCCAGGTGAGTTTGCAGACGTTAAGGTCAACCTTTCTGAAGACTACGACGAGCTTTTTATAACTCCTGCTAGCCTGCATTAACTCGCTTCTAACACCCAAATGATTGCTGTAGGGACGTTGTTTTTCACGTCCCTTTTTTTTGAAAAGTTATGACTCAGCGCTGGCTCGCGATGGTCGTCTAATCGTTAACATCAGAATTTACAAGCAGTTTTGGCGCTGCTGAATCGATCGCTGAAGCACAGATTTTACCCTCATCCTAGCCCTCTCCCAAAAGGAGAGAGGACAAGAGTTCTGACTCTTTTCTCCCTAGGGAGAAGGGTTGAGCAAAGCTCTCGCCCCACTTCGTGAGGAGGGCATTTCACATCTGCATTCAGCAACGCCGCAGTTTCCATTCCTTCTTAAGCAATAATCCTTAACCTCTTCTCATACTTAACGGTGTGTATCTTCTTCTAAGTAATACTGTCTAGAAGATTTTCTTTCGTGAAGCTACTCTTGATCGCTTTTCTATCAAATTCTTACGAATGGAAAAAACTAATGAGGAAAACTTCAATCAATTGTGTTTTTAAGGGCATTCTGTTGTGATAAGAGGCAGCAGATGTACAGAGACGAATATACAGTGAACAGCAGTTGTTCTCGCGCCAGGGTTGGTAAGTAGACAGACTTGATTAAACATAAAATGCGGGAGATGCCCTCACCCCAGCCCTCTCCCGCAGGAGAGGGAGCCAGAATCTAGTTCCCCTTCTCCTTGGGGAGAAGGGGTTAGGGAATGAGGGTCTTCAGTTTAATTGTGCCTACCTACTTATACCTTGTACACAAAGCGAAAAGCAGAGGTAAGCTGGTCGAGAACCCGCTCAGTCATGATGTTGCAAGAAATGATGATTGCTACCTATGAATGGCTTCAGCTCAACGCCAGAGTTGTAGCAAGATCACAGAAAGCCAGTTAGAGTGCATAAAAGTTCTAAATAATAGACGTATTTGCCCCGATATTTTCAGCCAACCAATGGGTAGACTTTAGACGCATACAGATTAGTTCTGTAGCGAAATGAAACAAAGTTGGGTTCAACAAGTCAGATTGACCTATGTCATTTAATAAGTCTGCTATTCTCCTACTTGCTGTCGGTGTCACACTGCTAAAAGTGACCCCTGCATCTGCACTGCCACTCTCACCGGGCGATCGCCTTCGCCTATTCATCCCTGCTGATGCTGATCTCCCAGAATCTCAGCGGATTAGCGGTCTATATGAAGTCAACCTTGACGGAACTCTGCAATTCCCCTTTCTCGACCCCGTTCCGGCTGCTGGATTAGAGCTTCCTCAAGTCGAGCAGCAATTAAGCCGCATCCTCATCGAAAAAGGTTTATTTAGAGCAAACGGACTGCGAGTCAGTATCAAGGTCTTTCAATGGGCACCCGTTCAGGTCACGGTGTCAGGTGCCACGTTTGAACCCGGTCGAGTGTTGATTAACAGCCAGCCAACTAACTCCACGAGTGGCAACCTAGTGAGCATCCCGACTCCGATCGCGGGCACTATTCCCGTTTCGGGCAACTATCCTCCTGAGCGCTACCTAACCGCCGCAATTCGCGCCGCAGGGGGAGTTAAGCCAGATGCTGACATTAAAAACATTCGCCTGATTCGCAATAGTCGAACCCAAGTGGTTGATTTATCAGGTGTGCTTTCTGGCGAGTCAGAGCAAGATGTTCCTTTGATTGCAGGCGATCAGGTGGTCGTTCCTCGTTTAGAGAAGATTCAAAATGATCTGGTGCGCCCTTCGCAGTTAACTCCTTTAATTGTTCCAATCTTTGTCTCAAACTCGACGACCCCCAACCCAACCGGGGGGATAAATCGCGCTACCGAGTTAGCCTATGGAACGCGCTTCTCAAATGCTGTCGTTTCGGCAGGGTGTGTGGGTGGAAACATCTCCACCAATGCAAAGCGCCGAGTCACTCTAATGCAGACCGATCGTACAACCGGGAAAACAACCGTCATCGATCAACCTGTCGAGACCCTTCTAAGAAATTCTACTGATAATATCAACAATCCTTTTCTCATGCCGCGAGATGGAATCGTCTGCTACGACTCTAAAACCGAGAATACATCAGGGATTGTTCGCTTTATCTCTGACATCCTTAATCCCTTCAACATAATAAGAGGGTTATTCCGTTAAAGCTTATGAATGAGCTAACAAAAGCCTCCTATCCTTCCGAGCCTTCTCTAGAGCGCAATGACTGGCAGGGCTATCTGCTCTTAGGTCTGGTTGCAAATGCTTCTATCTGGGGGTTGTCTCTTCTGTTCCTGAACGTTGCCAAACCTATTTATACCAGTCAATGGGCGCTCACTTTGCCTTCTAGTCGCTCTAGCAGCAGCGTCAACCTGCCTCAAATCGGTGGAGGAAGTTCGCAAGTCAGTTCTCCCTTTGACATCAAGACTCAAGACCCGCGCGAAAACTATAAGTACATCGTGACAAGCGAGTCTGTTTTAGCAGAAGCGGCTAAACAGTTGAACATGACGGTTCAGAAGTTTGGTGAGCCTCGCGTTAAGATTGTTGATAGCTCTACCCTCATGACGTTTGAGGTCAAGGGCAGCACTCCTCAAGAATCTAAAGATAAGTCGATCGCGCTCTATCAAGCATTTGAGGCAAGGCTCGTTCAACTGAGACAGCAAGAGGCGATTGAGAAGAATCAAGGCATCAAGGCAGCCTTAAAAGATTCGCAGCAAAACCTTGAATCAACCCAAGAGCGTCTTTCTAGCTATAAAGCTCGTTCGGGGTTAGTGTCTAATAGCCAGATTGATCAGCTATCTAGCGCGATCGAAGATTTGCGTAAGCAAAGAGCCGTAGTTCTAGCAGACCAGCAGCAAGCGGGTGCCCGGTTAAAACAGCTATCTGCTAATTTAAATATTTCTGCGCCCCAAGCCGCCGAAGCGTTTACCTTAAATTCAGATCAACTGTTTCTCCGTAATCTCCAAGACTACAGCACAGCGACGGCTGAGACTGATCTTCTGAGCGCTAGACTAGGACCCAACCACCCAGCGATCGTTCAACAACGAATAAAGCAAGAAGCCGCTAGAGCCGCGATGCTCGATCGTAGTCAATCGCTTTTGGGAAGGTCGGTCAACCCAGCGACTTTAGATCAACTGAACCTTGGCACCAGCACCAACGACGTGAGGACGGGCAGCGCACGCGATACCCTCTTTCAAGAAGTGATCACTGCCCAAGTCGCCGAACAAGGGTTTCGCGCTAGCGCTGCAACCTTAGAGCGGCAGATCGCTCAACTAGAAGCAAAGCTTAAGACGCTGGGTCAATATGGTTCTGCGCTAGATGGGTTGAAGCGAGACATGCAGATCTCTGAGGCGGTTTTCTCTTCAACGTTGGGTAGCTTAAACCTTGGTAAGGCAGAGCTATTTGGCTCCTATCCCCAAGTTCAACTCATTTCAGACCCTAGCTTGCCTGAAACCCCTAGCTCACCCAAGAAAACATTTGTGTTAGTAGGCACAGCACTAGGCTCTATTCTCCTATCGACTGGGATTCTGGGCTTGTGGTTTCGCAAGCGCAAGAAGGGAATGTCTAGACAAGCTTCAGCCCTGGAATTAAATGCTTATTCAGACCCTAGATCTCCGATCGGAGATTCAAAGTCTAACAGAGCAATTGACTTGGGGTCTTATCCAGATGCAGAGGCTAATCCTTCTAAGCTCTAGCCTACACTTGCAGCTAGAAAGGAAGTCACTGATGACGAATACTGCTTTCGGGCAATCTTCCTTTCCTTTGTGTCCGGCTCGTCCTGTCTCCGTCCGAGATCAAGGCGTTAAACTAAGCCCTTTGATTACCTGTTAGAAACCTTCATGAAGGTTCATTAAAAGCTTATAAAATTCTGCATTACTCAATCGTCATAAGCAAGTTCGTTCGCAATAGAAGGCAAGATTTATGTCGATCGTATCTGTGATCATTCCCGCATACAACTCTGAGAAGACTATCCTAGCAACGCTCGAATCAGTGCAAGGGCAAACTTTTTCTGACTTCGAGCTGATTGTGATTGATGATGGCTCAACCGATCGTACCGTTGATTTAGCAAACACGCTGCAAGATTCACGGCTCAAGGTTTTCTCCTATCAGAACGGGGGCGTTTCAGTCGCTCGCAATCGAGGGATCCAGCACGCAAGCGGAGATTTCATTTCATTCATTGATGCAGATGATCTATGGCTGCCAGACAAATTACAGCTTCAGCTAGAATCTCTACAAAAGAATCCAGAAGCAGGAGTCGCTTATAGTTGGACTACTTTTGTAGACGAGAAAGGCACTGTTTTATACACACAAGAACCCGTTTTTCACGAAGGCAACGTCTATCCTCAATTGCTTGTTGAAAACTTCATTCTCAATGGCTCTAACGTTCTGATTCGCAGGCGGTTTGTCGAGGCTGTAGGAAACTTTCATGCTTCTCTAAGATATGCAGAAGACTGGGAGTTTTACATACGGCTAGCGAATCTGTGCACGTTTGTTGTGGTGCCAAAGCATCAAATTATCTACTTACGTTCATCGCAGTCAGCAACGTCTAATGTGGACGAAATGGAGAGAGACCTCATAGCTCACATCACGAAAGTTTTTCAAACAGTTCCATCAAAGTTTCAATCTCTTAAAAACCTCAGCTTGGCTTGTGCTTATCGATATCTTGCTCAACAATATATCAGCTATGAACTGACTGCTGCTGCTGTGAGCCAAGCTGGTCAAAAGCTGAGGCAAGCAGTTCGTCTTGAACCCAAAATTCTCTTGGATAAGCACACTCAAAAGTTAGCAATTAAGCTGTTTTTGATGCAGATTTTGCCCTATGAGTTTGTCAGCAACCTTAAAAAATCAATACGCAAACCTTCACTAAATTCTCATTCCTAACAACTTAAATCTCTTAACTAAACTTTTGACCTGGTGAAATGTAATTAAGTGGGAGCTTCATTGTCCTTTAAAGCGTTAGAAATTATGGTTCTCTAGGTACTTGGACGCTCAAACTGAACGGATTTATGTCTGGTTAATAACTATAGCTCTCACGGTTCTCCAAAGTAACGTTTATCTTCAATTAACTTCGTATGTAGTGAGTCTAGAAGTGCTTAAACCTCAGAATCTTGAAGAAAAGCTAGTCTGGTACTCCATCATTGGCACCTATGGAATTAACTTTCTGGGGGCACTATATGTTTGGATACCTGTACTTGCCTGGCTATTGGCAGGGCGCTTAGGGGTAAAACTTTGGCAGCAACCTGAAGACTCTCCTCCTCAAGAGAGAATCACCATCCCATTATCAATCTGGGTGTGGGTTATCAGTATGTTATTCATGGAACTGACTGTAGTCATGTCTCATATTGACTTTGATCTGGGATGGACAAAGATTGCTTCTAGCACGATCGTCTGGTCAAGATCATGGGCACTAATGGCACTGTTTCCGATCGCAGGTTGTCTTCCATCTATTCGCCCCCGTTTAGTGTATCGAGCGATTTGTATCGTCTGTGCACAAAGTATTGTTTTTGCGCTGCTTGCTTTTTTGGCTTTCAAAGCCAGCTTTTATCCTGCCTATTTGACCCCTTGGTGGTATCTCTTCCGAGGAGATCCGCAAGTCTACACGGTTGCGATATTCGGGCTACCGCCGGGTGACGGCTTGGATGCTGAGTTCCGTCTCAATTTGTTCACTCCCTTCGCTAATACCCTGGGAATTGTAGGAGCTGTCTTTTTCTTTCTAGCAATTCAAGAATCTGATAAACGGTGGAAATGGGCAGGTGCGATCGGCGCAGCAATCATGGTTATTTTCTCCTTCTCTCGAATGACAACCCTTTGTCTAGTCATTGTTCCTGCCCTAACTTGGTTGCTTACCAACTTTACCTGGCATATGCGTCTCGTAGGGGGATTGGCTAGTTTCTTGCTGGGTCTATTCGGCACACTAGCTCTAGATTCTGCCCGAACTTTCTATGAAGCAACCTTTGTGAACTTTCGACAAGGTTCAGAGAAGGTTAGAAGTAAGCTTGCAGAGATCGCGCTCTATAAATGGGAGACTGAAGCTCAAACGTGGGGACATGGTTTTGTGACTGAACGAGGACCTGAAACAACAGAAGGAATTCCGATCGGAACTCATAATCAATGGCCTGACCTTCTTTATTTAAGGGGCACGATCGGGTTCTTTGCATTCCTAGTT
Source organism: Phormidesmis priestleyi BC1401 (assembly GCF_001650195.1). GTDB lineage: Bacteria > Cyanobacteriota > Cyanobacteriia > Leptolyngbyales > Leptolyngbyaceae > Phormidesmis_A > Phormidesmis_A priestleyi_B. The sequence goes on along the minus strand of NZ_LXYR01000029.1, from coordinate 45,284 downwards.
CCTTTGCTGTGGACATTTGCAGATCTGTTGATTAAAGCTCAAAAGAGCCAAACTGCCAAAGTAGGATTGACCATCGTTGTTCTCCTTGTGGTTTGTACGAGTGGTGCAAACGTCGAGGCGGCAACTTATCTCTACTGGCCCGGCTTGCTCATTCTAGGAATGGCATTTCAGGCGAAGGAATGAGGGTTGCTTTCTCGAAGATATGGGGATTACTGACATAGTGATGGGTAAGAGGTTAGTTTCCAAAGATTCGGAAATCTCTATATTCTGTTCATCAAGCTTCAGCAATGGCTAGTTGCTCTATTCTTCTGAGTGCCGAGCATCAATTCCATCCAATCACATCAAATTATGGGCTTTATAGAGCAACTCAGTAGCAAAGTCAGGAAAAAGTTTTCTAGCCAGTTTGTTCGCAATATTAGCTGGTTAGGGCTTTCGGAATTGATTCCTCGAATTTGCCGCCTAGGAGTCGTGGTGATTCTGGCACGCTTTCTAAACTCTTATGACTATGGTTTAGCAGCGATCGTGCTAGCAGTGTCAGAATTCACGCGTGTATTTATGGATTTTGGCGTAAACGCAAAGATCATTCAAGCTGACGACGCGAACGTGGAAGAACTGAGCAACTCTGGCTACTGGTTAAACTGGGTCATTTTTGTCAGCCTATTTATTATTCAGAGTCTGGTTGCTTTCCCAGTTTCCTGGTTTTACCACGATAACCAGTTGATCTTACCAATTTGTGCCGCTGGAATCCCTTATCTAATCTGGCCTTTATCCGCTGTTCAAAATGCTTTAATTCAACGAGAAAATCGACTGAAGATCACAGCACTTCACAATACGGTGCAAAACTCCCTCAGCTATCTTCTCTCAGCGCTTCTTGCTTCCCAACATTTTGGCTTGTGGTCGATCGTATTACCAGGGGTGCTAGTAGCTCCGGTTGGTGTGATAATTTATAACGTTAATTATGACTGGAAGCCTACCTCCGGATTCACAACCCATCGCTGGAATGAAATTGTTAGCTTTGGCAAAAATATCTTAGGCGGACAACTTCTCAAAGCGGTAAGAAACAACTTAGACTATTTAATTGTTGGTCGATTCTTGGGTATAGAGCAATTAGGCATTTATTTCTTTGGCTTTAATGCAGGGCTAGGAATCAGTCTGAGTATTATCAGCGCCTTGGGAACAGCAATTTTTCCCTATCTTTGCGAAGCGCGCTCAGAGCCTGCGAAGTTTAAGCAGCGTTATTTTAACGGTCTCAAAACTATTTCATTCGTGATCATTCCTCTCGTTTTATTGCAAGTAAGTTTGGCTCCCATCTATGTGCCTATTCTCTTCAGCCCTAAATGGGTTGTGGCTGTTCCGGTGCTGATGCTGATCTGTTTGTCTGCAATTCCTCGACCTTTCGCAGATGCCGCCTCTCAGCTATTGGTGGCGGTCGGCAAGCCTCACTTAGTATTGCGGTGGGATGTGTTGTTCAGCACATTGTTTCTAGCTGCGCTGTTGATTGGGGTGCAGTGGCAGGCGGTTGGCGTTGCGGCTGCCGTTCTTATCATCCATCTGATGGCGATGCCCTTGTTTACCCTCTGGGCAACTTACTCCATTTTTCCTAGGCTCAAACATTAAGCAACCTGTTCATTAAGAGTTACAGCAACTGAGCGATGAAAAAAGTCTCTGTTATCGTCCCCATTTACAATGTTGAGAGCTACGTTGAGTCTACAGTTCAGTCAGTCTTGAATCAGACTTATCAGAACTTTGAACTCCTCATGATTGATGATGGCTCTCCCGATCGCAGTGCCGAAATTTGCCAGCGATTTACTGATCCCCGGCTGACATTAATTCGTCAAGCCAATCGTGGTTTAGCAGGAGCTAGAAACACAGGAATTCGTCATGCACAAGGAGCTTATATAGCTTTTTTAGATGGTGATGACCTCTGGCTTCCAGATAAATTAGAAAAGCACGTTCACCACTTAAAAAATTCTCCAAACGTAGGACTTAGTTTTAGCCGTTCTGAATTTATTGACGAATCTGGAAATCGTTCAGGCACTTACACAATGCCTAAACTAATAGAAATTACGCCCCCTGACCTACTGCGAGATAACCCGATCGGAAATGGTTCGGCAGCGGTGTTGAGGCGAGAAGTATTGGATGCGATCGCATTTCAGGACAACCGCTTGGGAAGTGAAGAAACGGTCTACTTTGACGAACACTTCCGGCAAGCCGAAGACCTTGAATGCTGGTTACGCATTGCGATTCAAACCGAGTGGCGACTTGAGGGTATTTCTGATGCTTTGACCCTCTATCGAGTTAACTCAGGAGGATTGTCTGCCAACCTGCTCAAGCAGTTTGATTTTCTAGAAAAGGTGCTTGAGAAAACTCGTACCTACGCGCCTGACCTTATTGCTGAATGGGAAGACACAGCCAGAGCTTATCTGTTCCGATATTTAGCTCGAAGTGCAGTGCGAATGAAATCCAGTTCGATGGCAGTTAGTCTGATGCATCGCGCTTTAATGAGTCACTGGCAGATCGTTTTAGAGCAACCCCGACGGACTCTAATGACTTTGGCTGCTGCCTATCTACTCAAGCTTTTACCCCGCTCTATTTATCAACAGATTGAGAGACTCACAGCTAAACGAACTCGTTCACTGACTGAAGCAAAGCTATGATTAAAATCCTTTATATTATTCAAACCTTTAAAGCTCCAGAGCAAATCCAGCGATTGGTGCAAATCATCAAGCGATCGAGTGCAAGTTCTGAAATCATCATCAGTCACGACTACACGGTCAGTCATCTAGACGTGGAGCCACTGCAAGCTTTGGGCGCTCAAGTCCTGAAGCTCAACGGTAAAGGAGGGCGCGGAGACTTCTCAATGCTTCAGGGTTATCTAGATGCGATCGAGTGGGCTTATGATCATCAGATTCAATTTGATTGGGTGATCAATCTTTCTGGTCAAGATTATCCAACTCAGCCACTTTTAATGATTGAGCAGTTTTTAGAACTGACTCACTACGACGGTTTTCTCAGCTATTTTGAAGCTTTTTCTGATACTAAAGAAAATCCTTGGGGAAGCCGGGAAGGGCGTAATCGCTACTTGTATCAGTATTGGCGATCGGGGCTTGTCATTCCTAAGCAGACACTTCAAAGCAGAGCGCTTGGTCGATTGGAACTTGCGATCGAGAAAGTTCAGCCTTTCCTAAGAGTTTTTTCAATCTATGACTGTTTGATGGTGGGTGCTAATGCTCATTCACCCATATTTGACGAAAAATTCTTATGCTACGGCGGCTCTTACTATCACGCTCTTTCCAGCAAATGCGTCAGATATCTATATGATTTTTCTCAACAAAGCCCGCAGGTAGTTGAATATTATCGCAGAACAGTGTGCCCTAATGAGTCGTTCATCCAAACTATCTTAATCAACAGTGGGCTGTTCAATTTTTGCAATGACTGCAAACGTTATCTTGATTTTGCCAGCGAAGAGGATAGCAGCCGCCCTCGCACGCTTAGAGCTAAAGATTATCCAGTGTTAATTCAGGACAACATTCACTTTGCGAGAAAGTTTGAGCCAGCCCAAGATAGCGAAATTTTGGACTTGTTAGATGCAAAAATACTTCAAAATCCACAAAGTTTGAAGACTTCAATTGATCTTTTACATTCATAATAACCATGAATCCCTTTAGTTCCGCGATTATTACTCCTAGCTATGCTCCAGATTTTGAGCGATGCCGACTACTATCCTGGAGCATTGAACAGTTTGTAACTCCTTCAGCTACCCACTACATCATCGTTCCAGCTAAAGATCTTTCTCTTTTCAGTCAATTAAAAAAGCCAAATACAGAAATAGTCACCGTCGAGTCAATATTACCCTGGTGGGTTCAGCGTCTTCCGATCGTTAAAAACGGCTGGTTGAACTTTAAGACTGGGTTTGTTCGCAATTGGCTGTTGCAGCAAGTTGTTAAGCTTGCCGTTCCTCAACAGGTGAGTGAAGATATCTTGGTCTACATTGATTCGGATGTGACGTTTATCCGCCCAATGGATCTAGAAAGTTTTGTGGATGGAGATCGAGTTCGACTTTTACATATTCCTAACCAGTTAACCCCAGAATTTGCAGCAGAATTTCCAATACAGGATAAATGGCTTAATGCGACAGGCCAATTACTTGGGCTACCTGCAACTCCTCTCCCAAAACCAGGATATGTTGGGCAAGTCATCACGTGGAGGCGAGATAACGCTCTAAAGTTGCATCGGCACCTTGAGAAGGTTTCTGGACGAGGATGGGTAGAAGCGGTCTGTAATTCATGGCATCTGTCTGAATACTTGTTGTATGGCACTTTTGTTGATCAAGTTCTTCAACAGCAATCTGGTCACTTCTACGATACGGAAGGCATCTGTTACGAATATTGGGGAGACCAAACACTGTCAGACCAGCAACTGCAAAAGTTTTTATCAGAGATGCCATCAAGAGCGAAAGCCATCATGATATCAGCTAAGGCAGATATTCCTCCAGGACGATATGAGACTTTTGTAAAGAGTTCTCAAACCTATGGGTTTAGGTCTAGTTGAAGAAACATAAAAGCTTACGCTGTGGGATGTCTCTAAAGATAGAGATATTGAAATTGGTTCCTCGTATGAAAGTAATCTACGAGTGTCTTACTTTTTACTGATCAAGTATTACACTCTACCTTCAATACTCTGGACATTTTTTGAGATGGATACTGAAACCCGTATTCCACCGTTGGCGTTTGCCTCAGTGATGATGCTGGAAACCTCATTCTGCCGTTGGCGGTTTAAAATTGTCCAGCCTATTGTCTAAGGTAGGTAGTTTTTCCCTTGAGGTCGTCCACTCTAATGAAACAAAGTTTGTGCAAACCTCTAGTAAGGTCAATTTGCTCATGAGTCTGTGGATTCTACGCTCTAAATCTATTTCTACAAGAATCGAGCAAGGTGGTAGCTAAATGTCGATCAGTCAGCTTTTGCTCTTGGGGATCGACACCGTTCTGTGCTTTGGTGCCTCTAGCATTCTGTTTTTAAGCCTGATTCTTTTGACCGAGTGCGCTGCTGCCCTGTTTCCAACGTCTTCGATCGCAAGTCAACATCATTGGCAAGATATTAGAGTTGCTGTGTTAGTGCCCGCTCATAATGAAGAGAGGGGCATCTCGTCTACATTAATTGGGCTGTCATCTGTTTTAAAACAGCAGGATCGCCTCATAGTGATTGCAGACAACTGTAGTGATGCAACCGCTGAAGTCGCCCGTGGAGGAGGCGCGATCGTCATTGAGCGCCACGATCTAGCCCACACAGGCAAAGGGTATGCATTGGACTTTGGATTGCGCTTCCTTGAAACTGACCCGCCTGATGTGGTGGTCATTGTCGATGCCGATTGTCAAGTTGAGCTGGGAGCGATCGCAACCCTAAGCCAACGAGCGATCTTACTGGAACGCCCGATGCAGGCAACCTATCTAATGGAAAAGCCTTCTCAGGCTACTCCCAAGCACGCTATCTCTGCTTTTGCTTTTAAGGTGAAAAATTTGGTTCGTCCCAGTGGGCTTTTGCGCTTTGGGTTGCCTTGCTTGTTAACGGGGACGGGGATGGCTTTTCCGTGGTCGGTCATTCGATCGGCGGATTTGGCAACTGGTCATATTGTTGAGGATATGAAACTCGGCTTAGATTTGACGATCGCTGGCTATCCTCCTGTTTTTTGCCCAGATGCGACTGTAACGGGCTGTCTACCTCAGCACGATCGAGCGGCTGAGACTCAAAGAACTCGCTGGGAGCATGGGCATCTTCAGTCAATCTTGACTTACGTTCCGGTTCTGGTGAAAGCTTCATTGCAGAAGAGGCGAGTTGATTTGTTAGCCCTTGCCTTAGATCTGTGCGTTCCCCCGCTCTCTCTCTTAGTTGTTTTGTGGATAGGCTGCACGCTAAGTTCTCTAGCGGCGGTTTTCTTAGGCGCATCGTGGATACCCGTGGGTGTTTTGGCGATCGCCGGGTTAGTGCTCATGAGTGCAGTCTTGGCAGCTTGGGCAAAGTTTGGACGAGTTGACCTGCCGTTGCGCGAGTTGCTTGCGGTTCCTTTCTACATTCTGTGGAAAGTTCCGCTCTACCTCAAGTTTTTGATTCGTCCTCAAAAAGCGTGGGTGAGAACTGAACGAGATGAGGTCAAGTCAAACTGACGTAGCGTCCAGACGAGTGGAAACCTTCTGAACGATGACGAACGCTTTTAATCTTGTGGGAACCTGGGGAAAGAATTTGTGTCAGTTCTACAATCAAGGGGTTGATTGACACAACGGGCAGAGGATGGCGATCGTGAAGCGACAATTACAACTGATAAAAAGACAGAAACGATTGCCTCAGTGTTTAAACCCTGTTTTTCGTGGTTTGTTTGGCAGTCTCTCGATCGCTCTGACGATCGGAGCCGCTCTACCGGGTTTGGCGGCAGAGCGACTAAATCTGCGGCTGGGTCCGTTTGAGCAGTCTGTTGCGGTTGGAGATTTAGAACGCTTCGCCAAAACTGGCGAAGTTCCTTCAGCGCTACAGCTCTATGCACCTGTGTTGACTCCACAGGTGCGGAAATCACTGACCAGCCGTTTGCAGTTAGACCCTAATTTTGGGGGTCAAATCGTTGATGAACTTTTGAAGTCGCCTTCGGGAAAGCAGCTTTTGTCATCGTTGCAGCAAGCCGTACCTGGGCTAACGATCGAGCAACTTCAGGCAAGTTTTTGGTTAGCGGCGCGACAGGCAAATGGGTTAGATGCGATCGCAGTGCTCAAAGCGATCCCGCAAGAAACAGTGACGGTGGATGTCACAAAAGCGATCGATATCGCCTCTCAGCTCAATTTCTCTTACTGGAAGAGTCAAGCCGTTAGTTCCTTATTAGAGCGGAGCCTTAAGACCGATTCTGACTTTCGATCGAGCTTTGACCCGTCTAATCCGGGTTCTGAATCGGTGCAGCAACAGACGCTTCCACTCTACGATCATGCCAGAAGTCGCAACCTGCCCGTCGATGTGTATTGGAGTGGCAAAACCCGCGGTCCTCTCGTGGTTCTCGTCCCAGGATTTGAGGCAAATCGAGGCTTTTTAGCCTATCTTGCTCGTCATTTAGCGTCTCATGGTTTGACGGTGGCAGCGATCGAGCATCCCTCTACCGCTCAAAACGGGCTGCCAGTCTCGCTCAATCTTGACCAGCTTATTCCAGCAAAAGAATTTATCGATCGCCCTAAAGACATTCAGTTTATTTTGGATGAACTGACGCGACTCAACCAAGAATCGGGTTTCCTGCAAGGCAAGCTCAACACTCGGCAGGTAACGGTAATTGGGCATTCTCTCGGCGGCTATGAGGCGTTGGCATTGGCGGGTGCAGAACTGAACCTGGATGAGTTGCGTCAATTTTGTCGAGGCGGCAATCTGCTACAGCGAGTTCCGGCAGACTGGCTGCAATGTGCCGCAACTGGGCTGTCAGAAAATCGTTTCAGCCTGCGAGATCGGCGAGTGGTGCAGGCGATCGCGCTCAACCCAGCGATCGGACAAATCTTTGGTAAATCTGGATTGTCTCAAGTCGCGACCCCTACCTTAATTTTGACTGGAACCGATGACACGCTGGCTCCTGCCTTTAGTCAACAGCTTCAGCCCTTTACGCAGTTGCCTAACCCAAAATATTTGTTGACCGCGATCGGTGGCACTCATCTCAGCGTCAGTGATCCCGCAAGTTTTGGAGGCGCGATCGCTCAAGGAACTCTCGTTAAAGAGCGGCGGGGTCAAGATGTTGCACCGCTACGTCGATTGCTGCAAGGAGTCAGCCTTGCCTTTATCGAGCAGACAACCTCAGACGCAAAGACTTATGCACCTTTTTTGACTTCTGCTTACGCTCAGTCGCTGTCTACCTCAGATTTGCCTCTGCGCTTGAACAATCAGCTTCCCAGTAATTTAACTCGTTTGCTTACGTTTGCGGCGCTCCTTTAAAAAATAAGAGATGAGCGGTTAATATGCTCATCTCTTATCTACTGGATAGACAGGCTCGGTTAGAGTCACTCGTGTCGATGGGTTTCGACTCTGCTCAACCTGCTGGGAATTCTAGCTTTAAGCAGAGCCGAAATGTGTCTTACCGTTGATTCTGTCTACCTACTTAGTCATCAAACTAAGCGAGTTAGCTGCCAACACCTGCGGGAAACTTGAGGTTTGCAGGAGCTTGTTGACCGTCAGGCTTAATCGCTTTGCCTTCAATAAATGAGCGGAGCATCCAAGCCATTTCCTCGTGTCCTTCCATCAGCCCTGTCAAGAAGTCTGCGGTTCCTTCATCGTGAAACTTTTCGGAGCATTGGTCAATGTGCTCACGCAAGCCGCGGATGATTTGTTCGTGGTCATCGACTAAGTTTGACACCATGTGGTCAGAAGGGGGCACGTCGCCTGAGTGTTCTTTGATAGAGGAATACTTCAAGAACTCTTCAGCCGTTCCGATCGGAAAGCCGCCCAACATCCGAACCCGTTCAGCGATCGCGTCAACGTTTGTGCTCAAGATTTGGTACTGTTCATCCCACATTTGGTGAAGTGAGCGGAACTCTGGTCCGGTGACATCCCAGTGATATTTCTTGGTTTTGATGATTAACAGATAGGTGTTAGACAAGTCTTTGTTCAACAGTTCGGTAACACCCTTGCGTTGCTCATCCGTTAGTCCGATGTTCAATTTACGCATCTTATTCACTCTCAAGCGCTAGTTTGCTATATACCATTGCAACAAATCGACATAGGGATAGCATCACTCGCAAGGATGAAGAATCGCCAAAGTCTTATTGATCTAATGGAATCTATATTTTTTAGTTAAAAAGTACTGTGGAGCAATTCACTTCCCTAGTAAGTATCTCAGTTGAATCTGAGTCGTAGTATTTTCACCTGCAACTGAGACGGCTGCATCAGCAAACTTGGGTGCACCTGTAAGGATCGCTGGATTTCTTGAAAACCCGAAGCCTTCGGTGGGCAACCCTAAGAAGTTTCGGTTTGCCTGCCGATCGTTGTTTTCATCGTGTAAGACGGCGATCGCATAGTTTCCGGGTGACAGCGATTTGAAGGTGACTCTCATTGAGACATTCGTGATTTTTACACACTTATTTTGCACTGCGTTATCCCCGTTCGTTGGAAAGCCTTGACTGGTTGAGAACACGCTAAAGCACAGTTGCCCATTACGATTTCGCAATCCACCAATCTCAGCCGTTAAGCTGCTTGCTGAAGCGGCACTCATCGTTGACGTAAGGGTTAGACCGCCTAAAGCAATGGTCAGACTCCACAGGCGAAAGTGTTGCAGCATAGACATTGTTTAAAGATTTGCAATGGGAAGGTTAACAGGATTATATCGCTACAGCTACGCCACGAGACTGACTTTAACGCGATGGAGTAAGCGATCGGGCTGCTGATAGCCTGCATAGCGCACTTTAACTAATTCTCCCGGTTCAGCCGTGCCGCTCATCAGTTGATGAACCTGGGGATCGTAGGGAATTTCGCTGCCCACGGTGCCGATCGCTTCAATGCCCCACTGCTGAATTAATTGCTCGATCGGGCGCACGAGCGGCAATAGTTTTACAGCCGTCAGTTGGGGATTTTGTTGAGCAGCATAAGCGGCGGCTGACCACTGCAACAGCCACGGCTCTAAAGTTTGCAGACTCGTTTGTTGAAATTCTTGCCAAAGATCGTCTCGCTGCTGGCTCAGTTGAGATTGGAGTCTTTGATATTCGTGCTGAAGAGACGCAGTTTCAGGGGTTTCTTCTGAGAACATTTTGAGCAAATCCGCGATCGTTATCCGCAACGCTTGACTGAGTTTTTGAAGGGTTTCTAGCCGCATCTGCCCGATCTGACCTCGACGCAGCCGCCTAATTTGTTGTTCAGAAATGCCCGCTTTTTGGCTGAGTTCTTTAAACGTAGACACACCCCTCGATCGCATCAAAGTCTGCAGTTGAGGGGTGTGATCTAAAGGGCGATTCATATGAGGTATGAGTAAGAAGCCGATCTCACTCATACCTCAAAACGGGTCACTATTCGAGTAGACTTCGCAGCATCCAGGCTGTCTTTTCGTGAATTTGCATCCGTTGAGTGAGCAAATCTGCGCTGGGTTCGTCGTTGGCAGCGTCTACGATTGGGAAAATTGATCGCGCCGTCCGCACAACTGATTCTTGCCCTTGCACAAGCAGACGAATCATTTCTTCAGCTTTGGGAACGCCAGGAGTCTCGTCGATCGAGCTAAGTTTGGCATATTCGCTGTAGGTGCCCGGAGCTGGAAAACCGAGCGATCGAATGCGTTCTGCGATCAGATCGACTGCCAGCGCTAACTCGGTGTATTGTGCTTCAAACATCAGGTGAAGCGTGTTGAACATCGGTCCGGTCACGTTCCAGTGAAAGTTGTGAGTTTTGAGATAGAGCGAGTAGGTGTCAGCCAGCAAGCGCGATAGACCTTCAGCAATCTCTTGGCGCTTTTGGAGATCAATACCGAGATCAATGGGCATCCCAGATGTTTGAGTTGGCATAAGGTTTCCTTAACTAATGAATGTGTGATGAAAAACAAGTCAGAATCGTGATTAATCGTCTTTGAAAAGAGTAGCGTAAAGAAAAACTCTGGTGTTGCTGAATCGGTGTGTGAGTTTTCAGATTGACCCTCACCCTAGCCCTCTCCCAGGAGGAGAGGGGACAAGATCTTCAGATCCCTTCTCCTTGGGGCGGTTCATACTTGTACTCAGCAACGCCAGAATTTCCTCTTCACGCTAAATGGTTTTGCAAAATCGATCGAGGGGCACGGCGAACCCGACACAAGATCATTTCATGCCCCAAACGGCTACATGCCTCATAGCGGTGACAGCCAGAAAACCCATAATACTGTCCGTCTACTTCTAAGACATCGATCGGTTCTTGTAAGCCGACTTCTGCGATCGAGTCCATCAAGGCTGCGACTTTTGCCTGGTCGTTTTGTCGAAAGAGCGGACGGCGAATCTGGTTAATCGGGATTTCCTGAACTCTAACCATCGGGTTCTTCTCAGTTTCCTTGCTTCTAAATCATACTCGTTATGATTATGAGTTGCAACTATAATGTGAGTTCGGGTTAAGGAGAGGGCAGCAAGTTGTGGTCAAGCGCGATCGAGGGAAATTGGGAGAAGATTCGCGATCGCAAAGGTTGGTTGAAATGCCTGGAAGACCACTGTACTGAGTTGAAGGGGTATCGAGTGGTGTGCAGAATGATGCTGACCCTTATCGGGTGAAGTTGATGTAGGCTGCGCGTCGTCAGAGAATAAAGATACAAACAAGATTTTAAGCGTCGCTAATGTATTGCAAGTGGGCACACTAGCGTTAGTTTAAGCAATAAAGAATTATTAGAATACAGCCCATGCCACTATTTGAAATCCCTTCCGCAGATGGTTATGACGCAGATATAGTTTTTGTCAGAGATCAAGAGAATCCAAATGATCCTGTTTACACTCACTATGCGTTTACAAGGGGATCTACTGCCAACAACAATGAAATTAGACAGCGACGAGGCATTCCGCTAGACAACTTCCGAAGTTGGGACTGGTTCATCAAGGAGTTTCCAGAAATTGAAGAACAGCTATCTAGCTCAAGAGAATATTTGCCAGGAGAGAGCGTCCTTAGCTCCGCAGATAGATATCCAGATTTCAGTATAAACACCGTTATGCGCCTCGGTGCACTTGAAGTGCTTGCCAACATTTTTTCGGGTCGTATTACTGCCAATGACAAAGACCCATTTCCGCATCAACTTGCACTGCAACAGTATGTGAGGTCAAACTCAACTAGAGTCAAGCGGTTGCTGATTGCAGATGAGGTTGGGCTAGGAAAAACAATTGAAATTGGTTTAGTATTACGAGACTTGCTCATTGCAGGTGGAGATCTTGCTCAATTTCGCTGTCTTTATCTAACAAAAGCCGGACTTTTAGAAGATGCCTGTATAAAGCTCCAAGCAGTTATGAAAGGAGCTATCGACGGACAAAACATTGTTCAGGTTGTAAGCTCTTTTAGGGACTATGGTAAAAACAGTATTAGTGGTATTCACGTTGCAAGTATCGATGCTGCAAGATGTTATGTAGAAGAGCGTGACAAAGAGAGTTTGTCTAACGATTGTCCAATTAGCCCTGACATTCTCATTATTGATGAATGTCATCACTGTGGAAGTAATGAAGACCTTAGCAGTCTTGAAAGAATTAAATCTGCAACTCAAACTTATAAAGCTGTCTATCAGATGACCACAGGGCAATACTGGCAAAATTCCAGCCCACCGAAACTCGTTGTTTTAATGAGTGCGACTCCTTTCCGCTCCAAGGTTCAGTTTGTTAACTTACTTCGCCTCTTAACCCACCAAAGCGCTGTTGAAAACGCCTTTTCAGATATTACAGAGAGTGAACTTGTCGAGAAACTAAGTCAGAACGAGTCTACTGCCGCAGTTATTTGGCGGCAGCAAAATGATGTGCGTAGTTGGTCTGGTCAACCTCTATTCCCTATGCTCAACGTAGAGCGAGTGAAGCTTGAAACCAGTCCTGAATACCTTGAGATTATGAAAGAAATTTGTGGGAAAGTAGCACGAATTTGCGAAGCTCACGGTGAAAGCTTTGGTGGATTCGCAACCAGGCAACTTGAAATGAGGCTAACCAGTAGCTCGATTTCTGGCGCAATGTGGCTCTTTCGCTGGTGTGTGCGACATCAAAGGTGGAAAACTCAGGAAATATATAGACGAGATACATCTGAAAGCACTGAGAATCTTCGTAAACTGATTGTGACGCTCTCACAGCGACTAGCCGAATTCGATAAAAGTATAGCAAGTACGACAAGACATGCAGATGTGCTATTTCCTAGCGATAATTTTAATGAATTTAAGGCAAAAATCTTGTCACAGAGAGAAGGAAAAATCAACGAAATCTATAAATTCAGCGAGGTTCTACATCAAAAAGATGATGAAAACCGAAGCTTTACTGCTGAGAGACGTGAAATTCTAGAGTTAACTAATCTTGCATTGCGCTTATTAAACTTCTCTGCGGTCACTGAAAGCAATGGGGTAGAAAACGCAAAGTTGAATTGGTTGAAAGAGAAACTCGAACAGTATCCTGATTCTCGCTTCTTAGTTTTTACTGAGGTTCTACAGACTTGTGAGATTATCACTAAAGCCCTTCCTGGAATCTGTGAAAAAATTACGGGAAGCATGGGTGATGCAGAACGAGAGAAGGCTGTTCGCAAATTTCGCGGTGTAGATCGATCGCCCGTCCGCGTTCTGGTCGCAACTTCAGCAGCAGATGAGGGCTTTGATTTTCAAGTCGCAAATCAGGTTGTGCATTGGGATTTAAGCTCATCGCCAGCGGTATTAATGCAAAGAAATGGCAGAGTTGCAAGGCTTGGGCAAGTTGCTGATGTGACTGCACACTACCTGATCATGACAGGTACGCACGAAGAAAGAAGAGAGTTGGCACTGCACGAAAGATTTGAAGAGCTAGGAATAAAAGATGAGCAGTTACGTCTCAGAATCTTAGGAGGACTGAGTGAAGAGAGAGAGAAAGAGATCTTAATTGCTGTTGAAGAGAACAAACCGCTGGTAGTTAACCAGATTTTAGAGAATGCCAGCCAACAGAACAAAGAAATGAATCAAAAACTGGGAGACCTTCAGAAGAAGCTTGATGCGCACTCAGTAATTGATCGAAAGATGCTTTCTGAGAGATTATCATGCTGGCTTAAGCTTGGACTGCCACCCCGAATGCAAAATGATTTCACGTTCAAGTTTGACACTGTAGTATGGCAACGCCCAGTTTTCACGATCGGAGAAAAAACTGGAAATGAAACTGCAAGCGCAACAGTTGCGGAAATCAAGAAGGCAGGTAGCCATGCAAGATCAATTAAGGTGACTTTTGATCCAGAATTCAATCTCTTTGGCTCGCTTGGAGGAAACTATTCCCTAGCAGGTCTTCGTCCTTGGACAAAGCGAGTAAAACCCAGTAGTGCAGCGGAAGTTTGGAAGCATCGTCCGCTTAAAGATGTTGACCCTATTGGAGACCTTGCATGTTCTCTAGCTCGGCAACGCGGGGCAGATTTTACTACAATCTCTGCTAGCAAATTACGCGAGGCGCTGCCAGATTTACATGAAGCTCGCTATCTACTATTCGCAACTCATCCCATGCTTGAAGTAGAGGCACACCCGTCAGAGAATATATCGTACCTGACGTTTTATGCATTCAAGGATGAATCCAATGCACCAATACATTCTCAAGGACACTCTGCTGACCAAGTTCACAAGGTTATTTCACTTTTGGAAGATGAAGTGCAGAACTTAGATTTTGAATTGATAAACTCTACCTTGCTTAAGAATGCACGAGAAGCAAGTTCTAGAGTTTCAGAATGGTTGCGGAGTTCTAGGATATTACCTGGACTTGGATGACAAACATACTTCTTGCCTATTCCTGTTGCTTTAGTTGCTGTACTTCCTTGAGTCTGAAACAGAAGGATGAAAAATATTTAACCTGACAGGCACTTTATTTTCAGTGAATGCCCAAATATCTCGTTTGTGCTGAGAACCATAGCTGATGTGGATAGTCGATCGCCCCCATAAAAATACAGTGAATCAAACGGCGATCGCTGTTCCAGAATCCACTCCACAAGGCGATCGCTCTCCAAGTTCATTATTCTGAAGTTTCAGACAGCACCGGGACGATCGCAGCCCTCCGTTGAAATAAGAGCGATTAGAACAAAGCGATCGCTCAGTTGCCTTTAGCCCACCAGAAGAAACTCTAGTTAGTGGTAGCGGAGATAGAGAAATTCGACTCTGGAACATTCACAGTCGATGGTTGGTTGTCGTTTATCGAGAGGAAAATGAGGATGGTTTTGTGATCACTGCGTTTCCAACTCGAAGAATCAATTCTCTCAACAGAAGGCAGCAACTATGTCCATAGCCAATTTTCAAGAAGCGCAAGACTATCTCAAGTTTTTGCCTGTATTACAAGGCTTGCCCAAACGCCCGTTTCTTTTGCTTTACGACTCAGAAGCTGATGTTCTCTACATTGACTTCTACAGCCCACCAAAATCTGCTAGTGATAGCGAGTTGACAGATAGTGACATTGTGATTCGCTATGACGATGATGATGAAATTGTCGGACTCACTATCTTGAATGCCAGTAAGCAATGAGCGCTACCTCGTCGAGTTGATCCTTGAACTTCTGATTTCTGTAAACGCTTAATTGATCACACGCTAAGGCGATTACAATCAAAAACGTATATCTTTAGACAGAGAACCGCTTACCACTTCTGCACAGGCGAGGAACTACCGTGATCAGGACTTTAATTACCTTTAATCGGCTGTCGATCGCTGCGCTGACTGCTCTCTGTCTGACCGTTGCAACTCGTCCCGTCAAAGCCGCCACTGATGTAGAGCTACAGATTGGCGTAGTGCAGCGATTTGGAGACAAAGCCAAGGATGTGATGACGTTGAAGGCTTTGTCAGGCGATCGTCTGACGCTGCGTTTCACCACCAACGGCAAGCCACAAATCCTTACCACACCCAGCATGAAGCTAGAGACGGTGATGCAGCCTTTAAAAGAGTCACAGGCAGATGAACGAGTCGTCTTCAGCACCCATCGCAGCTTTGAAACCGCAGAAGCTCAGGCTGAACAGTGGCGCGCTCAGGGAATCGAGGTCGAACTCGCTCAGCCCGATCGCTGGCAGGTTTGGGCAAAACGCAGCACCTACAATACGCCGCTATTGAGACGGTTGTTAGTGCAAAGTCTGCAAGCTAGAGGCATTCAAACTGCCCGAATCGATACCAAAATTCTCAAACAAGTGCCGCGACCGTCTTTTGAGCTAAATGGCTATCGCTACACGCGAGATCAGCTAGAGATCACGGCTGCAAATGGGCAGATTCAAGTCGATCGAGAGAAAGACGATCAGCCCAATCGCACCTATGCAGGAACTCTGCGACTTCAACCAAACGCCTATGGCAACTCGACGCTTGTAAACGTCGTTCCATTAGAAACGTATCTGCGGGGCGTAGTTCCTCACGAAATTGGCGGATGGGCACCTCAACCTGTGTTAGAAGCTCAGGCGATTCTTGCCCGCACCTATGTGTTAAGAAATTTACGCCGATTTGCGATCGACGACTATCAACTGTGTGCTACAACTCAATGCCAGGTTTATTGGGGAATTGATGGAACCGTTCCGGCGACTGACCAAGCGATCGCCGCTACACGCGGTCAGGTTCTCACCTATCAAAATGAGTTGGTCGATGCGCTCTACTCTTCGACGACGGGCGGAGTGACGGCTGCCTTTAATGATGTCTGGAGAGGCTGGGATCGTCCTTACCTACAAGCCGTGATTGACTCGGTGAATCCGGTCTGGGATTTGAAGAACCGCAGCTTATCAAATGAGCAGAACTTGCGGACTTTCATCGCTCAAAAGAAAGGCTTCAACGAAGACAGCACCGAGATGTTTCGCTGGCGCTACGAAAATACGCTGGCTCAGTTGAACAAAGATTTTCAATCCTACTTAAAGAGCATTCAGCATCCTCTCGCAAACTTTAAGACGATTCAGAAATTGCAGGTGACGCAGCGATCGCTAGGGGGACGAGTTTTGAAACTCGCGGTCACGACCGATCAAGGCACGATCGAGCTAGAAAAAGACGATGTATTAAATGCGTTTGAGGCACCTGCTAGCCTGCTGTTTTATGTGGATGCACTGGTAGACAAAAATAAAATGCTCAAAGGCTACGCGTTTGTGGGCGGTGGTTTGGGGCACGGTGTTGGGTTAAGTCAAGTCGGTTCCTACAACTTGGGCAAACTCGGCTGGACTAGCGATCGAATTCTGGGCTTCTATTTTCCGGGCGCACAGCTACAGCCGATCAGCAACTCAATTACTTTGTGGCGCGATCGGTCTTCTCTACAAGGGCAAGCAGTCCCTAGCTTCAGAAATAACTAGACAAAGTTGCTGTCGCGTTCTCATTCACGATCGCGACGGCATTAGACTTTTTTAGCTTTATCTCTCCGTGCAGGGTTCATTTTGCGTTCTAAAAAGCCGAATCCTTGGGATGAAAGCAGCGTTAACGCCAGATAAATCAGCGAGACCGTTGCATATAATTCAAACGGTCGATAGTTTTCAGCCTGAATTAGCTGCCCTTGTCGGAATAATTCCTCAAAACCAATCACAGCGACCAAGCTTGTATCTTTGAGCAACGTGATAAATTGGTTGCCTAATGGCGGCAACATCCGTCTAAAGGCTTGAGGAAGAATCACATATCGCAGCGTTTGCACAGGGTTTAACCCCAAAGACTGCGCGGCTTCAAACTGACCCGTCTCGATCGACTGAATTCCCCCCCGGACAATTTCTGCAACATAAGCCGCACTATTGCAGCTCAGAGCCACGATCGCCGCTATAAACCGATCAAACGTAAAACTCAGCCCGATCGCCTGAAACAGAGGGGGAAGACCAAAGTAAATCATAAAAATCTGCACGAGCAGAGGCGTTCCTCGAAAGAAGTCGATGTAGGCTCGCGCAGCCCACTGCACAGGTTTGATGGCAGACAGGCGAGCAACTCCAATCAGTGAACCTCCAATCAATCCTAGAAACACCGAAACGACAGCGAGTTGCAGCGTAATCAGCGTTCCTTTGAGCAAGGTTGGCAGCGCGTTGAGAATCACACTCAGCGATCCCGCTGGCGTTGTTTGAGTCTTTTGAGCATTGGCAAACGCAGAGTCTGGCAGTTGAGGCGGTTGGGCAGCAAACCATTTTTGATAAATCTGAGCATACGTCCCGTTTTGCAAAATGGTGGTGAGTCCTTGATTGACTCGCGGCAAGTTTGCAGAATTAAGCGGTAACGGAATTCCATAAAACTCTTCGGTCAAGAGGTTTCCAACGACTTCGATCCCTTTGAGGCTCCCGGTTTTGATGGCATATAGCGTCACAGGCGAATCTTCGATCACCGCATCGACATTGCCATTTCTCAACTCTTGAAGTGCCAGAACTGCGGCATCAAATGTGCGAATTTTAGCGCCAGGAATCCCTTTAGCCGTCGTTGCTCCCGTTGTGCCAATGTGAACCGCGATCGACTTCCCCTTCAAATCATCTAGGGTCTTAATCCCTTGAGTTCCTGACCGAACGGCGATCGCGAGTCCGGCTCTAAAATAAGGTCGCGAAAAGGAAACCGCCTGCGATCGGGCTTCTGTAATCGTCATGGCTGCAACGGCTGCATCCACAGTGCCCGCTTGCAGCGACGGAATAATGCCATCAAAGGTGATGTTTCGGAACTCAACCCCAAACCCTGCTGCTTGACCCACCGCCCGAATCAAATCCACATCGAATCCCTGAATCTCGCCGCTCGGTGCTCTAAACTCAAACGGCGCAAATACAGGCTCGACTGCAACCGTCAGAACTGACTTCTCTTGCGCCTTGCCAATGCCCCCAACTAATAAGACACACAGCAGACTGAGCAATAGCGATCGTAGAAATCTGGTTCCTCGAAGCTGGATCATGATGATATAAAACTTAGTGCATATAAGTGTGAAAGTGGGTCTGACATTTTAACGAGCCGAGCGGAATTCCGTTGACCTAAGTCAGGTGATCGCCCACCCGACTCGGCTTTAGAACCGGACGTGAAAGGTTGCTTTCATTCGGCTCCTCTCCAAATTGACCCTTGTTATAGGTACTCAATTGCGTTGCTAGATTGCTACTTCCACCGTGTACTAGGTCGTGGCAGTGACGGTGCGTAGCTGTCAAGTTTCCTCCTCGGTTATTTCTGTAGTTGCCATCCAAACGATGGATTTCTATCAGGTCTTCCGGGTTGAAGTGTAGTCCACATTCAGCACACCGCCCTTTGTGTTGTTTAATGGCTATAGATACAGTCTGGGAGGCTCCAAGCTTTTTGAGATAGTAGAAAGCAAAGCCTGGAAATGTCCAGAACACAGCGAACCCTCACCCAACGGAGAAGAAATCGAAGCCCACCCTATAATACTTGTTGCTGAGGGTGGAACAGACGACGTGGAAAACCTCCAGCATTTACAGGAGAGGTGCGACCCTCAAACTTCACCCGACCTACTAACGAGTTTACTTTGCTTGAAAAGCCGTGAACTTTCCGCCCAAACCCTGCACGATCGCTTTCGTATTTGCCGTCAACATTTTTTGATAGGTCTCGCCACTGCTCCCCGGTTCACCCAACCCATCCGTAAAGAGTTCTTGATCAGAGACTTTTACATTGGCTTCTTTAGCGACCGTTTCAATTAACTGCGGATTGATGCTGACTTCTGCAAAAATCGTGGGGACTTTGGCAGCCGTAATGGTGGTGACTAATTCTTTGACTCGTGCGGCAGTTGGCTTTTCTTCGGTGCTGATGCCCTCTAAGGCTCCTTCAATCGGAACGTTGTAGGCTTTCGCATAGTATCCCAACGCGTCGTGAGTAGTGACTAACTTGCGAGTAGCGGGTGGAATCGTGGCGATTTGTGACTTAATCCAGCCATCGATTTGCGTGAGTTGGACGGCGATCGCTCCAGCGTTTTTGGCATACAGATCAGCATTCGTCGGGGCAATCTTTGCTAAGTTATTTTGAATCACTTGAGTAATCTGCACCCCGTTTTGAGCATTGTGCCAAACGTGCGGATCAGGTTCGGTTTTACCGTCTTCCTCAAAGGTCTGGGGAGTCGGAACTGCCACTTCATCGACCGCAACTTTAGTGGCATTTGAGTCAGCTTGGATGAGTTTGACCAAACCAGGTTCAAAATTATAGCCGCCATATAAAACGAGATTGGCAGTCTCGATCGCTTTACGATCGTCTGGCGTAGCTTGATAGAGATGCGGGTCAGTTCCAGGCTTAATCAAACACGTCAAATTAACCGTGTTGGCTGCAATTTGTTTGACTAAATCACACAGCACCGAGTTGGTGGCAACGACTTTTGGAGCGTCGCTTGCGATCGTCGGAGTCGCAGCAGAACTCGCAACTGGGCTAGCTTGATTTGCAGAGGGAGCACTACAGCCTGTGACTCCGATCGAGAGGGCGACAACCGCAAGACAAGTTTGACGAAGGAAGGAATTCATGGTTTTTTAACGGCTCAGGACGCGATAGTGTTCTATAATGAGAATCATTTTCATAGCTGAGTTTGTATGTTAGAGGTTCGCAATCTGGCTGTCAACTACCGGGGCGTTTGCGGGTTAGATCACGTCAGCTTTAAGATTGAGCCGGGGCAACTGGTCGGAATTTTGGGTCCCAATGGAGCCGGAAAAAGCACGATGCTCAAAGCGATGCTGGGGTTAGTTCCGGTGTCGAGTGGGTTGGTGAACTACTGTACGGGTCCGCTACATCAGCAGCTAGAGCGAGTGGCGTATGTGCCCCAGCGATCGCAGATTGATTGGGATTATCCGATCACCGTTTGGAACGTCGTGATGATGGCGCGAACTCGACAGCTAGGCTGGTTTCGCAGACCCGGACGAGCGGCACAAGAAATTGTCAAAACGGCGCTCGATCGAGTTGAGATGACTCACCTAAAACAGCGTCGAATCGGAGAGCTTTCGGGGGGGCAACAGCAGCGCGTTTTTCTGGCTCGTGCTTTGGCGCAACAGGCGGATATTTTTTTGTTTGATGAGCCATTTGCAGGCGTTGACAAAAAGACAGAGGCGATCATTTTAGAGGTGTTCGAGGAACTGCGATCGCAGGGTAAAATTTTGTTGGTAAGTAATCACGATTGGGGGCAATCATTGACCCGCCTCGATCGCTTGCTGTTGTTAAATCAGCGACTCATTGCCGACGGTTCGCCGCAAGAGGTGATGACTCCCGAAAACTTACAGTCAGCCTATGGCGGAAGTTTACAGACTCCGTTATATCAAGATGTAGATACAAATCTATTTTGTTAAACTAATCAATCATTGGTAACGATGTTAAACCTATTAACTGAGCCGTTAACCTACGGGTTTATGCAAAATGCGCTGGCGATTAGCACTTTGGTTGGAATTCTCTGTCCTGTGGTTGGCAGCTATCTGATCGTACAACGAATGGCACTATTAGGAGACGTGATTGCCCACTGTGTATTACCAGGAATGTCTCTATCATTCTTTTTTGGGATTGATATTCTAATCGGTGCTTTTGGATCTGGTATTCTCGGCTCATTTTTAATTGGTTGGATTCGGTCTCAGTCCCGCGTTAAAGTTGATGCAGCAATGGCGTTAACGTTTTCGACCTTCTTCGCGTTGGGAATTACTCTGATTACAGTACTAAAAAATAAAATAGATTTAGATAGTTTTTTGTTTGGTGATGTCCTAGGCGTTACATCAACTGATATTTATCGGACGTTAATTATTTCACTGGTTATTCTGATTGTCGTTCGGCTCTTTTATAAAGAACTCTTGTTCTACACCTTCGATCGCACAGGTGCCCAAGCGATCGGGTTGCCAATCAACGCGATTCATTTTGGTTTTATGGCAGCCATTACGCTAACTGTGATTGCGAGTATGAAAGCGGTTGGCGTGATTTTAGTCATTTCGCTACTCGTCGGACCTGCCCTTACCGCTTATTTGCTGGTGAAAGAGCTGCATCAGATGATGTTGCTAGGCTCGATGATTGGCGTGATCGTAAGTTTTGCGGGAGTCTATTTGAGCTATTACCAAAATGTGCCATCAGGACCCGCGATCGTGCTCGTCTCTTCAACGTTATTTCTATTCACGTTTCTTTTCAGCCCCACTCAAGGCATTCTCACCCGCCCAGAACCCGCTAGTCGATCGGCTCGATTGCTGCGAAAACTGCGGTTCATCAGGCGCGCTGAGTGAGACAATCAACGTTATCTAATGTCAAAAATTATCCAGCCTTGCTGAAATGCAGGATGATTCGTTAACGCTGAAGCCCCGCCCCCAAACCTTGCTATGAATCCTTCCCACTCATCTGACGATGCCTCGCCCATGATCTCGCTTCGGCGCGTTTTGACTAGCTTAAAGTCGTATCGATTTGCAGCGATCGGAGCCTTTGTCAGCTTGCTGCTGCTGACCGTCGCTAACGCCATTACGCCGCAACTCTTTCGCTGGGGCATCGATCAGGGCATCACGCCCAAAAACCTGTCGATCTCGCTGCAAAGTGCGGGGTGGATGGTGGTGGCGGCGATCGCACGAGGGTTGTTTAACTTTGGGCAAAGTTTTTGGGCAGAAGCCGCCTCACAGGGAGTCGCCTATCGGTTACGCAATCAGATTTTTAGCAAGATTCAGAATCTCAGCTTTAGCTATCACGACCAGGCGCAAACCTCGCAACTGTTGACTCGCGTTACTAGCGATGTCGAACAAATTCGGACGTTTGTGGGCACCAGTTTTATTCAGGTTTTGGGTTCGGTTGTAACGCTGGTGACGATCTCCACGATTCTGCTGATCATGAATTGGCGATTAGCTTTGATCACGTTAACCGTCGTGCCGATCGCGGGTTGGCTACTAGCACGATTTTTCACCAAAAACAGCAGCTTGTTTGGACAGGTGCAAGAACAATTAGGTGACTTGAACGCGGTGCTGCAAGAGAACTTGATTGGGGTGCGAGTCGTCAAAGCGTTTGTGCGAGAATCGGCAGAGCTATCGCGTTACACCACGCTCAACGATGAATTAGTCGCCATAAATATGAAAACGATTCGTGCGATTCGCGGCACGTTTCCGATCATCTTTTTGTTGAGCAATTTAATCACGCTGGCAGTCGTCGGATATGGCGGCGCAGAAGTGATTGGCAAACGGTTTTCGATCGGAGAGTTAGTCGCGTTTAACTCCTATTTACTGTTTATTCTCCAGCCCATTTTGCTGATCGGATTTGCGGCTCCGGCGATCGCTCAAGCTGCCGCGTCTGCCGAGCGGGTTTATGAAGTCGTCGATGCTGAAATTGACATCCGCGATCGTCCTGGTGCTGTCCCGTTTGATCGCTGTGGCGGCAGAATCACCTTCGAGCACGTCTCATTTCGCTATCCGGGTGCAACAACCGAAGCTCTTAAAAGAGTCTCTTTTGAAACCAAACCGAACGAGCTGATCGCCATTTTGGGCATGACAGGTTCAGGAAAAAGCACGATCATGAATTTGATTCCGCGCTTTTATGATGTGAGATCGGGGTCAGTGAGAATTGATGGGCGAGACGTGCGAGATTTTACGTTGGCGAGTTTGCGATCGCGCATCGGCATTGTTTTTCAGTCCACTACTCTCTTTGCAGGCACCATTCGCGAAAATATCGCCTACGCTGCGCCCGATGCACCTCTCGATCAAGTGATTGAGGCGGCAAAGACTGCCCAAATTCACGACTTCATCAGCAGTTTGCCCGATGGCTATGACACCTCAGTTGGAGAGCGCGGAGTCGGACTGTCGGGCGGACAAAAACAACGCATCGCGATCGCCCGAACCCTCTTAACCGATTATCGAATTTTAATTCTCGACGACAGCACTTCGGCGGTCGATGCTCAAACGGCATCTCAAATTCAAGCTGCGTTAGATGATTTGATGCGACGCAAAACCTGCACAGCGTTTGTAATCGCCCAACGCATTAGCACGGTGCAAAACGCCGATCGCATCCTGTTAATGGACAAAGGGCAATTAGTCGCCCAAGGCACCCACGACGAGTTAATGGCAACGAGTCCGCTTTATGGAGCAATTTTAGAATCACAGGTGAAGCGATCGAACGTTAGTACATTTGACGGTTGATCGTCTAGCACGTTTCTTGCAGGGCGCTAGGGCGTGTGTCAAAACTCTCGCGCTGCGATTCTGCTTGCCCTGAACTGAAGTTCGGGCTAACGTGGGATCCGTTGAAACGGACTCAGGATTTGACCGGACTCGCGTTCAGTCCGTTTTAACGGACTTTCGACCACTAGCCCGAACTTCAGTTCAGGGCGGGATAGCAACGAAGACCAGAGCTTTGAAACACTGCCTAGAGTGTGAGACATTAGACGCAGAGGGCAAGAAGATTCGACACCACTATGAACGCGCCGTTAAAACTGTTATTGCAAAAAAGCTGGAAACCACTGCTGTGGGCGACCAACCTACTGGTCATTGGGGGAGTTCTTCTCATCCTTCCTGCTCAATCTCAAACGATCGTGCCTCAAGCTACCGCTGCCGCCAGAATTAAGCAGCGCGAACAACAGATGCACCAAACTCGCCCCGATCGCTACGATTTGAGCCGCTATCCCATCACCGACGCTAACGAGCGCTATTGGCGCAACTTGCTTTGGTCAACGGCAGTCACAGAACCGCAGTCTGCGTCAGTCGATGGCGCGATCGCTCAAATTCTCTCGTTGACTTCTCGCCGCAGTCTCTCCCCAGCTCAAGGACGAACCCTTGAAATGGCAATGCAGGTAGGCACACAGCTTTATCTCAGCAATCCGGCTCAATATGGCGGCGTAAAGCAGCAGTTTTTACAAACCCTTGAGCGTAGCGCTGATGCAGAGTGGGTAGCGATGTCGGTTTCGGCACTGGTGCAGGGCGGTGCTGACGCGGGGCAGCGATCGCAGTGGCGCACTCTTATTCAGCAACGCTTTCCTAGCTGGCAAACTCATCCGGCTCTGATCACGACGATTCAAGCAATCGAGACGCTCGATCGCCCTCGCCCCACCCCTCCCTTAAAAGATCTGTTGACTTGGACGATTGCCCCTGGTCAACTTCAGATGTATGTGATTTGCCGATCCGATCGCGGCGTTCTCTGTCAGTCAATTTTAAAAGATCGTCAGGGTCAATTTGTGCGCCAAAACGGTCAGTTGTGGTCGGTGCCCTTGTTGACGCGATCGCTGCACAGCTTGTCTAGCGTCTTTACTCGTGGGCAAACTCCGCAGGGAATCTACCGCTTAGAGGGCAGCGTTCCTCAACCAGATACCGAGTTTTTTAGAGCCTACGGCACCTTTTCGTTAGTCAAGCTGTTTACGCCTTTTGAGCCTGGGGTGAAAGCATTTTTGCCCAATCGCCCCGGTCAAATCGTTGGGCTGTCTGCCTATCAATCACTGCTGCCTCCTGCTTGGCGCAACGATTTTTCGATGCAGCAGAGCTATTGGGCAGGAAAGGCAGGTCGAGGGCTATTCCGAGTTCATGGGAGCGGGGAAGCTCCAGCTTTTTTTACAAACAACAGCCGCTACCCAGATAGCGCAGGGTGGAACCCCACGATCGGCTGTCTTTCTGCCCTAGAACTCTATGATCAAGCTGGACGACTTCAGAAAGCAGATATGCCCAAGATTTTGACGGCTCTAACCGCCGTTGGTGGACAGAACTTTTCGGGCTATTTGATTGTGGTCGAGATCCCCGATCGAGTCAACACACCCATCTCTATGCAGGAGATTGAGGCAATGCTTAGAGAATAAATTTTCCTCTAAATCGCTTGATTCAGTATCGAGAGATTTAGGAGATGTGATCCATAACACCTTAAAATGTCTTCAGAATCAGTTAGATCTAGCAACGGAGTTGCTGTTAAAGCCAACCATGAAGCTATCCCACCGGATTCTCAGTCTATTGAAATGCGGACGTTTAAAGTCCAGGCTTAACCGAGTTGTGTGGGTCAGCCTACCTTTATTTGTTTTGACGCTTTTAATCGTGGTCTCTACGTCCAATGGGATGCTGCCCAAACTATCGCTGCTCAATCCCACAGGGATGGGGCTGTTAGCTGCGAAGAAATTTTCGCCGATGCTCTCCAATTTTGATATTTCTCTGACCCCTTTGTGTCGTCAAGGCAACTCAGTCGGCTATCAAGCTTCGACCTCTGTAAGCAACCCAGCGCTTAGTGCCGCAAATCGTGCAGTTCGAGATGCGAACGTGAGTGGGCTGCTAGAAGAGATCGCCCCAGCCTGGAAAGACACGATCGCGGCACCGCCCTTTCCTCAAATTCACGGGCGGGCACGATTGGCAAAAGCTCCGGTGATCATGTACCACGACATTATTGCCGAGAAACAAGTTTTCTTTGATGTTACGCCCACCGAGTTTGAGGCAGCGCTGCAATCGATTCAGAAAAACGGTCTCACACCCATCAGTTTGGATCAGTTGGTCGAGCATCTCAAGACCGGAATTCCATTGCCCAAAAAGCCGATCGTGCTGACCTTTGACGATGGCTATCAAGGGCACTATCAGTTTGTGTATCCCCTCTTAAAGAAGTATGGATACCCCGGTGCGTTTGCCATTTACCCCGCTAAAGTGGGCACGACAAAAGGGCGATCGAGCCTTACATGGGCACAACTGAGAGAAATGACAGCCGATCCGCTCGTGACGATCGCGTCTCATAGTCTCACCCATCCCGCCGATTTGAGAGAGTCCACAGACGCGCAGCTTCAGCAGGAGTTTGTCGAGTCGAAGCGGATTTTAGAAAAAGAACTCAGTCAATCGATTAAATATTTTGTGTATCCGTCTGGCAAAAATGACGAGCGCGTTCAGCAGGGCATTCAGCAAGCCGGATATGAGGCTGCCTGGACGATGAACGACGAAGAAACCCGATTTGCTCAAGATTCAGAAAATCTGCTGACGATCGATCGCATTGGTCAATCTCAATTAGCAGAGGTAATAGAGAAAGCCGATGGCGGACCCTCTCTGAGCTTTTTGGGCAATTCGTCAAACTTTTATGCGCCCGTTCAACTCACCCACACGAAAATCAGCCAGGTGCCGCTAATTTTTGCGTCTGGCGGCAAACCCATCACCATTCATGCCGACAGCCGTTATCAGGTTCCTGAAATTATGGCTAAAACGACGGCGATCGCAGCAGTTGACGGCGCTTTTTTCTCGCTCAAATCTCTCGATTCCAATCAAATGATTGGTCCAGTTTTCAGTCAAACGACAGGCACATTCATTCCAGGAAATCGCGGAGAATTACCTCTGCTCAAAGGACGACCCTTGGTTCTAATCAACGCCAGCACCGTTCGGTTTGTGCCTTTTGATCCGAGTCGGCACAACACCCAAGCGGGCATGGAAAGTGATCTACCGGGGCTGACCGATGGGTTTGTCGCGGCGGCTTGGCTCGTCAAAGAGGGTCAGCCTCAAGACGCTCAAAGCTTTGGTAAGCTGTATGGATTTGATGCTGATCGCGATCGGGCTTTTTGGGGCATCGATTGGGCAAACCGCCCGGTAGTAGGCGTGTCGGGCGATTATGTCAACTCAGTAAAGTTTGGGGAAGTTCTCAGTCGGGCTGGATTGCGGGATGCGGTCATGCTCGATTCGGGAGCTAGCGCCTCCTTAGCCTACCAAGGTGAGTCGATGATGAGCTACACGCCTCGCCCCGTGCCTCATGTCGTCGCGCTGTTGCCGCCTGAGTCAGGAGCAGAGGTTGCTTGCAGCGTGGCATCGGTTAGCAAACCCAACCCCTAAAAAGCATCCGGCATCCAGGGAGGCGACCCAGCAAAAAGTTGGGTGGCGATCGTCAGGGCAGAGTCAGTTGCCGTTAAGCGATCGCACCTCTGCAACTGGTGAGGAGAAAACAGCCCCGTGTAGAGCGGTGCCAAACTGCTGACCTCAAGCTGCAAGTCTCCTCGCCCTCCAGGGGTGACCGTTCCAGCACCGTCGGTGACACTCAAAATTAGCTTGCCCTGATTGGCGGTCAGTAACGGATCTTGAATCTCAAAATGCAAGTCTGCCGTGATGCCTGCTGGATATTTGCGGGCTTCAAGGGCGTGCCGGACATCGACGATTCGCAGCATCCAGCGAGTCAGAGATTGAATTCTGGCGTTCTTTTGCTCTGATAGAAACAGGGTCAACGCATCGATCGGAGCGCTTCGCCACTCAATCGTCTCCATTTGGGAACGGTGAGCCGCCAAAAAAGACCAAAATCGCCGGGTCGCCGCCGGAGTGAGCAACACCCAATCTTTTACCACAAGCCGAGACTGCTCGCCTTCGCCCTGCTGCCGAAGAATGATATAGCCTTGTGGCTGGGCTGCCGTCCCCAGGCGATAAGCATAGGGAGGCGTGTTTTTTTGAGATTCTAGCAGCCCTTGCCAAATCACCGAATTGCGATCGAGATAGCCATTGATCTGCTGGGCTTGCCGTTGATAGAGGGCGGCAAATTCACTTGAGTCAAGCGAGACTGGCTCGATCGGCAGTGAATCGTCTCGAAGCTCAATGCTGCTGGTTGAAATCTCCCAGGTGCACAGAGTTCCGGCTTGTTCATATCCGGCTTTCCGGTAGAGAGGCTGAGCCGCCGAATACAAGACTGAAAGCGGGGTTCTTTGGGCGTGAAGCTCTTTCAGGACGTTTTGCATGAGGGCGATCGCTGCCCCTTTACCTCGATAGTCGGGCGCAATTCCCACGGCTGCAATGCCGATCATGGGCACACACGCCGAGCCATACCACTGCCCCAGTTGTAGCAGCCCCAACCCTCCAATCACCCGCTCTCGATCGCAGAGAATGCGAACGTTCTCGCTGCCGATGCGAGTTAAATAGACCGATTCATCAGATGGCGGACTGTTGAAGCATTGTGCCAAAATTTGCCCAAGCTGCTGCACCTCAGTCGCATTGGCTGGAACTCGATAGTCAAATTGACCCGAAGGCATTAAAACTCCTCATTCTGATTGCTGGACGATCGTCAGTCAGAATCTCCTAACTGTAAGATGCTCAGGCTGAGAAAAACGCTGTCTAGCTGCTGTAACGTTTGGGACGATCGCATCAAAAATCGAGTGTAGCAATCAAAGCATAGGCAATGCTAGGGCGAACTTCTCCCATTCAGTAAATCTGTGTGCTGCCAGTCAGACTCAGTTTGAAAAAATGCGGAAAGTTTTGACCGATCCACCTAATTTAGAGTGATACAAGGAAGCCTTCTCTCCAAAAAGGTGTTGTGAGTACGATCACCAACCTCACAAATTGGTTTGGATGTTATGAAGTCCAGCATAACCCTCCACTCATCCTCTTGCCTGTTCCTGAGATAGTGATCGCTGCCTTAGCAGTGCGGAGCGGTAATAGACAGAATGCTGTAGGGAGGCGCAAGTGCCGCACGAACGCGCTTTCACCTAACTTAACCTACAGTAAGAGGGCGATCGCTGACGTGAATGCGCGATCTACTGAAACGAGTCAGTAAACCACCGTTTGAGAACACAATTTGTCTTTTCGCTTGCGGAAAACGCCAAAATGAATATGCGATCTACTGAAATGAGAAAGCAAATGGTTGAAATGGGAAAGCAATTTGTCTGATTGCTTACGGAAAACACCAAAAAGAGAAAGCAAATTGCTACTTTGCTTACTAAATCAGCAGTAGAGAAGCAGATTTTCTCTAGCCTAGAAGCAAAAAATCTGAAAATCGCTCAGTATAACTGCCGAAATGGAGGAGTTATCCTGTGAAGACTCGGTATAAAACCTTAAAAGAAAGAAGTTGTCCGGTCTCTACACAAAGTAATTTCCTCGTGGAGCGTATTATGATGATTGGCAAGAGTCCAAGCCGCAGAAATAATAGCTATGCACCGAACAAAAGGAGTTTCGATGTTTGACAACTTTCCAAAGACGCGACCTCCTCTGCCAAAAGAAATCCAAGACATCTACTCGGCGCATTACAAGTCAAATCGTGAGGGTCAGACAACTGCTTCGTCGTTAGCACAAAGGATGGAATCATGGTTGCATAGGCAAGTTGCAAGTGATGTTGCCAACCTACAAGATTCAGCAAAGGTAACGTTGGAGTTAGGCGCTGGCACCCTTAATCAACTTCAGTACGAATCCACAGTTCACTCGTATGACATAATTGAGCCTTTCACTGACCTCTATAAAAGCTCACCTCTTCTCGGAAAGGTTAGAAACATCTACTCGGATATTTCTGAAGTACCGAACAGTTGCCGCTACGACCGAATCACTTCAATAGCGACACTTGAACATATCTGTAACTTGCCGGAAGTGATAGCGCGGAGTGGACTCTTGT
Source organism: Phormidesmis priestleyi BC1401 (assembly GCF_001650195.1). GTDB lineage: Bacteria > Cyanobacteriota > Cyanobacteriia > Leptolyngbyales > Leptolyngbyaceae > Phormidesmis_A > Phormidesmis_A priestleyi_B. Next base: position 15,505 of record NZ_LXYR01000029.1, on the reverse strand, counting down.
TGGCAGAAAATGGCGTGTTGCGTGCAAGCGTGCCAAGCGAAGGTACATTGCTATGGACACTAGGTTGGAAATTGACCACTGGGTTGGAGTTCAAGCTAAGGCATGGACTCGATTACAGCCTGCTAATGAAACATGAACACGTAAACACGGCGAAGGAAATTGAGGAGGTGTTGCATTACTTTTTTAAGCGAATTAAGTGCAAGGTATTTGGGCTATCTAAGTCAATCTCCATTTATCGGTACTATGAATGCCACAATCCAATAATCGATAGATGTCGTAAATTCTCAAGAAGCACATAACAAGGCGTTGCACTCGACCGCATACAGCTCCGCTCCTCATTTCATCGCTACGCTTCCGGCGGCGAGTGAGCTATACCATTATGCAGCTTAAGTTAACGGTTAAGGAATTCAGCAAAGAGGGAATATTGGAAGTAATTTATCCAGTTAAGCTCTCTTGGTTAAATTATAACCGTTCACACTCCTCCCTATCTTTCAGCGAGAAAGCAGGGGCTTCGATCTTTTTGGCAGGGCGAGCGAACAGTTACCTTAACCCTATGTTGCAATTTTCCCGCACTCCTTTCGTACTTGGGATCGCCTTCACAGCAATGGGGCTGGTAATAGGCTATTTTGCCACTCACGTTTCGACATTCACATGCATTCGCCATGAAATGGAGCAGCAAGGAATATGTCGATTGAAGCAATCAACCTTATTTCTCCCTTGGAACAAACAAGTTACAAGTTTTCAACTAAACGACATCCAGAAAGCTGAATCCGTCTAGATTGGCATCGATAGTTATACTGTTGTTCTTCGATCGCGCAATGCTTCACCCAGCTTTTTACTTCACAAATCAGAGTATTTTGAAAATGCTCGTCAGCCCGCAAGCCAGATCAATTCTTTTCTCGGCAATTCCAAGGCTAAAGTATTGAGCACGCGAGAAGGCGATGGCATTCAAGAGACAATAATTCTACTCAGGTTCTGTGGATTTGGCTTACTGCTCACTTGGAAAGGAATAAAATTTCGGCATCATCCAGATTGAAAGATATGCTTGGACGTAAAGTAGTGACGGTTCAGCACCGCATAACAATGCCCATGCACACCGATCGTTGAGAGCGATTCGGTTATGATGCAGGGGTCATCTGCGTCGGGTGATTATGAACGTTAGTTTGTTGAACCCGATCGCCAAAGTTAATCTTTAGATACGATCGCCTTACTGCAATGCTTCAAGAACTTGCCCAGCTACTTTAATTTGACTCAAGCTGAATCCCGCTTCGTCCAGGTTAGCTAAAAAAGCGCGATCGCGATATCTGCCATCCTCAACAATTGCCTGCTGATAAGCCTGTTTAGCCAACGATTGTTCTTTGTTATTCCAATGCGCGATCGCCAGTGCCACCCAAGGATGAGGATTATTCGGCTCTAGTTTGGCTGCCCACTTTGCAGACGCGATCGCCGAATCGTAGGCAGCTAATCGCCAAAATTCCAGACTAAGATTGTAGTGAGCAATCTCATTCTCTGGAGCAAGCAAAGTTGCCCAGGTGTGCACCATCACGGCATCGGTTAGGCGATCGCTGACCAAATAGACAATTCCCAGTGCGTTGAAGGTCGCTATGTCAAAGGGATTGAGGAACGTTGCCTGTTCTAGAGTTTCTGCCGCTAACGGGTCTTGCTTTGCCAGATGCAGCGTCCATCCTAAACTTACGCGACCCTTGATATTTGTCGGCTCAAGCTCAACCGCTTTTTGAAGTGCCACGATCGCCGCCTCAAGCTGCCCTTGATCTCGATATTGGATGCCGCGCTCACGATATTGAGCCGAGGTGAGCGCGAGCAGAGGTTTGACGTTTAGGAAACTGCTAGCCAACAGGATCACGATGAAAAGGTCTCGGATTCGAGAGACGCGCATGAGATTTGCTTGAGCAACGATACTAAAATTTTACGCTCTTCACTAGAACCCGCTTAGTTTTGGATGGCAGCACCTCGGCGATCGATGCCCAAATAACGTTGCAGAGTCAAGCCGTAAACGTGAGCCACATCAAACTACATCCGTGATAAAACAGCGACCTTTGACAGTTTGTCTTTATCCAGCCCTTCTAGCTCGTTGATATGAAGCCAACCCTCCTTAATTAATCCCGCAAAGACAAAAAGCAGACCCGAATATTGGTAGTCGTACTTGCCCTCAATTCCAAATCGTTTGGCGCTTAAAAAATCGTGTAACTGCCAGAGATTCCCCAACTCTACGATCGTGCTTGCCTCCTCTCGAACGTGTATTAGCAGCGCCTCAACTTCTCGTTTATGAGCTTTATCAAAGGCAGTTCGAGCTATGTTTTTCTCAATATCAGTCCACTCAGGGTCACTCACTTGCATAATTCAATCTAAAATCCGTTCCGCGTTAATGGGTTAAATTTGTTGCGTCTGCTCAGGATGATTGAGCGCCCTTGGCTAAGAGAGCGCCCACCCGATCGACTCGTCCGCTTCCTAGCGAACCAGGTTCAAAAGCTCTTTAGGAGACGCTAACAAGTCAATGGCGACGAAAAAGATCTTGCCTTCAGGGTTGATCAAGAAACGCCACGCCATATTCATGCCCACAGCCGCGCCAAACCACGGAGTCTGAACCTTGCCCGTGACTTTTACCTGGGTGTAGCCATCTTCTGCGGGTTCAGCAACACCGCGCTCTGGGAGCAAACTGAGGTTCTGACATTCTTCTCGGAAGAACCGCATGATCGCATCTTTGCCGACGATCGGTTTCTGGAAGGGAGGCTGCAATGCACCATCCGGGACAAAGAGCTTGATCAGTTCGTCAAAGTCATTGGCATTCAAGTTGTCCATGTAGCTCAACACCGTTGGGTTGTCGAGACCTTCAATGGCAACTTGAGTGCGCTGAGACATCTCTCTAGGCGCAACTACAGGCTCAGAGATTCGGGTGTAGCTGTCGAGTTTCCCTGCATCAAAGCCCATGTTTACAACCGAGTTCCGCAGGACGGTGATCTGTTGTCCTTGATCCAGGGATTTGAGAGTTTCTAGCACCGCGTTTGCGTTAGCTGAGAGCTTGTAGCCAGCCGGGATGGGCGCGACCGCACCTTGCTCCATCCATTCTCCAAGCTGATTCCAAAAGCCTAGCTTGATGTTAGGCGACCAGGTGGCATAGGTGCGGCAGATCGGAGCGTCTGCATTGTTTGCCAAGTCGCACATAGCCTGAGTTTGCTCCTCAAAGGTCATTTTCTTGACTTGGTTCAGGGTTCCTTCAGCAAACTGCATATTGGCTGCACCTGGAGCCGCAACGGTGACGGTTTTGCCCATTTCTAAGAAGGCAAACCACGTCCACGCTAGCTGATCTTCAGCGCTGAGTTGGTTAAATCGCGCGGTCAATGCTGGCACTGCACCAGCCGAGAGGGTTCCGGGAAAAATACCACGGGCAGAATCAATAGTAATTGCCATGCGGAGGGTTGCCTCACTAAGTTTTCAACTGACTTAAGAATAAAGCAGAATGTTCGTGGGTTACGTTTCTGTTCCCTAGTGATTAAGTTATCATAAATCTTTATAAAAGTTAATCAATGTTTATATTCATCTTAGAAACTTAGTTCCGTTGGCGACGGTCATATCTGAGAAAGCTTTCTACAGAGCTGTTTGACGCTATCTAGTCATTCATTCAGCAGCCTCTCGATCGTGCTCTCTAAACCAGGTTTGGCATTATTCTTAGAGAAATCAACGACCGATCGAGGAAAACACATGAGAGGTTCCATCGCTGCGCCTGACGAAAAACCACGTCAGCAGATCTCGACGCTGAAACGCTTTTTGCGCTATTTGCGACCCTATCGAAAAGAGGTGCCAACTGCGCTAATTCTGGTGTCGATCGGGGCAGCCACTCAAGCGATCGGACCTTTTTTAATCGGTTGGTCGATCGACAATCTGATCGTTCGAGGCAACCTGCCCGGACTGCTGATGATGCTGGGCATCTTGGCACTGATCTATTTACTGGGAGTCCAAGCGATTCGGGGTCAGATTTTGCGCGTCGGTTGGATTATGCAGCGATTGCTAGCTCAACTGCGGCAAGATATTTTTGTCAAAATTCAAAGTTTGCCGTTGAGCTTTTTTGATCAGAGTGAAGCGGGAGATTTGATGAGCCGTTTGCTGAATGATGTCAGCACCGTTAATCAAGCATTTGGACAAACGATCGCTCAGATGTTGGGCAACTTGTTTAGCATCGTTGGTATTATCATTGCGATGTTGTTCATCAATCTGCAACTGGGGCTGTTAAGTAATTTAGTCGTCCCGTTAATGATTTTCACAACTGGGTTGTTTGCACGATGGGCGAGAACGCGATTTCGGGTGACGCGACAAACGATCGGAGAGCTATCCACTAAGTTAGAAGAAGATATTGGTAGCGTTCGAGAGGCACAGGCATTTAATCGGGTGTCTCTAAACATTGAAGAATTTGAACAACTTAACGCTGCCAATCGCGATGCAAATATTGAAGCGGTTGCAATCACCGCAGCGTTTCTCCCCTCGATCGATTTTCTAAATACTCTAGCCACTGCGGGCGTGTTGGCGTATGGTGGCTATCTAGCAGTGACAGGTGCCGCAACCGTTGGCGTTGTCACCGCATTTTTGCTCTACGTTCAGCAGTTTTTTCGACCGATTCAGATTCTCAGTCAGTTCTATACGCAAGCTCAGTCTGCCTTTGCGGGATTAGAGCGCATCTTTCTGCTGTTGGATGAGCCATCAAAGCTTCAAGACGCGATCGACGCGATCGAGATGCCCCCCATGCGTGGAGAAGTCACCTTCGAGACGGTGACATTTGGCTACACCTCTAGTCAGTGCGTTTTGAATGGCGTTTCTCTCCATGCCAAACCCGGACAAATGATCGCCCTCGTCGGACCGACCGGAGCCGGAAAAAGCACGATCATCAACCTGATTTTGCGCTTTTATGACGTGACTGGGGGAGCCGTCAAAATCGATGGCATTGACGTTCGCACTGTGACTCAAGCCAGTTTACGTCGTCCGATCGGCATCGTTTTACAAGACACCGTTTTATTTAGCGGTAGCGTTGCCGAAAACATTGCGTTTGGCAATCCTCACGCGACGCAAGCCGACATTGAAGCGGCGGCTCAAGTGGCAAACGTCCACGAGTTTATCACCACGCTTCCTCAAGGATATGCAACGCTGTTGGGTGAACGAGGAGCCAGCCTCAGCCAGGGGCAACGACAGTTGATGAGCATCGCCCGCGCTGTGTTGATCGATCCGCGCATTCTGATTCTCGACGAAGCCACTAGCAGCATTGATACGCGCACCGAAGCGTTGGTGCAATCTGCGATCGCTCGACTGCTCGAAGGGCGCACCAGTTTTGTGATTGCTCACCGTCTCAGCACCGTGACTCAAGCCGATCAGGTGTTGGTTGTCCAGCAGGGCGAGATCGTAGAGCATGGCACTCACGCCGAACTCGTTGCACAACAGGGCGTTTATGCCAATCTGTACGCACTTCAGCTAGGGCAGCGATCGGAGGTGAATGTGATGACAAACCTTTAATTTCTCAAACTCACTCCTTCAGAAAGATGAGCCGCCATTTTAATCTGCATACAATCTAAAACGGAGAACCAAAATCTACTTTTCTATCATGGAGAAAATTAAATAATGCCAGTCGAAGAAGATAATAAAGCAGTCGTGCGCCGCTTTTATGAAGAGGTGTTCAATCAGGGACGTGAAGAAGTCATTGACGAAATCATCGCTTCCGACTATCTGGATTACGGTCATACTCCGCCAGGACGGGGGCGCGAAGGAGTGCGGGAAGATATGCGTGGGATGGGTGCCGCATTTACCAATGGTCACTTCACGATCGACGATTTAGTTGCGATCGGAGATCAAGTCGTCGCTCGCTGGACAGGGACTCTGACTCATACAGGCACATTTGAAGGCGTTTCTCCAACTAACAAGTCACTATCACTAACAGGCATCAGTATTTATCGCGTTGCCAACGGACAGATTCTAGAAACTCGCAATGCCGTTAACTGGATGCCGTTGCTGCAAGAGCTAGGCGCGATTTCAGCCTAGCAAAGAGTCAAGTCTAAAATCCCAAATTCGATTAGGAGAGCGTGCCCAATGGAAACCGCAGACTTGATTGTGATCGGCAGTGGTCAGGGTGGAATTCCGCTTGCCAGTGATTTTGCAAAAGAAGGACGTAACGTGGTGCTCTTTGAACGCGATGCTTTGGGAGGAAGCTGCATTAACTATGGTTGCACTCCCTCAAAAGCATTTTTAGCGGCGGCTCACGCAGCAGGTCGGGCACGGCAGGCAGAAAAGCTAGGAATTCATGCTCAAGTCACGGTTGACTTTCCGGCAGTGATGCAGCGAGTTCGCAGTATTCGAGATAGCTTTCATCAAGGGGTTAGAACCCGATTGGAATCGGCGGGTGTAAGAATCGTCTGTGCAGAAGCCTCGTTTATCGCACCCCGATCGGTGGCAGGAGACGATTTAGAGGTGCAAGCTCCGATCGTCGTCATCAACACGGGCACCTCTGCTTTGATTCCCGACATTCCTGGGTTGGCAAACACACCCTATCTTACGAACCGCAACTTCTTTGATTTGCAAACCTTGCCCCCGCGTTTGCTCGTGATCGGCGGTGGATACATCGGCTTAGAACTGGGACAGGGAATCGCACGGTTAGGCAGTCAGACTCAGATTATTGTGCGGGGCGATCGGGTGCTCGATCGTGAGGAATCTGAAGTCAGTGAGGTACTGGTCACAGCATTGGAACAAGACGGAGTGCAGCTTCATTTCAAGGTCACGGTCGAGAACGTGGAGTATGCAAACGACTTATTCACCCTGACGTTGAGTAATGGCGATCGCCTCGAAGCAGAAGCCTTGTTAGTCGCGACCGGACGCAAACCCAACACTCAAGCCCTCAACACGGCGGCAACCGGAGTCGAGCTAGACGATCGCGGCTACGTCAAAATTGATGACCACTTTCATACTGCCTGTGAGGGAGTCTACGCGATCGGAGATGCGGCAAACCAGCCTGCCTTTACCCATGTCTCATGGGAAGACTATCGCCGCTTAAAAGCGATTTTGTCGGGCGGAGAACGCACCCGCCACGATCGAGTTCTCGGCTATGCAGCTTATACCGAGCCTCAAATCGGGCGAGTCGGCATGACGCTTGAGAAAGCACAGCAAGCAGGCATCAACGCTCGATCTGTAAAATTGCCGATGTCTCAGATTGCACGCGCGATCGAGTGGGGACACGACTTAGGATTTTATCAACTGGTGATTGACCAAGACACCGACAAAATCTTGGGCGCAACGCTCGTCGGCTATGAAGCGGCTGAAATTGTCCATGTGTTCCTCGATCTCATGGAGGCGGGAGCAACTTGGCAACTGTTAGAGCAAGCAGTTCACATTCACCCGACCTACGGAGAAGCCTTGCCCAGTTTAGCGCGGCTGCTGATTTGAGCGGGGATAAGAATGACATTCTCTCACGATAAGATTTACTTACTCAGTAATTTCCCCTACACTGGTGGTTAGTGTTCCCGTTGAGCTGTTTTTTAGAGACATTCATCTCAGTAATCTTCCTACAGAATCATTCACGCTATGCGGATTCTTTTAGTCGAAGACGATCGGCTCATTGCAACTCCCCTAATCGAAGCCCTAAACGACCAGCATTATGTAGTAGACCATACCATTGATGGTTTAAAAGGATGGGGACTCGCAGAATCGTTTAGCTACGATTTGATTTTGCTCGATGTTTTGCTTCCTCACCTCGACGGGATTAGTTTTTGTCAGCGCTTGCGATCGCAGGGCAACCAAACGCTGATCCTATTGTTGACGGCTCAAGACACCACCACCAAAAAGGTGCAAGGGTTAGACGCAGGGGCAGATGACTATGTGGTTAAACCGTTTGATCTGCAAGAGCTATTAGCCCGCATCCGCGCCTTACTGCGTCGGGGAGGATCTACACTACCGCCTCTGCTGACGTGGGGAAACTTGAATCTCGACCCTAGCACCTGTGAAGTCACCTGTGAATCGCAGCAACTCCGCCTCACGCCCAAAGAATATAGCCTGCTTGAACTGCTCCTTCGCAACCCTCAGCGCGTCTATAGTTCGAGTGCTTTAATCGATCATCTCTGGTCACTCGAAACTCCCCCCGCCGAAGAAACCATTCGCTCTCATGTTAAGGGGTTGCGACACAAACTCAAAACGGCTGGAGTAGCTGGAGATCCGATCGAGACCGTTTATGGAATCGGCTATCGTCTCCGAAAAGCTGAAAGACTCAAACCGCAAACCGCAGACCGCAAGGGGCTTCCCAAATCTTCTGCTGCCCAAGTTGAAGCCGAAGTGGATGAGATTTGGCGAGATATTCGCGACCAACTCAATCAGCGTGCCATCGCGATCGAGCAAGCTAGCCTTGCCTTGCAAAATAACCAACTGGGTCCAGTGCTGCGATTGTCTGCCGAGCAAAATGCTCACAAGCTCTCTGGGTCACTGGGTATGTTTGGCTCAGAACAAGGCTCACGGTTGGCGCAAAAAATTGAAACGCTACTTACGTCAGACGTGCAGCCTAGTCAGATTCACACCTTTTGCCAACTCGTGCAGGCACTCAGACAAGAAGTGCAGATCCTGAACGCAAAGCAGCCCCCCGAACTGTTAGCTGATGATGATGTTCTTGACGCGCAGCCGTCTTTTTCAAATGCTGCCGCCAGTTCGATCGTTCGCAATTTTGCAGAACTTTGTGTGGCAAATCGTGCTCAGTCGCTTCAAGACTTGGATGAGTCTTTAGCGTTAGCCAAGCAAGAAGCCCGATCGTTCTCTCTCGCCATTCTGAATTTAGAGTCTCCTCAGCAGACACTCGATCACCAGCATTCTCAGATCAAGAATCAAGTCATTCATCACTGTGGAGAACTCCTGCGGACTCGATTTCGGGCAACTGATGTGATTGACTATTGGGGAGATGAAACGTTTGTGATCGGTATGGGAAACACGTCTCACTCGATCGCCACCAAACGGATGACTGACGTATTAAAAGTTCTCCACGAGCAAGCCCTGATTTCTGCAAGCTCTCACTCGTTTGAAGTAGCGTTTAGCGCGGGTATTGCAGGATATCCCCAAGACGGTGCTGACCTGCAAGCGTTGTATCGATCGGCAACCCAGGCGCTTGAGCAGGCAAAGGCAGAAGGCAGCGATTGAGTCTTGTTTACCTGACCTGGGACAAGCGGCTTTTGACTACGCTAGATGCCAAGAGAAATCTGCCTGTAGATAGATGTAATTTTTGCATCAATTTAATGCGCCTAATATGCATCACTCCACAAGTTCTGCATATTTTGAGACTAACTTGAGGTAGACATAAGTCGTATTTGTACCTAGTCGATGGTGTAATGCCTTTGATTCTTGAATTGATTTACAACGCCTAGCAAACCTGATAAATCACCTTGTCTCTGTTTGATAAGTCGCATCCTACGGCACTTCTCGATCGGAGGCAACGTGAGCTAACCTCGCTCCCTCGTATTTCTGTTGTCTGAAAACGCTCCATTCAAGCAAGTTAGTGAAGAGCCGTAGATCATGATTCATTCTCAATCTGCAAAAATTCGATATTGTGTTGAGCATCTGCAAGCGGTCTGTCAGCACATTTATGATGACTGTCAACCGGGCTATCTCGATTTAATCGGTCAAACCGCAACCTTGGCGCTGAACGCGATCGCGCTGAGTGATATGCCCTATCACAATCTTGAGCACACGATTTTAGTGACGACAACCGGGCAAGAGATGTTGCGCGGAAAGTATCTCCTTGAGGGAATGATTTCGTGTCAAGACTGGGTGCAGACGATTTTGGCGCTCGTGTGTCATGACATTGGCTATGTGCGCGGGATTTGTCAGCACGATCAGGTTGACGATCGCTGTCGCTATGCCACCGGAATCGGAGATGAAACTGTCTTTCTGCCTCTAAATTCCACCGATGCGAGCCTTGCACCTTATCACGTCGATCGGGGTAAGCAGTTTATTGAAGACCACTTAGGTGGTCATCCATTAGTTGATGTGGAGGCAATCAAGCTCAACATTGAGCTGACTCGCTTCCCGTTTCCTGATGAGCCGCTTTGCCGAGACACGGCAAATTATCCAGGTTTGGTAAGAGCGGCTGATTTGATTGGGCAGTTGAGTGACCCATATTATTTAGAGAAATTGCCTGATCTGTTTTATGAGTTGGAAGAAACTGGAACCAGTCAGGCGTTGGGTTATCACCATCCGAGAGACCTGCGATCGGGCTATCCTAGTTTTTACCGCAAGGTGGTCTATCCCTATATTCGCGACGGCATTCGCTATTTGAAGCTAACTCGACAGGGGTGCGATATCTTGACTCATCTTTATGGGAATGTGTCGATCGTCGAAAATGAATTGATGGCAGTCTAGCAATCAGGTGACAGGTGTAGGATTGGGGCAGTAAGTCCGAAATTTCCTCTCAAAGATTTGGACAATAAACCTGTTGAACCTATCAGCAGAATCTCCGAGTTTCCACAGAGAGCTTATTTGTAGTTTCGGTCAACAATAAACTAGCTATTTAGGACTTGTTCAACAATGGCAACGGTTTTAATTGCTGGAAATGTACACCTGACTTATCCCAATCTTCCCCGTCAATCTCAGCATACTTTTTTGCGCTTAAAAGCATTTCCTTTCGGCAGATATCCTTTGCGAAATATCTTACCTCGCTCTGGTGATTTAGCTGCGTGGCAACCGACTTTTAACTCGCATCAAGTGATTCATTGTTTTAATCAAATTCCTTTAACTCGTCAGCCTTGGTTGATCACCTTTGAACAGGCATTACCTTACGATCGAGAAAGCTGGTTGACACCGTTACTAACTCAAAGGTTAGCGGCTGACAACTGTGTGAAATTGATTGCGATTTCAGATTACGCCAAGCTTAAGCTAGTTCAAGCACTGAAGAATCATCGCCTACAAAAAAAGTTACTAAAAAAACTGGACATTGTTCATCCTAACTTTCAAATTCGGGCAGATCGAGCCAAACGTTATAGAAATGGAGAACCCTTAAATCTGATTTTTGTTGGCAATCAATTTGCTCGTAAAGGAGGAATTGTCGCCCTAAGATTAGCTAAAAAAGCAAATGAATTAAAGCTTCCGATCGTAGTTCACATTATTTCTAAACTCAGTTTTGATAGCCCAACAGATCATTTAGATCCCTCAAACTATCAGCCAGATTTAGAACTACTCAATCTTCCCAACGTTGTTTTTCATCAACAAATTCCTAATTCTAAAGTTCTAGAGTTATTAGCAGAAAGCCACTTTCAACTAATGGCAACCTTACACGACACCTATGGATACAGTGTTATAGAAGGGTTTTCGGTAGGGACACCTGCCATAACAACTAACGTCTGTGCACTACCAGAACTTATTCATCCGAGTGACAATGGCTATCTTCTGTATTTAGAATTGGATGAATCTAGGCAGTGGAAAAAGTGGATGCACGGCTCTATGCGCCAAACTGATGAATATTGGCAGGTGTTAGATAGCACATTTAATAACTTGGCAGATCAAGCATTAGTCAAGTTACAAGAATTTTTCAATCATGCCAACTCATCCTTGATTTATGAGCAATTGAGTGAAGGTGCATTGACTCACATGAAAGCCTTGCACGATGCTGAAAAAGCAAATCAGTGGTTTGATCAGCTATACATAGACATCGCTCAAAAAAAGCATCTATAGATGTCAGAGTCTGTGCAAATAACGATCGCGATCGCAATCACCCTTGCAACAAATAATAGATTTAACAATCCTGTAGAGACGTTCCGGTGGAACGTCTCGCCGATCGTGCCCCGACCAACCATCTCTCATATTCAAACACAAAATCGGGACAACCCATTTCCGCCTTTTGCACTAGACTTGCAAAATGGCAAAACCTTGGCGAATTATTTTAGGATTCATTGGCTTGGGATCGCTGTTGGTCTCCAGTTCCCACGCTTTTTGGTATTCCGCCTTCGCCGATCGCTCATCAGCAATCACTAAATCTAAGCCAGTCATCAGCTACAAATCTCGCAAACTATCTCACGGAACCGCCCATATTGTATCGATTCCGGCAGGACAATTTCGGGTAACTCCTGCCCTATCAGCCAGCACCGAACCGCTAGAAGATTTTGCAAAACGAGACGGCGCGATCGCTGCTATCAATGGCGGATTTTTTGATCCAGAAAATCACCAGTCCACGTCTTTTGTGGTTCTCAACGAGCAAGTGATCGCAGACCCTCGCCAGAACGATCGCTTGATGCAAAATCCCACTTTGTCGCCTTATTTAGACAAGATTTTGAACCGCAGTGAGTTCCGATCGTATCAATGTGGAGACACGATCGCCTATCGGATTCGTCAACATCAAGATCCGATTCCGGCAGGATGTCGATCGCTGAGTGCTTTGGGAGGCGGTCCTCGTTTATTGCCAGACAGGACGGATCAAACAGAAGGATTTGTTGATCGAACCAAGGGACGCGACGCACTAGGCAGCGACCAGCCCAACGCGAGAACCGCGATCGGACTAACCCATAACGGCACCATCATCTGGGTAGTGGTGGCTCAAACTCCTGATGTCGCCAACTCTGGAGCGTCACTATCAGAGTTAGCAGAGTTGATGAAAGGCCTGGGCGTTGAAACGGCAATGAATCTCGATGGGGGCAGTTCTTCGGCACTCTATTATCAAGGCAAAACGATTTATGGCAAACTAGACAAGACTGGAAACCCCATTCAGCGACCTGTAAAGTCAGTTTTTTGGGTCAAAGCTCGATGAAATTGGATTACTCGATCGCTGTCTCTGCCCTCAAACAATCTGACCCGATTTTGGCGGCGGTCATCGATCGAGTCGGTGAATGTACGTTAGATCAGACGCAGCATCCTGGAGACTTATTGTATTCGCTGTCCCGATCGATCATCTCACAGCAACTCTCAACCAAAGCAGCCAGCGCCATTCATCGTCGCTTTCTCACACTCTATTTGGGGATGCCAACCGCTCAGGAAATTTTAGACACAGCAGACGAAGACCTGCGCGGAGTCGGGCTTTCGCGGTCTAAAGTTCTCTATATGCGAGATTTAGCAAACCACGTTCTCAATGGGTTGCCTACCCTGACCGACCTAGAGACGATCGACGACGAAACTATCATTCAAACCCTGACTCAAGTGAAGGGCATCGGACGCTGGAGCGTGCAAATGATGCTGATCTTCCGGCTGCATCGGTGGGATGTGTTGCCCGTTGATGACTTGGGCATTCGGACGGGAATTCGTCGAGCTTATCAATATTCAGATATTCCCAACAAAGCCGCGATCGAGGAATTAGGAAAAGTCTGGCAACCCTATCGCACGATCGCGTCCTGGTATCTCTGGCGCAGTCTAGAGAATGTTTGAGCGGCGATCGCTCAAGGGCTTTAAACCCATCAACTTTCGGTAAAGGCGACTAAGGGCGCTCCTATATGAGAGTTTAGCTCTAGTTTTGCAGACGGCTTTTCAGCAACTGCCGACTGAATGAACCCCTTAAACAATGGATGAGGTTTGCTGGGTCGCGACTGAAACTCTGGGTGAAACTGAGTCGCCACAAAAAATGGGTGTCCGGGAAGCTCAATGATCTCGACCAGTCGCCCATCTAGCGACGTGCCGCTAATCACATATCCAGTCTCTAAAAACAGGCTCCGATACTGATTGTTAAACTCATAGCGATGGCGATGCCGTTCATAGACAACTTCTTCTTCATAGAGACTAAACGTCACCGTATCCGGGGTCAAGCGACAGGGATATAAACCGAGGCGCATGGTGCCGCCCAAGTCTACAACGTCTTGCTGTTCGGGCAATAAGTTGATTACCGGATTTTTGGCATCTGGGACAAATTCAGCGCTGTGAGCCTCTTCTAAACCCGCTGTGTTTCTTGCCCACTCAATCACTGAACACTGCATTCCCAAACACAAGCCCAAAAAGGGAATTTTGCGGGTTCGGGCATACTCGATCGCTGCAATTTTGCCATCGACTCCCCGAATCCCAAAGCCACCCGGCACTACGATGCCATCAACGCCTTGCAGATAGGCATCTGCACCATGCTCTTCAACGTCTTCAGAGCTAACCCATCGCAGTTGCAGCTCGCTGCCGTTGGCGATCGCGCCATGCTTCAGTGCTTCGACCACCGACAGATAAGCATCACTCAAGCGCACATATTTGCCAACGATCGCAATTTCGACTTTCTGAGTCGGACGGTAGAGCCGCTCAACTAGGGTGTGCCACTTGGTTAGATTGGGCTGACGTTGCTCTAGGTGCAGCAGGTCGATCGCTTGGGTGGCGAGTCCTTCTTTCTCCATGATCAGCGGCACTTCATAAATGCTGGCGGCATCTTGACAAGTGATTACACACTCGACTGGCACGTCGCAAAACTCAGACATTTTGTCTTTAATGCCGGGAGGAAGCGGACGATCGCAGCGACACACCAAAATATCGGGCTGAATGCCAATCGATCGCAGCTCTTTAACCGAGTGCTGAGTAGGTTTGGTTTTCATCTCACCCGCTGACGGAATCCAGGGCACTAGGGTGACGTGCATATAAATCACGTTTTGCCGTCCGACTTCTTTACGAAATTGACGAATCGCTTCTAAAAAGGGCAGCGACTCAATATCGCCTACGGTGCCCCCAATCTCGACTAGAACCACATCAGGATTGGTATTCTTCGCGACTCGCAAAATCCGTTCTTTGATCTCATTGGTGATGTGAGGAATTACCTGCACGGTGCCGCCATTGTAGTCGCCGCGTCGCTCTTTATGAATGACTGACTGATAAATTGCCCCAGTGGTGACGCTGTTGAGGCGAGACATCGGCGTGTCTGTGAACCGCTCATAGTGTCCTAAGTCGAGGTCAGTTTCAGCCCCGTCTTCAGTCACAAATACTTCCCCATGCTGGAATGGACTCATCGTTCCGGGATCGACGTTGATGTAGGGGTCGAGCTTGAGAATCGAAACGGAATAGTCGCGCGACTTGAGCAATCGACCTAAACTGGCTGCTACGATGCCCTTGCCAATACTAGAGACAACGCCACCTGTCACGAACACAAATTTAGTCATAAAACCTGAAGGGCAGAAACGCAGATAACCCGTTTATTTTGACATAGGGATCTCTAGGTCGGGGATTATCGCCATAAAACAAGGAGCATAACAATAACACCATACTCCTTGTTTGCATCAGAGAAGCAGGGTGGTTTCAAGTTAGCCAGCGAAAAACCTGATGGACTTGATTGGCTAGATGACGAATGCAATCTGGGAGAGTACGGCAACCCAAACGACGGGCAAGGGTAATCAGGAACGAATTGAAGATCGCCCAACTAATCGGGGCATACCCACCCCGTCGAGGCGGATCATCTTCGTGTAAGGTGACATCTTTGACCCAGTGCAACCCATTTTCAATTTGCCATCAATTCTAGGAATTCAGGGGCATCGAGGGTTAAGTTGCTCAAGTAGCACTGCGCCTCTTGAAACGGCTTGCTCGCCCGGATGCCCTGGCGGTTGAC
>NZ_LXYR01000028.1 GCF_001650195.1 Phormidesmis priestleyi BC1401 | reverse complement strand
GGCACACGAGCGAGGAGTTTACACGCGAGTTGAGACGGACTCGGGGTGCCCTTGCCATGCCAGATGCAGAAGCTCCAGGGCACTCGCCACTGCCCCAACACCAGGTAAAGCATCACGATGTGGAGTCCTCGCTTGCCGTTGAGCACTCGCACCCACGGATGGGGCGTTGCTGCGTCTTCGGTCGGGTCACTCAGATGCCGAAACTTGCCGCACTTCTCCAAGGTGGTTAGGTCAATCAATACTTTGAGGGGACTTCCAGAGCCTGGGAGATGCGATCCAATCTGCTGCAACACCTGGTGACGAGTCGTTCGCAGCACTGATCGAGTCGACCACTCGTAGTGATTCAGAAAGCGGCTCAACGCACTGGCAGATTTCGTCTGGCACTGTTGCGGCAACGGATGCCCTTGCGCCTCTAAAAATAGTCCTAAAAGGGAACTGAGACTGGCGTGCTGATAGGGACTAGGCATCAGATGAAGCAGGGCGTACACTAGTCCTTGGGCGTGTTGCAAGAGGGTTTCCATAACCGTCCTATTCAACTATTTCTACGCCCTTTCTTACAGACTTTTAGCCGTTTTGCAACTCCTTATTGAGACTGGTGCAAGATGTGAGTTAGGCGAGGGCTTGCCCCACTTCGTGAGGAGGGCAAATCTGGATCTGATTTAATCCACGATCCTTAATGAGAATATTTGCTAAAAACTGATGGAAGTTCTATGCTTCTAAAGGCGATCGTTCACTTCGATTGGGCAAAACTAAGTTGCTTCAGCGAGTCGCGATCGTCCCTACTCTCCAATGTCCCTTCGTATGTCAAGCCAAAAAAGGCTAGAAAAATCAATTCTCAGTCGTCGCCAACTTCTACAGTGGGGGCTTCTTGCAGGTGCCGGGGCTGCAGGTTCCTCGATCGTTGCCAACCGTCTATTGGGTGCGAGGGGGCAATCGTCGGTGATGATTCCTCCGGTGCCTGCGTCTCCCAGTGACCGATCAGGCATGAATCCGATGTCGATGTTGCGTGACTTTGACTATGGCACGGTCACTCAAGAAAATGGTCGAACCGTGCGCGAATTTCGGGTCGAGGCGCAAACTTCGACGATTCAACTCGACAACGCTCACTCCTTCATCACCTGGAATCTCAACGGGCGGGTGCCGGGTCCGACGTTTCGAGCAACGGAGGGCGATCGGATTCGAGTCGTTTTTTATAATCGTGCCGGACATTCTCACTCCCTGCACTTTCACGGCGAACATCCCGCTGATATGGATGGCATCAAGCCCGTTAAAAATGGCAGCGTCATGATTTACGAGTTCGACGCAAAGCCGTTTGGAGTGCATCTTTATCATTGCCACGTCGCCCCCGTGACGCGTCACATCGGCAAAGGCTTGTATGGGATGTTCATCATCGATCCTCCCCAGCCGCGCCCCCCAGCCGATGAGATGGTGTTGATTATGGCAGGCTATGACGTGAACGATGATCAGAAAAATGAGCTATATGCCTTTAATGGGCTGCCTCACTACTACATGAAAAACCCGATCGCGATTCAACAAGATCAGCTTATTCGGCTCTATGTGCTGAATGTGATCGAGTTCGATCCGGTGGCGACGTTTCATCTACATGCCAATATGTTTCGAGTCAATCAGACCGGACGATCGCTCGAGCCGGGCTATGAAACCGATGTGATCACGATGGGAACAGCAGAGCGACACATTTTAGAATTCAGCTATCACAACCCTGGAAAATTCATGTTCCATCCCCATCAAGACACCATTGCAGAAGCGGGATGTATGGGATTTTTTGACGTAATCGGCAGCAAAACATAGGTTTTTAGACAAATTAGGGAAATCTCGATCGAGAGTTATTGACAAGTATTCCTATGAAGGGTGACAATAGCTCTCACGTTTGATTAACAGTAATTATTTGCATTAAGTCAATTTTCTCTAACTGAGCTTTTTGATCCGTCATTTTTAACCTCACCTGGACACGTCTATGTCTGTCTTCCGTTTCTTTGCCCTCTTCTTCTCAGCATTTAGCCTGTCGGTTTTGATTTCATGCAGCAACCAGGCTCCAACCCCAAATGCCGCTGCACCTGCTAGCCCAATGGCGCAAACAAATTCTTCAGCAGACCATTCTTCGATGCAAGGCGGCAAGCCCAAAATTAATATCAACAACGCCATTTTGTCTGAGCTAGACAAACTTGAAGCAAAGCTAGGGGTTCCGGCGCTGTCAAATCGAATTCAGGCAAGTCGCCCCTACGCCAAAGTTGACGAACTGGTGTCTAAAAATGTCATCACTCAGGCGCAGTTTGATCAAATCAAAGACATGGTGACGATCGAAGACATCCAGCTTACTGGCGAAGCTAAAGATGTAGACTACATGACCAAGTTGGGTCTGATGAAAGGACACCTTTTAGTCGCTAAGGAACTGTTAGATCTGCAAAAGCCAGACCAAGCTGAACCGCACATCGGGCACCCCGTTGAAGAAATCTACGCCGATGTCGAAGATCAGCTTAACGAACGCAACATCAAAGAATTTAAAACGTCGTTGATTGCGCTGCAGGATACCGTCAAAGCGGGCGCAAAAGACGCGAATAAAGTTGGCACTGAGTTTAAGACTTCGGTGCAAGCGGTGGATGGCGCGATCACGGCTCTTCCTGAGACTCAGCGCACCTCTCCTGAGTTTGTGCTGCAAGTGATCAATGGGTTGCTCGATACTGCAAATTCAGAATATGGAGCCTCGATCGCCGATGGTAAAATCGCTCAACCTATTGAATATCAAGACTCTCGCGGGTTTGTGCTCTACGCTAAGGAGCTTTATACAGCTATCTCTCCTCAACTGTCAAAAGACAAAGCTGAGGCAAATAAAACAATTCAAACCACGATGGCAGATCTTGTGAAGGTTTGGTCGTCTGTGTTGCCTCCGGCTGCCCCCGTCAAAACTCCGGTTGAAGTTTCTCAGATGATTAAAACGATCGAGCAAACCGCTCAAAAAACCACAAAATCCTCTTGATCCGTCAACAATAGGGTGATAGGTTAAATAACCATCGCTCTCCCGCTCAATAACCCACTACTTTTTAGCAACCACTTATGGACTTTAGCTCTGCAATTCCCACGTTTGTGATTACCCTCCGAGAGGGCGTTGAGGCGGCTCTGGTGGTCGGCATTGTGCTGGCTTATCTCAAAAAAGCAAAGCAAAGCGATTTAAACTCGTGGGTTTATGGCGGAGTTGCGGTCGGTCTGTTTGTCAGTGCTGTGATTGGTCAGCTTTTTGGCTGGTTGATTGCAAACTTAGGAACCGTCAATCAACAATATTCACCGATGATAGAACCTCTGCTAGAGGCTGTCTTCAGCGTCATGGCGATCGGGTTTTTAAGCTGGATGCTGGTATGGATGACGCAAAACGCCCGCATGATGAAGAAAAACGTTGAGGGCGCGATCGGGTCTGCTCTCAGCAATCGAGCCGGGGCAGGGTGGGGCATTTTTGCCCTGATTTTTTTTGCGGTCTTGCGTGAAGGGTTTGAAACGGTGCTGTTTATCGCGGCAAAATTTCAGCAGGGCTTAGTTCCGGCGCTGGGTGCACTGAGCGGAATTGCAGTCGCGGCTGGCATTGGAGCTTTGCTGTTTAAGTGGGGCGTTAAGCTCAATCTGCGACTGTTTTTTATGGTGATGGGAGCCTTGCTGCTGCTGATTGTGTCAGGCTTAGTCGTCACTTCATTAGGGCACTTCGACACGGCGGTGCAAACGCTGTCGCAGTTAGATCGCAAATCTGCGGGGCTGTGCTTCTTTCAAGAGCGGTTTGCCAAGCCTCAAGATCGTGACTGCATTTTAGGTCCGATGGTGTGGAACTTCAGTAAAGTTTTGCCCGACGATCGCTTTCCCGGAGTCATTCTCAATGCTTTATTTGGCTACACCCAACGCTTATATCTAGTTCAAGCAGTTGGCTATGGCGTGTTTTTGATCACGATCGGCAGCATTTACTTCCAAAGTCTGGCAGGTCGCGCGATCTTTCCGATCCGCAAAGCTCGATCGTCGCTAACTGACTAATGTCTAACGCGCTTTTTACAATGAGAACTGATGCAGCACGGTTTCAGTTCCGGGCATTGCTGAATGCAGATATGAAATGCCCTCCTCCCGAAGTGGGGCGAAGCTCTTGTCCCCTCTCCTTCTGGGAGAGGGATAGGGTGAGGGTAAAATCTCTGCTTCATCGATCGATTCAGCAACGCCAGAAAATTTGACTCGCACGATCGAGTCCTTGACAACTCATACTCATTACGAGTACGCTCTATTGATAACCGTCGAGGAGCTAATTGTATGTTGCCTAACCGAGAAGGACAGCGCGTTCCTAATGTCACCTTTCGTACTCGCGACCATAACCACTGGGTCGATGTCACCACCGATGCTCTGTTCACTGATAAAACAGTCGTTGTTTTTTCGTTGCCGGGCGCGTTTACGCCGACCTGCTCATCGACTCACTTACCAGGCTATAACGAGTTGGCGAAAGTGTTTAAAGAGAATGGGGTCGATGACATCCTTTGCGTCTCAGTTAACGATACCTTTGTGATGAATGAGTGGGCAAAAAGCCAAGAAGCCGACAACCTGACGCTCATCCCCGATGGCAACGGGGAGTTTAGTGAAGGGATGGGAATGTTGGTAGAAAAGACAGATCTGGGCTTTGGCAAGCGATCGTGGCGCTATTCAATGTTGGTAAAAAACGGGGTAATCGAGAAGATGTTTATCGAGCCAGAAGAACCCGGCGACCCGTTTAAGGTATCAGATGCCGAAACGATGCTTGACTACATCAACGCACAAGCTGAAAAGCCCAAAGTCGTGTCTCTGTTTGTGAAAGTGGGATGCCCCTTCTGCGCCCGTGCCAAAGGAATGCTGACCGACCACGGCATGGATTATGAAGAAATCGTCTTGGGTCGCGATGCTAACCTCCGCACACTGCGCGCTGTCACCGGAGCCGTCACTGCCCCTCAGGTATTTATTGATGGCAAACTAATTGGCGGATCTGATGCGTTAGCTGACTATTTTGGCATAGCGTCGTAATTCTGATAGAATTCCCCAACTTTAAAACTCTACTTCGCTGCTGTTCCTCCCTGAACTGAAGTTTGGGCTGGCACAATCGCAGCGAGAGAGTTTTTAAACACGCCCTAGTGCCCCTGATCCTTTCCTCTAGGCATCTGCATTAGATTAAATAACGGATGAGCGAGTAGAGCCGCTTGAGTACGATCGCGCAAGTTCAGCCGACTCAATATGTTGGTCACATAGTTCTTCACCGTATTTTCTGATAGAAACAGTGCCTGAGCAATCTCTCGGTTGTTTGCGCCAGAAGCGATTAAACGCAAAACTTCTAATTCTCTAGGCGTGAGTTGCGCGAGTTCGGGTGGGGAAACAGTCACTGGAGCCGAGGTAGGCATCGTTAGGGCTTTTTCAAATAATCCGGGACCAAATTGTGTATGTCCTTTATTGACAGAACGAATCGCTAACGCTAGCTCATCCGGTTCTGTGTCTTTGAGCAAATACCCTTTTGCACCCAGCCGCATCGCCTGCGAAACATACTCATCATCATCAAACGTGGTTAAAACCAAAACTTTAACATTGGGATAGTGTTGAACGATCGCGCCTGTTGCTGCGACACCATCCATCACGGGCATCCGAATATCCATCAGCACAATGTCAGGCTGTAAAGATGAAATTTGCTCGATCGCGCGCTGTCCGTTTTCGGCTTCACCAATTACCTGCATATCTGCATTAGACTCCAGCATACTCTTGAGTCCCTGTCGAATAATATGCTGGTCATCGACAAGCAGAATCCGAATCATGGCAGTTGTTTTGAAAGGGGCAACGCAACCGAGACGCGGCAGCCATTTTCAGGTTGACTATCAATGGTGAACTGTCCGCCCAATGCGATCGCTCGTTCTCGCATTCCCTGAAGCCCAAACCCAGTCGTGTTTTGAGCCGGATTAAAGCCTGTGCCATTGTCGTCAATCGAGAGATAGATTAGCCCCGCCTGTTGATGCAATCCTACACTAACCTGCTTCGCCTGAGCGTGCTTATAGATGTTTGTGAGCGATTCTTGCACAATGCGATATAGCGTTGTATTCACGTCTGAAGAGAGCGGCATTGGGAGGTGAATCGTATTAGAGACGATGATTCCTGTCATGTGCTCAAAGTTTTGCAGGAGCGTGTTGATTGCCGTTTCGAGCGATCGCCCCTGTAAGGGGTTCGATCGCAAGACAGAAACAGATTTGCGAATCTCTAGTAATGCGTCTGATCCAAGCTGCTTTGCTTGTTTGAGAAATGCCAGTGCTTTGTCAGCGTCAGATTTCCAAAACAATAGCGCATTGTTCATTTGAATCGTTTGTGCTACGAGAGTGTGTCCGAGTCCGTCATGAATTTCGCGGGCGATGCGGTTCCGTTCTTGTAAGGTGGCTTGATCCTCAACTCGTAGAGCATAATGCCGCAATTGTTCAAGCGTAGTCGCTAACTGATCATGAGTCGTTTCTAGCTGCTCTCGGCTTTGGCGTTCAGCAATTAACGCATTGATTAACAGCAAAGCAAATACTAACGTCAGGCTAAACAACAACACATTGCTGACCCGCGATTCCCAAACCATTGAAACAAATTTTTCGGGCACGATCGGTCTTAACAGCAAAAGCGACCCATAAGAAAGCATCGCTAAAACTAGAACAATCACCTGCCCTATCTGCCCAAATATCAAGCAACTGCGTAACAGCAGCACCAGAAATAATAGAAAATTGGAGCGGCTCGACAACCCTTCTTGAACCACGGGGAGCAGAATTAAGCCAAACTCTAGCGCCGTAAATAGAATCTTTGAGCGAAGCCGAACCGTTGGTAACCGCAGCCCAAGTAGACCAAAAATTGCGATCGCGATCAGGCGCAGCAGCAGCGACGAAGGCGAGCGATACAAATGCAGCACTTCCATCACAACCGACGTTCCTAGCAGCAGCCATTCTAGGTACAGCAGTAGACGAAACGATGGGTAGGTCAAGCGGATCATAGAACTCTTTCCCATCAAAAGATGGAGCGGGGCATCGAAAGACGCTGACCTAATTTTGGAGGGAGTGAAGGAGTCAAACAACACAGTAGCCCCCTTTGGGTGAGCGCGCAATAGCGGCTAGAAGCACACTTAGAACCGTGGATTAAATTCACCCCAACCTTCTCCTATCAGCAGAGGATGATTGATCTCTCTAGTCTTTAAGATACGAGAGTTTGGGAGATGCGGGTGAATCGAGGTGCGATCGTCGAGGTCATTAAACTTTTTGCAAAAGTCCGAAGATGCTCTCATTCCCCAATCCCTTCTCTCAAGCTTGGGAGAAGGGGAGCCAGATTTCAAAGTCCCTCTCCCACATTTGGGAGAGGGATTTAGGGTGAGGGCAGGGACTTTTGCAAAAGGTCTACTTATTCCAGGTCTCTGTAATGGTTTAGCAGACTTGTTTCTCGTCTCAGTAGAGCCAATCTAACTACATTCAACTATTCAGACTAGGAAAAAAGTCACAACATTCAAGTAGGTTTTGACGGGTCAAGTTAGGAGCCTGGTGTCATGCGTCAATTGGGTTCACCCTTTAAGATTTGTAAGTAAAATCGGATTTGGAACCTGGTGAATCTCATGAAAAAGCAACCGATCGCAGCCACATTTCTAATCGGCGCACTAATGATGGGGCTGTCTGCTTGTGGTCAATCCAATTCTGCTCAAACGCCGCAATCTAATTCAACGGTAAGTCCAGCAAATTCAGCGCAATCGAGTAGTCCGTCTGCGCCCGATCAGACCCAAAAAGCAGACCGGGCACAAAAACGTGAGGCAGTTCGCAAACAAGTTCTAGCCGTTTTAACGCAAGAGCAGGCGCAGCAGTTTCAAACTAAAGTGCAGAGTGGTGAAAAAATGCGGCAAGCGCTGAGAGAAGTAAATCTTACAGCCGAGCAAAAAGCCAAAATTCAGGACATTCTTAAGGCTGCGTATCCTCGTCAGCAAGGATCTCAAAAGAGCTAACACTTATCTATTGCAGCAGGTTTCAGTCCGCGTCTGAGACATTTATGCCCCGCTTTCGGCAAACATAGAGGATTTTATGGTCAACGAAGGTCACAATAAAAAGCCGAACGACGCTCCGATCGGAGGGTCGGATGAACCGATCGAGAGCAGCGAAACAACGCCAGCCGTTCTATCAAAGCGCCGGATTGGGTTATTTCTGGGCGGCGTGCTGTTGCTGGGCGGATTGGGATTTTTGGGACTGCGATCGATGGCTGCAAAACCCGATAAACCAGCCGGACGCAATGCCAGACAGCAAGTCACCCCTGTGATGGTCGCGGCTGTGAGCCAGAGGACGGTTCCTGTGCAACTGAAGGCGATCGGCAATGTGCAGGCTAATTCAACGGTGTCGGTCACGCCGCAAGCGAGTGGACGGATTACGGGCGTATTCTTCCAGAAGGGGCAAGAGGTGCATAAAGGGCAGCTGCTGTTTACGCTCGACGATCGCTCTCAGACTGCCTCGATTCAGCAAGCGCAGGGAACCGTAGCCAAAAGTCAGGCGCAAGTGCAGCAAGCTAGAGCCACCCTTGCCAAAGACCAAGGACTTGTTGAACAAGCTAGAGCCACCCTTGCCAAAGACCAAGGGGCTGTCAAACAGGCGATCGCTACCCTGGCAAAGGATCAGGCACAAGCACAGTTTGCTCAAGCACAGAGTCAACGCTACGAAAATCTCTATAAGCAAGGAGCCATTAGTCAGGATCAGGCGCAGCAATATGCAACCAACAGCCGATCAATTGCAGCAACGCTACAGGTTGATCAAGAAGCGATCTCCAACGCTCAAGCCGTTGTGAGAAGTGATGAAGTGGCAATCAAAAATGCTCAGGCAGTGGTGCTAGGTGATCAAGCCGCGATCGAAAACGCTCAGGCAGGCGTGAGCGCTGACAGTGGCGCGTTGAACAGCGTGCGGGTGGAATCGTCGTATACCAAAATTTATGCGCCGATCGACGGGCGGGCGGGTAATATTTTGGTGACGGAAGGAAATGTCGTACAGGCGGGTGGCTCAAATCCGCTGGTGACGATCGCCAAAATTCACCCAATTCAGGTTGCATTCTCGGTGCCCGAATCGAATTTGCCGGACGTGCAAAAGCACATGGATAACGGCAAGCTGAAAGTATCGGTCACGTTTGCGGGCAATAATACTCCAATTCAGGGGTTGCTCTCGTTTGTAAATAACACGGTCGATACGAATACGGGAACAATTCAACTGATTGGTGACTTTGATAATGCAGATGCCAGACTCTTTCCGGGGCAATTTGTGAACACGACGCTGACGCTGACTCAAGAGCCGAATGCTACTGTTGTTCCATCGCAAGCGGTTCAAAATGGTCCAAATGGTCAGTTTGTGTTTGTCTTCAACCCTGATGACAACACAGTAGACAATGTTCCGGTTGTAGCGAGTAGCACGATCGACGGACTCGACGTGATTCAAAAAGGAGTGCAGCCAGGCGATCAGGTCGTTACGGATGGACAAGCGAACCTAGTGGATGGGAGTCAAGTTCGAGTGAAGACCGCTTCAGAGCAGGGCAACGGCGGTAACGGAACTGCACCGGGTGATATGAGCGGCAACAATTCTCAGCCCAACCGCAAGACTGCAAAGCCCGCCTCCGGGAATGCTCCAAATGCCGGGGATGCTCCAAATGCGGGGAATGCACCCCGATCGAGTAGACAACCCAAACCAGGCAATGGGTCGCAGCGTGCAGGAGATAACTAATTTATGAATCTCTCACAACTGTTTATTCGCCGCCCGATCATGACGACGCTCGTGATGGTAGGAATCTTGATCTTCGGCGTTATGAGTTACCGTTTGCTGCCAATCAGTGACTTGCCAAGCGTAGATTATCCCACGATTCAAATCACAGCGTCTCGCCCCGGTGCAAGCCCTGAAACGATGGCAGCATCGGTTGCCCGTCCGCTAGAAAAGCAATTTTCGAGTATTGCCGGGGTTGATACGCTCAACTCAACCAGCACGCTTGGCTCGACGCAAATCACGCTGCAATTCGACCTTAGCCGCAACATTGATGACGCGGCGCAAGATGTCGAAGCAGCCATTTCATCATCATCAGGTCAAATTCCCAATGATCTACCAAATCCGCCGACCTATAGCAAAGTCAATCCCGCAGATCAGCCGATTTTATACCTGTATCTCAAGTCTCCGACGCTGCCTTTGTCTGAAGTAGACAACTACGCTGAGACCTATGTGGCGCAAAAGCTGTCTACGATCGGTGGCGTGGCACAGGTGCAAGTGTATGGTTCGCAAAAATATGCGGCTCGAATTCAGCTTGACCCGCAGCAGTTAGCGACTCGGCAACTCGGACTCGATCAAGTGCAAACGGCGATTCAGCAGGGCAACGTCAACTTACCGACTGGTAGCCTTTCGGGTACAAATAAAAGCTATACCGTGCAAACAAACGGGCAGCTTGAGGACGCAGCCGCTTACAAATCGTTGATTGTTGCTTACAAAGATGGCTCTCCAGTTTATCTTCAGCAACTCGGTCGCATTATCGACAGCGTTGAAAATGATAATATCGCGAGTTGGTACAATGATACTCGCGCTATTATTCTCAGCATTCAACGTCAACCGGGAACCAATACCGTCCAGGTGGTCGATACGATTAAAAAACTATTACCAAAGCTGGGAGATCAGATTCCCAAATCGGTTGAAGTTGGTATTCTTTATGATGCGTCTCAAGCGATTCGAGATTCTGTCAATGATGTGCGATTTACGCTGATGCTGACGATCGCGCTGGTTGTCTTAGTCATTTTCTTATTTCTACGCAATCTGCCTGCAACCGTTATTCCCAGTTTGGCGCTACCTGTTTCGCTAATCGGCACCTTTGCCGTAATGCAGCAGCTTCATTTCTCGTTAGATAACTTATCGCTGATGGCGCTGACGCTTTCAGTCGGATTTGTAGTCGATGATGCGATCGTCATGCTCGAAAATATTGTGCGGCATCTAGAAATGGGTGAAGCGCCTCTTGAAGCCGCGCTCAATGGCTCACGCGAGATCAGTTTCACCATTTTATCGATGACGCTTTCGTTGGTCGCCGTATTCATCCCCATGCTTTTCATGAGTGGGTTATTGGGGCGACTATTTCATGAATTTGCGGTGACGATCGCGGTTTCAATTCTGGTATCTGGTTTCGTTTCGTTGACGCTTACACCGATGTTGTGTAGTCGATTTCTGCGTCCAATAAATCACTCACGTCAAAGTCGGCTGTATCGCGCGTCTGAACGAGTATTCGACTGGTTTTTAGCCCAATATGAGTGGAGCCTGAAGCAAGCCTTAAAGTTTCATCGCACCACTATGATTTTGTCCATTGCGATGTTCTTTGTCACCGTTGCCTTGCTGGTGGTGATTCCAAAAGGCTTTATTCCTAGTGAAGATACCGGAAAAATCACGGGCGTGACGCAAGCGGCACAAGATGCTTCATTTGACGCGTTGGTAAAACATCAGCAAGAAGTAGTGAACGTGATTCGTCAAGATCCAAACGTGGATGCAGTCAACTCAAACATTGGCGGCGGTGCGAGTGCAACGGGCAGTGGTGGCGGAACGCCAAGCAATACAGGCAGCTTGTTTATTCGACTCAAACCCCGCGATCAGCGTCATTTAAACGCGGATGAGATTGTGCAAGCTCTACGCCCGAAACTTGCTGCTATTCCGGGCATTCAGGTATTTTTACAAAATCCGCCTGCGATTCCGATCGGCACTCAGCAGTCTACAGGTCTCTATCAACTAGGGCTGCAAAGCAGCGATGTTCAACCCTTGCAGCAATATGTGCCGCAGCTCGTGGACAAAATGAAGAATTTGCCGCAAATTCAAGATGTCAACAGCGATTTGCAAACAACATCACAAGTAAGGCTGAACATCGATCGAGATAAAGCTTCAGCGTTGGGCATTACTGCTCAACAGATTGAAAACACGCTGAGAAATGCTTATGGAGGATATCAAGTCTCGACAATCTATGCAGCAAGCAATCAGTATCAGGTGATTCTAGAACTCGAACCGCAGTATCAGCAAGAGCCAAATGCACTGTTGCAGCTTTATGTGAATGCGAATGGCAGTTCGGGTACATCTGCTAATAATTCAAGCAATCTGGGTGAAACGACCAATAACACGAGCAACAATGGTACGACTGCAACAGGAGCTAAGACTACCAGCAGTTCCAGCGTTCAGGCAGTTCCCCTCAGCACGTTTGCCACGATTTCTACTGGCGTTGCGCCACTGATGATAAATCATGTTGGTCGTCTGAGTGCGGCAACTATTTCCTATAATCTTACGCCTGGTGCGTCGTTAGGTGAGGCAAATCAGGAAATTGAGAATCTGATTCAAAGTGTCATTCCGGTTAGCGTTACAACGAGCTTTCAAGGGGCAAGCCAGGTATTCCAGAGTTCATTACCCGATCTATTGCTATTGCTGTTAATTGCAATTCTCGTCATCTATCTAATTCTGGGTATTTTATACGAGGATTTTATTCATCCGATTACGATTCTTTCAGGATTGCCATCGGCGGGATTTGGGGCATTGCTAACGCTGCTGATCTTTCATGTTGAACTCAACGTCTACTCGTTTATTGGCATTATGCTGCTGGTCGGCATTGTGAAGAAAAACGGCATCATGATGGTGGACTTTGCGATCGAGTCACAGCGCGACGAAGCCAAAAAACCATCTGAGGCGATTTATCAAGCCTGTTTGGTGCGCTTTCGTCCGATTATGATGACCACAATGGCGGCACTGATGGGTACGTTACCGATCGCGATCGGATTCGGTGCGGGCTCTGAGTCTCGTCGCCCACTAGGAATTGCGGTGGTTGGAGGTCTAATTTTCTCGCAGATCTTGACGCTGTATATAACGCCTGTGTTCTACATCTACATGGAAGCATGGCGCAAGAAGATCGCCCACACGAAGTTTGCTCGTGTCCTCTCACTGGGCGGAAGTCGATCGTAGTTTCTCCTCAGTTTGAACGTTTTTTTAGACCCGCAACCTTTCTGGGAAAGTGCCCCTGATGAACCTTTCAGAACTCTTTATTCGCCGTCCGGTGATGACAACCCTGGTGATGCTGGGAATTGTGATCTTCGGTCTCATGAGCTATGTGCTGTTGCCGATTAGTGCGCTTCCCAACGTAGACTATCCGTTTGTCAACGTATCTGCGAGTCTGCCGGGGGCAACACCAGAAACGATGGCATCATCGGTTGCAGCACCGTTAGAGCGGCAGTTTACCGAGATTGCGGGGCTGAATTCATTCAACTCGACGAGTTCTACGGGGAGTACAAACATCTCCTTACAGTTCGACTTTAGCCGCAAGGTGACGGATGCTGCCAAAGACGTGCAAGCCGCGATCGCTGCCGCCGCAGGGCAGTTGCCCGCCGGAATGCCACGTCCGCCCACTTACCGCAAAGTCAATCCCTCAGTCTCTCCAATTTTGTTCCTGTATCTCTACTCAAAAACACTCCCGATCGCGGCAGTAGACGAAGCGGCTGAAATCACGATCGCTGAGCCGATTTCGATGATCAGCGGAGTGGCGCAAGTCTCGGTTTATGGTCAGAAGCAATATGCGGTGCGCATTCAGCTTGACCCGCGCGAATTGGCGACGCGAGGCATGGGGCTAAATCAAGTCAAAACGGCGGTTCAGCAGGGAAATGTTGAGCTACCAACCGGAAGTTTGTCGGGTCCTGATAAACGCTATTTGATTCAAGCAAACGGACAACTCACCGATGCAGCAGGGTATCGATCGCTAATCATTTCCTACAAAAATGGTGCAGCCGTTCGGTTAGGAGATGTGGCAACCGTAACCGATGATGTGCAAAACAACAAAGTTACCAATCGCTTTTACGACCAGAATATCGCTAATCAACCGTCGATCGTCCTAGCAGTGCAACCACAGCCGGGTGCCAACACTGTCAATATTGTCGATGAAATTAAGCAACTCATGCCGACCCTGCAATCGCAAATTCCACCTGCGATCGAGATGGGTGTTCTATACGATCGATCTCAATCGATCCGCGCTTCTGTCAACGATGTCAAATTTACGCTGGTGCTGTCGATCGGGCTGGTGATTCTCGTGATTTTTGTCTTTTTGCGAAATCTACCCGCGACCATCATTCCCAGCTTGGCGTTACCGATCGCGATTATCGGCACGTTTGCCGCCATGTATTTATTAGGCTACTCGCTCGACAACTTATCGCTGATGGCGTTAACGCTTTCGGTCGGCTTTGTAGTCGATGACGCGATCGTGGTGCTAGAAAATATTGTGCGACATCAAGAAATGGGTGAAACGCCTCATGAAGCGGCTCTTAACGGATCACGAGAAATCGGCTTTACCATTTTATCGATGACGCTCTCGCTGGTAGCCGTGTTCATTCCGATTATGTTTATGGGAGGCTTAATCGGTCGTTTGTTCCATGAGTTTGCGATTACGATTAGTATTGCAATTTTGGTTTCAGGCTTTGTTTCACTAAGTCTAACGCCCATGTTGTGCAGTCGATTCCTAACAACACAGCATAACCATTCACAAAATCGTCTTTATCGCCTTTCAGAAGGTGCATTTAACGCATTGTTGAGCGCCTATGAGTGGACGCTCAAACCCGTGTTAAAATTTCGATTTTTGACGCTGATCGTGTCTGTGATCATCTTAGCGATGACTGTTTATCTATTCACCCTGGTTCCAAAGGGCTTCATTCCAACTGAAGACACCGGACAACTGATGGGCAACACAAAAACGGCTCAAGATATTTCATTTAGCGATATGCTGCGTCACCAACAGGCGATCGTCGATATCATCCGCCAAGATCCTAATATTGATGCAATCAATTCAACAGTGGGCGCGAGCGGTCCTAACGCCTCGGTCAATAGTGGGCGCGTCACGATTCGACTAAAGCCACGAGGACAGCGCCAACTGAGTGCAGACGAGATTATTCAAGAACTCACGCCTAAGCTGCGGCGAGTTCCGGGCATTCAAGCCTTTTTGCGATCGCCCTCTGCCATTCCGATCGGCGGACAACAAACTAACTCTACCTATCAGTTCACGTTGCAGAGCCTAGATCTACAAGCACTGCGACAATCGATTCCGCTTCTGCTTGCCAAAGTTAAAACCATTCCTGGGCTGCGCGGCGTTGATAGCGATTTGCAACTCAGCACCCCGCAAGTGCAAGTGCAAGTCGATCACGATAAAGCAGCAACCTTTGGCATCACCGCTCAACAAATTGGCAGCACACTCGGCGCGGCATATGGTTCTGGGCAGATTTCAACCATTTATACGCCTAACAATCAGTTCTATGTGATTTCAGAACTGAAGCCAGAATTCCAAACCGATCCAAGTGCGCTATCGATGCTGTATATCCAATCGAGCAAAGGGCAAACGATTCCGCTTAACGCTGTCGCGACAATTACTCAAGGGGTGAGTCCGCTAACGGTTAATCACCTGTCAGGGTTGCCTTCGGCGACGATCTCGTTTGATACCCTTCAAGGTATGTCACTCAGCCAAGCGACCGAAGCCATTCAGAAAGTAGCCCAAGACGTTTTGCCACCTACAGTCACTGCCAGTTTTCAAGGCTCAACTCAAGTATTTCAACAGTCATTTAATGATTTAGGCTGGCTGTTGTTGGTGTCGATCGTGGTGATCTATCTCATTCTGGGTATTTTATACGAGGACTTTATTCATCCGCTCACGATTCTTTCGGGGCTTCCATCTGCCGGGTTTGGGGCATTATTGACGCTGCTGATCTTTCAAGTCGAGCTAAATCTCTATTCGTTTATCGGCATCATTTTGTTAGTCGGCATCGTGAAGAAAAACGGCATTATGCTGGTGGACTTTGCGATCGACAAACAGCGCAATGAAGGCAAACTTCCCTACGATGCGATTTACGAAGCGTGCGTAGTGCGATTCCGTCCGATCATGATGACGACAATGGCAGCCTTAGTCGGAACATTGCCGATCGCCCTGGGGGTTGGGGCGGGTTCAGAATCGCGCCGTCCGTTAGGAATCGCGATCGTGGGTGGGCTGCTGTTTTCGCAAGTGTTGACGCTGTATCTCACACCTGTGTTTTACACCTACCTAGAGGCATTGCGAAAACGGCTTGGGCATTCGCAGCTAAAGCTGCCTCGATTCTTTTACCGCCCAAAAGCTAGACCTTCACGCGGAAACTAAACGTCATCGGCTGGGCAGTTGCCACTGCGACTGCTAGACTCACTGCCCGCTTATTAGACCTCCTACGTGAATCTGGATAGCCCTCCTCCCCAGGGAGAAGGGAGCTAGAACCTCTTGTCCCCTCTCCTTAGGGAGAGGGCTAGGGTGAGGGCAAAGGATTCATGCAAGAGGTCTATTCAAACGGCGATCGACTAAATGCAGTCGCTTAGATCCTGACAGAGTGTGCGGTCTGATGCCTTGCAAGTCGAGTACGCTGTCGTCGCATCAACCCCAACGCTAACCCAGCCCCAACCACACCGACGAGATAGCTCAAACTGATCAAGCGAACCAAGAGCGGGGGCGCGACTCCTTCAACCTCGATCGTCTGTGCCACTGCAAACGGCTGAAACGTTCGGTTTGAGTTTGGTGCAGGCGCAACTTCTACTTCGATTTTGTGAGGAGCACCGTCGAAGAATTGCTGCTGCCAGGTCAGGGTTCCTGCTGCATCAGAAACGCCTTGATAAGCAAAAGCAACCCAGTTGTTTTCGAGCTGCGTGGCTTTAAGATTCAAGATCAGATCTTGAACGGACTGGTTAGTGTTGAGGTCGATCGCGGTCACTTGAAACTGAGCCAGTTTGCCCACCGTGGCGTTAGTATCGCCTGAGAGCCGCACATCTAGCCCCTGAGACTGGATTCGGCTTGGCTGGTCTGCTGAAGGAGCCGCTTTGCTCATATGCGACATCGGCATTGACATTCCCGACTGCGCCATCTCTGCGCTAACGTTGATGACCAGCAGCGCGACGATCGCAACCCCGATCGCTCCACTGAGCAATAATCGGACTGGCTGCGGCGCGATTTCTCCCGGTTGAATGGGTTGCCGTCCTCCGATGATCCAACCCCCACCGATTCCCACCGCTAATAAAATAGCGACTAAAACAGCAAAATTCTGATACTTCACCCAGTTTTCAGGAATTGAAAGGGTTAAAGTCTGCTCAAACGGTGCAAAAGCATTCGCCGTTTGCGGAGTGACCTTTGCCAACAGCCGATAAGTGCCTCTGATGGGAAACACCTGCTGAAGAGTTAACTCGCCCTTAGGAGCCACTGCATCTATCTCCAGTAACGTGGTTCCTTCCACGATCGGAAAATCTGTGGTGAACCAGGGCGTTTTAGACGGTGTGAAAATCTGTAAATGAATGTGGGCGTTTTCTAAAGGTTGACCCGATGCGTCCATAGCCTGAAGAGTCAGACGAGCAGGAGGCTGGTAAGTCGTTGCCTCTGCTTCAAAAGGGACAAGTTGAGCGACCCCTTGCGGGTTACTCGAAGAGATCGCCGGATCGGCTGTCAGTCGCACAGTAGGCTGAGGAGTTTGGGAAAATCCTACCGCTCCATAAACAATCATACTCATCAAGCAAATCACGCTGATGAGTACAGAAATCTTCAATTTGGGCATTTCTACTTCACTCTGTTAGGTTTGGGCTGTCGTCTCTAGTGACAAGAAACCGTCAGTGTGTGGTGACGGAGGGAATGCACTTTGTCATGCACAGCCGGATAGGTGGTGAAGTAAATAGTCCACAGAATAAGAGCGCAGAGTGAAATGTAAAGTGTGGCTTGCACAGGCGTGGATAGCGTGAAGCGAACCGCCTGTTGCTGAATAGAAGCAGTCGATCGAGTAATCATTCTGTACCTCGCAGATGAATTAAG
The DNA here is from genome assembly GCF_001650195.1 of Phormidesmis priestleyi BC1401. Lineage (GTDB taxonomy): Bacteria > Cyanobacteriota > Cyanobacteriia > Leptolyngbyales > Leptolyngbyaceae > Phormidesmis_A > Phormidesmis_A priestleyi_B. The sequence continues at coordinate 45,614 of NZ_LXYR01000028.1, read as the reverse complement.
AACGGAATCCGTTCGGGTTGATAGGCGCAATTCTTGCATTGCGCTTTGCGCGGATCGGCGGGCATCCTGGCTCCTCAAGCTGGGTTTTGAGCACTCTCAACCCATTCTTGAATGACAGTTGCGGGACAGCGTTGGACTCACACCAAACTTTCCCCTTTACTTCTAATGACTGGTCTTCATCAGAACCGATCGGGCATTCAAACTATCTCACTTTAAGGCAGAACTAGCAATGGATATGAAGCCTTGATTATTCTTTAAGCGCTGCTGTGCTTGAGCCGCGAGCTATGCTGGGCATTCTTGTGTTTAGGAATCCTTAAGGCAAGCTGGCAACCGCTTCAATCAGATTAAGGTTAAAGTAGGGCGATACAGAGCGATCGAGTTTTATGGTTCTCTCCTTTAAGCAATTGGCGATCGGCACTTCACTATTAGCAATTGGGGGAGGTGCTGCCCTGATTAGCAGTCACTACAACGATCGACTCAGCAGCAGTTCGCCGTCTGGGTTGCCCCTTTTTGCCAATCAATCGACCAAGATCGCCGTCTCAGATAGCGCGACCAACAACTCAAACTTCATTGCGGCTGCCGTCGAAAAAGTTGGACCTGCTGTCGTCAGAATTGACTCTGCCCGACGAGTCAACAGTCAGGGTCCTGATGCTTTACGCAACCCCTTATTTAAGCGGTTTTTTGGCGACCAACTTCCTGCCCCTGAAGATCGAGTCGAACGGGGTACGGGGTCAGGGTTTATTGTCAGCGCCGATGGTCGTCTCGTCACGAACGCTCATGTGGTTTCGGGGTCAGACACCGTTGAGGTCAAGCTCAAAGATGGGCGCACCTTTGAAGGGAAAGTGGTGGGGATCGATCCGGTGACAGATGTTGCAGCCGTGAAAATCAACGCCAGCAATCTGCCGAGCGTGCAGTTGGGAAACTCTTCGACGTTGCTGCCGGGTCAGTGGGCGATCGCCATTGGCAACCCGTTTGGACTCGATAACACCGTGACAGCAGGCATTATTAGCGCGCTCGATCGCTCCAGTTCTCAAGTAGGCGTGCCTGATAAGCGGGTCAGCTTTATTCAAACCGATGCGGCAATCAATCCGGGCAACTCTGGCGGACCATTGTTGAACGATCGCGGAGAGGTGATCGGCATCAACACCGCAATTCGGGCAGATGCTCAGGGGTTGGGGTTTGCCATTCCGATCGAGACCGCGAGACGAGTCGTTGAGCAGCTATTTAGCAAAGGTCGAGTTGAGCATCCGTTCTTAGGAATTCAGATGGTTGATTTGACTCCAACAATCAGAGATGAGATCAATAAAGACCAGGGAACTCAGGTTAACGTCAGTCAAGATCGAGGGGTCTATGTTGCACGGGTGTTAGACAATTCTCCTGCCGCTCAGGGTGGAATGCAGCAGGGAGATGTGATTCAGAAAATCAACGGCGCTCAGGTCAAGACCGCTTCTGATGTGCAAGCTCAAGTAGAATCTAGCTCGATCGGCACTCCGCTAGAAGTTGAAGTCATTCGTGGCAATCAGCCTAAGACGATTCGTGTACGTCCCGGCGCGTTTCCGACTAATCGTGCTGACCAATAGCAGCATCAAGACTGCCTACTCGATTTCTTCTTGGATTTCTGATAGGTCTTCTAGCTCCATACGTTGCTCCATCTGCCGCAAAAAGTAGCCCGTCAGCATCGCAGACCCTAGCAACCCGGCTAAGCTCTCTCGATCGGTGGCAATCTTAACTCCAAACCCTTCGGAGGGTAAAGCTCCTAGCAACCCCTGAACGTTGTGAGAAATAATCTGCTTGACTCTGGGGCTGACCGATCGAGCCACTCGGTCTAAGACTTCTGGCGGCTGATGCTGAAGATAGTTAAGCAGTGCATCAACATCAGCCGCCTCGTCGTCAGTTTGGAGGAAATTTGCGCCGTCAGAATTGAACACCATAGAGTTGAATAGATATTGATTGCACTATTCTGACACTTCTTGTCTGAGGTGTACCTACCTCCTTTTAGAGAGAGGTTTGTTTTTAGGCGTTGCTGAATTGATGTGTGAATTTCCGGATTGACCCTCACCCTAGCCCTCTCCCAAGAGGAGAGGGGATCTTTAGCTCCCTTCTCCTTGGGGAGAAGGGTTGGCGAGGGCTTTGCCCCACTTCGTGAGGAGGGCAACTCATACCTGCATTCAGCAACGCCTGTTTTTAAGTAAGCAGATGGAATCCACGGTCAGACGGGTTTCGGCTCTGCTCAACGCCCAACACTAGAATTTCCAGCGGGTTGAGCGGAGCCGAAACCCATCCCCACAAGTTGACTTTGATTGCGTCTGTCTACTGACCTAAGAGATCGATCGCAGCGGCAGGACCCAAAACAGAGACGTAAGGTTCAACAAAGCAACGGGTTGCTGCTGCTTGAGCCATTTCTGAAGTCACCGCCGCGACTTCTTGCTGAAAGCGCGTGTCAAACTCGACTCCTAGCCCGATCGTTTCATACCAGCCAAAAATTTGAGCAAGCTGAGAGTTGGTTTGCTTGCCTAACGCATATTGCCCCAGCATTTTGTTTTGAGACGATTGCAATTCTTCAGGGTTAAGTGGGGTCGATCGGAGTCGATCGACTTCAGTTTGCAGACCGTCTAGAGCGATCGTGGTATTTTCGGGAGCCGTGCCCATATATACGACGAACTGCGATGCATCTAGCCGCGTTGGATAGAAAGCAGACACTTCATAAGCAAGTCCTCGCTTTTCTCGCAGTTCAACAAAGAGACGACTAGAAAGCCCGTTGCCGAGGTAGGTGTTGAGCAACTTCAGCGCCGTGTAGTCCGATAAATCAAAAGCGTTGGTGTTGACCGACGGAGCCAGATAGCCCAACATCACGATCGACTGCTGCGTCTCTTGAGTCTTGATTACCCTGTGGGGATTTGACGAAATCGCAGCCAAGTTTAAAGTCAGCAGAGGATCTGACGGAGCTTGCCAATCGCCCAAAACGTTCTCGATTTGAGCCACTGCTTCGTCTGGAGCAATTCGACCCGCCACACTAATCACCAGATTGTCAGGGCGGAAATAGGTTTGATGATAGTGCTGTAAATCGTGCCGAGACAACTGAGCGACCGTTTCTGCGGTGCCCAACCCCGAAAAGGCGTAGGGATGCTGCCCATACATGGCAGAGCGAAGACCATCAAGCGCCACAGTAAAGGGCTGTTCTTGCTGAGAGCGAATTGCTTGCAGCGTCAGACGACGTTCTAACTCGACTTCATCTTCGGGGAAGGTGGGCGATCGCAGCACCTCACCTGCCAGCGCCAGAATCTCTGGAAAGTCAGCCGAGACGGTTTTTAAGCTCAACAAAAAGTAGTCAGAAGCCGAATCTGTACCGAGACCTGCCCCCACTGACTCGACGCGCTCGGCAATGTCTAGAGACGAAAAACGCTCAGTTCCTTTAGGCAAAACGGCAGAAACCAGATGCGATAACCCTGCCTGGTGCGAAGGCTCCCATCGACTTCCTGCTCGAATGAAGAGACGCGCTGCAACGATGTCAGCCGAAGGATTTTCAACCACCAGAACCACGATGCCATTCTTTAAAACGGTACGGTGAATCTGACGATTTTGGATGGTATTAGAAGTCACGAGAAGGAGTCCTTAACAGGGGTAGGGCAGAATCTTTTCAGAGCGGCTTCATGACGATCGCCGCATAGTGATAGGGCGAAAGATATTGACTCGCCAAGTTTCGCAGATCTTCAGCACTAAAGGCTTGGATGCGCTGAGGATAGTTGACAGATAGTTCTGCCTGGGCGATCGTGTGATAGTAGCCATAAAGCCCCGCCAGTTGACCCGGCGTTTCGGTCGAGAAGGCGTAATCGTTGCACAGAAGGCGTTTGCTGCGCGCTAGTTCGACTTCACTAACGAGAGTCGTCGTCAATGCTGAGAGGCGATCGCAAATCAGCGCTTCCACTCGCTCGATATTTTCTGGTTCTAGCCACGCGGTGATGGTAAACAGACTCGATTCTCGCTGCATTGAAAAGCTGCTGCCGACTGCCTGCACGAGTTGCCGATCTTCCCGCAGTTCTTGCACAAGTCGAGCCGATTGACTTTCTGCCAACAGCACCGAGATTAGATCCAATCCATAGGCGTTTTGCAGAGGGTCGTCATCCATTCCCGGAGCCAGCCACGCCATCATCAGTCGAGCCTGTTCGAGGCGAGGCAGCCGCAGCTCTTGGCGACGAATGCCCACGATCGGCGGTTCGGCTTCTGGCTCTGAACGCGGACAGATGCTCGGAGCCGGGAACGCGGGGAACGATCGCTCAACCCACTTCACCGCATCATCGTGATCGACATCTCCGACAATCACCACGGTCATATTGTGGGGCTGATAGTGAGCGCGATGGAAGCGACGCATTTCGTCGGGCGATCGCGGCATTAAACTGTCTTCGGTGCCTAAAATCGGTCGTCCATAAGGATGACGTTGATAGACACTCTCAGCCAGTGCCTGAAATGCGATGCAGTCTGGATCGTCGTGAGATTGCCGAATTTCTTCGAGGACAACATCGCGCTCTCGATCGAACTCATCATCAGGAATTGCCGCATTTAACAGCAATTCTCCCAAATAGGGCAGAGTGTCACCGAGATATTGAGAGGCTGTCGTCATGAAAAAGTGGGCATAGTCATAACTGGTTGCGGCGTTGGTCACACCACCCCGATTTTCAATCACTTTGTCAAAGCTGCCCGGAGGAAGCCGATCTGTGCCCTTAAAAATCATGTGTTCTAAAAAGTGCGCCATGCCTGACCACTCATCAGGCTCAACGATCGCACCCGCTTTGACCCACACATCAACTGCTGCAACTCCAGTAGCAGGAACCTGTTGATGAATGAACGTCAACCCACTCTCTAGCTTGAGGATCTTGGCTGGAAAGGGAACGATGGCAGACCGTGATAACTGATTTAAGTTCAAGATTCAGTTTCGACCCAATGGATTGTTTAACTCAATAAAAATAATGCTGACTCTGCTGTGCTATTTCTTAATAGAAAAAAGAACACAAATTGTCAATTTGCTGACACTTCGACTTCTGTATTCTAGACCAATTAGCTAAAGAGTTAAGCGGCTCTCACACACGTCAAATAAAGATAGGTATCAGATGTTATAAAATTATCACATCAATACTTCTAAGATTTAGCTGAAAGCTTTCAACAAAAATTCCCCGCTAACTTAGCAAGGGAAGCCATTCGATAGAAGTTCACCGCAACGCCGTTTTACCTCAGTTTTTGACCTGGTGCGAGACCAGGTGGGAGTCGATCGTCGGACTTAAAGTTTCCGGGTACAAGCCCGGTCTACTGCTGCCAGACGTAATTAGATTCCCTTATTGAAAAGCAAGATCATAAAACATTATTGGCAGTCACCAACGCCGCAGTGAACTTCCTTCATTGTAGTGGCTGGAGGAATGAATGGGTAGCAAACAGCCAATTTAACGAGTCGCTGGGCGATCGTCTTTCTCTAACCCTAGAAACCAACCTGTGCGATTAGTTATCTTGTGCCGAGAGTTCCTGAAGCCTGGATTTCAGGCAGTCTTAAAGAAAGTGGTCGATCGTGAAAGCCGAGTCTCTTAATTCTCTATGGGTTGCTCAGGCGATCGCTGGAATTGAGAGGCTCGTTTTTCTAGGTTTCGTACCAGATGGACTCGATCGTGTGACCGATCTCGATCGCTCGCTGACGCAAATTAGAGGAGTCTTCTAGCAAAACCGTGACGTGACCTAGCTTGCGTCCTAGACGCGATTCGGTCTTACTGTACCAATGCACGAAGGCACCAGGAATTTTAGCGAGTTGTTGCCGCTTGTCTAAATAGTCGCTCTCAGAGGATTCGTAGCCGAGAAGATTGACCATCACTGCCCCATCGCAGGTCAAAGCCGGACTGCCCAAAGGCAAGCGACACAATGCCCGAAGCTGCTGCTCAAATTGAGAAGTGACGCAGGCATCGATCGTATAGTGTCCCGAATTATGGGTTCGAGGCGCAATTTCGTTCACCAAAACTTTGCCTTCATGAGTGAGAAATAGCTCGATTCCAAAGATGCCGACGACTTGCAGACTTTCTAACAGGATGCGGGCGATCGTCTCCACTTCCACAGTGATAGAAGCGGGCAGATCGGCAGGGGCAATGACGCGATGACAGACCTGATTTTCTTGCTGAGTTTCAACGACGGGATAAACGACGATTTCGCCCGTGAGCGATCGGGCTGCCATGACCGCAAGTTCTCGATCAAACGGGACGAATTCTTCAACTAATAGAGGCTGGTCATTTAGAGTTTTGAGAATGGCTGCAAGTTCCTCAGCCGTTTTGAGAATAAAAGTTCCTTGTCCGTCATAGCCGTGACGACGAGTTTTAAGGACGATCGGAAACTCAGCCGTTCGGGTCGAAGAACCTGCTTCTAATGCAAAGAATTTAGGCACCGGAAGATGACGATCGCGCAAATAGCAGCGCTGATCATATTTATCTAATAGTGGTTTGAGCGCACTTAAACTAGGACGAAAGCAAACGCCCTGCTTCTCTAAGTGAGAGAGGGCATCTAAATCGACGAACTCGTTTTCAAAGGTGATGACATCGCAACACGCCGCGAGGTGAGCCGTTGAGTCAGCATCGTCGATTGGCGCGAGAATGGTTTGAGTGGCGATCGCAACTGCCGGATCGGTTTGAGACGGGGTTTGAATGATTAGTTCGACGCTCAACTTTTTGGCTGCGTCTGCCATCATCCAGGCAAGCTGTCCGCCGCCAATGATGCCGACTCGATTCATTGCACGGCTCCGCGAGAGGCAAACGGCGAAAACAATCTTGGAAACATCGATAAAACGCCATCGATCGAGCGTGACTGTTGCCCACAGCCTAAAGACTCTTTTGTAGCAACACCCGTTTTAGAATTCACGCCTTGGGCGATTTCACACAGTTCTTTAACCTGAGCGCGGTCTAGAATCGCATTGCTAAAGTCTGCCCCGGTAATGGTGACTCGATCGAAGGTCGATCGCAGCAGAATCGCTTCGGTCAAGATCGCGTCACTCAAATCTGCCTCTGTGAATTTAATCTGATCGATTAAGGCGTTGGTCAGATTGGCTCCGTGCAGGTTTGTCTTGGTCAACACCGACGCGCTCAAGACAATTCCCTGCATTTCTGCATGGGCAAAATTCGTGCTTTCGAGATTGGTGTTCGAGAATTCTGCCGATCGCAAATTCTGCCCTGAAAAATCTTTTCGAGACAGCTCAGCGTTGCTAAACGAAAGCGGGGGAGGATAGTCTAACGCCTGAGCCGGAAAGGGATGACTGCACACAATCAAAGCCAGTAACCATGCAGCCGATCGCCAAAAAAACATAAGACAGAATTCTCTCAGTTACAGATAGTTGTCAGCTTATCGTACTTAGGAACGTTCCAGATCTGGGTCAACACACGGTTTAGAAAAAACCCTACGACTTGCATCCTAGCGATTCTCGCGTGTCTGCACCTGTTTTAGAATTGCTTCCGGTGGCGACTTTACAAAGCTCTTTTACCTGAAGACCGCTTAAGATTGCACCACTAAAATCGGCTCCTGTGACGGTCACATTTTGAAACACAGTCCGCAGCAGCATCGCGTCTGTCAGCACTGCATCGCTAAGATTCACGTTAGACAACCGGACTTGATCCATCATCACCTGGTTCATATTTGCGCCCTGAAAGTTTGTGCCTTTGAGCGTCGAGGTGCTGAAAACGGCTCCTTCTAAATTGGCGTTTGTGAAATTGGCTTGATTGAGATCAGCGCCCGGAAATTCTTCTGAGCGAAGGTTTGCGCCCGAAAAGTCTTTTTCGGCTAATCCCTCGTTTGAGTAGTCGAGTGATTTGCCACTCGCTGCCGCAGACGCTGCTGCCTGGGCAGGAAGTGCGCCACTAAACCACACCAAACCGACTAGCAGAAAGGAGATGACTCTAGACAGCGTTTTAGAAAATACCGAAGGTTTGCGAGTCATAATTCGGGTTTGAGAGAACGTCCTTATATTAGTTTAAGGTCGTCGGTATATTCTCGATCGGCTTGGGCGATCGCCACCGTCACCGATCCGGGCTGTCCTTCGATGCGAACGATTGTTTTGGCAACCCGAATCGAATCTTTTAGCGGATCAGCCGATTGATCAGTTCGAGCTGCCAAAATTGCGGCGGCTTCTGCAACGCTAAACGTCCCAACCTTAGCAACGGCTGACGGATTTGGGACGGTGACAGCATTCAAATCTTCAGCAGAAAAGAATCGTAAAGGAAGACGGCGATCGTCGCAAAATTTCACGAGTCCCGCTTCGTCGGCTTTGTGATCGATCGTGGCAATTCCAGCGATCGCGGCTTCGGCGAGATGATGCGATCGCAGCGTTTTTTGAATTGCGTGTTCGATCAATGACTCCGGCGTTCCTCGCTGGCAGCCGATCCCCACCCAAAGCACTCTAGGATGCCACTGCACTTTAGGCAATGCCGATGCGGGCGCAAACCGTCTTTGAATCGGGCTGATCCAAATCCGCGCTTTGGGTTCGGGAGTCGTTTCTCGTGTCGTCGCCGTGTAGTCAGGAAAGCCTATATAAATCGAAGAATCAGCAGGCAGAAGAGATTGCCATCTCGTTGATCCGGCTTCTTGAATGATCTGGATGGCATCTCGACGATCGAGCGCCGCACGCACCCCTACCCAATCTCCACCTCCGCGCCGCCACCCTAGTGGAATCCCTAAATCAATCAGGTCGAACGATCGCATTTAATCCACCTCCAAGCCGCCGTTAAGGACGATCGATATCCGTGACTTGAGTAATAAATGCAACAATTTGTTGAAGTTCCTGAAATCACTAGAACCTTCAGAATAGAGAAATAAGGCATTTTGTCACAGCCGAGTTATTTCTAATCTAGCGATCGCTAAAGATCGAGGATTAAATAATTTTGGGAATTACACAATCTCGGCTTGCCCTCATCCCCAACCCTTCTCCTTGGGGAGAAGGGAGCAAGAACTCTAGTTCCCTCTCCTCAGGGAGAGGGTGAGGGTGAGGGCAAATCCGGGTCTGATTTAATTCACGATCGCTAAATTAGCTTTCCATACTCAAAAAGTCGATGATTCAAGCTTTCTCACGATTGACAGTTCCGTTTACGTTGGCTTTAGCGAGTGCAGTGCTGATGACGGGCTGCGACGAGACAGCCGAAATAGCTGCTCCTTCTTCTCAAAAAAACGTTGATCTAGAACTCAGTGACCCCACCTACTATGTCAATTTGGGTGCTGAACTGAGAGACAGTCACAAACTAGAAGACGCGATCGCCGCTTACCGAAAAGCCATTCAAATCGATTTTAGAAATACTGAAGCATATCAGGGCTTAGGCAGCGCGCTCTATGACCAGAAAAGACTTGAGGAAGCGATCGCCGTTTACACAAGAGCCATTCAGATCGACGCAGATAATGCTCAAGCCTACTGTGGGTTAGGAAACGCGCTCCTCGACCAAAAGCGCCCCGAAGCCGCGATCGCCGCTTATCGCAGAGCCATCCAAGCCGATCCTACCCTGACCTATTCTTACAGTGGCTTAGGAAATGCACTGCGTCTGCAAAAGAAATTATCGGCAGCCGTCATCGCTTATCGCAAAGCTCTCTCGCTGCCAGAGATGACCGGAACCAGTGCGAGTGCCCACGCGATCGCCTATGTAGGGTTAGGTCGATCGCTGCACGGTCAAGGAAATGCTGAGGACGCGATCGCGCCTTATCGCGAAGCCATTAAGCTTAATCCTGGCGACGCAGTGGCGTATGTCTATTTGGGAGACGCGCTCTCTGATCAAAAACGCCTAAACGAAGCCTCGTTTACCTACCAAAAAGCTTTGGATCTGCCCAACGTCAAAAAGCCGAAGTTTATAGGCAGTCATGCTTTGGCACACAATGGTTTAGGGTTAGTGCTTCAGCGTCAAGGCAAAATGCAGCCTGCGATTCAGCACTATCAGCAAGCGCTGCAATCTGATCTCACTTGTGAAGTGGCAGGAGACAATCTCAAACGAGCGAGACAACTGTTAGCCAAACAGATCCCAAACCCCAACTCCCAGCCAAAACAGAACTTGGACAATATCAGCAACGTCTCGTGGATGCTGTTGCTGCGATCGCTCAAAACAGTGGACACCGCAAGAACTTAAGACAAAAATCGCCCCCAGTGATCTGAGAGCGATTCATTCCTAATGCCAATCGTTCACAGATTGATAGGAGTCCGATCGATTTCACGACTCACCTGAATCGCGGGTCTCTCCATTGCCTGTTGCAGCATCGGTGTCTTAGTCACCGAGTCATTTGCCAGTGTGAACAGAGGATTGGAGAGAATACCCGCGATCGTGGTTGCCACCAAGGTCAACACCACTCCAACCTGTAGCGGACGCATCCCCGGCAGCTCCCAACTGATTTCGGGATAATTTTTCACCGCGTCAGACATTTCTTGCGGCTCTTTGACCACCATCATCTTCACCACCCGAATGTAGTAATAGATGGAAATCACGCTCGTCAACAGACCCAGCAGCACGAGCGGATAAGCCCCCGCCTGCCAGCCTGCCCAAAAGAGATAGAGCTTGCCAAAGAAGCCAGCCAAGGGTGGAATGCCACCTAATGACAGGAGACAGATGCTCAGTGCCAGGGTGAGAAGCGGATCTTTTTGATACAAACCGCCATATTCGCTGATCTGGTCTGTGCCCGTTCTGAGGGTGAACAGAATCACACACATAAACGCACCCAGGTTCATGAACAGGTAGATCATCAGGTAAAACACCATACTGGCGTAACCCGCGTCACTGCCGATGACTAGCCCGATCATCACAAACCCAGCTTGCCCGATCGAGGAATATGCCAACAGCCGCTTCATGCTGGTCTGTGCCAACGCCACCACATTTCCCAGCACCATACTGAGAATCGCGAGGGTCGTCATCACAAGGTGCCACTGCTCAGTCACAAGCGGGAATGCCGTCACCAACAGCCGGATCGCCAGCGCAAATCCGGCTGCTTTAGAGCCAACTGACAAAAACGCCACTACCGGAGTCGGAGAGCCTTCGTAAACGTCCGGTGTCCATTGGTGAAAGGGAACGGCGGCAATTTTGAAGGCGATCCCTGCGATCACAAAGACGAGCGCGATTACAAGCCCGATCGAGTCAGCTAAACCAGCCGCACCGATCTGAGTAGAAATTTCACTTAAATTGGTCTCGCCGCCTGACAGACCATAGAGCAGCGAGGTGCCATATAAAAAGATGGCAGAACTCGAAGCCCCGATCAGCAGATACTTCAAAGATGCCTCGTTAGAGCGGGGATCACGCTTGGTATAGCCCGTCAGCAGGTAAGACGAGATACTCAAAGTTTCGAGCGCAACATAAACCGTGACCAACTCATCGGCACCTGATAGAAACATTCCCCCCAAGGTCGCCGTGAGGAGAATAATCAAAAACTCTGCCAGAGCCGTGCCTGACTGCTCAATGTAGCGGATCGACATCAAGATGGTTCCGGCGGCTGAGAGCGCGACGATTCCGCGAAACAGAATGCTGAGATTGTCGCTGTTATATTCGCCTAGAAACGCGATCGGAGTCGGCGTATCCCACAAAAAATAGAGCGCACCGACTGCCGTAAGCAAACCGCCGATCGCAAAGTAGGGAGTCCACTTTGACGAAGCCGTTCGCCCGACGATTAGATCACCGACCATCACAATCAAGAGCGTTGTGATCACAATGATTTCTGGCAAGATTGCTCCAGTGTTTAGCTGGGCTACAAGCGTAGCAAAATCCATAGAGATTAGTCCGATTGAGCAGGGTTAACAAAAAATTTAGATTGAGCAAGCCGATCAAGTGGATGAGGTTAGATAGGGCGATTGTTTAAATGGATTCTATCGCGCTAGACTGCTCATTTTTCGTTAAATTCTGCGGATTTGGACTGAAATTAGATTGTTTCACCGCTTTGACCTCATTGGGTTGAGTCTATGGCACTTGATTTGAGCGTGACCCCTCAAAGGCATATCCGTTTACCCTGGTAGGGAGACCCGCCCTTATGAGTCGAGAAACCTTTCCAAACCTTTGGATTCGATCGAGCTTGCCTGTGAGTATGGTTATAACTTAGAGGGGCAGACGTGTCTCCATCAAACTTCTTGAAGATGCCCTCATCCCCCAACCCCTTCTCCCAAGCTGGGAGAAGGGGAGCCAGTCAAAGTCCCTCTCCCAGCTTGGGAGAGGGACTTGGGGTGAAGGCAGGGACTTTTGCAACAGGTCTATTGATTCAAAATTGCCCGTCTATATTAAAGGTGAACGTAGAAAAACTGCGGTCTGTCACATCAGGATTTGGAAAGTTGCTTCACCGAAATCCGACGATCGTTCAGATTTGGTGTTATTGATTAAATACACGCGCTGCCTCACTTCTCCGCTCCCCCTGCTCTCTTCTGTAAGCTAACGAGACTCATGTCAACTCTTGTCATCGTTGAATCCCCTACCAAAGCCCGCACCATCCGCAACTATCTGCCCTCCACCTATCGGGTCGAGGCATCGATGGGGCATGTGCGCGATTTGCCGCAGTCTGCCAGTGATATTCCGGCATCCGTCAAGGGTGAAAAGTGGGCACAGCTAGGAGTCAACGTCGATTCTAATTTTGAACCCCTCTATATCGTCCCACAAGATAAAAGAAAGATTGTCAAGGAACTCAAAGAAGCCCTCAAAGGCGTAGACGAACTGCTGCTGGCGACTGACGAAGACCGCGAGGGCGAAAGTATTAGCTGGCACTTACTGCAACTGCTGCAACCCAAGGTGCCGATCAAACGCATGGTGTTTCACGAGATCACCGAAGAGGCAATTCAGGAAGCGATTCGCAACTGTCGAGACGTAGACGAAAAGCTGGTTCGCGCTCAAGAGACGAGACGGATTCTCGATCGCTTAGTCGGCTACACGCTCTCCCCGCTGCTTTGGAAAAAGATCGCGATGGGTCTGTCTGCGGGGCGCGTTCAGTCCGTAGCAGTCCGCGTGCTGGTGAAACGAGAGCGAGAGCGTCGGGCATTCCGCCGAGGATCGTATTGGGATCTGAAGGCGCTACTGGCAATGGGCGAGACAAGCGGCAAGCAGAAAACAAACGAATTTGAAGCCCGACTCATGACGTTAGGCGGTCGCAAACTCGCGACAGGTGCCGACTTTGACGAATCGACGGGTCAAGTCGTCGCAGGTCGAAACGTTCTGCTGCTCAACGAGACTGAGACGAGAGCGTTACAAGAGCGGCTTGCCGACAAAACCTGGACGGTCTCGGATCAAGAAGAGCGCCCGGTGACTCGCAAGCCGTCGCCTCCCTTCACGACTTCGACGCTGCAACAAGAGTCAAACCGTAAGTTAGGACTGTCTGCCCGTGACACCATGCGGACGGCTCAAAGCCTTTATGAGCAAGGCTATATCACCTACATGCGAACGGACTCGGTGCATTTGTCGGGGCAAGCGATCGCTGCCTCTCGCGAGTGCGTCCAGCAGATGTATGGCTCCGACTATCTCAGCCCCCAACCTCGCCAATACACCACTAAAAGCAAGGGTGCTCAAGAAGCTCACGAGGCAATTCGCCCAGCGGGAAGCAGTTTCCGCACTCCGCAGCAGACCAAACTGAGCGGACGAGAGTTTCAACTCTACGATCTGATCTGGAAGCGCACCGTTGCGACTCAGATGGCAGATGCTCGACAAACTCAGATCACCGTTCAAATTCAGGTTGAGGATGCAGGCTTTAGAGCCAGCGGCAAGCGCATTGATTTTCCTGGGTTCTTCCGCGCCTATGTTGAAGGGTCAGATGATCCGAGTGCGGCGATCGAGAGTCAAGAAGTCATCCTGCCTGCGATGCGCGTCGGTGATCATCCCAGTTGCAGGAATTTGGACGCGATCGGGCACGAAACCCAACCTCCTGCGCGTTACACCGAAGCCTCTCTTGTCAAAACTCTAGAAAGTGAAGGCATTGGTCGCCCCAGTACCTACGCCAGCATTATCAGCACCATCATCACCAAAGGATACGCTCAATTAGTCGGCAACGCCCTGATTCCAACCTTTACTGCCTTTGCTGTCACCGATCTTTTAGAGAAGCATTTCCCTGAAATCGTTGACCCCAGCTTCACGTCAAAAATGGAGCAAACCCTGGATGACATCGCCACGGGTGAAGTGCAGTGGCTTCCTTATCTCCGTAATTTTTACTCAGGTGAAGACGGGTTAGAAAAACAGGTCAAAGAGCAAGAAAGCAAAATCGACCCGAAAGAAGCTCGCACCATTCACTTTGGTGACTTAGAAGCAAGAATCAAAATCAGCAAGACGGGGGCTTATATTGAGTCAGAAAACGGCAATATCAATCTGCCCAAAGATATGCCACCTGCTGACCTCAACGCCGAGCAAATTGAAGTTCTGCTTCAGGGTCCTAAAAAGTTAGGCGTTCATCCTGAGAGTGGTGAACCCATTTATGTCAAGCTGGGTCCTTATGGGCATTACATTCAGCTAGGCGACAAGTCGGAGGAAAATCCGAAGCCCAAGAATGTGTCTCTCCCCAAAGGAGTTACCCCTGAAGCGGTGACGATCGAACAAGCGATCGGACTATTAGCACTGCCTCGAACGCTCGGAATGCACCCCGACACAGGGCGAAAAGTTCAGGCGAGTTTAGGTCCTTATGGTCCTTACATCGTCCATGACTTAGGCAAAGGCGAAGACGGCAAAGTCCACAAAGATTATCGATCGCTCAAAGCTGTCGATAATGTTCTGACCGTGGACTTCGATCGAGCATTACAACTCTTAGCCGAACCTAAAGCCGGACGAGGCAAACGAGGCACTGCAAAACCCTTACGCGAACTGGGTGCTCACCCTGAAGAAGGCGATCCCGTCAATATCTATGATGGTCCTTATGGGGCTTACATTAAATATGGCAAGGTGAACGCCTCGCTGCCTGAAGGTCAAACTGTCGAATCTATTACGCTGGAAGCGGCACTTGACGCGATCGCTGCCAAAGCTGGAACCAAAGGTCAGAAAGCTGGGAAGACGACGACGGGGCGAGCGAAAAAAGCAGCCGCTGACGACGCAACCGAAACCACAGCGAAGAAAACGACCGCTAAAAAGGCGAGTGCGGCTAAAACGACCGCTAAAAAAGCAACCACCTCGAAGACGACTGCCAAAAAAACGACTAAGACAGCCGCTGCCAAAAAGACGACGAGCACTCGTAAGAAAGTGCAAACGGCTGAAGAGTAGTGACCAAAAGACTCTAAGGGCGGAACGATCGGTTTATCGTCTTGGAATCATTCCCAAGATTGGTTGATTGATCGCTTCGCCCTTACTCAGTGAAATGATGGAGAAACCTTCACCAGAGAAACTTCTATGCGCTCACTGGAGAAGGCTTCTTCACAGCCGCAGGTTTTTCTACTGGCTTTTCTTTTAAGACTTTGTGATAGAGCTTGCCTAGCTGGGCAGCAACCCCGTTCCAGCTAAACTTTTCTTCGACTCGTTGACGACCTGCCCGACCCAAGCGATCGCGCCACTCAGAGTCAGATAAAATTCGGTCGATCGCCACCGCAAATGCAGCATCGTCTTGTGCGGGAGCCAACAGCCCCGTCTCTTCAGAAACGACGGTGTATTGCAAACCGCCCACATCGCTGGCAACCACTGGCGTATTGCTTGCCATCGCTTCGATCGCCACCAATCCAAACGGCTCATAGTGGCTGGGAACTACCGACACATCCGCTGCCGCGTAATAAAGGTGCAAATTGTCTTCACCCAAACGACCTGGGAATAGAGTCATGTCTTGCAGCCCCAACTCGGCAACAATGCTCTCAATCCGCTCTCGCTCAATGCCATCACTTTGACCCGGACGACTGCCGCCGCCGATCACTAGCTTCAGGTTTCCCTCGCCGCGCAGTTTCGATTGACCGACTGCACGCACCAGCGTTTCGATGCCCTTACGCGGATCAAATCGCCCCACATAAAGCACTATTTTGTCATCGGGTGAGAACCCTAATAGCTGACGCGCTCTGGTCTGTGAGATCGAGCCAAATCGATGGACATCCGTCCCACAGGGGATCACGTCGATGTTGCCGTGGGGTGAAACCAGCGATCGCATGTGCTCCATTTCTTGAGGGCTGGTTGCTACAATTCTGTCAGCAGTTTCAAGACAGGTTTTCTCGCTGGCAAGTCGAGTTTTAGCGATTAAAGGAATTGTTGAAATCGACTGATATTTGACCGCACCTAGCGAATGATAAGTGTGAAGCTGCTTAACCGACTGCAGTTTCTTTAGCTCCATGCCAATCCAGCCTGACATCCAGTAGTGAGTGTGGATCAGATTGTATTCGATGCCATTTTCAACCTGAAAGCGCTGGAACGATCGCACAAACTCCGGCATATAAGGAAACAAGTCATCTCTAGGAATGAAGGTTTCTGGACCTGCCGTTAAACGAATCGTACGGCAGTGGCGGCTATGCTGCACAATTTTGGGTTGCTCTGCATCAGATTGGCGAGTAAACATATCAACTTGCCAATCCTGACGGGCAAGGGCTTCGCCCACTTGGCGCACGTAAACGTTTTGTCCACCTGCTTCTTCTTTGCCAATCTCGATGGCAGGGTCGCCATGTTTAGAAATTAGTGCAACTCTCTGCCTTTGACCTCGAAGTAGCATAGTTTTATTTACCAAAACTCGGTGAATAGAAGGGAATTAAAACCTGAAATCAATTGTGTACGCGTAACCCAACTGCTTTCTAGGCTATCGCTAAACTGTGGTTGACCCAATCAGTCATAAGAAATAAACTTGAATATTTTCGGATGACTTCAAGGGTGAGAAAGCCTCGTGGCTTTCTCCATCGCACTCGATCGCTTCTCACTTTTTGAACCCAAAAGCTTTCACTACTGTCTATACAGATAGCGCACAAATCACACTCTAGATTCTTACTTTGTGGGTAAACTCTAATTAGATTCATCGTCTACAAGCGATACAGCAGTCCAATCTCATGCCACTCGATGACGCTTCAGGAAACTCACTCACTTAACACGATCGTTCGTTAAACTAACAAGATCGCTCATTGCGAAAGTCGGTTTGCTCAAGAATATACTACTTGACGTTTTTTTGCAAAACTTAGTCAAATTCATTGGGTATTTGACTCTTGTTAAACAACGAAAGGCAGAGAATTAAAAAATCACATCCAACCTTTTATAGATTTACCAGGTTTCAAAGAGACTCTTCTGGAGATCTTTCTCAAGTATCGTTTAACTCAAAAAGACTATTAACACCAAAGCGAGAGTGCCTTTAACTGCACAAATCACCTTTAGACACCCATAAAAATGGGGTAGACAACTCTACCCCTCAGACAGTTTATTCAAAAGCTAGTGTGAATTAATACAGACGGCTCAAAACATAATCAGACAGTTTGATCAGCGCCTGACGAGACTCAGACATCGGTAAATCAGAGAGATGTTCGATCGCTGCCTTTGCATGATGGGCTGCAAGCTCCCGCGATCGCTCAATGCCTCGACTATCTTTAATCAACGTCAACGCTTGCTCTAAGTCACCTTCTTGAGCAAATTCCCGCTCGATCAAGACTTCTAAATAGGGCTTTTCTTCAAGTGCATAGAGAACCGGAGCCGTCAAATTGCCACTCTGTAGGTCAGACCCAGCAGGTTTGCCCAGGCTATCGATCGAGCCTGTAAAATCTAAGATGTCATCTACAATTTGAAAGGCTAACCCAAAGTGACGACCATAATTATAGAGTTGCTGCGCCTGCACTTCGGGCAAGTCGCTTAACACAGCCGCCGCTTTGCAACTATTGGCGATTAACGAAGCGGTTTTATAGTAGCTCTTTTCAAGATACGCCTCGATCGACACCGTAGAAAAACGATTTAACCCTTGCTGAATCTCGCCCTCGGCAAAGTCTTTGATCACTTCTGACAGAAGTTTGACCACCTGCAAGTTGTCCAAATTAGCGAGATACCAGGACGATTGAGCAAACAGAAAGTCTCCTGCCAGCACAGCAATTCGGCTACCAAACGTGCTGTGAACGGTTGGAATGCCCCGCCGCATATCTGATTCGTCCACCACATCATCATGCACGAGACTTGCCGTATGAATCATTTCAGTGATTTCAGCGAGTCGCCGATGGCGTTCAGTGATTCCTTGGTTAGGCATCGTTGCCCGTGCTACCAGGAAAACAATTGCGGGGCGAATCCGTTTCCCCCTGGCTCCAAACAGATGTTCTGCGGCAGCATAAAGGATGGGATGACGAGCACCAATTAACTGTTTAAGGTTCTCCGTCAGCACACAGAGGTCTGCTTCAACCGGGGAAAATAGGGATGTTGCTGAGGTCATGAATAAGCCAGCGAAGGGGCGACATGGTTAAGAAACTTTACAAGTCCTGACTTTATTTTAAGATAAGCGTTGGATTCGTGGAATGTTAAGGCAGAAAAAGTTTGGAGATCAGTGTGCCAGTGACTTTTGCAAGAAGTTTAATGTTTATTGACTGCTGGCACTAGCCTGCCGTAGTGCAACTGGGTCACGCGATTAGGGAGTTGCAGTTTAATCGAGCCTCAACCGATCGGGCTTCGACTTCATTCAGCCCTCGACTCTCATCTAGTGGATTGAGCGAAGTCGAAATCCACGGACAACGCAGCGAGGAACTCTCATCCATCTGCAATTCTTATGACTCGTTTGCAGCGCTATTGTCTAACCTTCCAATCACCTCTCTAACCCGATAAATGGGTCTTCCTTGCGACTCATGATAGGTTCTCATCGACAACTCAGCCAACAGCCCAAAGCTAAAAAGCTGTAGCCCTGATAAAAACAGCACAACCGCCAGAATCAGCAGTGGACGCTGCCCAATGGTTTCGCCTAAGCCGAGTTTGACGTAGGCGAGATATAAACCCAGTGCCGCGCCGGAAATCAGTGCCAGCAGACCAAACAAGCCAAAAACATGCATCGGGCGAGTCAAAAACTTCCGCATGAAGAAGATGGTGAACAAATCCATAATCACGCGGAAGGTGCGGTCTAAGCCATACTTGCTCTGACCATAGCGACGAGCATGGTGTCGCACCGGAATCTCGGTGATTCTCGCGCCTTCAATAAAGGCAAGCGCGGGGAGAAATCGATGCAGTTCTCCGTAGAGATTCATATCGGCGACGAGTTCAGCGCGGTAGGCTTTGAGTGAGCAGCCATAATCGTGGACTCGAACTCCGGTGACTCGACCGATCAGCCAGTTCGCGATCTTAGAGGGCAAGACTCGTGTGAGAGAGGCATCCTGTCGATTTTTGCGCCAACCGCTCACCAGGTCATACCCTTCTTCTAGCTTCGCCATCAAAATCGGAATGTCTGCCGGATCGTTTTGCAGATCTCCATCCAACGTGATGATGATTTTGCCTGTGGCGTGACTAAACCCTGCGGCGATCGCTGCCGTCTGTCCATAGTTTCGTCGCAAAATCACGGCTCGTAAATCAGTTCGAGTCTGAGCCTGCTGCTTGAGAAGCTGATCGGAGCCATCACCAGAGCCGTCGTCAACGCAAATAATTTCATAGTGAATCTGCTCGGAAATTAAGCTGGTGGCGATCGCGTCTAACAATAATGGAATGCTCTCCACTTCATTGTAGATAGGCACCACAACCGAGAGATCTGGCACTTGAGACGCTCGATCGAGAGCTTGAATTCCATTAGCAGCAAGAGACAGATTCATGAGTGGCGCGGCTTTAAAGATGCAGAACAGGAGAGATATCAACGACTTAAACGTGAAGAGTTCAGCTTATCAGGAAAGTTGATTTTGCAGAAGTCGCACGTCCGATCGAGGTTCATTCCAGATACACGGTCTCAATCGTCCTAGCGTTTCCTTTCAGATTTGCTAGATTGTAGAAAAACTGTTTATAAATGGTTTTTCTAGCTTTACAACCGTGCGTTAGTGATTAATGATGGCAACCATTCTTCGAGACTTAAGTTATCAATATCAGTGGTTATATGACGGCATCTCCCGAGTTGCGGCGCTGGCAGTTGGCGGAGAATCGCGGTTTCGGCAGTTGGCATTGCAGGGGTTGCCGATCGCGCAAGACTCCAAAGTTTTAGATTTGTGCTGTGGAAGTGGACAAACCACTCAGTTTTTAGTGCCGCGATCGCGCCACGTCACTGGGCTAGATGGCTCTCCGCTCTCGATTAAACGAGCACAGCAAAACGTGCCCCAAGCAACTTACATAGAAGCCTTTGCTGAAAAAATTCCGCTCTCAGACAATGAGTTTGATTTAGTCCACACCAGTGCGGCGATGCACGAGATGGAAGCCGAACAATTGCATCAGATTTTGCAAGAAGTCTATCGAGTCTTAAAGCCAGGTGGATATTTTGCAATGGTCGATTTTCATGCCCCCACTAATCCATTTTTCGTCCCTGGATTGGCGGTCTTCTTTTGGCTATTTGAAACCGAAACCGCGTGGCGATTAATCGAAACTGATTTAGTCGATTTGCTGACAGGGATTGGCTTTCAGGTCAAGGATCGGACGCTTCACGCAGGCGGCAGTCTTCAAGTCATCCAAGCTCAAAAGCCAGCCTCATAGCCTGTCGTATTCATCTTTAAAAAACAACACGACAGAAGCGAACCTCTGCCGTGTTGTTTGTCTTAGATAGTGTTGGAAGAAGAGCCGAAACTCTTCTCAATAAATAATTCTGTATAACCCAGAGAATAACTTATGGAAGTGTGAAGAAAAGCGGTTAAGAGCTTCAAAAACTTGGTTTGATTTGTTTTCTTCACAAGATTAATTTACGCCCTTTTGTCGGCTCGATCGCTCTATCTTGAGAAAGGCAATTTCCTTACCCTTTAGACAGATTCTGTCTCCTAATTCTTCAATCAGTAATGCGGAGAGACTTCTGATAACCAACGCTGCGCCATCTTTGGAGAAGTCAGTCCAACCTTTTTGAGATGCCCAAATTCCGGCTGCTGAAACAGGGTCGCGTACTGACTGCGATTTTTCTGATAAGTCTGAACTGCCCACACAATGACCGAATCGCTGCTCAAAAATGACTTTTGAAAGGTTTCGCGATTGCCATTACAGCAGTCTTCTTGCAGCACAACTCGCCGAATCGTTCGCTGAAGGATTTGACGCATGACGATCGCAAACGAATAATCGAGCCACACGATCGTGTCAGCACGAGTCCAAACAAGCGGACGAATCTTACTGTAATTGCCATCCACCACCCAAGCGTCACCGCTCAACGCCGTCTTAACTCGCGATCTAAACACGTCGATCGTCGCCTCAGTCCAATTTGGCTCCCAGTGAAGGGCATCTAGCTCAATATGAGGAACCGCCAACCGTTGAGACATTTGACGCGCCAACGTAGTTTTGCCGGAGCCACTGGTGCCGACGATCGCGATCTTGCAATCGGACATCGCTCTAAGTCGTGTATTCAGCGTTGATTTTCACGTAGTCGTAGCTGAGGTCACATCCCCACGCCTGACCTGTGCCTGACCCATTGCCGATGCTGACTTCGATCATCACCGGATGACTGACGTATTGGGTATTAGGTGCGCCGCGATCGAACGCGACCGGATGGTTTCCTTCCATCACCAGCAGTTCATTACCCATCTCGGCACTAACTATCGATCCAGCCGGACGAGGAAGCGTACTTGCCTCAGCTTGTTGTTTGAGATAGCTGCTGGCAGCCGCCCGATCGAAAGGTTGAGGTTGACCGTTTTGCATCATCAAGAAATCGCCCAATTTGATTTGCAAATGTCCCTGTTCAAACGGCACTTCTGCTCGTCCTGCTGCCGCCGAGATTCTGCCCCAGTTAGGGTCACGTCCAAAAATAGCCGCTTTGACCAGTGAAGAACCCGCGATCGTTTTTGCGACCCGGCGTGCTGCCGCATCGTTGATCGCTCCAGAAACCTGCACCTCGATTAAGCACGTTGCCCCTTCACCATCGCGCGCGATCGACTTCGCCAAATAGGTGCATACCTCGGTCAACATTGCCTCTAGCTTTTCTGCCTCTGCGCCCATTTCAGTAATCGCCGGGGTGCGAGATTGACCATTGGCTAGCGCAATCAGCGTGTCATTGGTGCTGGTGTCGCCATCAACGGTGATTTGATTGAAACTGCGATCGGCAGCCCGACTCAGCATCTGCTGCCAAAGTGGGGGAGAAACGGCTGCATCACAGGTCACAAACGACAGCATCGTTGCCATGTTGGGATGAATCATGCCCGACCCTTTCGCAATGCCGCCAACCCGCACGGGGCGATCGCCGATCGTGGTTTCTAGGGCGATCGATTTCGTTACTAAATCAGTCGTGCAAATCGCTTTAGCCGTAGCCGCCGAGCCGTTTTCGTCGAGGGAAGCCACCAAAGTAGGCACCGCTGCCCGAATTGCCTCCATTTTATTGCGCTGCCCAATCACACCCGTTGAGGCGAGCAGCACCAGATCCGACGAAATATTTAGCGCTTGAGCAATCAGTTGAGCACACTCTAGAGCATCCAGCATTCCCTGAGCGCCTGTTGCGGCATTTGCTTGCCCCGCATTGCAGAGAATGGCACGAGCCGTCTGTTTTAACTGCAATCGCTCTTGACAATAATCGACAACAGGGGCTTTGGTTTGACTTGTGGTAAACACACCCGCCGCGATCGCGTCTACGTCAGAAACAATCAGCGCCAAGTCTGGCAAGCCTGAAGGCTTTAGTCCGGCGATGATTCCGGTCGATCGAAAGCCTTTAGGTGCCGTCACCCCACCTGGAATTTTCTGCCATGCCATAATCTTGCCTCTCCTACCGTTATCGATACTCTGAGAGGCGATTATATCAAGCTCAATGGATCGCAGTGTCGCTTAAGGCATTAAAGACATGAAAAAAGGGAGGGTCACGCTGCGACTCCCCCTATCATCAGGGTGCATCTACTAAGCACAGTACGCCATTTTTGGGGTGAGGGGGGAAACCCTTGAAGAACTTTTTTCTAAAAACACGTAAGTTTTATCGAAAATTCATAAGAGGCTAAAGAGTCCAGGGTTTCTACGGTAGATTTAGCGAGCTTCGGGGAGGAGTGGTCTCGCAATGTGCGACTTTCCTGAAATGGCTGCAAAGACTGCCCTCATCCTAGCCTTCTCCCGATGGGAGAGGGAACCGGAACGGTCCGAAAGCCCTTCTCCCTAAAGAGAAGGGTGGGAGGGCTTGCCCCACTTCGTGAGGAGGGCAAATTAGTGGTACATCACGTGTAGTCCTCGAAATCTAGGCGTTCAGCTTTTTGGCTAACAACTGGTTAGTCATTTTGGGGTCAGCCCGTCCGCCCGTTTGCTTCATGACTTGACCGACAAAGAATCCCAAAAGTTTTGTCTTACCACCGCGATATTGCTCAAGCTCTTTGGGATTTGCCGCAATCACAGCCTCGATCGCCATCTCGATCGCTCCACTGTCTGAAATTTGCACCAAGCCCTCACGCTCGACGATCGCGTTGGGTGAGCCACCTTGGGTCAACAGTTCGGGCAAGATATCTTTGCCGATTTTGTTGCTAATCGTGTTGGCATCGATCAACGCCGTTAATTCAGCTAGCGCGATCGCAGTTAGCGAAATCTCTTTAATCGTCTTGCGCTCGTTGTTGAGATAGGCGCTGATGTCGCCCATAATCCAGTTGGCGGCTTGTTTGGGATTTGCCTTGGCAGCGACGGCAGCTTCAAAATATTCAGCGATATCGCGATCGTCCGTCAACACCCGCGCATCATACGCCGAAAGTCCAAAATTGGTTTCGTAGCGGGGGCGCTTTTGATAGGGCAGTTCGGGCAATTCACTGCGCCAGTGGTCTAACTGATCAGACGGGACTTCGATCGCACCTAAATCTGGCTCCGGGAAATAGCGATAATCACTGGAGCCTTCTTTGATTCGCATACTAATCGTGCGCTGCGATCCTTCTTCCCACAGGCGCGTTTCTTGCAGAATGCGTTCACCCGACTCGATCGCTGCAATTTGCCGCTCAATCTCGTGCTCGATCGCCCGTTGAATGGCGTTGAAAGAGTTCATATTTTTGATTTCGACTTTAGTGCCGAACTCTTTTTGCCCGATCGGACGCACCGAAATATTCACATCACAGCGCAGCGAACCCTCCTGCATATTGCCATCACTGACCCCCAGATAGCGCATAATCCGCCGCACCTCTTGAGCATATTCGGCGGCTTCCTGCCCCGATCGCAGATCTGGCTCTGAGACAATCTCCACGAGCGGAACGCCTGCCCGGTTATAGTCCACTAACGAATAAGTCGAGCCTGAGAGCCGCTCGCTGCCGCCGTGCACGAGTTTTCCGGCATCTTCTTCCATGTGCAGGCGAGTCACTCCGATTCGTTTACGCACCGGATTGTTTTCTGCATCCAGCATCTCGATTTCAACCCAACCGTGTTCGGCGATCGGAAGATCAAATTGCGAAATCTGATAGTTCTTGGGCAGGTCAGGATAAAAATATTGTTTGCGATCGAACTTGCTGTAAGGCGCAATCTGACAGTTGAGCGCCAGTCCTGCTTTGACCGCATACTCCAAAACTTTTTGGTTGAGCACAGGCAACACCCCCGGCATCCCCATACAAATCGGGTCAATGTGAGTGTTTGGCTCAGTCGTAAACTTGGCAGAACTGTCAGAAAAGATCTTCGTTTCGGTGCTCAACTGACAGTGAGTTTCTAGCCCGATAATCGCTTCATACTGGGTTTTGGCTGGCGCAGCAGTCGTCATAAAATTTCAGAACTATAGCGGGGCATACTCCTTTATTCTAGCGGGAACCGGAACCTCGCCTTCTCTAACATCAGACCTCTCACTCCTCGAAACCTTCAGGGAATCTTTACAGACCTGTGACTCAGAGAAATTTTGCGTAAGATTGGTAGAACGCTCCACTCAGAATATTTAGAAAGACCCCAATGCTTGTCTGTCCACAGTGTCAGTTTGAGAACCCCAATGTCAACAAATTTTGTCAAGAGTGCGGCATCTCTTTGACCGAAGAAACTTGTCTAAGCTGTGACACTCAGGGCGAGGTCGATGTGCAAATTTATTTAACGCTGCGATCGCAGCTTCACCAGGTTATTCCCCAAGTTCACGATGCTTGGGGATCGGGCGAAGATGCTCTCTTGCTAGAAGATCGATCGCACCTCCCTTCGTTCGTCGATCGCTTGCGGAGCGATCGTGACCTATCTGGGCTGCAAGTCTTGCACTGGTTCTACGAAATGGTCGAGATCTGGGAAGCATTAGAACCCTGGCACTGTCGGCAGAGCTTGCTAGACCCCCAAAACCTGCGAGTTGATGAAGATCAAATATTGTGCCTACAGAAATTGTTTCTAGAAGAAACCCCCGCGCCATCGCTGCAAGATCTAGGTGAGACCTGGCAATTTCTACTCAACCAGCTTTCTCAAACTCAATTGGCAGCCCTACATTTGCTAATTGCTGATCTGCAAGCGGGTAAACTAATCACAACCGATGAGATCAAATCGCGCCTTGAAGCGATCGCGCACGAGATGCAAGCAAGCTTTACTGAGATCGAGATCATGCCCAACTCTCAAGATCTGACCACTCCCGACTCCAGCAATGTTCCGCTCGAAAGGTTTGAGGACGAAGACTTAGAAGCCGAAGCCGTCACCCTACAACCCGAAGAAGACGGAGACGACATGCCGACGATCGTCTTGCCCATGCAGCTATTTAGCCTCGAAGACGCAGGCAGAACTGACATCGGACGGACTCGCGATCACAACGAAGACTGTTTTGGCATTGACACCAAAATTGCAAAAATTCAAATTCCGTCTGGCAAAACGGTTCGAGCACAGGCACTCTATATTCTTTGCGATGGCATGGGCGGACATGCGAGTGGTGAAGTCGCTAGCCAGTTAGCAGTAGACACCCTGCGCCACTATTTTCGAGACTATTGGCAGAATGCAGGCGCTAATGCTACTGGGCTTCCTCCCTTAAACGTGATTCGTGAAGCCGTGCAGCTAGCCAACACAGCCATCTATGATGTCAACCAGCAAAACGCTCGATCGGGCAGCGGCAGAATGGGCACCACGATGGTAATGCTGCTGATTCAAGACACCGAGGCGGCGGTCGCCCATGTTGGAGACAGTCGCCTCTATCGCTATAGCCGCAAAGGAGGCTTAAAGCAGGTGACGATCGACCACGAAGTCGGTCAGCGAGAAATTCAGCGCGGCACAGAAGCCACGGCTGCCTATAGTCGCCCCGATGCCTACCAGTTGACTCAAGCGCTAGGACCCCGCGACGAAAACTTTATCAGTCCCGATATTCAGTTTTTTGAAATTAACGAAGACATGGTGCTGATTCTCGCATCGGATGGCTTGACCGACAACGATTTGCTCGAAACGCACCGTGAGACCCACATTGCCCCCCTGATTAGCTCACTGACTAACCTTGAGCAAGGAGTCAGTCAACTCGTTGAGCTTGCCAATCAATATAACGGTCATGACAACATCACGGCGATCGTGATTCGAGCTAAGGTCAGACCTAACCTAGACCAGTTGTGGTGACGGTAGACTCAAGCCTCCTAATCTTCTTCGTCCCACGCGTCTACCGAGAGTAGCTCGCTAACGGGATCTTGCATCGTGAAATCAAATGAGAGTAGCTCTTGTTTCCAATAAGCCCACTCATCGCCGTAGAGGAGTGCAATCTTCCAGAGGCTATCGCTGGGTTTAAGCAGCTTTGAGTCGATGAGCGAGCGCACCTGACGCTGTAGCTTCACCATTGGGTGAGCAACGTGTGTGTTCATTCCTTCCTTAATCATGATTGAGTTGTGGTAATTTCTGGGGTGACTTCCTAGCAAGACGTAGATGGTTGCTGTGTCAGGAAGCTTCTTTTCAACTTCTCATGTTATCGTGCTTTTTGAACTTTGGAACACGCCAAAAGGCTGCGATCGTTCTCCTTTTAAGACACGAATGCGGCTTTTGCTTGGTTTTGCAACACCCAACTACACTTCATTCTTCTATCACAGCGTGGTAAGACGCTTCGATGTTGCCCGTGCCAACGTTGTTCAGCGCTGAGAGCCATTGCTCGCGTTAATTGACGATTGTTCACCGAGAACTTCTCAAAACTGGGACAATGTAATGACTACTTTAGAAAAGGTGCAGGTGATATGCCTAAAATTAGTGTTCAAGGAAAAACCGTTGAGTGCGCGATCGGAGACAACCTCCGTCAGGTGCTTCTCCAGAACAATATTGACCTCTACAACGGAAGCGCAACTGTCATCAATTGTCATGGTTTGGGTACATGTGGCACCTGCGCAGTTGAGATTCAGGGAAACGTGTCTCCGATCGGCTGGCGTGAGAAAGCCAGATTATCTTTGCCGCCTCACGGTGCAGGAACGACTCGACGGCTTGCCTGTCAGGTTCAGGTAATGGGCGATCTGCAAGTCACTAAGTTTGATGGCTTTTGGGGGCAGGGCAACCAGCCCGTTTAGAAAATCGCAGGGTAGAGGTCAGACTCTATCCTCTGTGCCAAGTGTTTTAATAGAAACTTAGGTAAGTTACAAATAACTAAACTGTTGGCAAGAGATTATGAATTTTCCTGGCAGAATTATTGGGGGCACGTTGGTTGCGATCGCCATGGCATGGATTTTAAATATCGCTGGCGTGTTCCCCTTCAACAGTCGCAGCAATAATCAACTTGCTAGCGACGGTGCAAATAATCCGCCGACCTCCACTAACAATCAGCAAAACGGTCAGGGCACTCAAAGTAACAGGGCAAGCACCCAAAACTACGGGACAGGTAATCAGGGCAGCAGCAACACAGCACAGCTACCCAACGCGACCAATCAACCCAATACAGGAGTTGATGGAACGGCTCCTATTAATTCTGACCCTAACGCAAACGCTCCTGCCCCTTCGGCTCCGGTGGTTAGAGGGGCTTGGTGATCATCAGGAGGGTTAGATTGAGTGTTAAGTAGGCAGGCTCAGTTAAAGTCAGTTTGTGGGTTTCGACTTCGTTCAACTCGCTGGAGATTCTGGCTTTGAGCGGAGCCGAAAAGCGTCTTACCGTCAATCCCGTTTACAGACTTAGCAAATGCGCTTCTCTAGATATTGACCAATCATTTGCTGCTCACCCGCACGAGAAATGATCGTCTGTCGGGTGCGATATTTATGACCCACCAGCTTTAACTCTTCCTCAAACACTGAGTCTTTATATTCAGTTTTCAGGCACAGGGTTTCAGGGTTGGTGAAGTAAAATTCAGCCGTCACGGGTTTGGGAGTGGCAAACCCACGATCGCGATATAGAGTCGTTTCCAACACGCCAAATAACGTCGAGCCTTTAGACTCTTTCTTACCCGAAACCGAATTTTCACTATCCCAAGTGACAGCGGCTCCGCAGGTCATGATAGTTTCGTCGGTTAGTTGGTGAAGTCGAGCCAGGTCTCGCAGTTCTAAACATCCCGACTCTAAAAAGCGAATCTTGACCAAACTGACCATTTCTTTAGATTCGCCGTCGGGCAAGGTGTAATAACGCCGCTCAGAGCGCCATTCGCCCTCCGATCGTTGAAAAAAGGCTGCAATCAGGGATTCGCTTGTCGTCGATTGAAAGTGTAAAGATGTTGTCATGAGAGTGCTCCTCGCGAGAGTAGGTGGCGGTTGGTAAGCTAACCATTCATTGGTTTTGGGCAGCGCTTCTAGGAGCACTTTTAGGTAAAACTGCACTTGCCCTGTTACAATTTTTAATATACTACACGAATCTGGTTGGCGTTTCCCCTTAGAGAAGGATCTTGCCTCGGTCTTTTTGAGGAAAAGACAAGGTAAGAGATTTTCGGCGTTGCTGAATCGATCTATAGAAGCACAGATTCTACCCTCACCCTAGCCCTCTCCCAAAAGGAGAGGGGACAAGAGTTCTGGCTCCTTTCTCCCTGGGGATAAGGGCATTTCATATCTGCATTCAGCAATGCCACGTCTTCTTAATGAATTACTGCCTCTTTATCCACATCACTTATCTACACTCAAATTCATGCAGATACTTGAGGTGCAACACCTTCAAAAAACCTATCGATCGTCCCGTAAAAAGATCGCCCAGGCAGTGAGAGATGTGTCGTTGACCATCGCTGGGCGAGAAGTGCTGGCGTTTTTAGGACCCAACGGAGCTGGAAAAACGACCACGATTAAGATGATTGCGGGGCTGATTTTGCCCGATCGGGGCGATGTCAAAATCAATGGGCGCAATCCTCACCGAGACGCTGAGGCGCTGCGATCGCTTGGAGCCGTTTTAGAAGGCAACCGCAATCTCTATTGGCGACTGACCCCGATTGAGAATTTAGAATATTTCGGCGTGTTGCGAGGCTTGAGTCCCAAAGTGGCGCGACAGCGTGGACGAGACCTGCTAGAGCGATTTGAGCTATCTGACAAACGCAACGCTCCAGTTCAGACTTTATCGCGAGGAATGCAGCAAAAACTGGCGATCGCCGTTGCCCTGATTCATGAGCCACAGCTACTACTTCTCGATGAGCCAACGCTGGGGTTAGATGTCGAAGCCACTCAAACGGTGAAGCGCCTGATTCGTGAAATCGCCAGTGAGGGGCGAGCCATTCTGTTGACGACTCATCAATTAGATATTGCAGAAGAACTCTCCGATCGTGTCGCGATCATCAACCAGGGCGCGATCGTGGCTGAAGAATCGACCGGGGAACTAATTCGACGATTTTCGGGCAGCGCTTATGTGGTGGAACTAGAGCACGAACTCGATCTCGATCGCACTAGCAAAATTCAGAATTTGGGCGCGATTGTCACCGAAAAAACGATCCTGATCCGAGAAACAGAGATCTTGTACGAGGTTTTGCACATTCTCCAACCGCTTCCTCTAATCCGAGTCGAAAAAGAGCAAGCCAACCTGACCGAAGTTTTTCTTCAGCTTATTCAAACCCAATCAAAAACATCGTGTTGAAATTATTTTTAGCAGAAGTCAAACGCAGTTGGATTCAGTTTATTCGCTACCCAGCCGAAGCGATTGGGGGCATCTTTATTATCAGTGCGCTGTTTTATGGGTTGTTTCTCGGAGCTAGCTATGTAGCAGGGTCAAGCATTAAATTGGGCGATCGGCTCGACTCGATTATCGTCGGCTATATGCTGTGGACGCTGGTGACATTCGTGCTGTTTGACATTGCCGGAACGCTGCAAAACGAGGCACAGACGGGAACGTTGGAGCAGCTATTTATTTCACCCTTTGGGGCACCTCGCGTTTTTTTGACTCGCGCGATCGCAAACTTGATGATTCAGTTCGTTCTGATCACCACAATTTTGCTGATCATCATGTCACTCACAGGACGATGGCTGTCGTTTCCACCTACCTTGATTTTTCCATTAATCACGGTGATATTGGGCGCGTATGGATTATCATTCGCGATCGGGTCTCTGGCGCTATTGCTAAAACGTATCCAGCAGCTATTAGGAATCTTTCAGTTTGCGCTGCTCTTTTTGCTATCGGTTCCGACTGAAAGCTGGACAGGTTCGTCAAAAATAGTAGGGCTGCTGCTGCCGATGACCGCCGGAGCGGGACTTTTGCGAGACATGATGGCACGACAACAGCCCCTCAATCTCCCTCAGTTGGGTTTGGCTTTGCTCAATGGATGTGTTTACTTTGGGCTGGGACTGGCTCTGTTTCGATTTGCTGAACGTGAGACTAAGCGCAGAGGCAGACTGGGCGGATATTGATCGCCGCCCTAAAACCTGAACCACAAAAATTCAGAATAGGGCGTTGCATTCAGTAACAGACATAATAGTTATCGCTTCTATGAATGCGTAGAACTCTGACAGCATAGAGGTCAAACATACCTTCTGGTTCAAAGTTCAGCCATCGCTCCGGTTCAAAGTCCCCCAATTTTGATGAGTCACTGCGTTGGGCGGGTTCCCCGACTTAAAGCAAGTGACGTGGAGGATCTAGGGGGCGAAAGATTTTGGCAGTGACCGATCAACCGACTTGTGTAAGCAGTAGGCAGCGAAGTCACTTCACTAGGTGCAACTTATCCGGTTCTTAGAGATCACGTCATCACCGAAAGTCGAGTTGGAAAACCCTTTAATAACGTCAGTCTACGCCTTGATGACGGGGATCACAACTTAGTCCCGATCGGGGTTGCTAGCGAGATCTGGGTCGGGGAGCGCAGGCATGACAAGGAGTTGGGGGATGAGAGCATCTTCAGACCTCTGCAAGAAGTTTAGTGAACGGTAAGACGCGTTTCGGCTCTGCTCAACTCTCAAAGCCAGAACTCCTAGCGGGTTGAGCGAAGCCAAAACCGACCCAAACAAGTTGACTTTAGTTGCGCCTCCTTGCTCAGTTCTGCAAATCTGTCTCTAGATAAACAGACAAGTCATTAAAAATCGGTTATCTTCCTGCTAAATGATAGTCAAGGAAAGATCCTCGTGTTTCCGATCAGCGATGACAACCCAACACGCATCACCCCTTACGTCACGTATGGGCTAATCGCCGCCAACGTCTTAGTGTTTATCTATCAGTTGAGCCTGACTCCGCAGCAGCTAGAGTCGTTTTTCTTCACTTGGGCGGTCATTCCTAAAGAGTTGAGCCAAAGTTTTGGGGGCGCTGCAAGCAGTTCTGGCTTCCCTGAATGGGTTACGCTCATCACCTCTCAGTTTCTGCACGGTGGCTTTTTGCACATTGCAGGCAATATGCTGTTTTTGTGGATTTTTGGCAACAACGTTGAAGATCGGTTAGGGCACATCAAGTTTTTGATCTTCTACATCGCGTGCGGAGTCTTAGCTGCCCTAAGTCAATGGTTCTTCTCAGCAGGTTCTGAGGTGCCTTCGCTAGGGGCAAGTGGCGCGATCGCGGGGGTGATGGGCGCTTATATTCTGCGATTCCCGCAAGTGAGAGTGCTGACGATTATTCCGCTTGGCTTTATTTTCTTGCCCGTGCGAATTCCAGCGATCTTTTATTTGGGAATCTGGTTTTTGCAGCAGGCACTCTATGGAGTCGCCAGTTTAGGAGTAAAAACCAATATTGGGATGCAGCAAGGCGGAGTTGCCTATTGGGCACACGCTGGAGGATTTGTGTTTGGCGCAGTGTTGGGACCGTTGCTAGGTTTGTTCTCAGATGATTCTAAGGCGCAATCTTCTTGAAGCTGATCGTGCGATCAGACTCTACTACTCTAGAAAAGGGGCTTCGATCGAAGCCCCTTTTTGCTGTGAATGAGCAAATTTGGTTCAAAAAACGCATCGCAGAGTCTTGCAAGAAGATCTCAACAAGACTCATAATCAAAGAGAAATCTTTAAATTTTGCTGCGCTTTCAGTTTGATCAGACTAACTGAATCAGTTAACAGTTGTCGCAAGTCCGATCAAGGCTCTACCTAGACGCTATATGATCGGCAAGGCACCTCATTTTTTCGGCTTAGGTCGGTGGTTTGCCTCAGCGATCGCGTGAATGCAAATTTCCGACGCACCTTATCATCCGCTAATATCCCAGGAGCAGTGACACATGGGCGGTCTTATCAAACTTATCAAAAATTTCTTTAGCGGTATCTTTGCTTTTTTGAGCGGTCTCGTCGGTGGCAAAAAATCTATCGAAGGCAGCGCTCCCAAAACTCGAAAAAGCTCTGGCTACTTTCTAGAATGGGACGGTGCTGAAGCTGAGAAAAAGCCTGTCGTCAGCATACCCACAGTTGAAGCTAGCCCTGCACCTGTTGCCGCGACTATCGACGCGACGCAGACCTCAAAACCATCGTCTAAGCGATCGGAGCAGCTAGCGGCTGCGGCATCTAGCAACGGTGCGACCGCTGTTCAAAAGTCTGTCGAAAAGGCACCCGTTGCAGCAGTAGTCGCTCCAAAACCTGAAGCGACTGTTGAGTTTGCAACCAAATATTTGGTGCCTACTAGCAACAGCAGCCGCCGTCGCCCCGGCGCAAACATGAACTCCTACTTAGATATGGCGCGTGGCATGAAGTCGAACTAAATTCGAGCTTCTAAGTAGACAGACTTAACTAAACATAAAATGCGGGAGATGCCCTCACCCCAGCCCTCTCCCGCAGGAGAGGGAACCAGAATCTAGTTCCTCTTCTCCTTGGGGAGAAGGGGCTAGGGGATGAGGGTCTTCAGTTTAATTGTGCCTACCTACTTACATAATTCTAAAAAACATCCCGATCGCCTGACCGGGATGTTTTTTAATCGTTAGTAAACCTCAGTTTGACGCTCTTCTGTTTTTTGAAGCACCCAAACCGCGTGAATGATGCCAGGAACCCAGCCCAATAAAGTCAGCAAGACGTTGATCAGCAGTGCTGAACTGATACCACTATTCAGAAAAACAGCCAGAGGCGGCAAGACGATCGCCAACAGAAAACGAACAATTTTCATAGTATTTTTCTAACCCAGCTATTCTTTAATTCTTTCAATAGCATTGTCGTTAACTAGGTCGGGTTTAAGCCTCCATCTCAGGGATTAAACTTCAGAGATCTTTTGAGAACGCTAATCCACTATAGAGATGAAACGCAGGATTCCACAGGCTAGTGTCTTGACCAAACAGATGAACGTGAGATTTAAGACGCTTGAGCAGGTTAGGAAACTCGATCGCGGTTTCTGCAAAAGGCATGAACTCTGACCAAACGGGTTGCTCAGGGAGTTGATAGGTGAGAAACGCGAGTAGAGTGTTCCAGTAAATGCGATTGGTGGTTTGCCCGATCGCGTTCACTGAAGCTGAAAACGCAACCCCTTGATGAAACTGATAATTTAAGTCGCAGAGCCGCAAAATGCAGCGTCGTTTGGGAAGATGTAAATCACAAACATGAGCATAGTCTTGAGTTTGTTCTTTGCGCTGTCGCTGCGTTCTTTGTCGGGCATCGGTATCGACAACTTGCTCAAAAATTGGCAATCGTCCTTCAACGCGCTGAGTCACTTCTGCCCAATCGAAACTGAGAGAACCCAATTGATCGTGCTCGTTTTGGCAGACCGCAATCGCGTTAGGCTGATAGCTTTGAAAATATTGGACTTGGAAGACTTGAAGGCTTTGCAGCGCAGTCAACGGTGCCCAAAACGCGGGAATTTCAGCCTCTCTAAGCTGCTGCCCATAGTGTCGAAGTTCTCCGATCGCGCCCGTTCGATAGAGTCGCCAGCCCCGATGCGGAATCTGCAACCGCGCGGTGTAAGCATCTAGCTTCATAATTCGAGCAAAGTTTTGAGCCAGTGTTGTGCGGATGTCGCTGCTAATGGCTTCTAACACTAACATTCCCATTTCGGCATTTTGAGGATCTGCGGTGGCTTGGGCGATCGCGGTTTGTTGGCGAGTTTGAACCAAGGCTTTGAGTCGCTGAATGCCTTGTCGTGCCTGATTCGCAAGTTTGGGGTTGACGACATCGCGCAGCAGTTGACGATAAATCTCTTCGGCTGCCTCTAGTTTGCCAGACACTTCATAGATCCGCCCTTTATAAAATTGCCCAAACGGATTTTGGGGCGATTCGCGCAAGAAGTCTTTGAGCAACGTCGCGGCAGTGCGATAGTCTTGACGATCGAAGGCGGCAGCGATTTGATCTAGCATGATTGACTCAGCCTGAAGGATTATTTTTTCTTCTCTTCAGTCTTCACTCTCCATTCTTATTTCTTTCAACAACTCCTGCAACTAGCGAGAGCGCCACGATCGGAGCAGTGACGGCTCGAAGCACCCGACGACCTAAAGAAATTGGCTGATAACTGGCTGCGATCGCGCCTTCAATTTCGGCATCTGTCCAGCCGCCTTCCGGTCCGATCGCGAGGGTAATTGAAGGACAAGCCAATGGATCTAAGTAGTCCAACAAGTGCGGCGAGTTGCCCCGTGCGAGACAGATTAGGCGGCAGGTATCAGAGTTAGATGATTCTATTTTCAGTCGATCGCTCCAGGAAACGGGATCTAAAATCTCAGGGACGATTTGACGTTCACACTGCTCTGCGGCTTCTTGAGCAATGCGTCGCCAGCGTTCTAACTTGTTGGCACTCGGATTGAGAAGGGTTCTCTCACTGATCATAGGCGCAATGCAAGTCACGCCCAATTCTGTAGTCTGTCGCACCACCTCATCCAACCCGTTTCCTTTTGGGAGTGCCAAAACTAACGTGACGGAAATCGGCAGCTCAGACTGAGCGTGAATAGATTCTAGAATGTGTGCCCGATCGGAGACTAGAGACGCTAGCCAGCCGTGTCCGTGTCCATTCATCGCGATGAACTGATCGCCCGATCGCAGCCTCAGCACTCGACTCAAATAATGCTGTTGCTCGATCGTCAACAAAATCTGCTGCTGATCAATTTGAGCATCCGTGATCACAAGCCTTTGTAGCTGAGTCATTGGAAGTCTCTCAGAATTTCAATAAAAAAGTAGGAGCGTTTAACTCACTCCTACCCAAACAGCAGACAGTCCGATCTCAGTCTCTAAGAATCCGTGTTGGTGAGATAGGTTTCTAGCGCGTCTGCCACGAGTTCGGTAATCGGTTTGCCTTGAGTTTTTGACGCTTGCTGAAGACGCGTGTAAATCTCACGACGAACGCCCACTCGATGCCGAGAACGGAGCGTCACCGTGTCCGATTCAGCCGATTCGATCTCTTCAAAGTCATTGGTCGAGACCGTCACGACTTCATCGAAACCATCAGGCTGATAGTCGCTGACAAACTGCCGTAGCGCATCAAAACCGACCCGATCGCAGAAATCGCCAAAGCTTTCGCCATCGGTGCGCGACTGTTTGAAGTAAACAAAGAGCGGCTCTAGAAAGGTTTCTAAATCGTCGATGTGCAGCTTCTCAACGTAGGCGCGAGACAGTCGGGTTTGATTGGGGCAAGCGCCCAGCCACATTTGATAGGTGTCCGGTCCGTTGCCGACAAAGCCGAGTTCTGCCAGATAGGGACGGGCGCATCCATTTGGGCATCCTGTCATGCGGATGATAAACGATTCATCGGGCAGCCCGACTTTGATCAACAGCGATCGAATTCTTTCCAGAATGGACGGAATCACGCGCTCTGATTCGGCAGTGGCTAACCCGCAAGTGGGCAACGCCGGACACGCCATCGAATAGCGCAACAGCGTATCAATTTCGTCTTCGCGCTTGATGCCGCAGCGAGTCAGAATTTGCTGAATCTCGGACTTTTGAGCGGGTTCGATTTCGTAGAGAATCAAATTTTGGCTAGGTGTAACCAACATCGGCAAGCGGTAGGTCTCGACGATTTCACGCAGGGCAGTTTTAAGTTGAAAAGCGCCTTCGTTTTTGACGCGACCGTTTTCGACCGAAATCCCGACAAACAGTTTGCCGTCTCCTTGCTCATGCCACCCCAAAAAATCTAAATATTTGAATTCAGGTAACGGCTTGAAGGGTTCGATCGACTGACCAAAATACTCTTCGACCTTGGCGCGGAATTTGTCAACGCCCCAGTCTTCGATCAGATATTTCATTCGAGCATGACGACGATCAGTGCGATCGCCATAATCGCGCTGAGTAGCGACGATCGCTTTCATCAATCTATAGACATCATCTTTGGCAACGTAGCCGATCTCATCTGCCAATCGTGGAAAGGTTTCTTCTTTGTTGTGAGTGCGCCCCAAACCACCACCCGCAAACACGTTGAAGCCTTCTAACTCGCCTTGCTCATTGGTCAAGACCACTAAGCTGACATCCTGAGAATAAAGATCGACGGAGTTGTCACCCGGAACCGTGACGCTGATTTTGAACTTACGGG
The DNA here is from genome assembly GCF_001650195.1 of Phormidesmis priestleyi BC1401. Classification (GTDB taxonomy): domain Bacteria; phylum Cyanobacteriota; class Cyanobacteriia; order Leptolyngbyales; family Leptolyngbyaceae; genus Phormidesmis_A; species Phormidesmis_A priestleyi_B. The sequence goes on along the minus strand of NZ_LXYR01000028.1, from coordinate 9,059 downwards.
GCAGATAGTGCGTGCCGTAAATCGGTTCTGGGTTGTCATGGACGATCGTGCCCGTGCCATTCTTTTGACGCGCCGCAACCACTTCAGGATTCTCTTCTGCCGAAATGAATTTCTCACCATCCAGCCAAATCTCGTAGTAAGCACCCGTTTGGGGGGTCAGCAAATCAGCAATGGTGTGTGAATATTCGTAGGCGTATTGATAATCGGGACGGTTGCGAAATGGAGCCGGAGGAGCCATCACATTGCGGTTGACATCGCCACAAGCGCCCAGCGTGTTGCCCATATTGCGAACGATCGCTGCCAGAGACGCTTTCAGATTCTTTTTAAGAATGCCGTGTAGCTGAAAGCCTTGGCGCGTCGTGGCTCGAATCGTATGATTGCCATAGTCATCCGAGATGCGATCGAGCGCCAAATAAAGCTCAGGCGGGATAAACCCACCCGGACTGCGCGTTCGCAGCATCATCTGATAGTCTTTTTCTTGACCTTTGGCGCGGTTGTCTCGGTTGTCTTGCTGATAAGACCCGTGAAACTTGAGAATTTGAATCGCGTCTTCGGTGAAGTGCGTTGTGTCTGCTAAAAGCTCAGACGCAACGGGTTCTCTTAAAAAGTCACTGCGATCTTTGAGTCCTTCGACTTTAGAAAGCTTGCGGGTAGTGGAGTCGGGTGTCGAAGATATAACCATTAGACTGCTGCTGCGATCGTTAAAGAGGTCAATAAAGTTTCAGTCATCTCGTTTGCAGTGCAAATGACAGATGACAAAAAACCGAGAGAAGTTTTTATTCCCGGTAAGTCGGTCGGAGTTACGATGATAAGCCCATCGTATTACCTTCATTCTATGAGGCAATCAGGCGGAAATCTTGGTGACTCTAAAATGTTTTAATACGACGATCGGTCTAAATCTCTCGACGAAAAGCTCTAATGCCTTCTTCCGCATCAGTCTTAGCCTTCATGTCGAGTAGTTGAGGGGTTGTGTTAAAGCGATCGCGTCTGTAGACTCGTGAGCGGTAATCTAACATGCGGAAGGGAATCTCTGAGTCAGGACGAGTTTGAAATTCTAGGTGAAAAACAGACTCATCGGACTGAAGCAGAATTAGGGCATCGGCGCGAATCGGTTCGAGGGAAAGCTCAGAGGGTTTGATTTCGGTCAGAGCGATCGATCCCAACAGCCAACTGGCAAAGTCGGCGGAGAAGTGTTCGGCAAGGAATCGGCAAGTGTCATCGTACATGAAGGGATTGTACGACTTGTGATGCTCACCTGATTTTGATCAAATCCAAAGTTTGATGAACGATCGGGAGGCTGCGATCGGAAAAACGCAAACAGCTAGGAAACACCAACACTGTGCGCCCCTTGCGGGATGCAGCCCAACGGGTCAAATCAGCGGCGGTCGATAACCTCGAAATCAACACCGTCAATTTTCGCTTGCCCACTGCATTTGAATCGTTAGACTGCGCCTCACCGATTACCTTGCTCTACTTCAAGGCTTCGATCGTAACGAGACCACCTTCAACCGCCTCAATCTGAAGCTTAAAACCATACAGCAAACCCATTCCCACCAACGGATCTGCCTCGGAAGCCGCTACATCAACAATTTGGTTCTGACCATCCCAGATCACAGTCGCCTTGTATATTTCAAAGACGACTTCGCTCCCGTCGCCTAAAGTACCAACATCGCGGTAATGCCAAGGCAAGCCAAGATCTGTGATCATGGAAAGCGGTAAAGACAAAAAGCTGGTATGGCTACCGCCACATAGGTTAGGACAGGGACATTTTTGGCAGCACGCGAAGCACATTACCAAAAATGTCCTAAGCAAAGTGGCGATGGCCATAAATCCTGTATCGATGACCGCATCAACGGTTACTTTGGGCGAACCAATACGACCCACTGCAACTTTGATGATTGCCTCACAATTATTATTAACCGTACCGAACATCATACGGACTGTCTCAGACTGCGGCTGCCGAAACGGAAGACTGCCCGATGTCCAATCCGAATCACCCAGGGTTGAGCATCGGGTTCGCGTTCATAAAGTCGATCGACTGCGACCATAGGCGTATCAGCTACCTCAAAAGAGCCTGTCTCAATGTCGATCGCCACAATCTTGCCATAATTGCTTTCTTCGACTTGGGAACGCACCTGAGATTCATAAATCTCATCACCCCGTCGAGCGAATTCTTCTTTGCTGTAGCGGGGTTGTCGAACTGTCATGGGCTTGACCTCGTTTCAACTTTAGCCCCTACATTTTAACCTGAGCAGTGTATTGGGCAGTTATCGAAGCAATGAGGGGGAGCAAACGAGAAGTGGTTTGGTTTTCTGGGTCAATCCAACCTACAAGATCAGCGATCGCACTCACCTGATTTTGATCAGATTCAAAGTTTGATGAACGATCGGGAGGCTGCGATCGAAAAAACGCAAACCGCTAGGAAACACCAACACTATGCGCCCCTTGCGAGATGCAGCCCAACGGGGCTGTTCAGCGGCTGCCAATAAACTTTGCATCACCACACGCAGCTTTAGCCAGTCCGCTGCAACAGTGTTGTTCGACTGCGCTGGGCTTTAGAAATGCTGTAGGTACTGGGTTTCCTCCAATTTTCCTCTATAATCTGAGGCGCTTTACTAGAGAAAACCTGCTTAAACTTCACACTCTATTTCACACTGCTGGCATATCATAGGGGTAGGGAACGATAGGTATTATCTCTCGGCTCCAGCTATGCTTAATTTCTTTGAAAGCTCCAAAAAGGATGTAAAAGGTGGTTAATTTCAATCCACTCACTGCGCCACCACCCCAAGAGGTGCCCTTAAAGGATGCACCCCTTATTCGAGTGATTGCACAGTTGCGCTTTCCACCTATTCTTTCAATTGAGAAGAGCGATTTTGTGGGTTCATTTCAAGAAGCAATTCGTGAGAGCTATCCTATCCTCCAGCCCGAACAAACTCAGGGTTTTGCTTTTAGTCCTCAGGGTGTCGTTCCAACTGCACCTCAAGTTACTTGGCGGTTTGTAGATACAGCGGATAATTGGAATTGGCGAGTTTCGTTAGCACCTAACTTTTTGGCGCTTGAAACGACTGCTTACCTAAGTCGTCGTGATTTTTTAAAGCGTCTAGAAAATATACTTATTGCGCTTAATGAGAGTTTTAAACCTGCAAGTATCGAGCGATTTGGATTGCGATACATTGACAGAATTGTTGGACAAAATTTACAAGACATATCTTCTCTTGTAAAACCTGAGATAGCTGGAATGATGGCTGCTAATTTTAGAGAGTATATTCATCAAACCATCAATGAATCTTTGTTTATTATTCCAGACGGAGGTGAGCAAATTGTTGCAAGATGGGGAGCTATGCCTGCTGGTGCAACTTTTGATCCAGAGGCAATAGAAGCTGTTGCTGATCCTAGTTGGATACTTGATCTTGATATGTCTGTTTCCAAAAATAGGGACTTTCGTGTTGATGAGTTGATGAGTGAAGCACAACACTTTGCTGAAAGAATCTACACTTTCTTTCGATGGGCAGTAGAAGATGATTTCTTACGGCGTTACGGAGGTCAATTATGAGTGTTCTTTTAGCTAAACCAACTGTATTTATTACAGATGTCAGAACACCTCATATAATTGCCTCAAGAATTTTAATCGCTCCCTCTGGCACAACTACCTCCAGAGAAACCATTAATCGAAATTTAGTAGCTGCCTCGGAAATGACAACGAGTGGGGTTGCTATGGCATCGATTAGTTCTCCAGAAGCAACACAAAAGGTGCTCAGTGAGCTAAGAAGGTTGAGCGGATTAACTTGGGATCAACTTGCTAAGCTCTTTAACGTCTCTCGAAGAAGCCTTCATTTTTGGGCAAGTGGGCAACCCTTATCCCGCTTTAATGAGGAACATCTTAATCGACTGTTAGGTACTATTCGATATATTGACCGGGGAAGTGCAAATCTAAATCGTAGTCTTTTACTTTGTCCTGATAGCAATGGAAATCCCCTTTTCGATCTCCTGGTTGCAGGTAGATACGAAGAAGTCAAGCGGATCGCTGGTTCTAATAATGCGCCCCGAAGACCATTATTAGGTTCTCTGTCCGAAGATGCACGTAAGATGCGTATGCCTCAGAAGCCAGAAGATCTAGTTGATGCTCTCAATGATCCTATCCATCGTGACGTAGGACGATCTAGACCTGCCAGAGCAGTAAGGAGCCGAAAAAATAGTAGTGGTCAATGATCGTGACATTTGGATTCAGGCAATAGACACCACTCTTTTAGAATGGTATCAGGGTGATTGTGTGCTTGGAGAACACTGGTTCATCTATCGCTTTAATCCTCAACGACCTTTGACATCTGACTCTGCTGATGTTGCAAAGGAAGAAACTGATCTTGCAGAATCTGAAGTCAAGGGTTTTGCCATAGTCACACAGACCTGCGATATTGTTCGCAGTTGTAACGAACGCCCATTTGTTGAAATCGTACCTCTTGTTGAGGTTGATGAGCAGCAGTTGCATGACGTTCAACGAAGCAGGCGACCTCAATACGCTTACATTCCAGGGGTCGCGGGACTTAATCTTGTCGCTGACCTCGACCGTATCATGACAGTAGAAAAGGCGGTTGTAGCAGAATGGGAGCGTAAACCTGGATGTCTTAGTGATGACGAAATTAGGGCACTTGGGCAAGCACTGACACGGAAACGTGCTCGATTTGCTTTCCCTGACGACTTCACTGACTTTGCCAGAAAGCTCCAAAATCGTCTACGCGACAAGCATGACAAAGCTACTGATGAAGGAGAAGCACTTCGCGCCTTACGCGAGATTAGGGTACGTGCAGAACCTTCATGGAATAGCTCTGAAATCCGACTCATATTTTGGTTTATCCGAGATGAGGATCAGAATCAGTTTAAGGGAGTAGGATGGGATCAATTTCTTAACCAGTGGCTGCAATTAATCCCTGAATCTGGACGATACAAAAATGTAGAAGGTTCAGTAGTAGCTTTGGAAGGTATGACAGCAAAGGAGTATGTTGAGAGCGATCCGTTGGATCTGGATCACTTATCCTCGTAAGGTGCAGAATATGCGGCTTTACTACTTGCAAGCTTCATGAGTAGTGATCGCTTGCCGAACCATTAAAGCTTTGGCTTATTGCTGAATCTCACGGTACTTTAACGCTAAGCAATCATAGGCAACAGTCAAGTACCGTCCCACAGATAACCTAGCGGTCGAACGTTCCGGTTGAGCGGCTGTCGATAACCTTTGCATCACCACTCAGATCTCTCGTCAGTCCGCTCCAACCGGGTTGTTAGACCGTGCCTCACCGATCGCTTCCAACTGGCATTCCTGTCTTCACTTTTATTCAATGCGCTTAGGGCAGACTTCAAACTCAGAACGCGCACGAAAGAAACAGACATCAAACTCAAAGAAGAAATTAGCCTGTCCCAAAATCAAAGGCACATTGGTTGCTTGTGTCCAGGCAAATGCTAGGTTAACCATTTGGAATGAACTGACTTGAGCATTGATAACGACTGCACGGGCTTCAAAGTGAGCCAAGTTCCCTGCCAGTAGAACCGAAAGCGTTTCATCCTCCCAGATCAAACCCAGTTGTAGCCCTAACTCATAGGGCAAAACATTCACACTTGCGCCTGTATCTAATAAACCTTCGGCGTTCAGGGATTGACCATTCAGACTGAGCTTCAAAGGCAAGTATGGCATCCGATCAACTATGCCAAGACTGCTATCAATAATTTTGTAGGGAAATTTTTGAGCGTCAACCATTCTTCTCTTGCTGCTTTGTCGCCAGAAGATTCATCAAAACACTGGCAGCCTCAGAGCAATTGTACGGCGACCAGACCGGATACTCCTGGTTCGCAACGAAGAAGTTTGCGTTCTCTTCCTTGACAAGTTCTGTTGCAAGAAACTGCATTAGCCGAAGCTTGTCAATTTTTGGAAGTTCCTGGATTCGTGACATGAGTTCAGCGAATGGCATGTGAGAGTCTCCTTTGCTGGAGAGGGGTGAGGATGCTGGCTTGTCGCATGGGGGCGATCGCTAGCATTCACTTATTCTACCAATTAGCCTGATGGGTTGGTTCAGGAACTTCTACCCCTGTGGCAGCGATCTTTCTCTGAAAAATCGAGGTGGCGATCGCTGAAGCAAGATTGGGGAGCAACCAAAAAGTAGTTGGATTTATTGCTTCAATCTAGAAAACCTCAAGCTAGTGTTGAACTCTGGACTGCTGAAAAACATCGTCGCTACATGGTTTTGACCAGTATTTTGCATTATTTTTAACCGTCTCTAAATTATTTACTTCTATGGCAGAGCCAATATTATTTAGATTCCTAACGTACATATCGTGATTGGGAACATCACACCAAACATCAGTCTTTCCACCATCCCAGGGTGATGGCCAAAGATAAATGATACCCGGAGGATTCATGCCTACACGCGAGTAAAATCCTGACCGATAGCGAATGGCTGATTGAATGGTTTGTGCAAATGTGAGCGTTGGAACGCCTACATTTCCTTGTCCAGGAGTGTAATTTTGGGTGAAGTAACTCGAATCACCTGATCGATACTCAGCAGCATTGATACCAATAATGATTGGTTGGTTGTTCTGCCAAATGAAAATTGGACCACCTGAACCGCCTCGACCATTATCGCAGTCAGTATGAAAAACACCATCATTGGCATAAACGTCACGAACTCGACATCCGATGTGTACTTGTGCCGTTTCACCATTGATGAACTCCTGAACCTTTTCATTTTCAAAGGTTGAGTACCCAACGTAGGTCACTGTTTTACCATTTAGCTCTTGGTAACTGAGCGTCTGGTAACCAAACCAACCATAACGATCGCCAATTGGTCGTTCCAATCGAATTATTGCCCAGTCAGCCCTTCGGTTTTGGTTCGGATTATCTGTTCCCCACCAGTAGAGAATTCCCCTTGCTGTTTCAGGAGCCTGACCATTCTTATAGTTTGGGGCAAAAGTGATGTCTCTGCGTTGTCCGTTCTCCCAAATACAATGAGCATTTGTTAATACCAGATCTCTGTCTATTAAAGCTCCAGTGCAGTGCCCACCACCATCTATTTGAACTCATCCAACAGCACTCCAAGGAAAGGCATTGCTTCTCATCGGAACGCGATCGTCATCTCCAAATCCCAGATTAAAGTTAGGTTCATTAGTGATAGGTTGACCATCAATGGGAGATGGAATACCAGATGTTTGAGCGAATGCTGTATTAATTGAGCAGAAAGATAAAGCGCTAAAAAGAAGCGCTGAGGCAAGATTTCTGTACTTCATCGTCTTTTTATTTAGTCTGGGTGAATCATCTTGAAATAATTTTGTAAATGCAAACCCCTATCAAAGTATGGTACATCTACCCTAATCTCCATACATCCGCTTTGTCGGTCGGATAAGGTCAGGAAAAAGTCAGATACACTATGCCAGTAAATCTCACGATCTCAATATCGAATAGCGATGCATACTCACTTTAGAGATTGCACCACACCGATAACTTTTCGACTGCGCCCTGACAGCAGATTTAGCGGTCTAACGGCAAAGTTGTGCGGCAGCAAATAACCTTGACTGCGACACGAGATCTTTAGTCTGTCCGTACCAACGCAGTGTTATGCGAAACTACACTCTGCTCGCGCCATTATGAACTCACGCGCGTTATCGGGAACATGCCATAGTTTCTCTTGAGGTCGGAGTAGAGACAGTACATTCTCGTCAAGGGACCATAGATCATGAGATTTGAACGCATTGTAAACCTCTTCTAAACCATCTGCTGCCGCATTACCATGTTTTAGATTTTTGAAAGTTGCCACAAAATCATTATGGAATTCGTGTGCGATAGCTGCTGCAGCCATCCAATCTGGCAGGACAAAATGAGGATGGCTTTTGCCCTCCTTCGGAAGGTCTCCGTCTTTTTCTATCCACCAGTCAAGGTTAGCAAATTCAACTCTTATGTTTGCCCGGCTGTTTTCTACTTCTATTCCCAGGCCTGTGCTTGAGTAACGCCGGATGAACTGGATAAATTTGGCACCTTGAGAGAGTGGAATAGGTTGACCCTGAATCGCACTTTTTGTGCCTTCGCCAGGAAATCTATCTAGCAAAAGATGAAGATTTCTATCTTCAGGTTTCAAACACATACCTGCACGTAAAGTGCCAAAATTTATTGTCAAGAAGTAATACATAAGAGCTATGGCTTGTGCAAAATCAATACATTCGTCGCCAAAAAATAAGCGGTATGTATTGTAATGTGGCTGGACATAAGTCCTTGGTAGCTCTTCAATTAAATTCAGTCCCAGCGTTGCAGCAGCAACCTGTGTATGAGCGTGAAAAAAACCTGTTAAAAAGAGACCTCGCTGCTTCTGCATTATGAGCCATTTTGCTAGCTCAAGTGCTCGTTTCTCCTTTTGTCCAGGTTTGTAATCCTTGTATTGCTTGACTGGTACTGGAAGTACTGCTTCAACCTGGTTCAGGATGAAAACAACGGCAACTGCTAAACCCGGAAGACTATGCTTTTGTATTGCTTCGGATGGCTTCGCATCAGCGAAACCAAGCCACACGTTATTCATTGAACATTCTTGTGCAGGGACTATAAACGATCACTTAGGTAATTTTTTCCGTATAACGTTCCCAATCACCGGACACAGATAACCTTTGCACCTCACCGATAACTTGACTTTGTTCCGGTGCATTGGGATTGTTATGCGTTGCTCGACCCAACCGATCGCTCCGCAACTTCGCCAGACCGCAAATCTTGAAGGACGAAGAACTCGGCATTCGCGGACGTATTCAACTTTTATGAGACCAACCCCCTCCCACTCAAGATGAAAGATCTCTGCCAAAGCCCACACCGATAAGTTCGCGGCAACCGTTATCAATCACGTTGACTCTCGCATTCGCCGACCCGTTCTCAATATCGTTAATGTTCGGTTGAACGACAACTCTGAAAAACCGTGTTGATGGCGATTCGGGCTGGCGGCATAACTATTGATTATACGGAAACTTTCTGTATATCTCCCTGATTTAGGCAGATATCCCGAAACTTTCTGTATATCTCCCTGATTTGAGTAGATATCCTG
>NZ_LXYR01000027.1 GCF_001650195.1 Phormidesmis priestleyi BC1401 | reverse complement strand
GGTCTTGACCTCAACGCGTTGGGATCAATTCTGGAACAAACTGAATCAATACGGCTTTTCCGTTGCCCTCTAATAGTATCAAATAGAGGTCGCACCCTCATTGACAAAGTTATGGCGATTCAAGTTTACGGAATTCCGACCTGCGGCACCTGCAAGAAAGCCTTTCACTGGCTGCAAGCAAACGGCGTTGACTATGAGTTCATCAATACCAAAGATCATCCACCAACCCAATTTATGATTGCTGCCTGGGTGACGACGCTTGGAAGTAAGCCGATGCGAAATACCTCTGGGCAGTCTTATCGGGCTTTGGGAGATGAGAAAAAAACTTGGACAGACGCACAGTGGAGCGAGGCGTTTACCCAAGATGCCATGTTGCTCAAGCGTCCTCTCTTTGTCTGTGATGGAGTTGCCTTGTCAGTCGGGTTCACTCCGTCAGAAGCGCTGCTTAATACCGTCTCGGCTACCGTTCAAATGAGCTAGTGAGCGATAGAGGATGAATCTAAGCCAAATGGCGGATGAGACACTTCTGCCCATTAAATTCTTTCTTTCTATGTGTGAAATTGCTAATTCCCCTTTACTGTCAGGAAGAAAAGCGCGAATATACTAACTACTAGGACTATGAGAAATCACCGAAATTCTCAGTGTAGCTACCTCTAGCGGCTGATTGCTTGATGTTGCCTGAGGAATATTATGACCTAATGCTCTCATCGACGTGCTGCTTCCTTAGAAATGGAATCAGGACGATCGACGAACTCAGTTAATCTTATTCTCTAATCTCTAGCCCTTTCTCTTTATTCAAACGCTCGTTCAGGTCTCGTCTGCTGCGATCGCACTCGACTGTTAGCAGATCCACATCACTACCAGAGAAAAAACAATGGAAAATTTAGCTTACCTTCATTTGGCGGTTGACTTTGAAGATCCGAGTCCACAACCAACGCTGCGATCGCTTAAAGAACTCGGCTTGAGCGTCCCTAGCTCTGCTTGGGTTGGCGTTGCTAGTCTAGCGATCGCGATTTCAGTCTTGGCAAGTGCTCACGATGCAGTGGCATACGTCTCACAGGGCAGCCGAGGATCGTCGGTGTCTGCCGTTCAGAGCGCTTTACGCAGTCGTGGTTATGATCTTGCAGTCGATGGCGCTTATGGGAGCCGGACGGAATATATCGTCTCTCTATTCCAGCGCTCCCAACGAATCTCTACTGATGGCGTGGTCGGACCGCAAACGGCTTCGGCATTAGGGCTATCGAGTGCTAATTATGGCGGTGGCGGCGGTGGCAATCCTGGCAATGGAGGTTCCACGGGAGTTGTGACGGTCACAACCCCGATCGGAGTCAACATTCGCAGCGGTCCAGGCACAGGCTATGCCGTGGTCGGCGGTTTGGGCTATGGATCACAAGTCAGCACTTATGGCTCGTCTTATGGGTGGTATCGAGTCAACGGCGGTTGGATTTCGTCGTCTTACACAAGCGCAGGTGGCGGCGGCGGTGGCAATCCTGGTGGCGGTAGCGGCGGCGGCTATCGTACTGTTGTTGCAGGCAGTGGTTTATATATCCGCAGTGGTCCAGGCATGGGATATGGCGTTGTGGGCAGCTTAGGCAATGGCGCAAGCATTCCCACCTACAGCTACTCAAACGGCTGGTATCAAACCAATAGCGGTTGGGTCTCGGCTGATTATGTCCGCTAAACCACGACTAGAACGCTAGACTGACCAAATTCGAGAGGGGCGTACTAAAAATACGCCCCTCTTTTTGGATCTAGGGAATGCGGATTTATGAATGTCTAGATCTGCCCTCATCCCCTAACCCCTTCTCCCAAGCTGGGAGAAGGGGAACCGGACTCTTGCTCCCCTCTCCCAAACTGGGAGAGGGGCTGGGGGTGAGGGCAAACCAACGCTGCAATTACCGATTTTTTCTAATTTACGTTCCTAAGCGGTCACTACTGGGATGCAACGCTCACACAGCAGCGGGTGGTCGTAGGATTCGCCGACGTGAGTTGAATAGTTCCAACAACGATCGCACTTTTGCCCATCGGCATCGGTGACTCCGACACTCAGCGTTTCTGATGAACTGGTGTATTTTAGACCAGATAAGCGATCGGGTGAATCAATCAATTCGACTTGCGAAGTCAGAAACAAATAGCGCAACTCATCAACGCCGTTGCGACTAGCCAAACTGTCTGACGGATTGAGAGCCGCCAAGGTTTGTCGCAGTTGAGCATCAGGCACATACAGCAGAACTTTCGCTTCCAGCGAGGAGCCAATTTCTTTTTCGGCTCGTGCTTTTTCTAAAACTTTGTTGACCTCCGCTCTCACTTGCCGCAGCGTTTCCCATTTTTCTGCGAGTTCTGGCGCGTTCCACTCGCTGTCTAGCTTTACCCAACCTGCCTCAAACACTGACTTATAGGGCGTTGGATAAGGAATGGCTTGCCAGATATCTTCTGCCATGTGGCATAAGACAGGCGCGATCGCTCGTGCCAGGTTTTCAACAGCGATCGCCAATATGGTTTGACAACTCCGACGACGCAGCGAGTCAGCCGCACTGATATAGAGCCGATCTTTTGCAATATCGAGATAGAAGTTGGATAGGTCAACCGCACAAAAGTTCTGCACCGCTTGAAAGAAGCGGAAGAACTGAAAGCTTTCAAACGCGTCTTGAACGTCCTTAAAGACTTCAGTGATGCGATGCAGCATATAGCGATCGAGTTCCGGCAATTGCTCATAGGGAACGGCATCTTTAGCGGGATCAAAGTCGTGTAGATTGCCTAACAAAAACCGTGCCGTGTTGCGAATCTTGCGATACACGTCCGCCATTTGTTTGAGGATGGTTTTGCCGATCGGCACATCGTTGGTGTAATCAACCGACGAAACCCATAAGCGCAGAATGTCGGCTCCGTAGGGTGGCTCTTCTTTCTGATTTTTGCCGCCTTCGATCACAGTCATCGGATCGACGACATTTCCTAACGATTTACTTTGCTTGCGTCCTTGCTCATCTAGCGTAAAGCCGTGGGTCAAGACGGTTTTATAGGGCGCATAGCCATTGACTGCAACGCTCGTCAACAAACTGGACTGGAACCAGCCGCGATGCTGATCTGATCCTTCTAAATAGAGATCAGCCGGGTAACGAAGGTCGTCTCGCTGCTGAAGAACGGCTGCCCACGACGAGCCAGAGTCAAACCAAACATCCATCGTGTCGGTGCCTTTGCGATAGGCGCGACCCCGATATTGCTCTGGCAGAAGTTCGCCAACTGACAGTTCCCACCAGGCATCTGAGCCTTTTTCTGCCACGATCGCTTGCACATAGGCGATCGTCTCTTCGTTGAGCAGAGGTTCGCCCGTCTCTTCGTCATAAAACACGGGGATCGGCACGCCCCAACTGCGCTGACGAGAAATGCACCAGTCCGATCGCTCTGCCACCATTGGCGTGATGCGGTTTTCGCCTTGAGCCGGAATCCAGGTGACATTGGCGATCGCCGCTAATGCCGCATCCCGAAATCCTTCAACGGAGGCAAACCACTGTTCAGTCGCTCTAAAGATCGTCGGTTTTTTCGTCCGCCAATCGTAGGGATATTTGTGAACGTAGGGTTCTTCTTTAAGCAGCGATCCCGCATCGGCTAATGCTTGAATTACGGTACTGTTGCCCTCTCCCAGCACATTCAATCCTGCAAACTGTCCCGCTTCTTCGGTGAAGTCGCCGTTATCATCCACAGGTGAAAGCAGCGGCAACCCATAGCGCAGTCCGACCTGATAGTCTTCTTGACCGTGACCCGGAGCCGTATGCACTAACCCCGTTCCCGAATCAGTCGTGACATAATCGCCGCCGATTAAGATCTCACTTTGACGATCGAACAATGGATGCCGATACGTGCAGTGTTCGAGCAGCCGACCCATCATTGTGGCTTTCTCGGTTAGAGTCGTTCCTAATAGATCTGACAGGCGACCGATGAGATCCTTGGCGACGATCAGGTATTTGAACTTAGAGGGAAAATCCGCCCCGACTTCCACCACGGCGTAAACCAAGTCTGGATTGACGCTGACTCCCAAATTTGCCGGAATCGTCCAGGGAGTCGTCGTCCAAATCGCAACGCCCAACTCACCCAAAAAGGGATCGAGCGGCATCTGCAACTCTTTCGACAAACTTGTCACTTCAAACGCAGCATAGATGCTCCGCGACGTGTGCCCTTCAGGATATTCGAGTTCGGCTTCTGCCAGCGCCGTCTTAGAACTCGGACTCCAGTGAACAGGCTTTAAGCCGCGATAGATATAGCCTTTTAGCACCATCTGCCCAAACACACCGATTTGAGCTGCCTCATAATCCGGCGTTAACGTCAGATAAGGATGCTCCCAATCGCCCCAGATCCCATATCGTTTAAAGCTTTGAAGCTGGTTCTCTACGGCATTAAGCGCAAACTCCTTGGCTTTTTGCCGCAGCGATAAGGGCGTTAACTGCTTACGTTCTTCTGGTTTGAGCGTTTGCAGAACTTTAAGCTCGATCGGCAGCCCATGACAGTCCCATCCCGCTACATAGCGGACTTTTCGCCCTTGCAGCAGTTGATATTTATTGATGGTGTCTTTGAGAATTTTGTTCAGCGCGTGCCCAATGTGCAGCGCCCCATTTGCATAAGGAGGACCGTCATGCAAAATAAACAGATCCCCAGGATTGTTCTGAGACAGTTGCTCGTAAATCTGCTGCTCTGCCCAAAATTTCTGCAATTCGGGTTCCCGCTTGACTGCGTTTGCCCGCATATCAAAATCGGTTTTAGGCAAATTAACGGTGTCTTTATAAGATCCGGGTTCTGTTAGCGCCATGATACACAAGTGTCAGAATATAGAAAATCAGCAAAGGGGCAACACCCTCTCTGCATTGAGCCATTATCCGTGAGAATCTCACCCGCTTCAAGTCTAGCGTGGAGAATAAGTCACGATCGGAGGTCAGCGATCGCGAGATTTCTAATCAGGTACAGAAAATAATCACGACCCATTACAAAACAGGGTCGAAAAAACGGCAATTACAGAGGTCTTTAGAAGTGTGGCTGACACTGAAACTCGATTTGGCTTGAGACGCACTGAAGCTGAGGATTTCTTCCCTGAATGGTGCAACAACCTGCCGCCTCTAACTGATGCTGAAAGGGCTTCTCTAGATTTGATTCGACGTGGATTTATTGACCATCGTCAAGATGCGAGGCGAGGCATCGATCGAGCTTGTGCTGAATCAAGACGATGAAGAAGTCGAGCCGTTGCGCGGACGAATCGATATTTTGACGATGCAAAATCGGGCGTTGCTGAATGCAGACATGAAATGCCCTCCTCACGAAGTGGGGCAAGCCCTCGCCAACCCTTCTCCCTAGGGAGAAGGGAGCCAGAACTCTTTTCCCCTCTCCCTAAAGGAGAGGGCTAGGGTGAGGGTAAAATCTGTGATTCATAGATCGATCCAGCAACGCCCAAAATCGATTTTGGGTTGTGATTTTAGAGTCAAAACGAACCACCATTTCTGCAACAACCGCTTTACCGCAAACGCTGGCTTACATAATGGCACCGCATCCTCAGCAACCCATTTTTGGAGTGGTGACAAATGGAGATGACATTTTCTTCGTAAAACTCGTACAGACAGGAAATCCTCAGTACGCCATCTCTCGAACATTTGCACCTTTTGCGTCATCAAGAGAACTCTATAATGCGGCACAGGTGCTAAAGAACATGAGTCGAATAATTGGCTAGAAGAAGGGTTAGCTGCGATCCACAGCCTACGAGTTTACGGAATCAACATTGTGTAATCGACGATCGTACCAGTAGCGCCGATCAGTGGCTTTACTGAAAAAATTAGCCCGTTGGTAGGAAACGGGAACCCGTTTGTAACGACGGGATTCTCTGTCGTAAGCAACACTGCGGGATTCACAAGGAAAGGTAGCCCGTTCGTTAGCACAGGCAGATCGTTCGTTAGCACAGGCGACCCGTTTGTTAGCACAGGCGACCCGTTCGTTACCACAAGCGATCCGTTTGTTAGCACAGGGTCGGCGATGGCTCCGATCGAGCAAATAGTCCCTCTCGGAGCCAACTCTTATTCGTCAGATCCAGCAGGCTCAGGAGGATGGGCAGGGAGATGCTTCTCTTCAGCATCGGCGATCGCTGCCTCGACCAAATCAGAAGTCGGGGGATTGGGATGGATCGGCTGAATCGCTTCTGTCTCTGGCTGGGTCGTTGCTGCCGAGGCTCGACTGGCTTCAAACTCCATCTCTTCTTGCATAATCTCGTCAGAACAAATAGTCGAGTCAGATGTCGCATTTTGATCCACTGAGACGATCGTGTGAGGAGTCAAGTCTCCCATACTAGGCTGATCCTCTTCATCATCAAAGTCTTCTGCTTCAGCAATCGGGGCTGTATCACGAAAATCTTTTCTAACGTAAGTTTCTACGTTTTTCTTGGGCTTGTTAAACCCAGCAATCACTGACTTAGCCGCATCGGTGAGCACCGCAAACGGGTTCGCCTTATCAGCCGCTTTTGAGGATGCAGGTTGAACAAACGTCGTTCTTGAAGGACTAGCGGGTTGAGTGGCTTTAGAAGTAGATGAGACGATCGGCTGAGGAGCAGAGGGTGCGATCGGTGCGTCTACAGTTGTAGGAGGATTGCCAAAATCTTCGGGTTTCAGAGGCTCGTAAGATTGAGGCGTAGGAATCTCTGCCGAATCTTGCGGTTGAGCGGTTTTGTTGATCAGCGACTGTGCCCGATCGCGCAAATTCACCACCTGCTGCTTAACCTTGGCAGTGTTTTCAGGCGAAAGCACTCGGTTTACCCCAGCTTGCAGATCGGTAGAAAGATCGCCCGTCGTCGATCGTAACTCTGTGGGCGTTTGCCCCGATCGAGCCAATAACGTCTGCCATCCAAGCCAGCCAATCAGCGAAACGCTTGCCATTTGCCCCAGCAAAACGCCGCCCGTGATTCGTTCTGCACAAATCCACAGCACCAACGCATAAAATAAACCAACTCCACTCCAAATCAGATCGCCCTTGCGATGAAGCTCTGGATAGAAGAATGCAGCAAGATAAAGGGCAAGACTGGCTAAACCAACCACCAAAGCAAGAATAAACGTCAGCATATTGGCTGCTCCCAAACTGTCGCGACTTCTATTAACTCTACCTCTCCTGGGGAGCGAAGAAAGATGGGTGTTGGTGAATGCAGATATGAAATGCCCTCCTCACGAAGTGGGGCAAGCCCTCGCCAACCCTTCTCCCTGGGAAGAAGGGAGCCAGAACTGGGAAGAAGGGAGCCAGAACCGGGGAGGAGGGAGCCAGAACTATTGTCCCCTCTCCTTGGGGAGAGGGCTAGGGTGAGGGCAAAATCTGTGCTTCATCCATCGGTTCAGCAACGCTGAAAGATGCAAGGAATCAAAAATTATGACGGGTTGACGCGCATCAACGGCTGCCCATATTCGACAGGCTCAGAGTTTTGCACCAAAATCTCGACAATTTCGCCAGAGACTTCGGCATCGATCTCATTGAGCAACTTCATCGCTTCAATAATGCACACCGTCTGCCCAGAGCGAATGCGATCGCCCACATCGACAAACGGTGACTCATCGGGCGCGGGTGAGCGATAAAACGTGCCCACCATCGGCGAAAGAATTTCAACCAAGCGGCGATCGCTGGTTGGAGGCGGCACTGATTGAGAAGGCGCACCGTTGGGAGTATCAGCCGTGCCTCTAGACAAGTCTGCTGCCGGGAGCGGAGTCACGATCGGGCTAAGAGACATTCTCTCCCGCGAACTGAGTTGAGACCCATCGGCTGGCTCGATTCGTGACCCTCGACGAACGGTTAGCTCAAAATCTTCGCTTTTTAAGATCAACTCCGCAATGTCGGTTTGATTGAGAGCCGTGAGGAGTTCGCGGAGTTCGCTTAGGTCGAGTGGCACAGTGTTATCGCTCCAGTTAAATAAGCTATCGGTCAGTTGTCAGCCGCGAGTCGTCTTCAATCTCTGCGACTCAACCCACCGATTAATTTTCTCGACCTAGATAAGAATCGTCGCGGGTGTCTATCTTGATTTTTTCCCCGATCGTGATGAACAAAGGAACCATGACCTGAGCGCCCGTCTCTACAATTGCAGGTTTGGTGCCGCCCGTCGCGGTGTCGCCTTTCACGCCCGGATCGGTCTGAGTGACTTCGAGAACGACCGCGTTGGGCAGTTCAACTTCTAGGACTTGTTCGCCCCATTTGATGACGTTGACTTCCATGCCTTCTTTGAGATATTTGACGCGTTCACCGATCTGAGACACGCTGAGTTGCCCTTCTTCATAGGTTTCCATATCCATAAAGACGTATTGATCGCCATCTTTATAGGTGTGCTGCATCGTGCTTTTTTCGAGATTGGCTTGCGGCACCGACTCTCCAGCGCGAAACGTCCGCTCTAAGGTTTTGCCAGTGCGAACATTTTTTAGCTCAGTTCTGACAAATGCCGATCCTTTCCCTGGCTTGACATGCAAAAAACTGACTACCCGCCAGATGGCTCCATCTAGCTCAATACTTACGCCAGGTCGAAAATCATTACTAGAAATCATGAGTGATGACAGTTGGGGAGAATGTTCGGCACTTTATTTTACCGCTCAGTGCCCGCTTTTGATTAGGGTTGTTGATGACGATCGACGACGAATCAGCGACCCCTAACATGGCACAATCTGAAAGGGGTTTAACGCACGCGGGGAAAGTAGAGATGTCTTTTGGGAATAGTTGGATGCTGACTCAAGGTCTAGGTCGATTTGCAAGTCGCTTGCTCAAAGGGATGGCGCTTATAGTTTGCTTGAGCCTATGGAGTCTTCCGGCTCAGGCGCTGCCTCCCGGAAACCCGATCGTCAACCCTGAAGCGCTGCTTCGCTACTCGCTGCCGATCGACAACCCCGATGTTCGCAAGCTGCAATCGAGCTTAGAAGACATCACGACGCAACTGCGGGCAAATCGTCGCTGGGGAGCCGTGGTTAGCGATGTCAAACAGGCATATCGCATTCTCAGCGATCGCCCCACTCAGCTATTAGCCTCGATTCCTGATGACAAAAAACCTCAAGCAGAGGCATTCATCGAGAAATTAAAGACGGGCGTTGAGCAACTCCAAATCAGCGCAGAGGCAAAAGACAAAGAGCAAACCCGATCGCAGCGTGCCGATTTGCTGACTCTAGTCTCACGCCTTGAAGAATTAATGGTGCAGAAATTTCCGTATGAGGTGCCTGAAGAATATAGCAATCTGCCGCAGCTTAAAGGACGCGCTACCGTCACGGCAAAGACCAATCAAGGAGATTTGACGATCGTCCTCGACGGCTTTAGCGCCCCGGTGACAGCAGGAAACTTTGCAGACCTGGTGCAGCGCGGCTTCTACGATGGCTTGCAGTTTACACGAGCCGAAGATTCCTATGTGCTGCAAATCGGTGATCCGCCTGGAGCCGACGTTGGCTTTGTTGACCCTGCCACTAAAAAATATCGCTCAGTGCCTCTAGAGATTTTGGTGAAGGGCGACAAAGAGCCTCTCTACGGCATCACGCTAGAGGATGCAGGACGCTATTTAGATCAGCCTGTTCTGCCTTTCTCAGCCTATGGCGCTCTAGCGATGGCTCGTCCGGGTGAAGACCCAAACGGCGGTTCTTCGCAGTTTTTCTTCTTCTTGTTTGAACCAGAACTGACTCCCGCAGGCTTAAACTTGCTCGACGGTCGTTACGCCATTTTTGGATTTGTGACTAGCGGACGAGACGTGTTAGAAAAACTGAAAGCAGGCGACACGATCGAGTCGATGAAAGTAATCGACGGCTTAGATAACTTGGTCGAACCCAAAGCCGCTTAAATGAGTGATTCTCAAACGGTTCAAGCAATCGGCGAACAACGGCTGCTGAAAAAATTGCAGTCCTTTTGTCCGCCAGATGTAGTAGGCGATGATGCAGCCGTCTTGCCCACCGAACCTGGAAAACGGCTCGTTGTCACCTCCGATGTGTTGGTCGATCGGGTTCATTTCAGCGATCGAACCACGCCTCCTAAATCGGTAGGCTGGCGATCGGCGGCGGCAAATCTCTCTGATCTCGCCGCAATGGGCGCGTCGCCGCTAGGAATCACCATTGGGTTAGCGCTTCCGGGCGGAGTCTTAGTCAGTTGGGTAGAAGACTTATATCGCGGCATCACGGGCTGTTTGCAGAACTATGGAACTGTGATTGTCGGAGGTGATGTTTGTCGATCGCCCACCATTACCGTTGCCATCACTGCATTGGGACAAGTCGATCCCGATCGGGTTATTCGTCGCGCCACGGCTCAACCCGGAGACGCAATTTTAGTCACAGGCTTTCACGGCTCCTCGCGAGCAGGATTGGAACTCTTGCTGCATCCTGAATCGGGTCAAGAATTGGGTCAGGACGATCGCGCCTCACTCATTCAAGCCCATCAATATCCCAACCCTCGATTAGATATCCTGCCGTTTCTTCCTCAAACGCGAATTTCTGGAATGGATAGCAGTGACGGATTGGCGGATGCGATCGTGCAAATTTGTCGATCGAGTAGCGTGGGGGCGAGGCTCGATTGTCACAAAATCCCAATTCATCCTGCTTTAAAACGCTGGTCTCCAGACAAGGCGCTGAGCTGGGCGCTTTATGGAGGAGAAGATTTTGAATTAGTGCTGTGTTTGCAGAGAGAAGCGGCGCAAAGGTTAGTCGAGCAATTGGGAGGAGCGGCAGCGATCGTGGGCACCATCACCTCTGATTTTGATATCCGCGTCATCGATCCTAAAAATGAGACACCTGATGAGATTTTGACCCTAGAGCGAGGATTTCAGCACTTTGTCAGCGACTAGCTGGTTAATTACCTCAATATCTGTTTGAGAATCGATCGGGCAGCTATTTCTGAAGATGCGTCAGACGTGAAGCGATCGACAAGCGCGTGAAAGGCTGTCTCATCGTTAGGATGCGCCACACAGTAAGCCCGTAGAGCTTTCGTCATAGATGTGACACTTCCCAGATGACAAGCTCATACTAATCGCCTCCGACATTGATTCCACTGTTAAACAGTTCAGCGTTTTGAGTGTTGATGCCTGTCAACACCGCCCCCGCCGTGTCAGCGTTATACATTCTGACGCTCGCTAGATTGGCTTGACTCATGTTGGCACGATCGAGACTAGCATTGGTCATAAACGCGCCCGTGAGATTCGCGGCTTTGAGGTTTGCGCCTGTCAGGTCTGCTCCCTCTAAATTTGCGTCTGCTAAATTTGCGCCCTGGAGGTTAGCGTTTCTCAAATCGGCTCCTAGCAGGTGAGCGCTGCTCAAATTTGCCCCCGATAAATCACAGTTGGGACATGCACCCGTTTCTAAAAGTTGGTTTACCTGGTCAGGGTTTGCGGCTCCTGCTGGCAGAGCGAAACAGAGCGCTGATAAAAGCCCGATCGCTCCAATAAATTTCCCTTTCATGAGTCTTCCTCCAAAAAATCAAGCGGCTTGTTTAAAAAGTTTTTAAAGTTGAAATCGATAGGTTCATCGACTGACTCCATTCAACCGAAAAAACGTGAGGAAGTCGTGACTCTAATAGAAGAAATTTACCTACTCCAAGGGACAGGTTTCTGCGGCTGGACGGGAATGTTCTATTCGCTCAAACGTTTGAAGCGCTCAACAAATTTCAAGCTAACTCAGGTTTTTGACAAAACTTAACATAAGATAAATAAATGTATTGCATTTGGGTTGAGAGACAACGATGACTGGATTTATTGGCAGATTGTTTGGATCTAAAGACAAAGCGGTTGAAAAAGAGACCAAAGCCGAAGCCCCTGCCCCTGCAAAAAAAGAGCGACCTGCCGCAGATCCTAGTCCGACAGGTGCCTTCTTTCTAGACGCAGATTCCGCTGTCAGTATGGGCAATGTGGAATATATGCGGACGGTCAAAAAGGTGAAGCGCACCTACGCTAAAACGGTGGAGAGTCCAGATCACGTAGAGCAAGTGAAAGAAATCTCTGCCCTAAACGGAAAGATTTCGCTAGGAAATAACGGCTCTACTGCTCCGAATCCTGCCTCTGAGCCTCAATCCTCCGTTCCGCAAAACAACGAGACTCAACAGCGCCGCAGCAGCGACAGCAGCATGGATATGTTCCGCAACATGGCGAAAGATCTTCGCAAGTAAGTGAATCGCGGCTTGATAGAGTCCCAACCGATCGGACTTCGACTTCGCTCAGTCTTCGACTCTCATCTAGTGGGTTGAGCGAAGTCAAAATCTGTGAACAACGCGGTGAGAGATTCTATTTTCTCCCTTACTTTTTGGCGATCGTTTCCTGGTAGATTGAGCGATGAAAGACTGCCAGGTGAGCGATGGATATTCGACCCAAGATCATTGTTCTGGATGACGATCCTACGGGTTCGCAGACAGTTCACAGTTGTTTGCTGTTGATGCAGTGGGATGTCGAAACCCTTCGATTAGGGCTGGCAGACCAAGCGCCGATTTTCTTTATCCTCACTAATACGCGGGCGCTGACACCTGATAAAGCCGCAGCGATCACACGAGAGGTTTGTCACAACCTCAAGCAGGCATTGGCTTTAGAAGACATTCAAGATTTTCTAGTCGTCAGCAGATCAGACTCGACTTTACGTGGACACTATCCGATCGAGACCGATGCGATCGCCGAAGAACTCGGCTCGTTTGACGCTCATTTTCTGGTTCCCGCCTTTTTTGAAGGAGGACGCACCACCCGCGAAAGTGTGCACTATCTCAAGGTGAATGGAGTCGATATTCCAGTGCATGAGACGGAGTTTGCGCGAGACTCGGTGTTTGGATATCAGCATAGCTATCTCCCCAACTATGTCGAAGAGAAGACTCACGGCAAGATTAAAGCATCTCAGGTGACGCGATTTTTATTGGCAGATCTGCGATCGAGCGGAGGCAATTCTGAAGACAGTTTGCTTCGTGATCGGCTGATGCACTTGCACAATAATCAATGCTGTGTGGTCGATGCTGAGACGCAAGACGATTTGAACCGATTTGCGATCGAGGTGCTGGCTGCCGCATCTGAGGGCAAACGATTTCTGTTTCGCAGTGCCGCCAGTTTGTTGACTGCGTTGGCAAACTTGCCGCCTCAGCCAGTGTCGCCTGAAGCGATGGCGCAATATGTGCGAGGAGGCAAGCCGGGAGCGGTGATCGTCGGTTCTCACGTCAAAAAAACGACCGGACAGTTGCAGACGCTTTTACAGCAGCCGGGAACCGTGGGCGTTGAGATAGACGTGGCGCGACTGCTCAACCAATCGGATGATTCTGGCTTGCTGACCGAAACGGTTCAAAAAGTCCATGAGATTCATCGGGCTGGCAAAACGCCTGTGATTTTTACGAGTCGGCAAGAACTCACGTTTGGCAGCGTTCAGACGCGGCTAGAGTTTGGCGAAGCGGTTTCTAAGCTGTTGATGAAAGTGCTGCGTCAACTTCCGTCGGATGTGGGCTTTTTGATCAGCAAAGGCGGCATCACGTCAAATGACACCTTGAGTCAGGGGTTGTCATTGAGAACGGCAAGTCTTTTAGGGCAAGTGTTAGCAGGCGTTTCGATGGTGAGGACTCCCGCCGATCATCCTCAGTTCCCCAATTTGCCTGTGGTGTTGTTTCCTGGCAATGTCGGCGATGAAACGGCGCTCGCAACAGTCTATCAACGGCTAAGTAAATAGTTAGACCGATATTTATGAAGTCAATGCTCGATATGCAGATCCGAACGCTCTTTCATCAGGAAATCGATGCGGTTATTGAATTTCTTCAAGCAATGCTAGACGAGATGGCATCCTTCGGCGGTCATGTTTTGCAAAACTCGGATTCTGGTTCAAAATGGTTCCGCGATCGCATCCAAGTCCAGATCGAATCTCCTGATCATCTTTTTCTGGGTGTAGAACTCAACGCTCCATCAAACCAAATGATTGGCATCCTCGAAGCCAGCATTGCCAATTTACCTCCTGTATTCCTACCAAAATTATCCATCCATATCCACGCGATTTACGGTGAGCCTGAATTTGCCGCTCTGGAGTTGCGCGATCGCTGATAGAAGCAGCATTCAAATGGGAACATGACAAGGGCTGCACAGAAGCTGATCTTCATGTCTTGCAAAATTCATCAGCAAAATCGCTTTATGAGGATTTGGGATTTGAGACCTTTCAAATCGAGATGCGACGCAAATTATGAATTTGCAGAACTTGTGGGAGCCTGATTTCTGTTCAATTCGCCTTCTTGCTTTCATGCCAACGAACAATGCTGAACTTCAGGCTCAAGCTCGGAAGATTTTGGATGCGATCGCGTTCATTCCTTTTGAGCAATGCCATCCCCTAACCCGTGAATTTGATACCATTCCTGCTCGTCCCGGCATCTATGCAGTCAGGCACAGAACTGATGGATCACTTTATATCGGTAAAACCAAGAGCCTAAAAGGACGGTTCGGCGGTGGACACAAGGCTTTTTTGTGGGCTTGGCTCGATAAGTACAACGATGAAGATGTACGGATTGCGGCGCAGTTTATCTCTTACTGGGAAAACCCCGCGTTAGTATTGGAGCTAGAAGCCATCATACTGAGAGCCACTGAACCCCCATACAACGTTCAAATTCCAACCGAGAGGTAAAGCCATGCAAGCCAAACTTCAAGAGCAACTTTCTTCCGCTGATGCTGAAGTCATTTTGGCGCGTTTGCCAGAACGCATTCAAGCGGCTCTCGTTTCTCGTGCTGCGGAAATTGAATACCCGATCGAAGCGGTGGTTGAGATGGCGATTGCCAGTTTTCTCGATACGGAAGCATTAGGTTTTGTAGATTGCAAACCGGGGCGTGGGCAGTAAAACCGAGGCTTTGTCTAACAATTCTGTTGGAGCGGCAAGCATAGTTTTTGTGCTTCGATTTGGTCACATTGGCTGCAACAGTACCGTTCGATCGCTAGATTATCTGTAGAGCGAGGTCTTCCGAGTTTATTTTCTGACTTTCAGATAGTCACTTCTAGAGAGTGGTTTCTCTACAAACTTTAGCTGTTCAGAATGCAAGTGTTATTTGAGAATTGCCGCTTCGGTTTTAGCGATCGCCAGTCGCGTCTTCAGCACCGAATCGGGATTTAAGCTCATCGAGTCGATGCCCAACTCGACCAAAAACTCTGCAAACTCAGGATAGTCACTGGGTGCTTGTCCACAGATGCCAATCTTGCGATCGAATTCTTTAGCGGTAGCAATCACTCGCCGTAATGTGCGTTTAACGGCTTCGTCGCGCTCGTCAAATAAGTGAGACACTAGGGCAGAATCGCGATCGAGTCCTAACGTCAACTGGGTGAGATCGTTTGACCCGATCGAGAAACCGTCAAAAATCTCACTGAAGCGATCGGCGAGTTCGACGTTGCTGGGAATCTCACACATAACATAAACCTGCAGCCCATTTTCGCCCCGAATCAGTCCGTGTTTTGCCATCTCTGCTAAGACTTTTCGCCCCTCGTCCGGGGTGCGGCAAAACGGGATCATCGGAATTATATTCGTCAACCCCATCTCATCGCGGACTCGTTTAAAGGCTTTGCACTCTAGCCCAAATGCGTCTCGATATTTAGGATCGTAGTAGCGCGATGCTCCTCGCCAGCCCATCATCGGGTTTTCTTCGTGTGGCTCAAATTCGCTGCCGCCGATCAAATTTGCATATTCGTTGCTTTTGAGATCTGACATTCGCGCGATCACTGGTTTGGGATAAAACGCGGCGGCTAAGATGCCGATTCCCGATGCGAGTTTGTCTACAAAATAGTCGGAGAGGTCGCGATATTGAGAAGTCAACTGACTGATCTCCCATTTTGCCCCGTTGTCTTTGAGGGTGTCGAAATTCAGCAGCGCTAGGGGATGCACTTTAATGTAATTGGCGATGATGAATTCAGTGCGCGCTAGCCCGACCCCATCGTTGGGAATGAGTGAGAGTCTAAACGCCTCACGCGGGTTGCCCACATTCATCATGATCTTAGTATGGGTAGGAGGCAGGGCATCGAGTTCGAGGTGCTCGATCGCGAAAGGTAATAACCCGTCATACACACGCCCGTCTTCGCCTTCAGCACACGAAACGGTGACTGCTTGTCCATTTTTGAGGATGTCTGTGGCGTTATCACAGCCGACGATCGCCGGAATGCCCAATTCTCTCGCAATGATCGCAGCGTGACAGGTGCGTCCGCCTTGATTGGTAATCACCGCACTAGCTTTTTTCATGATCGGTTCCCAATCGGGATCGGTGCGCGTAGTGACTAAGATTTCGCCTTCTTGAAATTCGTCGAGTTTGCGAAGATCGACAATCGTTCTGACTCTTCCCTGTCCAATCATTTCACCAACAGCGCGACCGACTAACAGAGGTTCAACTGTTTGTTTACTGGTTAATTTGTATGTTTTAAGGACGTTCCCAGTTTTTTGAGAATGAATGGTTTCAGGTCGAGCCTGCACGATAAATAAATCGCCTGTTTCGCCATCTTTTGCCCATTCAATATCCATTGGGCTATCCGTTCCTCTCACGTTGGCGTAGTGATCTTCGATGATGCACGCCCACGCTGCCAGTTTGAGAATTTCGTCATCTTGCAGCGCATATTTTATCTGTTCTGATTTGGGCACTAAAACGTTGGTTGTCGATTTTCCGCCGCCGATGTCATAGATCATTTTGATCTCTTTGCTGCCCAACCGCTTCTCTAAAAGCGGACGGAATCCCTGCTTGAGCGTAGGCTTAAACACGACATACTCATCGGGGTTAACGACTCCTTGCACGACAGATTCGCCCAAACCATAAGCGGCTGTGATTAGAGCCGTGTCTCTAAATCCAGTTTCGGTGTCGATCGAGAACATCACGCCCGATGCTGCCAAGTCCGATCGCACCATTTTTTGCACACCGACCGATAAAGCAATCTCAAAATGATCAAAGCCTTTAGTGGCGCGATAAGAAATCGCCCGATCGGTAAACAGCGATGCAAAGCACAGATGACAGGCTTTGAGAACACGATCGATGCCGTTGATGTTCAAATAGGTTTCTTGCTGTCCGGCAAAGCTTGCGTCGGGGAGATCTTCAGCCGTTGCGCTCGATCGGACTGCCACGTCAACTCCGCTATGGCGACTGAGACAGGCTTCTAAATCGTCAGACGCGTCGCACATCTCAACCTCAACCCCATAGCGTTGAGATAACTGCACATAGCTAGCGGCGATCGCTTCATTTAACTCTGACGAAAAAGGGGTGTTTAAAATCAGAGTTCGCGCCTGTCTGCCTCGCTCTCTCAACAAGTTGACATCCGATACATCCAAATCTGCTAAGAGCCGCTGAAGACGGATTTTCAATCCTGCTTTTTCGATGAAGTGGCGAAACGCATAGGAAGTCGTCGCAAACCCAGTCGGGACATTCACACCTTTGGGAGTTAGCTGTTGGATCATTTCTCCCAGTGAGGCATTTTTACCGCCCACTAACGGCACATCTGCAATTCCTACTTGCTCAAACCACAGCACAAATGCTTTTTCTTTAAGATCTGAATTTATAGTAGAAATCTCTAATTTTTTGGCAGTAAACATTGCAGGCTCTCCCAATTATTGAATCTAATTGTTTGTAGAGTTTGATGGAGCGAAATAGAGGTGCACGCTAGCTTTACGAGGAGGATTGCAAGCGTTAAATCTTGTGACCTAAATAACTCTTTAATATCTGCGAGTCTAAGAGGATATTTGAAAAGTATGGAAAGTCTCTTCGCTACGATTGCGTTCCGCCCCGGACTGAAAGTCGGGGCTAACGGTGCGAAACCCGTTGAAACGGGTTGAATCGAGACGACATTAAGCTTTTAGTCCCTTTGGTGGACTTCGCACCGTTAGACCGTGATTTTCAATCACGGGCGGGTCATGCCACCAACGACTACTTTTAAAACATCCTCTAACGCCGCTTTTGCCAGCGTCATCTAGGTCTATTGTATTCCCGATCGTTGAATGCCTCTCAACAGATCTGACAAGATCGCTCCTAAAGTAGACATCGTATTCGGTCAGACTTTCTAAAATGAGGCGTTCTAGAATGAGATGTTGAACATCTGGAGGGCGGCATGACCAATGAGACTGAAACTATCACAAACTCCATCGACACAACGGTTGATTCTACGGTCGAAGAAGTCAAAACTCCTCCTGTTCATCCAGTCGTTGGAGTCGCAGGAGTCAGCACGATCGGAGGATTTCTCGGTGCGCTAGTGGCAGGTCCGATCGGCGCGATTTTGGGCGGCACGCTGAGCGCGTATGGGGCATCTCTCGAAAACACAAAATCCCATAAATCAGGTTACTACACCACCCGCAGCAGAATCGGCTCAATGCAGTCTGGGCAACCGTTAGATGCTTTACTAGATGTCAAAAAAGAACTGACTCAAGATACTAGCGGAGTTGCCGCCGGGATTCAGCAAGGGGCATCGGATCTTGCCT
This sequence comes from Phormidesmis priestleyi BC1401, assembly GCF_001650195.1. Lineage (GTDB taxonomy): Bacteria > Cyanobacteriota > Cyanobacteriia > Leptolyngbyales > Leptolyngbyaceae > Phormidesmis_A > Phormidesmis_A priestleyi_B. The sequence continues at coordinate 49,281 of NZ_LXYR01000027.1, read as the reverse complement.
CAAATGCTAAGGCGACGATCGCTAAAGTGGGCGACAATCTCTCAGATCTCACAGGCTCAAAAAAAGGCATTCTTCTCGATGTTGATGGCACGCTGGTGATCAGCAACGATGCTCACGCCCACGCTTGGGTCGAGGCGTTTGCCGCATTTGGCTACGACATTTCGTTTGAGCAGGTGCGTCCATTGATTGGTATGGGTGCCGATCAGGTGGTTCCGCGTATGGCTTCAGAACTTTCGGGTGACGAAGGCGTAGGAAAACAAATCGCCGATCGTCGCAAAGAACTGATCATCCACAAGTTCGGTTCTAGCTTGTCTCCTGCACCCGGATCACGGGATTTGATTCTAAAACTCAAGCAAGAAGAATTTAAGCTGGTCGTTGCCAGCTCGGCAACTAGCGAGGAACTTTCAGTGTTGCTCAAAGCTGCCCAAGTGGATGATTTATTAGAAGAGGAACCGATTACAACGTCGGATGATACTGATACCTCAAAGCCTGCTCCTGATTTGGTGCAAGCGGCGTTAAAAAAAGCAAAATTAGACTCCGATCGGGCAATTATGTTAGGAGATACCCCTTACGATATCCAAGCTGCAAACGCGGCAGGCGTAGATGTAATTGCGTTCCGGTGTGGCGGTTTCGACGATTCTCAACTAGCGGGCGCACTAGCGATTTACGACAATCCCGCAGATTTGTTGGCGCAATTTGAGCGATCGCCCCTCAAACAGTTAGCGGCTAGCTCGATCGAGTCATAACCCCCCAAACCCCGCAGAGACTTTCCAGCGGAACGTCTCCTCAACATCGCAGTTGCCAATCGGGTAATCTGTACTCTCAGTCCTCTTTGACAAAATCTTTGAGGCATTCTATTGGATCAACGGTTACACTATGAAGCTGAAAGTTCTCCAAACCACCACATTCAAGCAGTCTACCGAAGATTCCGCACGGCTATCGGCTCAAGATAAAGTCAATATCGAAGCGGGACGGGTCTTCGAGATTCACTCTTGGAAACTGGTGGGCAACAATCACCTCAAGATTGCGCTAGTCATTGAATTTTTGAGCAATCCGCCGCGCAATACCTGGTTTGTCTATCTGCCCCACGTTCAGTTGATTAACAGTCAGGGACAGGTCACAACCGCCACGCGCAGACCGTCTCTGCCGATCGCCCTGCCGACGATCGGGCTTCCCGCAGCCAAGCGTTTAAACGTGCCCTATCGAAGTCAGTTAGACAATGCTGAAAATCCGGGGGGCGCGTGTAATGTCACCAGTTTTGCAATGGTGATGCGCTATCTTCAGATTCGGCAGAAGACCAATGCGGTGCAGTTTGAAGACGAACTCTATCGCTATATGGAGCAAAATCGGTTAAGTCGCCACGACCCAGAAGATTTGGCGAGAATGGCACGCGCTTACGGGGTTAGAGACGACTTTACGACGCAGGGCAGACTCTCCGATATTCGCAAAGCGATCGCCGAAGGTCGCCCTTGCATCCTCCACGGATATTTCACCAGTTTTGGTCATATCATCGTGATTCGAGGCTACGATCGCACTGGATTTTTTGTCAACGATCCCTACGGCGAGTGGACAGCCTACGGATATCGCAAAGACCTCACGGGCGAGAATTTGCACTACTCAAATAATCTGATTCAAAGCAAAAGTTCACCCGAAGGCGTAAATTTCATGTGGCTGCATCGACTTACCAAAGCCTGACCCAAACCGCCCTGAGTTCCCAATTGCTGAGAGCTAGGGCGGTTCAAACTCCCTATAGTTTGGTGCCACACTCAGGGCAGAACTTGTTACTGGTGACATTCTTTGCCCCGCAACTGCTGCAATACATCAGTTCAGTAGCGCGTTCTAGACTCTTGCGATCGGGCAACCCCAACATCTGAGCATTGCTCTTGCCCGGAGCCACCATCGGGTAGCAGTTTTCGTCTCGCTTGACTCGTGCATCCATCAGCACAGGTCCATCGTGCGCCAGCATTTCGGCAACTGCACTGCTCAACTCGTCGCGAGAGCTAATCATCATGCCTTTAATGTCATACGCCTCTGCTAGCTTGACAAAATCAGGCATTGACGGCTCCATATTCGACGACGAATAGCGCCCTTCCCAGAAAGCTTCTTGCCACTGACGCACCATGCCCTGCCAGCCGTTGTTGATAATCACAATTTTGGCAGCAATTCCATACTGTGACAGCGTGCCCAACTCCTGCAAGTTCATCTGAAAACTGGCATCGCCGCTAATGCAGATGACCTGCTCGTCCCCGACCGCAACCTTGGCACCCATCGCCGCCGGAAGCCCAAAGCCCATTGTGCCCAGACCTGCGCTAGAAATCCAGCGACGAGGACCGTTTTTGAGAAATTGCGCCGACCACATTTGATGCTGCCCAACATCGGTCGTGTAGAACGCGTTGGGAGCCTGCTGCGCCAATTCGACAATGACTTCTTGAGGAGACAGTTTATCAGGGTAGCGAGGCACTTCGAGCGGATAATCTTCGCGCCAGCGATCGATTCTCTCCAACCATTGGCTCGTGTGATCGGATGTAGCAGGGTCACCGTCTTCGTGACTGCGCTCCAGCAAATCGAGCAGAACCTGACGGACATCGCCGACGATCGGCACGTCGGGCAATCGCGTCTTGCCCACTTCTGCCGGGTCGATGTCGATGTGAATCACCTTGGCACGCGAAGCAAATTCGTCGAGTTTGCCTGTGACTCGATCGTCAAATCGCGCCCCAACTGCAATCAGCAAATCACACTCTGTCACCGAGAAGTTGGCGTAAGCAGTGCCGTGCATTCCCAGCATTCCAACGGCGAGTGGATGATGCTCATCAAACGCACCAATGCCCATTAAAGTAGTCGTGACGGGAAGCTGAAAGCGTTCCGCGAGTTCTTTGACTTCAGCGTGAGCATTGGCAGCGATCGCGCCACCCCCTACGTACAGCAGCGGCTGTTTAGCCTGCCGAATCAGCTTCAATGCCTGTCCAATCTGGCGCGGGTTGCCCTTTACCGTCGGGCGATATCCTGGCAGTCGCACAGAACCCGGCTCAACAGGCTCATAGTCAAAGATCTCAGTGCCGACATCTTTAGGAATATCGACTAACACAGGTCCTGGTCTGCCTGTGCTGGCGATGTAGAACGCTTCTGCGATAATCCGCCCCATGTCTCTAGGGTCACGCACCACATAGGAATGTTTGACGATCGGCAGCGTAATTCCGTAAATATCCGTTTCTTGAAAGGCATCACTGCCGATCGCAGATCGAGGCACTTGCCCTGTCACTACCACCATCGGAATCGAATCCATGTGTGCGGTCGCGATTCCAGTAACCAGATTGGTCGCACCGGGACCTGACGTGGCAAAACACACGCCAACCTGCCCTGTTGCACGAGCATATCCGTCGGCGGCGTGGGCTGCCCCCTGCTCATGTCTAACCAAGATGTGCTGAATGCCGCCGATCGCTTCTGCCTTATAAAGCTCATCATAAATCGGCAGAATCGCTCCACCTGGATACCCGAAGATGTGCTTAACGCCGTGCCGTCTAAGGCTGTCAATGAGCGCAAAGCCACCTGTCACCCGCTGTACTGCCACTCGTTGCAATTGCACTGGGGAACCTCGCCAAACCGTCTAAGTGGATAATTTTGTATCTTAAAGATGCAATAGATAGAGATCCAGTGTAGTGCCGATTCTGATCCCTGTCGAGACTCATTGTGGACGATCGAGCCACGACCCTACCTACCTCTACAGTCTAGTCAATTTATGCTTTGGTGATTGTGTCAAATTATGCTGACATTCTCATCATCTCAAACTACATCTCGCAAAACTTGTCGAGTGCTGCGCCATGCCCAAACGCCCACGATCGTCACGACAACACTCATACCAATCAGCACCGATCGTAGCCCCAGTTCAGCTTGAGGATTTCGGGCAACCAGATTATTAATCGCGTCAATGAGCGGTCCTGTGATCGCCAGAGGCAGGCTGAGTGCAATATTTACAATGTTATTTTGAAAGCCAAATACTTTGCCGCGCATCGCCTCTGGAGTGCGTTGCTGAATTACAGTCTGCATTGGCACCGCAACCAAGGAGGCTCCTAACCCAAAGAAGCTAGATAGTATGAAACTCAGCTCTTTGTTGGAGGTAAACGAAAACATCGTCAGCACAAATGCCATGCAGACAAACCCCACCAGAGGAAGCGGCTTGTGGCGGAAGCGATCGCCCCAATGACCCAGTGCTCCTGCCCCAAACACCATGCCTACGCCTGCCGCAGCCAGCAATAGCCCAAACTGCGTTGGCTCTAGCCCAATTTTGCTCGTCAAGTTGACCGTTAAGACCACTAGAGCCGCCAGCACCGAGTAAAGAATCATGAGTTGCAGCATCGCATAGCTGACCAACCGATCTTTCCTCAAGTAGGCTAACCCCTCTTTAAAGTCGCTCCACGGATGCACAACCGCCGTCTCGGTTTGCCGCTTTCCCTCTTTGAGAGGAACCAAATAAAGCACAGTTCCAGCCAAGAAATATAGCCCACCGACTAAAATTTCTCGCCCCCAATCAGCATTAAACTCAACCGCCTTGACTAGCAGAGAATCACCGATCGCGAATCCTACAATCAACGAACCCATCATTGTCGTGGTGAAGACTGCATTCGCTGTTAGCAGATTCTCTCGCTTGACCAATAAGGGAATCGCCGCTTGTTCGGCTGGTGCAAAAAACTGAGTCAGCACCGACTCTAAAAAGGCGATCGCCAATAAAATCCCGAATGCTTTTGGCAAAAATGGTAGGGGTAGCAACAACAGCATCACTCCGCGCCAAATGTTGCAGCCGCTCAAGATTGCCTTCTTATCGTAACGATCGACAAAAATGCCTGCCGCAGATCCAAAAAAAATGGCGGGTAACGTGGCTGAAATCATCACCGCAGAGCGCATTGAGTTGGCGGTTTCGGGAGAAGAGCCATAGTCATTTAGCAACGCAATCAACAACACAAAAAATACTTTGTCTGCCAGTTGAGACAAGATTTGACCAGTCCACAACAGCATGAAGGGACGATTGTGAAGCAGCGCTAAAAAGCCAGTTCGAGAGGGCTGAGAACGAGTGGGAAGCATAGAATCAATAATCGCCTAAAAATCAGGTGAAACCCCTCTCTGTGGGTCAAGTCTAAACATTATGCAGTGTCTAGTTAGACCCATCACAACTGTATCTGAAATACACTCTAGCGACAGTCTGCCCAGATGACTCTTGAAGAGGACGTAAAGCCGAGATACGTTGTAATAGACCTCCTGCGTGAATACTTCGCCCTCACCCTAGTCCTCTCCCCAAGGAGAGGGAACAGGAGGTTCTAGCTCCCTTCTCCCCAGGGAGAAGGGTTGGCGAGGGCTTGCCCCACTGCGTGAGGAGGGCTGTCCAGATTCACGCAGAAGGTCTAATGTTGCGCTTAGTTCAGAGGTCTCATATCGCTGCACTAGCGCAGTTATAAAACTGGCGGCAGTAGTTGAGATTGAGCGGGAGTCTTTGTGTGCAGGTGTCCATTGCCCTTGAACGGTCTGGGGCGATCGCCATAATGTCAAATGATCCACGGCAGGGTCAGCATAGAAATTGTCTGAGCTATCTCCGTCAAGCAGCGCCGAACTCCAAGCCGTCAAGCGATCGTGACTGACGCGATGAATCGGAAAGTTTCCAGCGAGAGGAACGCCCCATCCATCCAGCGCAATCAATGCTTTAATTCTGCCACCCTGGTTTTGCCAGAGACGAGCCGCCCCAATCGCGCCCACAACCCCAGCGCTAAATGCCACGAAAAGCAAAGGCTCGATCGAATCCGCATCTAACAAAAACTTTAAAATGTGGAGAGGAGAATAGGCAGGCGCTTTTTCGGCTGGAAAAATAAGAGGACTGTGGCTGAACTGCAAGTCTGCAATAAAGCATTGAGTGAGTTCTGATGAATGAATCCCCGGACAGATCACAATATTCATCAGGTGCATCTGTGCTGAATCATCATTTCTCTCGCTTTAAGGTGATTTTAACGCCCTATGGGGAATGTTAGCCTTGGATAGGTGAAGATTTGCACCATATTTCGCGTCATGACAAGTTAGTACCATCTACGTTTATTTGAGGAATCAAAAGTGGTCGCTACCCCCGAAAAAATCTACCAATCTAAATTAGAAGCCTCGACCCCTAGCGATCGCGTTGCCGTCTTGTTAATGGGCTACGGCGAGGTCGAGAGCTATGAAGATTTTGCCAACTATAACGAGCAGGCGCTAAACCTGTTGACCGCCAAATTTGCTCCAGTTCCGACTTGGGTTTATCCACCTTTGGCAAAGCTTTTAGCGGTGTTTGACCTGCACGAATGGAGCCACCAACACGATCACTTTATTTCGCCCCACAACGCCATTTTTGAGCAGCAGCGAGCAGGCGTTGAGAAAGCGCTGCAAGAGCGTTGGGGCGATCGCGTCAAAGTCTTTAAAGCCTTCAACTTCTGTAAGCCTTTCTTACCTGATCAAGTTTTAGAAGAAGTCAAAGCAGAAGGATTTGACAAGATTCTGATCTACCCGCTTTTGGTCGTAGATTCGATTTTTACCAGTGGAATTGCCGTTGAGCAAGTCAATAATGCCCTGTCATCTCTGGCAGATCCGGGTCAAGAACACTGGCTGAAAGGAACCCGCTACATTCCTTCTTTTTATGCAGAGCCAGAGTATATCAATTTGATGGCGAAGCTTGTCGAAGACAAAATTAAGTCTGATTTAGCGGTGGCGCACCTGCCCTCTCAAATCGGGATCGTGCTGATGAATCACGGGTGTCCGCACAAGGCGAAAGGCTTTACGTCAGGCATTGATGAGAGTCAAAAACTCTACGATCGGGTTCGCGAACGTCTACTTTACAAGTATCCTTTAATCTCGGTGGGCTGGCTCAACCACCAAACTCCCCTGATCGATTGGACTCAACCCAACGCAGACTTAGCGGCACGAAACCTGATCGATTTGGGAGCAACTGCGCTGGTGTTTATGCCGATCGGGTTTGCCACCGAAAATCACGAGACGCTGTTAGATGTCGATCACATCATTCACGGGCTGCGTAAAAAGCGTCCTGATGTGACCTATGTGCAGATGGCGTGCGCAAACGACGACCCTGAATTCTTGCAAATGGTGGCAGACTGGGCGCATCCGCAAATTGAGGCGCTGATGTCAGAGCAAGCAATGGCGGTGAATCCATCGTTGGCGGGTTCGCAGCCCCATCATCATGATCATCACGGTCATAGTCACGCAGAGCACGATCACGGTCACGATCATGGACATCATCACCACTAGGATTTTCTAACGCTGGATGATGGATAGAAGTAACGGCGTTGCTGAACTGGTGGATAAACTTCTTCTAGATTGACCCTCACCCTAGCCCTCTCCCCAAAGGAGAGGGAACGAGAATTCTGGCTCCCTTCTTCCTGAGGAGAAGGGTTGGGGAGGGCTTGCCCCACTTCGTGAGGAGGGCATTTCACATCTGCATTCAGCAACGCTAAGAAATCTACTTCCACACGCTTTTGTCAGCGATGTCCACAATGTATTCCGAAGATTAGAAATCGACATCTTCCTCGTCGTCATCTTCGGGTTCTTCTGGCTCGATCGTGTCTGCTGCTAGAGGACTAATCACCGTCAAATCAGAATCAATAGGCACCTCTAGGTCATCGTCTAGGTTGACAACGGCACCGTTAAACGCGTAGGCAAGGCTTTTTGCACCTTTGGTGGCTTCATCTTCTTCCCAACCCTTTGTTTGAGTCAAATCAGGCGCAGTCACTTCTTCAGGCGGCTTGACCACGGCAGGAGCTGTCTCAACAATCTCGCTGACGGTAGGAATTGGAGACACTTCAGGCTGGGGTTGCCGATTAGGTTCTGGAGGGCGATTGGTCGAAGGCTGCTCAGGTGTTCTAGAAGCATCTTGATCGGCGATCGACCACGCAGAATTTGATGTGCCGACCTCTGACACTTGCAGGCTCACTTTCACGGCTCTCTTAAGCGCCTTAGCCGATGCCTTGCCAATCTGCGGCAACATCCGTTGAATCATTTTAACCATCGACTCGCCCCGAACGCCGACTATCACCTCGTCTTTGCTCACGGCTAAGAGGTGACAATTTGCACTGACAATCCCTTTTGTAGACGGGATGTCAACATAGCTGAGAATCTGCTGCCAAGTTCCGGCTAGTTCGTCATCAGCATCCTTCGGAGTTGCTGTGGTTTCAGGCAGAGTCGCAGCAGCCTGAGGAAATTCGGGAGCGGCTTCTCGCACGATAGGCTTAGAGATTTGTGGCAGCGGCTCTTGAGCGGTAGGCACGATCGACGGCTGAACTGGGTAAGTCTCACTGGATTGACCGACGATCGCGGCAGGCATCAACCCCAGCAGCGTCAATTCTAACCACAAGCGGGGCTGAGTCGTATTTTTAAGCTGTAGTTCACTGCTGCGTAAATGCTGCTGCCCCACGAGAATGGTTCCTAAGTCTTGCGTTTGGGCAAAAGTGCAGAGCTTTTTCCAAGTGGGCGACGTGAGCGCCACTAAATCGCTGCGAGTGGGTGAAGTCTTAGCAATCAGCAAATCTCGGTAGAAACTCGCGAGGTTTTGCAGCACAATAAGCGGCTCTCGTCCTCGATCCATTAACCGACGCGTGTGGTCAAGAACGGCTTCTGAGTGGCTCGTCGCGATCGCTTCTGCCAATGCCATCAAGTCTTGTTCTGGCACCGCACCGACTAAATCCCAGACTCGATCGACGGTAACTTCGCCTGCTAACAAACTAAGCTGATCCAGCAGACTTTCGGCATCGCGCAATCCGCCTTGAGAAATCTGAGCCACTAGGTGTAGGGCATCGTCCGCGATCGAGATGTCCTCTTTTTCGGCAATCATCGCTAGATGCTGCACCATTGGCTCTAACGGAATTCGGCGATAGTCAAAGCGCTGACAGCGAGAAATAATGGTCGGCAACACTCGCTGAGGGTCAGTGGTTGCCAAGATGAAAACGACGCGATCGGGCGGCTCTTCTAATGTCTTCAACAACGCATTGAATGCCGCTGAACTAAGCATGTGACAGTTGTGAACGAGCAGACCATTGGCGACAAAGTTATGGTTATCCTCGACTTCAATGTCATACACCCGCTCAACTCCAGCGAGGTGAACAGACTCGATCGTCTCCAAACTTGTATTCCATTGAGGGGATTGAGAAAGGTTTAAGGTCTGACAACCAGTTTTTAGACGCGTCTGCTCCCATAGCAGTGTAGAAATAGGTCTTTCCTCCACTTGCCCTTTTGTACGATCGGACTTTGGTAGAGTATCCCAACCCAGTAACCCAATCAGCGATGAGTTGATTTTCTTCAGCAGAATATCCTTCTGTATGAAATTGAATTTGAGGGCATCCGTGGGGTGTGAGTGAGAGAGAACCGTCGTCCATATACCACCAAGCCAATCCTTCAGGCGTAATCTGGCGAAGCCATTTCTCTGAAACGATCTTGCGATCGTAGGTAGATTTAATAACGTCAGAGATTGGTTTGAGACTGGGGTGGCAAAAGGTTTGGCAGCAAACGGAGACATCCCCGTATCCAGCATTAGGGACGATGCGGAGGATAGGGCGTAAGGCTGAAAGGCGAGAGGCTTTATATACCATCCAATCTTGCTGCTTAATCCCGTGTGTCCAAGATAATCTAGGAAATCTGCTGCGAGGGTTTGGATAAGTGATGGCACCATCTCCCAAGAGAGTTCCGTAAACAAGCCCCAAGATTTCTGCATCCAGTTCTTCAGAGTTTGCAATAAACTGCGTGGTTCGGTAGTCCCAAACTCCATGCCCTTTTTTGTAGGGATGCTTCTGCCAATAAGATTTGATGGTGAGAATTCCTGCCCCTTTTTTCTGGAGAAAGGCAGGCAAGTCAAGTTTGTCACCGCAGCCACAGGCACAAAATGGGCAAAAGACTTCAGCTTGGTCAAGGATTGCATCCAAGTTGTACTCTTTCCGCCCGTAAGCGTTTCTCTTGAATTGATGACCTGTGTAAAATCTGCGGATTCTGCCATCCATCCCGTATCTGTAGATGGAGGTGCCACAGCCACATTCACAGGGGATAGTATCTTCACTCCTTCTTTCACGTCTTTTGCGGCTATCCATCCGTTGTCAGTTCTAATCAAATGGTTGTCAGTGCAGCGAATCTCACGGTGTGTAGTTTTAATAACCAGGGTTTGCCGCTCTCCTTGGTCTAGCCATCTCAGAACTTTTTTGTACTCCCACTTGTTTGATACATCGCTGTAGCTGAGAACTTGCTTACCCTTAAGACTTGCATCATCAATTCTGACCAGTCCTTCGCTCGTCTCGATTAAAGTGTCTCCCGTTAAACATTCGTCAATCACATACACTTTGTATCGACACTGCACTGGGGCAAACTGCGCTCTCTCGATCAATTCGCGGATGTTATCAACCCCAGTGTTACTTGCCGCATCGATCTCAATTACATCCAACGCAGAGCCATTGGTGATAGTTCGACAGGTTTCACACACGCCGCAAGGGGCATCGGTCGGCTCGTTTACAGCGACGCAGTTCAGCGATTTTGCAAAGATTCGAGCGCTGGACGTTTTCCCCGTTCCTCGTGCCCCGGTGAATAAGTAGGCGGGTGCAATTCGTCTTTGGCAAAGTGCGTTAGAAAGCGTGGTCGAGATCGCGTCTTGCCCGACCAGTTGGGCAAAGGTTTGTGGACGATATTTGTGATGGAGCGGTTGATAGGTCATCGGTGTAGATCAGATTCCTATCTTTTAGAGTAAGCGAGATTGTAGTAGAACAAACGCACTAGTTAAATCAGTCGTCAGTACCTTGAGATTGCGAGGTCTGTAGCTGCTGAATTTGCTCGATCGAGAGATCGGTTATTCGAGCGATCGTCTCGATCGGCATCCCCTCTTGCAACATCTTCTGAGCAATACCAAATTGCGCGCTCTGTCGTCCCCGTTCTAGTCCTCGTTCTAGTCCTCGTTCTAGTCCTCGTTCTAGTCCCTTACGCATTCCAATTCGTTCAGCATTTGTGACATAAGCCATCCTTTGTGCCTCCTCAAATTGCTTTAGTTCTTTCCAAAACTCTTCCTCTAGAGCCTCTGGCAAGATCATAACCCAATCGGTAAATTCATAGAGATGGCGGATGTCTTGCCGACTCCAGCCTTGCTCATATAGGCGACGCAGCAGACCAAACTTCCACTCTTTGCGTCGTTGCGGATGCCGTTTCGTCTCTTGAGTTTTGAGATGCGCCATTACAACCGTTGCGAACAGGTTATCGCTGGCTTCGAGTTCTGACCACTGAGATCGATAATCCAATAGTTTAACCATGCCAAACTCAAACTATAGCCGAGTCGCCGGACGTTCGAGAACACAAGCCTGAGGTCGCCAAGCTGAGTTTTCGTCACACAAAATTGCCAAACTGGTCGCTAGGGTCTGAAAGCGATCGAAGATCCGAATACTATAGGTCAGCATCCGCTCCGCAAACTCGTCTTCCTTCTGAGCTTGGATCTCGACGTGAACCAACAAATAGGTCGCTTTGCCGCTTTTAAGTCGAACTTTAACGAGCTTGTCAGCATAGCGTTTGCCCTGTTCTGCATCGGGAGCAATTTGCTGGAATTCTTTGTCGAGAAATTCATATGGTTTCTCCCAATCAATCACTTGAGCCACTAGAGGAAAGAAAAAGTGAATCGCTTCTGGAAAATATTGCCGCAGAATTTTCTTCCAGGGCGAGTCTAAATCAGCACGTTTCTTTGACATAAATCAAATAGTTCAAGCGAACTAATCTTATCGCCTTTTTTCAATACAAATGTTCTATATTTGTGTCTGAACGTAATTTTCTGTCGATATTTCTGACTCACGTTCTAAGATCGAGTCAGTGCTTTGCTGATTAGATTCTCCAATGGTTCAATACACGCTTGCCCAAAGTCCCGAAGTCATTCTTACCGTTCCAGGTAAAGATTCTGCAAAAGCCCGTGAAAAGGCGATGGATCAACTCATGGAACTGATGGATGACGGCAAACTCCCAACTGATCTCACAGATGGGTTCAGTCCAAAACAGTTTATTGAAGTCAAAGATCCAGGAGCGATCGCCACCGGAGATGACGATTCGCTCAATCAAGCCGTCCAGATTTTGAGCAGTCTCGCGACGCTGAAGCTAAAGGCTCAAGAGTCACGCAACGAGGCGATGCAAGTCCGTGAGCAGATTGATATTTTGTTTTCAGACGATCTCGTCAGCGAGGAAGAAGTCACTCAACTCAAGGATGGCTTCAAAGTTCTCAAAGCCTATGCTCAAGTCAACTTGCGCTATCGAGAAGCGCGCGCTCAGGCAGAAGAAGCTCGTGCGGTGTTAGACCAGGCGCTGCAATCACCGCCAGAGCCAAAGTCTCAAAAGGGCAAAGGGTAAGGCTAACTCTTTCTGACGAGAGCTAGTTTTTGACGAGATCTGGAAATTCTGAGGATTAAAATATTATGATGAAGTTATCTTAAAAAAACTTCACACAACTGCCGTGACTGTAGAGCAACTTCCAACCTCAGTTCCCTTAGAGACGCAAATCTGGGAATGGCAAGGGCACCAGATTCAATATGCGTCTGTTGGTACTGGGCAACCTTTGGTGTTGATTCATGGCTTTGGAGCCTCGATCGGGCACTGGCGTAAAAATATTCCCGTTCTTGCTGCCGCTGGCTATCAGGTTTTTGCGCTTGATTTGCTGGGGTTTGGTGGCTCTGCAAAACCTGCCTTAGAGTACACGCTAGATGTCTGGGTAGAACTGATTCGTGACTTTTGGGTAGCCAAGATTCAGCGACCTGCGGTGTTTGTCGGCAACTCGATCGGCGGTCTGATCTGCCTAATGATTCTCGCAGAACACCCTGAAATCGCGGCAGGAGGAGTTTTGCTCAACTCAGCCGGAGGACTCAATCATCGTCCTGATGAATTAAACTTGCCCCTGCGGTTTGTGATGGGCAGCTTTGCCAAACTGGTCAGTTCTAAAACGCTGGGACCCTGGCTGTTTAATCGAGTTCGTCAAAAAGCTCGAATCCGCGGCAGTCTCAAACAGGTTTACAAAAATCCTGAAGCCATTACCGATGAGTTGGTCGATTTGCTGCACGCTCCCTCGTGTGATCCGGGTGCTCAAGCCGTGTTTGCGTCTATCTTGACTGCCCCCGCCGGACCTAGACCCACCGAGTTGTTACCCCGCATTCAGGTTCCGCTTCTGGTTCTCTGGGGAGAAGCCGATCCGTGGACTCCGATCGCCGGAGCGCAAGTCTATCAACAAATGACCGAAACCCACGACGTTCAGTTTGTCGGAATTCCAAACACGGGGCACTGTCCTCACGATGAGCGACCTGAAGTGGTCAACCCTTTGATTCTGAACTGGCTTAAAAAGATAGAGCATTAGAAATTCAGAGACCCTTGGCGCTCTACGATCGCTGAGGCTGCTTGTGTGGGAGCGATCGCGTGTGCCTGTGCAGTGGGTACAAGAGTCCAGCCTGCTTGTCGGAGCCGCTGATAAGTGGTCCAACCTTTAGAAGCACCAGGGATCGTTAAATCAGGGACTCGATAATGAGGGAACGCGCTGTAGGGCTGCCAGGGTCTATTGGCGTGTTCTCTCAGGTGCAGGATTTTGTTTCCGCCACCCAAGCCAGATAGCCAACACATTTGTCCATTCATAATTTTTCTCCTTAAAGTATTCGACAAATTCTTTCTGACCCCGATTATTCAGCTTGCGTCAAAGGCTGGGTGAAGTTTTTGGGTCTCAAAAGCAGCCAACCTACGAGAAAAAAGACAGCGGTCAAAATTTGAAGCAACTCTGGTGGGGTAATCATGTGGTCAGAGAAAACCGTTGCCCCTCGTTCTAACGCGCCAAAGAGCCATGCTGGAATGCAGAGTATCCAAATTCCCTTTCTCAAGCTGGCTAAAAATGCAGCGACTTCTAATGAGTGTTTCTGATTCATGGAGTGACTTGGTTTCTAGAGATATAATCCGAGCGTTATCCTAAACTTCACAGGGCTACGATCGAGTTATGCCTAGAATATGTAACTCTTTGTTAAAGTGAATTGATAAAAAGACAGACTTGTGTAGCTAGAGAATTCCTCTAAAGATAGATTGAGAAGTCTACCGATCGCGAGGCGCTTCAGTGAATTTACTGAGTAAACGGGATACTCAGATTAAGGATGGCGATTTATCTAGTCAATATACCGAGAAGCCCGGATGTAATCGTAGAAAAATTTAAGTATTGATCGTATACCCTGCCCTTTCCCAATCTTATGACTCCATTAGTCGCCCCAATGTCTCTCTATGAATTAGCGGCTAACTCTGAGCACACCCCCTTTGCTCTTCAAGTTAGTCCGGCTACCTTCAAGTCGATGATGGGTAACCTACTCAATCTATTGATTGAGCAGCAGATTTCTGCCGTGGTTTGGGCAAAGGTGCCTCATGGTAAAGCTTGGCAAGCTGAGATTGATCGCTACTGTGAGCTTGATGACCTTCCTCAAGCCGTTTACTTATTAAAAAATCAGCGAGAAGAAGCCTCTGAGAAGAGCAGCCTTCAGCTATCTGAGCAGAGTGAGTATGATCTCGCAGAGCATCCCCTTATTCACTCGATCGCGCTGGCTCCTGAAAATCAGCTTAGACGCGAATATTTCTTGCTGATTTGGTCAGAGCAGCTTTGCTGTTTGCTAATGGCGCACCGCGTTCGATCGTCTCAAAGCGCGATCGAGCCTTCTAACGGGCAAGAAGAGTCTCCCGACAAAAAACAGTTACCAAAGGTAAAGGTTCTATTCTCACTCGATCAGGAGATGATCCAGCAGTTTCTAGCTCAGTTGAGTCTAGAATTACCAACCGATGCAGATGGGTCTATCGACAAGCGGGCATCCTGGGAGACGTTGATCAATCAGATTCAACCCTCCGCTTTGAATGCAGCGCTGATTGGGCAGATTTTCACAAAGCAAATGCAGCGTCAAGACGAACTCTGGCAGCGATCGACCACTTATCGTAAACAGGCAGAACTCGCCTCACTGCTGCAAATGCAAAACGAGGAGCTGTTGACGGCAATTCGGCTAAAGGATGAGTTTCTCAACAATGTCGGGCAAGAGCTGAGAACACCCTTGACCAACATGAAAACGGCGATGACGCTGCTCAATTCGCCCAATCTCAAAGCACCTCAAAAGCAGCGATATATGGATCTGCTAGTGAAGGAGTGCGATCGTCAAAGCTCTCTGATCACGAGTCTGCTCGACTTGGTGAGCCTCGACCAAATGGCAGAACAAACGACGATTCAGTCGCTCAAACTGAGCGATGTGGTGCCGGGGGTCGTCAGCACCTACCAGCCGCTGGCAGAAGAAAAAGGTGTGAGATTGGCTTACACGGTGCCAGAAGATCTGCCGCCCGTGGCGTGTTTGAGTATGTGGCTCAAGCAAATCGTCATTAACCTCTTGCACAATGGAGTCAAATTTACTCCCACAGGTGGACAGGTTTGGGTGCGAGCAAAACAGCAGGGTGACTATGTGCAGCTTGAATTTCGCGATACGGGGATCGGGATTGCGGCAAATGAGATTCCTAAAATCTTCGATCGCTTCTATCGGGTGCGCCAAACGATCGCAGAAGACACTGGCGGATCGGGTTTGGGGCTGACGATCGTTCAACAACTCTTGCTGCACTGTGGCGGCTCAATCTCGGTCAAAAGTCGAATTGGTGAAGGGTCCACTTTTAATGTATTGTTTCCGATCTATCGCGCACAGGTCGAGAAGGAAGATCTGTAAGAATTTTGAGTTTTGAAATGAGTCTGTCGGCTGAGAACAGTGAGACTATTGAAGGGTGGATTCGCTGACTCAAAACTCATCATTATTTATGGCTATCTCGATCATCCTCACTGCCGATCAGATCAATACGTTAGATCTTTCTCCTGCGATCGCCATCATCAACCCAGTTCTGCCTGAGATTCTTGCCCACGAACAGCAGCTTCAATTCACGATCGACTATCCGCTCGAAGCCGACGATCCCAGAGAGTTGTCCGAGATTCCAGAGGTGCGTCTATGGTTTATTCGACTAGATGCGTTGTATCCCTGGCTGCCGTTTTTGGTCGATTGGAAAGCTGGGGAATTAGGACGCTATACGGCGATGCTAGTGCCTCATCAGTTTCAGCCCAAAGAGGGGATTCAATACAATCCCGAAGCGCTGGAGATTTTTGTGATGAACAAAACATTCGTGCTGATGAATTGGCTGAAACATCAGGGCATTGAGAGCAAGTCACGCCTGAAATCGCTGACTCAAATGCTGGGCTATGAGTTAGATGATGCGTTTTTTGATGTATTAGTCGGAAACTAATGACGGACTCCAACCTGCACACTCTACCCAAAATGGCTGCCATGTCTTTTAAGCTGGTGACGATCGTCCTGACAACGACCCTATTTGCAGGTTCGATCGGCTTTACCGTCAACGCCCGGACTTGTCAAAATACCTGTCCTGCCCCAGTCCTTCAGTTCACGCCGGGGCAGCGCATTAAAGTGCAAGTGTTAAACCGAACCGAGAACCGAGTTGAAGTCGAAAAGGTGGCGGGTACTCAACCTCTCTCGGTTTCACCAGGGCAGCAGATCGAATTTGAGCGAGATAGCAGCACCACTCCCAATCTTTCTGTGGTGTTTTGGGATATCACGTCGCTGGCGATAAAATCGTCTCTTTCTAAGCCCAACCCCAACACTTTGCGAATCGAACTCAAATCAGAGCGCAATTATCCACCGGGCGATCGCTCTGTCTATATTCGCAATGATGGTCGAGTCGACGTTTTCTAAAGGGTAACGACATTCTGCCGTTTGCCCACTTATATCTGTAAGATGATTTGAGTCTTTTTGGATCGATCGCCTGTGTTAGAGCTTCCTGTTTCTCGATCGAGTTCGTCTTCCCGTCCTGCGATTCCTGACCAACGTTGGAATATTTTTGCGAGTCAGGCAGAGCGGGCAGAACAACTGGCTCAAACGACGGGGTTGTCTCCCTTGTTGACTCAGGTGTTGCTCAACCGCGGCATCGAAACCCCAGAGCAGATCAGGGTTTATTTAGATCCCGACTCTCAAGAGTTGCCCTCGCCGCTCGAAGATTTTCCCGATTTGCCCATCAGTTTAGAACTGTTGATCAACGCCATTAATCAACGACAGCGCATCGCCATTTGTGGAGACTATGATGCAGACGGCATGACCAGTACGGCGCTGCTGCTGCGGGCGCTGCGGTTTTTGGGGGCGCGAGTTGATTATGCAATCCCCAGTCGGATGAATGAAGGCTACGGCATCAATGAGCGAATTGTTGAAGACTTTCACGATGAAGGCGTTTCGCTGATTCTCACCGTCGATAACGGCATTGCGGCTCACAAACCGATCGCCAGAGCGCGCGAGCTTGGGTTAGCGGTGATCATCACCGACCACCACGATTTACCGCCAATATTGCCCGACGCAAACGCCATTCTCAACCCCAAACTGATCGCCGAAACGTCTCCCTATCGCAGCATGGCAGGAGTCGGAGTGGCGTATGTTTTGGCGCTGTCATTGGCACAAAGCTTTGACCAAACGCGAGAACTGCGAGACATCTTACTCGAACTCTTTACCCTGGGCACGATCGCGGATCTTGCTCCACTGTTAGGCGTAAATCGTCGCTGGGTCAAACGTGGCTTGCAGCTATTGCCAAAATCCAAACTCGCAGGCGTTCAGGCACTCATTCAAGTCGCGGGATTGAGCGGTGAGAAAAATCTCAAGCCCGAAGCGATCGGGTTCCGCTTAGGTCCTCGCATTAACGCAGTCGGTCGGCTAGCTGATCCTCAGATTGTGATTGAACTGTTGATCACAGACGATGATGGCGTTGCTTTAGAACAGGCAATGAAGTGCGAACAGATCAACAAACAGCGTCAGCAACTCTGCGAACAAATTGAGCGAGACGCGATCGAGGCATATGAACACGGGTCGCTGGATGCTAAGGACGATCGGGTGCTGCTGCTTGTGCAACCTGGCTGGCATCACGGCGTGATTGGCATCGTGGCATCTCGATTAGTCGAGCGCTATGGCGTTCCGGTGTTTATCGGCACCTACGAAGACGAAGCCCAACAGCACATTCGCGGGTCAGCGCGCAGCATTCCAGAGTTTCACGTTTTCGAGGCGCTGGAGTTTTGCAAAGATCTGATGATCAAGTCGGGCGGACACAAGGCAGCCGGAGGATTTTCGTTTGAGGCGAGTCAGTTGGATGCGATTCGATCGCGCCTCCGCACGTTTGCTCACCAATCTCTCAAAGTCGAACATCTCAAGCCCCTCGTCACCGTCGATGCTCAAGCAAATCTCAATCAAATTGATCTCAGTTTTTATACTCAAATTGATGCCCTTCACCCGTGCGGGATGGAGAACCCCGATCCTGTTTTTTGGACTCCCAACGTTCGCATTAGTGACCAAAAATTGATTGGCAAAGGGCACCTCAAGTTAATGGTGTGTCAAGAAGATTTGGCGGCAGATGAGTTTTCAGTCGGTCACAAACTGACCGCGATCGCGTGGCGTTGGGGCGAATATTATCCTTTCCCGAAATATCTAGACATTGCCTACCGAGTCAGAACTAATGAATGGAACGGCGATGTTTCGGTGCAGTTAGAAATTATTGGGGTGAGGTTGCCGTCTCAGTCTGGGTCTGGCGTTGAGTTTTCCCACAGCCAGCGAAACTACACTTGCACGATCGTGGAGCGAGACAACACTCAAGAACTCAGAATCCGCAATTTCAAAGGCGAGATTCTAGCGATTCAAAAAGGTCAAAGGATTGGAACGTTGGGTAAAACTCCCCAAACCTCGAAGGAGATAGACGTGTCTCAGCCGCAGTTCTACCACTTAATTAGGGCTGCGATGCAAGCATTAGAGAATGTTTAAAGATTCTGGCGTTGCTGAACACAACTATGAATTGCCCTCTTCACGAAGTGGGGCAAGCCCTCACCCTCGACCCTTCTCCCCAAGGAGAAGCAGGGTGGTTTCATATAAGAGCAAGGAAATGAGAATGAACTGAATAGATACTGCTCAGTCGTAGGAAAATGAGGATGGACTGAGTAGTGATTCATCGATTCAGTCCATGACCCTCATAGAGCAATTAAAGCAAATTCCCGACCCTCGAAAGATCAAAGGTCGTCGACATCCCTGGCGGATGATTCTATTTCTCAGCCTCCTGGGGTTTCTGTGCGGCTACCGCGGGTATCGCCCCTTGGCAGACTTTTGCTGGCACCATCAATCGAGTTTGGTCATCTGCTGGACTTACCCAATAGGCAAGCGATGCCGTCCTATTCGACCTTTCGGCACAGTTTTCTGCAAGTCGAGCCTCAGGGATGGATTGAGACGTTTAATCAGTGGGCACTGGCAACCTTGCCCGAAACGAGGTGAATGCCATCGAACAGGACTATCTTCTGGCACTCAAATCTAGTCAAGCCGAGACCGATGCCGCCGTTGAGACTCTGACCTAAACTGAACCCGCTTTGGCAGTCGCCGTAGAGCAAGATCACTCTCATGGGCGCAGCGTCCAGCGCCCTGTGCAAGTTGTTTACCTCACCCCCAACCCTGCAAGCGAAATACGCCCGCCTCGCCTCGATCGGGGTCGTGACGTGAGATGGCATCCGCGCCCAGCAGCCCTTCTGCGAGACGGTTCGCTATCTCAGCAGTCGCCGTTGGTCGGCTTCGGACTTGCTCAAAGCTACCCGTCAGCATTGGCAAATTGAAAGTAGCTTACATTGGGTCAAAGATGTTCACCTTCGAGGAAGATGATCCGGTTCGCAAAGGGGGACATGCGCC
Organism: Phormidesmis priestleyi BC1401; assembly: GCF_001650195.1. GTDB lineage: Bacteria > Cyanobacteriota > Cyanobacteriia > Leptolyngbyales > Leptolyngbyaceae > Phormidesmis_A > Phormidesmis_A priestleyi_B. Next base: position 29,521 of record NZ_LXYR01000027.1, on the reverse strand, counting down.
CGTGAATTGGGCAGTTCTCAATACGTTCTGCATCACCTTGGCAAGACGGCAGCGGTGGCGCACCGTTCCACAAGCCCTCAGGTCTTGGGCGAATCAACTGCATCAGGTCTTTCATTTCCTTGTATGAAACCACCCTGCCTTTTCCCCAAGGAGAAGGCAGCTAGAACTTCTTGTTCCCTCTCCTTGGGGAGAGGGCGAGGGCGAAGTATTCGTGCAGGAGGTCTAGCCAAACGGCTGTCAGTTAAACACGTCTAAGATTTTGCGACAAAATCCTCTCAGGCGATCGCAAATGTCTGGAGTCGGGCTGCTCATGCCTTCAAAACCCCAGTCTTGCACAGTTGAAAATCGCCACTGGTTGCCCTCGTGATCAAAACCCGCTGCCTCGACTCCGATCGCTCGACGAGTCTGACTGTCTAAATCTTGGTGAAACCGAATTTGCACCAAAATGCTGCGACTTTGAAACAGGCGACTGCGACCTGGAAAGTGAAAGCCAATGTCGATCGAGTCGGGATCAACGAGTTCTCGCGTGTCTGCGTCGTTTGCCCACGGTTTTAAGTCTGCCCGCACATCAGGAAACTCAGACTTAAAGAGATTGACCACCGTTGCGATTTTGCTTGTCGTTTCAAGGGTGGTTGCTTGGTCTGCTGCGTTCACTCCACTTCTTACCCTTGGTTGAGATGCTCACACATTCTGGAACTTAATCTTTTTCATGATCATAATCGACTCTACCTCGATCAGCAGTACCGATTGATACAGCGATAGAGCTGGGTTAAATCGCCAACGTAATCATTTGCTTGACAGACTTGGGCGATAAGCTGCTAGAATACAAATCGGTAACGCGATGGGGCGTCGCCAAGTGGTAAGGCACCGGGTTTTGGTCCCGGCATTCCTAGGTTCGAATCCTAGCGCCCCAGTTTTAGACAAGCTATCGACGTTAAGGCAGATTTCTTGACGGGTGCCACAATGCTGCCGGAGATTCATCGTCACCGATATCAAGACTTTCAGCAGATTTTAGAGCGGCTGCGCCGTCTAATTTCTCAACCCAACTGTGAGAAAGCCTTGCTAAAAGCAGAGATTTCTCTAGCACAGCAGTTTTTTCAAGACCAGGTGAGATGTCTCGACTTAGACGAACTGGACGCAGCGGTGGGGCAGCGATCGCGCTCTTTCCACGTCGAGATCAACAAGCAACTGCGGCTCTTAGCAACCGACGTGATGTTTTTGCAAGCTGCTAAACAGGCAGCGACCAGCCAGCAGAGACTAGAGCAAGTTGGCGATCGAGTCAACACGCTAATCCGCTACTGCGATGCTCTATTGCAGAAAGAATAGCCAATTTTTACGGCTATCTGCCAAACGTGACGAGAGCTTGATTAAATGGAGATTGTCGCATTGAGAGCATCGCTGTGCAATGTCCCAAAGACCGCAAGATTGCGCTAATAGACGGCACTTTAGCCGATCAGTTGAAAGTCAAAGATTGTCCTGACTGCAAAGGAACGTGGATTCCGTCAGAAGACTATCAGACTTGGCAACGCCAAAAAACACACCCCACCACGGCAGCAGAGCTAGTGCCAAACGTTTTAGATGTGGAATTTGTGCAGTCGCCGTTTGATGCAAAAGCGTCTCTCTGCCCAGAGTGCCGCAGCTATCTGGCGAGAACCAAAATCGGCATGAAAACCCCGTTTTATGTGGAGCGGTGCCCAAGCTGTGGTGGTATCTGGTGCGATCGTGGCGAATGGGATGCGTTAGAGAAAATGGGCTTGCATACGGCGATCGAGCAACTATTCACGAGCGAATGGCAGTCGCTGTCTCGCGAACGAGAGCACTTTGCCCAAGAAAAACAGGCGACCGTAGATAAATTGGGTGAAGACCTCGCCCAGCAAGTCTTTGCCCTAGCTGAAGCGTTGGAGAAAAATCCGAATGGCGATTTTGGAGTCGCTTATTTGATGCGACGATTTGAGGCGATCGTGCAAATGCAGAAATCAAAAGCGATCGAGGAGCCGTAATCGAGTCTGCTAAAGTAGCTGAAAGCAGACTCGCCACCATGAACGAACCTCTTTTTTGCGTTAAAAATCTCCGCGTCGCTTATTCAAAGATTTATGCCAGTTGGGTGGTAGATGATGTGTCATTCACGCTGCAACCCGGTGAGCGATTGGGGCTGGTGGGCGAGTCTGGCTGCGGCAAATCAACGTTGGGACGGGCAGCAATGAGGCTGCTGTCTGACTCCGCTAGGGTTGAAGGAGAGGTGACGTTTGAGGGGCGATCAGTGTTTAGGCTGTCACCGTCGCAATTGCGGAAGTTTCGAGGCGAGGCGGTGGCGCTAATTTTTCAAGATCCGATGACGCGGCTTGATCCGTTGATGACGATCGGCGATCACTGTTTAGAAACCCTCAAATCTCACGAGCCAAATCTTTCGACTAAACAGGCAAAAGAACGTGCGATCGCGACACTAGAAGCGGTTAAAATTCCTGCAATCCGCTGGGCACAATATCCCCACGAATTTAGCGGCGGAATGCGGCAGCGAGTCGCGATCGCTCTAGCGCTTTTGCTGAATCCTAAACTAATCGTGGCAGATGAGCCGACAACGAGTTTAGATGTCACGGTGTCGGCTCAGATTTTGCAAGAGTTGACTCGTCTGTGCAGTGAGCGGCAAATGGCGTTAATTCTGATTTCTCACGATTTAGCGATGGTGTCAGAATATTGCGATCGCATCGCTGTGATGCACACCGGAAAGATTGTCGAAACGGGAACCACGCAATCGGTATTTCAAAATCCGCAGCATGACTACACAAAATCGTTGTTAACGGCTGCTCTGCATATCCAAAAAGACGACACGGACGATCGAGCAGTCCTCAAGCAAAACGCGCCGATTTTGCAATTGCAAGACTTAAAACAACACTACACGCTAGAGCAAAATTTTATTTCGCGACTGTTTGATAAAACCGATCACACGATTCGAGCGGTTGACGGTATTAATTTAAATCTCTATCCCGGTGAAACGCTAGGACTGGTGGGTGAGTCTGGCTGCGGCAAAAGCACGCTCTCGCGGACGATTTTGCAATTGCTTCGCCCTACGGCTGGCAAAGTCAAATTCTTAGATCACGAATTGACAGAACTCGATCGCCAACAGCTTCGTCAACAGCGTCGTCAGATTCAAATGGTGTTTCAAGATCCGTTAGCGTGTTTGAATCCTAGAATGACGATCGGACAAAGCATCGCCGATCCACTCTTGATTCATCAGTTAGCCACGGCTGAAAAAGCAAAGCCAGAAGTCGAGGCGATGTTAGCGCGAGTTGGCTTAACGCCCGTCGAGGATTTTTATCATCGCTATCCTGCCGAGTTGTCTGGCGGACAGCAGCAACGAGTCGCGATCGCTCGTGCTCTGATCACGCGTCCCAGCCTGGTGATTTGTGATGAGCCTGTGAGTATGTTAGATGCGACCGTGCAAACGCAAGTGCTGCAACTGATGCGAGAGTTAAAACGAGACTTTGATTTGACCTATTTGTTTATTACGCATGATCTGTGGGTGGCGAGATTTTTCTGCGATCGCATTGCCGTGATGAATGCCGGAAAGATCGTTGAATTGGGGTTAACGAAAGAGATTTTTAGCAATCCTCAGCATCCTTACACGAAGACTCTTCTCGCGGCTGCACCTCTGCTCAGTCGAATGACCGGATAAAAGAATTTGGGTTGAACATGACTAATCGCAAAACGTTTCTCAACTTCTGCGGTTAGAATGCTTTCTGGTGCCTCATGTTAGAACGGCAACTTATGTCAAATACTGAGTCAAAACCCGATTTTTTAGAACAATTTGTTGAAAAACTTCTTGTTCGCAGTGTGATTCTATTCGGGATCGTCTTTTTGATGATGTACCTGCTCGATAAACGTCCCTCGTTTTGGGTGCCTGACTCGGCGATCGGTGCTAAAACGCCTCTAGTGATGCGTGGCGGCGACCCCTACATTCGAGCACTGATGCGAACCATTTCGGCGAGTGAGTCAAATGTTCGCAATCCCTACGCGGTTCTCTATGGGGGAGACTATGCCGCCGATTTGAGCAAACACCCCGATCGCTGTGTGACGATCGTCGCAGGACCCAACACAGGCAATTGCACCACGGCTGCTGGGCGCTACCAGTTCATCACGTCTACCTGGCTAGAGGAGGCTCGACGCTACCACCTTGACCCGCCGACTCTGTTGTTTTGGCAAGGCTACAGTTTCTCGCCCGAATATCAAGATCAAGTCGTCTATCGTTGGCTGAATGATTCTCAAGCCTGGGGCGTTGATTTACGCCAGTCGTTAAAAAAAGGACAAATCAGCACAGTTTTACAGCGACTTTCTGGCACCTGGACGAGCTTAGGATATGGCATCGAAGATAATGCAAACACCAGTGAGTTACCCAGGGTTTATCGCCAAATGTTGAAAGAAGAATTAGGTCAAGCGGCAAAGCTTTGAAAAATTTACTAAAGCTGCGATGAAATTTGCATTATTTAGTCGAGTGGCATTGAGTCAAGACATCCCCAAATACAATCTGCGTAGAGGATCTGTAGGAACGGTTGTTGAATTTTATCCTATGCCAGAAGGTCAGGAAGACGGCTATAGCCTTGAAGGATTGTCCCTCAAGATACGATCGAGGTGTCGGAGTCACAAATTGAGATAATGCCAATCTAAATCTAGATACCGCAACTCCTCGGCTACCCGATTCATCGTTCTTCGCAGTATTGAGAATAATGTCTTGCAAATTCCCGAACCTCAGCCTTTTCCTCATTCCCAAAATGTCCTCCTAGTAGGATTTTCGGTCTTTCACCATCTGCCTCCTATTTGTTAGAGAACATGCGAATAAAGAATAGGTTTTAAGGGTGTTGTCACTCCGTAACGTTAACAGGTTCCTTTTTTATTTTGATAATAGTTCGATTCCTTTCTACGAATCACCCCATAATCAGTATTATTATCAAACCCAGTAGCATTTAGTCGGCTCATAATATCTTCCCGGAAAATCTGGCGAACATCGTCTGTATAGAAGGGAGTATCGCGTGGTGTTTCATCGCTAATGACACGAAAGCGATTTTGATTTGGATACTGTTGCACAACCAACTTAGAAGCAAAACTAATTATAGTTACAGGTAGTTGAGGACTTGAGGTTGATGGCGTTCCTTCAACACATAACAGTTTTACGTAGACATCACTGCTACCAGGATTAGATACAAGCGTTTCAGCATAGAAGGTGTGATGTGTACAAAATACTTTTTTGACTCTTTCAGGGTTAAAATTTCTGATTCTAATAATCTCTGAGAGGTAGTTGTCCACATATTTCTCAATAGCTTGATTGAGAGATGAATTACTTGGCAAAGTATTGTTAGGAACACGAGGAATGTTCGCAAAACTAATAAATTCTTGGCAACCTTGTAAAGCTGTTAGTGTTGGGAAAATGATATAAAAACATAACTTGAATAGTTTCATAGGAGCACTTCAAAAACTTGTGAAATATCATTACTGATGCTAGAAACTGCACTGATAAGACCCTTTGATCCGATTTTAATCTCTGTATCAGAATTTTGACAAAAATTGAGTTATTAGTTCTGCCATTTCAAAAGAGTAGTGTTGCGGCAGAGCGTGATCGGCATTCTGAATAATGGCGATTTGCGCGTTTGGGATCTCAGTCGCATAAGTTTGACTGTGCCAAAGCGGAATGGTTTCGTCACGATCGCCCGTCATCACCAAGGTTGGCACCCGCAGTCGATGAATTTCTTTCTCGACCGTATCGATCGCATCTTCAGGGCGAATCCGATCGACGAGGAACGATCGGGCGGCAGGTTGAGCATTTAACTCGCGTCGTGCCCAATAAATCGTTTCTAGCGCTTGGCTTTGTCCGGCTAGTCGAACCAGAGGTTTAGCGAGAGCGAGTGCCCAATCGACGATCGGGGTCTGCCACAATAGCGGACGCAAATGATCATATCGCCCCGCAAAGCTATCGTCTCGAATGCCTGCCGGAGCCGCTAAAAACAAGCCTTTGACCGCATTGGGATAGCGCAGCGCATAAGCAGACGCAACCCAGCCGCCAAACGAGTGCCCCACGATATAGCAAGGATCGATCTGCAACGCTTCGACGACTTGCTGCACAAACGCAACTTCTTTGGCAACATCATAGCGGATGTCAGGTTTGGCAGATTCTCCAAACCCCAGCAGATCTAAGCCAATGCAGCGAAACTGAGGGTTTAGCTGCTCCATTAACGGGAGCCAGTTGGTGCCATTCCCAAAAAAGCCGTGCAGCATCAGAAGCGGTGTGCCTTGTCCGGCTTCCAAATAAGCGGCGGTTTGAGGAGTCCGATCGAGAGAGTCAAAGTCTAAGTGGATTTGCAGCAGGTGCTTTTGAGTTACAGACATTTCTACGGAGGTTTTGCCAAACTTCATCCAATTTTAACGTTACAGTCTCACCGAGTTCTAGAAGATTCAAGGTGATGACGATCGCGCTCAAAATGGTTGGCGGCGACGATCGAATGCTCCTAGAGTGAGTAGAGACTAAGACTTAACGGATGATGATTTTCTCCCACGTCTCCTGTAACATCATTTTGCAACTGATAAATTTCGATGAATTGCTGTCAAATTTACCTAAGCACTGATGTTATGTAGTATTTTATACTTATAGTCAAAAGCAATTTTTGGTGAAGCACCCGTAGACCGTTCTCAAAAAGTTCATTAACCAAGCTTGCCGCACTAGCCATCAGGTCAAAAATACTTACGACTCAGGAGACTTTAAAGGTGTCTATAGAAAGTGCATCTCGATTTTTAAGAGCAGCGGCTCAAGACCAAACGATTCGCGAGAAATTTGCGGCGGCAAACTCCCCAGCCGAGTTTCTCCAAGTCTCTGATCAGATGGGCTATTGCTTTACGACCACAGAGCTTGAAGCCTTAATTCGAGAGTTGAGTCAGGAAGCGATGGTGAGACGATCGACGGGAGTTTGGAAGTGGCTGCGGAACGTTAACTGGATAGAAAAATCCCATAATTCTCCCTACGAGGCACAGGTGCGAGATTTTGCAGGAGTCTAAGCGGTGAGCGCAGATTAAGCCAGATGTTGCAGTTTGTGAAGCGCGGCGTTTGGCTAATTGCCTAATTTGCGATGATTGAGAGATGAAATTTTTCTCGACGTTCCTAGCCACTATTCTTGCAGTCGTTTTGGTGTCATCTAGTATGGTTTTTGCTCAAAGTGCTGCGATCGCTCCCAACGAGAATCTAGTCAGTGAAGGCATTCCTGCGATTCCGGCTGCTTTGGCAGAGACGGTCGATCGCTATACGCAGTTTCGATCGGCGAGTTTATCGAGTTGGCATCCGACCCGGCGAGAAATGTTGATTTCGACTCGCTTTGCCGATACGCCCCAGGTGCATTTGGTGAAGTTTCTGCTCGGAAGCCGACAGCAGATGACGTTCTTTCCTGAGCGGGTAGGTGGGGCAACTTATCAGCCCACCCAAGGGAACTATTTTGTTTTTAGTAAAGACATCGGCGGTAACGAGTTTAACCAAAACTATCGCTATGACTTTAAGACAGGCGACGTGACGCTGCTGACCGATGGCAAATCAAAAAACAGTCGCGGTGCCTGGTCAAATCGCGGCGATCGCATGATCTATACCTCCACGCGACGGACGGGCAAAGATACCGACTTTTACAGCATCGATCCCGCCAATCCCCAGAGCGATCGCTTACTCTCCACTGTCGAAGGCGGCGGCTGGGGTGGTTTGAGTTGGTCGCCTGACGATCGACAACTGCTGATTCAAGAATATGTCTCGGTTAACGAAAGCTATCTTTGGTTATTGGACACGCAATCGGGTCAGAAAACGCTGATCACGCCCAAAGGTGGCAAAGAAAAGATTTCCTATGAGGGCGGTGTATTCAGCAAAGATGGCAAAGGCTTATATGTCGTCAGCGATCGCGCCTCTGAGTTTTCCCGTCTTTCTTACATTGATTTGGCGACCTCTCAACCAACTTACCTGACGAGCCAAATTCCTTGGGATGTAGAGGATTTTGACCTCTCAGAAGACGGCAAACATCTCGCCTTTGTCACTAATGAAGACGGAGCCAGCGTTCTGCACGTTTTAGACACGGCTACGAGAAAAGAGATTTCGCTGCCAAAATTGCCTGTGGGATTGGCGTATGGCATCACCTGGCACCGCAACAACCAAGATTTGGGCTTTACGTTGATTTCGGCTCGATCGACCGCCGATGTCTATTCATTAAATTTGGTGACAAACAAGGTCGATCGCTGGACAGAAAGCGAGACAGGCGGGTTAAATACCTCCCAGTTTTCAGAACCCGAACTGTTGCGGTGGAAGAGTTTTGACGATAAATCGATCTCTGGATTTCTCTATCGTCCGCCCGCCAAATTTACGGGCAAACGTCCGGTGATGATCGACATCCACGGCGGACCTGAAGGACAATTTCGCCCCGTTTTCTTAGGGCGCGCCAACTATTACTTAAACGAGTTGGGGGTCGCGATGATCTTTCCCAATGTGCGCGGCTCGACTGGATACGGCAAAACGTTTCTGACGTTAGACAACGGCTTTTTGCGCGAAGATTCCGTCAAAGACATCGGCGCACTGCTCGATTGGATCGCCACCCAACCTGACCTCGATCACGACCGAATTCTCGTCACGGGCGGCAGCTATGGCGGCTATATGTCGCTAGCGGTGGCGACCCACTACAGCGATCGGATTCGTGCCTCGATCGATATCGTCGGCATCTCAAACTTCGTCACGTTTCTTGAAAGAACCGAAGGCTATCGACGAGATTTGCGCCGCGTTGAATATGGTGATGAACGCGATCCCAAAATGCGGGAGTTTTTGCTGAAGATTTCGCCCGTCAATAACGCCGATCGCATTCGCAAACCATTGTTTGTGATTCACGGCAAAAACGATCCGCGTGTGCCGCTCAACGAAGCCGAACAAATCGTTGCAACCGTGCGAAAGAATCAAGTTCCCGTCTGGTATCTAATGGCGAAAGATGAAGGACACGGATTTTCTAAAAAGAAAAACGTCGATTTCCAGTTTTACGCTACTGTGACCTATGTCAAAGAGACGTTGCTCAAATGACTTGTGTCCTTCGAGCCTGCCAACCTGGATTTGATCGAGATTCCACCCCGACTGTCTCAGTCAATGTCATAATGAAAACTGCGTTCGCTTCCATCGCCATCGAAATTGTGTGCTATTCTCATTGGCTGGATGGCGCACCGATGGAACCGTCATCAAATCAGAGCAGTCTGATGCACACTCTACTCAACCCCACGTAGGAAGTTATGTCACAAGGACAGGGATTTGGCTTTGGTTTGGGCAAAATGAAGGAACTGACTGAAGCCTTCAAAAAAGCTCAACAGGTTCAAGAAGGAGCAAAGCGCCTTCAAGAAGAACTCGAACAGATGAGAATTGAAGGCGAATCGAGCGGTGGGTTAGTCAAAGTTGTGATGAGTGGCAATCAAGAGCCGATCGATGTCACCGTCTCAGCAGATGCGATGAAAGAGTCGCCCGAACTTGTTGCAGATTTAGTGTTAGCCGCGATGCAAGACGCTTACGGCAAATCGACCGCCACCATGCGCGAACGGATGGAAGAACTGACGGGTGGATTGAATTTGCCAGGACTAAGCTAGTCCTTTCGGCAAAAAATACTTTCCTCAACCGAGCAAACCGCTTAATCTGAAACACGGTAGCTCGGTTTTTGTATTTTGCGTATGAAACTCCTCTTTGTGTGTCTGGGTAATATTTGTCGATCGCCTTCAGCCGAAAATATTATGAATCATCTGATCCACCAAGCTGGATTAGAGAATAAGATTCAGTGCGACTCGGCGGGAACGTCGAGCTATCACATCGGCAGTGCGCCCGATCTTCGAATGAATGTCGCCGCCAAGCTGCGAGGCATTGAGCTAGTCGGTCATGCCCGTCAGTTTACCAAGGCTGATTTTGAGGAATTTGATCTGATTTTGGCAATGGATCGAGAGAACCATGAAAACATTTGTGCGCTCGATCGTTCCGGTCAATATCGGCATAAAGTCCGCTTGATGTGTGATTTCTGCACTCGCCATACGCTCAAAGAGGTTCCCGATCCTTACTATGGCGGAGATGAGGGCTTTAATCAAGTGATTGATCTGCTGTTTGATGCCTGTGACGGGTTGCTAAACGCTGAACTATTGAACAACGCGATTTAAAGAACTGCTTAACTGCTCAATGTGTTGGCGATCGTGCGTTGCCATAATCGTCAGTCGAATTCGGCTCGTGGGCACTGTGGGCGGACGAATCGCAGGAGCAAAGATGCCAGCGTCTCTAAGGCTTTGACCAACTCGTAAAGCAGTTTCTACGTCTGATAATTGCAAACACACGATCGCCGACTCTGACGGCAGAAGCTCCAATGAATGCTGGTTGATGTGTTGTTTGAATAACGCAATGTTTTGCCAGAGTTTCTCTCGGCGTTGTGGCTCGTGTTGTAAAATCTCGATCGCGGCAATTGCGGCAGCAGTGTCTGCGGGTGATAATCCGGTTGTATAAATCCAGCTAGCAGCCCGATTGCGAAGAAAGTCAATTAGCGCTGAAGATCCTGTGACATAACCGCCCAAACTGCCTAATGATTTACTGAGCGTTCCCATTTGGATGATCGATCGTCCGGTGCATCCAAAGTGTTCGACGCAACCTGCACCCGTCCGTCCCATAACTCCTGTGGCGTGTGCCTCATCGACCAACACCATGCAGTTAAATTCGTCTGCTAAGTCGAGAATTTGGGGTAATGGGCACAGATTCCCATCCATGCTAAAAATGGTGTCAGTGAGAATCAGACATCGCTGAAAATGAGAGCGCTGTTGAGTTAGTTTGGTTCGCAAATCCTGCATATCGCAGTGAGCATAATTTAAGATGGTTGCACCACTGACGATCGCGCCATTTCTCAAACTGGAATGATTAAACTGATCAGAGAGAATTAAGTCGCGTTTGCCGACGATCGCCGCGATCGTTCCCAAATTTGCCAAATAGCCAGAACTAAAGACGATGGCATCTTCCGTTTGTTTGAGCCGTGCGATCGCGCATTCCAATTGCCGATGCAGTTCGCGATGTCCAGTGATTAATCGAGATCCAGTACTTCCCGTTCCATAGGCTTGAGTGGCAGCGATCGCGGCTTCAATTAAGCGATCGTCTCCTGCTAATCCTAAATAATCATTGCTAGCGAAGTTGAGAAACGATTTCCCCTCAATTTGCACGATCGCGCCGGGACGACTCTCGATCGTCGTTACAGCCCGATGCCAGCCAGCCCGATGAATCGTTGCCAACGATTGCTCAATCCAATCGTAAGGGTTGATCACGATTCCACAGGCGGCTCATCAGGTCGAATCTCGGCATTTTTACCTCGCACTGGAGGCAGTCGATCGACTAAGCCCATGTCAAAGGCAACATCGGGTAAATCTCCGGTGATATATTTTCCGGGCTGAAAGACTCGCCCCGGTGTAAAACAGACCTGCCGAAGCACCACTTCCTCACCGGGTAAAAACATCATGCGGGACATTCTGCGCTCGATCGCCATCACTCATTCTCCTGTTTCATAAACGTTATAAATCAGCCGGATCGATTCCCAATTCTTGGAGTTTTCTCAAAAAGATAGCTGCTTGAGCTTCGGCTTGCTCTGCCCGTTGACGCTCTGTTTGAACTTGCTGTTGGGCTGCTTCAGTTCGCTGACGTTCTTGAATTTCGGCTTCTTCGGGAGTTGGGACTAGCGCTCCTTCTGGTGTGAAGAATCGTAGCTGCTCATTCAAAACCCCCAGAAATAGCTGCAATTCATTACTCCAGAGCCAGCCTCGATCGTTCGGTTCGATCGCTTCATAGTGACGATAGTTGAGCTTAAATCCTTTGAATTCCAACGTGTAAGGATGAAACCAAAAATAGTCTGGCGTGCGAAATACATCTTGATAAAGCTGCTTTTTTAAGCCGCGATCGACCTGAGCAGTGCTGTCAGAGAGAACTTCAAGAATAAAGTTAGGATACTTGCCATCTTCAGCCCAAACGACCCAGCTTTTGCGCTCTCGCCGCTCCGTATCTAAAACGACGAAGAAATCAGGTCCTCGCACGTCTTCAGATTTACGTTGGCGAATGCTGTAATAAATGCTCAGATTACCCCCCGCAAAGAAGTCGTGGCGATCGTTCCACAGCCGTTCTAAACAGGTCAATAACAAAATTAGCTGTCTGAGATGTCGCGTAGTTTCCAAGGGCGGCTCGTCGCTCAATAACTCACTAGGCGGAAAGATAGGAGTATCAGGTTGGCTGCTGAGAACCATAGTTGCTCACCAATGATCAAGCTTGCATCTAGTTTAATGGTCAATGTCGTTAAGCTGCATTTCGCTCAATAACCAGTTAGCGATCGTCGCTCGTCGCGTCTTGCGCGGAATCAATTCATCCAATTTATAGCCCGCAAATCCCAGCTTTTCTTTGAGCAACTGCTTGTTTTGAGCCGGAATCGATCGAGTCAATTTCACTACGGCTGGGCGACTCGCAATAAAATCGGGAGGCTGAGGATACGCCTCGCGCCATGATGGGTCAACTCCCTCGCTCGTCCAAATTTCGGCACTAGAGCGATAGCCTAAAGAACGCCAGACTAAGCGATTCACCGTGTCATCATCCAGCGTATCGTCGAGAATTGCCCAAATTGTAGCGATCGTTAAAGCTGGCAGATCAGACATAAGGAGGTGCGAATCAGGCTGTGATCAGCATACAACGTTGTCTCCGATCGCTGTCACAATAAACGATGGCATTCACAATACTCACGCGATGCGATTTACAATTTCGAGCGGGTCTGGGCAAACGTTAGCGATCGGGCGACTCTTCATTCAAACCAGCGAAACGGGACAGAAACTTTGTTTTCGGAGCGAGCGCGGCACACTGATTGAGGGAGGCACGATCGACCCCGATGGCGATCTCACCGAAGCAGGTCAAGAACTCTATCGACAATTCTTTGTCACCTGGGGCGTGATGGGCATTACGATGTCCTCCCAATTTCGTTAGCGTTGATCGACTGATTTCAATATTTCAACTGCGCCACGGTTGATGGCATTGAGTCTGATCTCGCCGTTTGAGATCGCTGCTGATTGTGATTTTCTAGCGCACTGGCGATCGCGGCTCTCCGTCGCTCCTGATCATACGCAATGCTGTCATAGCGATTGCCTAATCCCGGCGCATCCCACGTCTGGGTTCTAGGGTTGAGAAACGAATAAGTGCGCGCCCAGAGAACGGCGTTGGAGCCAGTCAGCCCTTTTTGATGAGCCGCTCTCAGCCAATCGACATAACCGCCTTGATCTAACGCCGCTAAAGGTGCTTGATTCGCAAGATCAATGCCGTTGAGTTTTTCTTCTAGCGTCATCCGAATGCCGTTGCTGTCTGCTCTTTGAGCAAGAACCTGACTCTGACTGCGGAGCCGTCGAAGCTGACGATCGTCGGCTTCATCTGGTGTGCAGCTTGCATCACAGTGCTGATAAGAGAAACTGCCCAAGTTCCAAACGCCATTGCCGGGGTCAACGTGTCCATAATAGGCACGGGTTTTGCTGCCATCGACCGATCGAGTCCCTTCCGCGTGTCCGACCGTTCTAGCTACGATCGAGTTGCTGCCGCCTTCAAAGATTGCGTTGATCGAGTCTGCGATCGCTGATGAGGCAAAAGACTGACGAGACGACTGATGCGGTGTTACTAGAGCTGCTTTCTTTTCAGGCTGCTTGTTCTCCAGTCTCGCAGTTTTTTGACTCGGCGGACTGAAACTTAGCTCTGGAGTGGCGGCTTGTGCAACGGACGAACTTGAAGCAGAGGAATTAGAGGGAGGGTTAGCAGCGATTCCTACAGAGGCAGGCTTTGCGCTAATCGCGTCTCCAAAGTCTAGTAGTCCAGATTGGGAGGCATGAGCAATCTTCGCAGAGCCGAAGAACATCGTGATTAAACTCACCGCAACCAGGAGAAATTTTTTCATAGTTGGTAGATAGAACAATAAGGGCGATCAAATTGGTAGACCTCCTGCATGAATTCGAGAATCTCCCTAAATCATTTCAAAGGAGATCAACGTCCAGCTCTGATTCGTGCAGAAAATCTAGTTAAGACTTGCGGAAGCTAAAGGCATAGCCCCGATATTCATTGCCTTCGTAAAGAACAATCAGCCAGGTTTGAGGGTCAAACGCGAGGGGATATGCCTCCCGATCGGACTTCACCCCGCTTCGCACCTCTATGGCTAATGTGCAGTAAGGTTCTTTAAGAATCGATCGCACTTTGTCTTTGCGATCTCCTTCTGAAACGGTGAGCAGTTGAGCCAGCCGATCTCTAGAGAGAGTAACTTTTGACTTCACAGCGCTCTGGCAGGGGTCGTCGGGCGCTTTGGCTCCTAAAAGATCGCGAGGGTTGATTAACATTCCTGCTAGTGCAACGAAGGTGCCTGCTGCTAGCAAATACTTCACAGACTGTCTTCGAGAGCGGCGATATTTCATAGTCTTTCTCCTGTGGGGCTAGGGAGTGAGAACGTGACAGGACAAAGGAACGTGATGAAGTGGTGCGAAGGGCTTCGAGTTCAAGTTGTTAAGGGTTTTATAGCTACCGCCACATAGGTTAGGACAGGGACATTTTTGGCAGCACGCGAAGCACACTACCAAAAATGTCCTAAGCAAAGTGGCGATGGCTGTAATAGGTTTGTTCTATATTAACAGTACAATAGTACTAAAAAGCAAGCCTATTTTCTAAAAACTTCTGCCAAACGCCCGATCGCTACAAGTCGAGAAATAGCGTAGGATAGGAAAGTTGACAAAAACGACCACGGTTTAACCTCATGGCAGTTCCTAAGAAGAAAACTTCAAAGTCTAAGCGTGACAAACGCAAAGCCACCTGGAAAGCGAAAGCTAGAGTGCAAGCCCAAAAAGCATTATCGATGGGCAAGTCGATTTTGACCGGACGCGCTCAAGGCTTTGTTTACCCCACCGACGAAGAGACTGAAGAAGAATAATGCGATGGATGATGAATGCGAAACCGTTAATTCATCATTCATCAGCCTTTGAGAAGACCCATAATTGCAGCCCGTTTGCTACACAGTTAGAACAAGACTTTGTAGGACAACATCAATGGTAGGGAAGTTTTTTCGCAAACCAGAAGCAGAATATGCTGATCGGGTTCCTCCCGGTCAACATTTGACGAATGGATTTCCGGTTTTGACGTATGGCGATACGCCTAGTGTCGATCGGGCAACCTGGCAGTTTAAGGTTTGGGGCTTGGCTCAAGAAAAAACCTTTAGCTGGTCAGATTTTATGAATCTGCCTCAAAGCAACTTCACTGCCGATTTTCACTGCGTCACTACTTGGTCAAAGCTTGACGTGCAGTGGACAGGGGTTAAGGTAACAGACTTCATGAAGTCTATTGAGGTTGACCCCGCTGCTAAGTACGTTTTAGAACACTGCTACGGCGGCTATACGACCAACATCTCGATGGATGATTTCTTGAGAGAGGCAAACTTTTTCGCCCACACCCTATTTGGCGAACCGCTTCCAGCAGAACACGGCGGACCGATGAGACTCGTAGTGCCTCACATCTACGCCTGGAAGAGTGCCAAATGGATTAACGGACTAGAGTTTCTCACGCACGAAGAACTCGGCTTTTGGGAGCGCAACGGCTATCATCGTCGCGGAGAACCCTGGGCAGAAGAACGGTATAGCGATCGCTAATTGTCCACCAAAACTTTCACATCCAGAATGGGGAATGCTCAACGGAACATCCCCATCTTTGTTTAATCAACAGGCAGACGGACGATGAAACAACTTCCCTGACCTACCTCTGACTGAACGCTGACCGTACCGCCATGAGCCTCTGCAATGCGACGAGACAGTTGCAGACCCAGCCCGCTTCCAGCGCGCTTGTGCTTTCCACTAGAGAAGCTTTCAAACAGCGTAGACTGCTCCTCTAGCGGAATTCCGGGTCCGGTGTCTTGAATTTTAACTTCAACCTGAGAGTTGTTATTTTCATCAACGAGAAACAAACGAACGTCCACAAAGCCTTGATCGGTGAATTTGATGGCATTGCCGATCAAGTTGGTAAAGACTCGATGTAGCTCGATGCGATCGCCCTTAATCTCAAATTTATTGTCCGATTGAGCCTCAAAATTGAGCGCCAGCCCTTTGTCGATCGCCAACGATGAAAGCTCTTGGATAACTTCACCCATCATCGCTGATAGGTCAACAGGCGAGAAGACTAGAGACTTGCGCCCTGCCTCATAGCGATAGACCTCTAGCAGCATGTTCACCATCGTTAACAGATTTTGGTTACTGCGAACCATTGTCGCCATGATTTCGAGCACGTCTTCCGACAACTCACCCATCGCGCCTTGAATCAGCAAAACCAGCATCCGATCGGCAGCGACTAAAGGAGTCCGCAAATCGTGGGTGAGTCGCGAGACAAAATCTTCTCGCTGACGGGCAGTCTGATCGCGTTCGTCAACGCTGTGCTTCAGACGCAACAACGCCCGCACCCGCGCCAGCAATTCATCAAAGTGAACGGGTTTGCGAATGAAATCGTCAGCGCCTAAATCTAGCCCCTGAGCCACACTTGGCTGATCATAAGCGGTCGTAAGCAGAATGGGCATGAAGGGCAACCCAGCGTTTTGACGAATGCGACGCGTCACTTCATAGCCATCCATTCCGGGCATCATCACATCCAACAAAATGAGATCAGGAGGCGATCGATCGATTTTAGCTAACGCATCTTGACCACTCTCAGAAAGCTCAACGTCATAACCCTCGTCTTGCAAGATTGCCTGGATCAGCAAGCAGTTATCAGGCGTGTCGTCTACTACTAAGATGCGATCGACTTTCGTTGACCTTGTGGAGGACGAGTGATTCATGCAGTTTAACTGAAGTCGCGAGTTATCAAATTACGAGAACGACTGATCTAATAAAGACTACTAACAGTAGATTTACATCATTCCTACGAGAGATATTATTTTATCTCGCTGTGGTTGACTTCTCTTTACTTTTCACAAAATTCCACTCAAAGAGGCTGCGGGGAGCCGCTTTGAGCGCCGCCGTTAGACTGGCATTGTCATCAAACTTAGCTTGTGATAAGTGAGATACCTCGACGTTCACTACAAACGTATCATCCTCAAAACACCACGGCTCGACCGTTACTGTTCCGTCGCTAAACTGCCGAATGTCATATCGCTGCCCGTCGGGACCTTTACTGATTTCCAGCGCTCGTTCATCATCGGGAAGCTGCTGTTGACAGAGAATGAGTGAGAGTCGATCGCACCATTGCATAAAGTCATAAGCACTTTCAGCATCTTCCTTGGCAATCCCCAATTCTTTGCGCCAGCGCTTTTGATTGTCTAGCTGTTCATCTAAAAAAGCATCGCCTTCTGCCGATTCGCCGCGACTGCTTTCTCCTAAACGACTTTGGTGCATCGAGTTCATCAAAGCTACCCACCGTCCGCGATAAAGCGCTCCTTCTAGGTGCTTTCGCAACAGAGTGTAGTCGGTGCCCTCGTTCATAGTGAAATCCATTGGGGTACCTACGTCTGAGAGGTTTTGTTCCTCCCACTCTTTCTCAAGGTCGTCATGATGAGAAATCGCCGCGATCGTTTCATATAAGCGAGGTGGGGCATCTTTTCTGCGCCACTGTCCACCCATTTGAGCCGCGAGTAGTGCATGGGCACGGTGGTAAATGACGTTCCATCCGTCTTTTGCAGGGTTAACAATCACGATCGAGTCTCCTATTCGAGGACAGTAATTCTTTCCTAAAAAAACATAACCTAAGTGCTTAGACAAACAAATCTATCGTGCGTGTGAATTGTTGAATTTTTATGAAGTCACTAAAAAACCCTCCAGAAACATTAGAGGGTCTACTGATTCGGCAGGTTTTGCGAGCTACCAGCCTTTTTCAGCTTGACCTAATACATAGGTGGCTACTGCGACGATCTCATCGTCTTGAAGGTGACTACCAAACGCTGGCATAGCATTCTTGCCGTTCGTGACCTGATTTTTAATCGCTGCTAGAGAGTTCATTCCATATTTCTCTAGTGCTTCTTTTCGTAGAGTTTTATTTGCAACGATCACGTTGTTGCCGCCGATGTGACAAGCCGAACAACTGGCGGTAAAAATTTGTTGACCGTCAGGTTTGTTAGCTAGAGCGGGACGGTTAAACGTAAAGGTCAGAATTGCGATCGCCAGCATCAGCGCAGGCAATAATTTTCGCAAGGCAGTTCTCCCTGATCAAACGTAGGTTATGAACAATCCGTCCATAAAACCATTTTAGGGCTTTACCAGGCGTTTCTAATCACCGTCTGATCAGAGAGACTTAAGAGAGACTAGACTGCAATGACGACTTTGCCTACCATGCCAGCGCCCCGGTGAGGCAGACAGAAGTAGGAATAGTCACCCGCTGGAGCGTCAGCCGGAATGATCAGTTCAAATGAGCCACCAGCGCCTTCTAGCTTTTTGTGTGACAGGCTATCGGCTAACGCTTTGTCTTGAGTCGGAATTTTGCTGACATCAAAGACGACGTTATGGGGAGGCAGATTGCCCACTTCCCACTTAATAGTGTCACCCGGCTTAACGGTAACTACCTTGGGGTCAAACACCAACCCTTTAGCAGAACCCATCTTGACGGTGTATGTGTCAGCCGACGCAGGGTTAGCTACTAAAAAGAAGCTGCCCACTACCAGCAGAACGGTGCAGAGCAATAGAGAGAAACGACGCGTAACAGAAGCAACAAGTTTCATATTTTTCTGTGGAATTCTAGATTTTCCAGTTACTTCACATTTTAAACCAGTAGTTACCCACACAGAGAATTTCCTCAGGACGGATCTCCCAACTTGGCGGTCGCTCCACCAGTTGCTAGAAATCTAAAACTCTTCAGTGCCCCAGCCAGGAGCCTTTTGAGCCGCCCGTAAGACAAATCCTGCTACGGTTTCTACTTCAGACTGAGAGAGCCAATTTTCAGAGACTTTCCGGCATGAGAAGGTTTCTTCGCTGCCATCATAGGTCATCGGCTGACGCAAATAAGCGACTAGACCCTTGATGGTGTCTCGTGAGGGAGTCGCTCCTTGCAGAGCTTTTAGCGACAAAGGCACCGAAGGGTCAGGCAAGGTCGCGCCTCCTACGTGACAGCTCAGGCAGTTTTGCTCGAACAGCTTTTTCCCGGCGGTCAGTTCTTGCAGGTTAAACGATCGGGTGTTCCCCTGTTTGTCTAACTCTAAAGAAATGGGATCGGTCACTTGCAAATAGCGCGCAACATACGTGTCGGCAGCGTGAGCCGGGAAACTGACCACCGCTCCTAGACAGACGATCGTCAAGAGAACGACGCCTCGAATCCACGAAACTCGATTTAGCATTCGATAATTCTGCGCGAGAAAACAGCAGTGATCAGCCGAGATCAGGATTTAGTAGTAGATTTTGCCGCCGCCCCACTTGTCCCCTACCACTTTAGGTTGCAGTAGGATGTGACCCGCGATCGCCACGAGGTCATCATTGGTCAAGTTCCGCATTGTGGGGAAGGTGTCTTTGCTCTTGAGGCTGGGGTGCATCTCAGAAATCTCGGTGGTGCCATCATAGCTGGTGGGGTTTTTCATATAGTCCACCAGAGCGTCGATGTTGTTGCGGTTGGGGGTTGCTAATGACAGCGATTCGGGGTCAAGACCGACGTTAGGGTCAGTTTTAGTGACTCCACCTGCGTGGCACTGAGCGCAGGCATATTGAAACAGACGCTTGCCTTCTTTGACTTGTTTGAGGCTCAAGACGGTGGTGTCGCCGCCCTCATTGAGGGGCACTGTGCGAATGGCTTTATCCAGTTCTGCGGCGCTGACATCTTGAACAAAGATTTGAAACGCAAAGAATACAGTGGCTATGGCAAACCAGACGTATCTTTTAAGCATAGTTCTCCTTAAAGGTAGCTCGGTTGTTGAATTCACAACACAACAAATCGGTCGATGATGGCGACCTCAGCATTCCAGCGATGATGGTTGCTGATGGTGAGGATTACCCTCCTTAATACCAATATCATGTTGATGTCCCAATCCTCTGCCAATCTCTGAGATTGATAGCGAGTCGCAGGATCACCGTCTAGAAACTTAATCAGGCGCAATCTTAGTGAGGGCTTTGATGCTTGATCGCGGAACAACATGAGACGTTGAAGAAACGGGCTGATGCAGGCGGATCAGTTGAGCAAGGGTCTTTTTGAGTTGGGTGCGAGAGACGATCGCATCGACTAGCCCATGTTGCAGCAGATATTCAGAGGTTTGGAAGTCGTCGGGGAGTTTTTCTCGCAGCGTTTGCTCGACGACGCGACGACCTGCAAAGGCAATCATGGCTTTGGGTTCTGCCAGAATGATGTCGCCCAGCATGGCAAAACTAGCGGTGACTCCGCCTGTGGTGGGGTGAGTCAGCACGGGAATGTAGAGGAGACGGTTTTCTTGGTGTCGCTGCAATGCACCAGAGATTTTTGCCATTTGCATTAAACTCAGCATTCCTTCCTGCATTCTGGCTCCACCCGACGCGCAAACAATCACGACGGGGAGACGCTGTTGAGTGGCTCGTTCGATCAGCCGGGTCAGCTTTTCGCCGACCACAGAACCCATGCTGCCCCCCATAAATCGGAAATCCATTACGCCGAGAGCGATCGGGTGTCCTTCGATCTGCCCCAATCCGGTCTGCACGGCATCTGCCAGCTTTGTTTTCTCTTGGGTGTCGCGGATATAGTCGATGTATGCCTTACGAGCGCGAAAGTTGAGCGGATCGACGGGCTGGAGTCCTTCGTCGATCGCCACCCAGGTATCGGCATCAATCATTTGACTAATCCGCTCGTCGCTGAAGATGCGAATGTGGTGATCGCACTCTAAGCAGACCATTTGATTCGATCGCAAGTCTTTGGTGTAGGTCAAAGCTCCACAGGCTTCACACTTTGTCCATAGCCCGTCAGCGATTTCTCGTTCTTGTCCTTGTGGAGTAGTGGAGCCTGATTTTTGTCGATTTGCAAACCAATCAAATAGTGACATGGTAAAAATTTATGTTTTGAAGTGGGGGATGAAAAGTCTGATCAACTCAGGCTGAGAAGGGGGATGAGGAGACGATTCTCAAAGAGTCGGATTGCGAAAAAATGCCTAGTAGCATCATTCATGATAGTGATTTTTGATTAGTCAGATTGCACTATTGAACAGTTGATTGAAATTTGGATGTCACTGAACGTTCACTAAGAATCGTGGATTAAAGAACCTATAAGACTTGTGAGCGTCTTCTGCCCTCCTCAAAAAGTGGGGCAAGCCCTAGCCAACCCTTCTCCCCAGGAGAAGGGAGTGAGAGTCTTGTTCCCTCTCCTTGGGGAGAGGGCTAGGGTGAGGGTGAGAAGTTGCACCTTAATCAATCCATGTTCCTAAATCAGCATCCATTGTACAAGGTTAGCGTTTCTCAGTCTGCTTCAGATTCTGTAGATTCTTCGTCGATCGCACTGAGCAACAGCAGCGCCATCCACTGGTCTTCGGGGCGAACCTGCAAAGCAGTAGGACTGCCAACCCCAAAATAGGACATTGCGCCGAGATCCAAAACTCTCGCGGGGATGTCATGCGCCAGCAAAACCTGCTCCATTAACTCGGCTTCCCAGCGGGTAGAAGCCGTTTTTAGCGTAATCCAATTCACGTAGATGAGGTCTGAGACATACCGTAATTTTACTTCGAGCATCTTGAGAGATTGTGGGAATCATGAATCTATCACCCGCTCTAAGTCAGTCCACACGCGTCTTTGCCGTTTTTATGACTATCTCGACTATTTCCCATCTGGTTTGCTCTTCTGACTATCGCGCGATCGCAGATGATGCGCTTAAAGATGAAGATAACGCGGCTTGGGTCATGGAACTTGAACCGCCTATTAGAGATGCCTGGATTGAGCGAATTGGCTGGATCAGGCTCGCCGATCGACTTGCCGAAAACGAATTGCTCGAATCGGCTAGCTCAGAGTTTCAGCGATTTCACAACAATTGGAAATGGATGATGGCAACGGGTCAAGTGCAGCCCGGTTGTGGTCATCGAAAAGAATTTTGTCGGATGCGCGATCGCTGGTTTGCCCACCCGTCTGATTCGGTCAGTCGGCTCTCGATTCAGTCGTGGGATCACTATCTGACGGCGATTGATGATTATCATCAAGACCATCTGACGATCGAGCACATGGCTGACTTTGAGACGATGCTCAGAGAGTTAGCGGGGTCATTTTTTCAAATGCTGCCGTTTTTAGAACCTCACCAGTGGCAAGCGGTTGGTTCGTTTGGTGCAGTGGATCAGTTTTACAATATTTTGCGCGACCTGCGAGAAGATGCCGAACAGGGAATCTGTTATTTGCCGACTGAATTGCTCGATCGGTTTAAGGTCAGCCGAGCCGAAATTCTAGAACTGCGGGCGTGTGACAATCCGGGTTATCGCCCAATGATGGAGTTTTGGATTCACGACTATTTGCCGCAGCTAGAGCGAAAGTCTTATCCATTCATTTTGGCACCTGATTTGCATCCATCTTGGCAAATGTTGCGCGACTGGTCACTCAATCGCTATCAGCGCATTCAGCGAATCTTTCGGCGCTGTGACTACGACTATGTGCAGTTTCCTGAACTCTATTGGCAAGAAGTCAAACGAGACTTAGTGTTGATGCTGCCGGGCTTATATGGTCAGCAACTGCAAGGTGAGCGAGACTCTATCCCGATGTCTTATCTAGCTCGCACGAATAAGCTATTTCAGATTGCTCAACTCAAAATGCCTCCTGAAGTCAAGTTTAAGCAAGTGCCTTTTTCACGGTTTTTCCGATCGCTACAGCAGGTTAGCTAGGAAATTGCAGCTTAACAAACTCTTAACTGATCGGGCTTCGCTTAACCCTCGACGTTCAGTGAGTGGGTCGATAGAGATCAAGTGAGGTGAGCGGAGCCGAAACCTATAGACAACGGCGATCGAGGATTTTATTCTGAGGATCGTGAACTAAATAAGGTCGGTCATTGCAAAACGGGGTTGCCCTCCTCACGAAGTGGGGCAAGCCCTCCCCTAACCCCTTCTCCCTGGGGAGAAGGGAAACTAGACGTTTGCTCCCTCTCCTTAGAGAGAGGGTTGGGGTGAGGGAGAATTTAGTTTGATTTAATTCACGATCCTTACGCACGATCGCACAGCCCGATCTCTAATAAAAGCTGCCAGATTTACGATGCTGCACCGCAGTGACCCCTTTTTGCTCTAAAACTTTGCCACTTTCAACCACTGCATAAAGTAACCAGTGATCGCCGCATTCCATGCGGTTTTGCACCGTGCATTCCAGATAAGCCAACCCATCTAGCAAGATAGGGCAACCATTTGCCGCCTCCTCAGTTTCGATTTCAGAAAATCGGTCTTCTCCTGGTGCAGCAGGTTTGGTAAAGTGCCGTCTGAGCGATCGCCCTTCTTTGAGAATGTTGAGAACAAACCGATCGCCCGCATGATCAAGAACGCCATCTGCCCGATCTTTAGCGATCGCCACCGTTACCCCCGGCGGACTAAACGTTGCTTGCGAAACCCAAGAGGTGAGCATTCCAGCAGCGCTGTCTCCCTGTTTGGCTGTAACCACACAGAGCGAACCGACGACTCGCCCCAGGGCTTGCTCGGTGCGATCGCCCTGCCCTGCCGAAGCCACTTGACGCGGTGCCCGCACCTTTTTTGCTCGTTTCAACGCTTGAGCAAATTCGGCACCTGCGGCTTCACACTGTTCTAGCACTTCGTCACTCGGCTTAAACTTGACGCGAATTGAGTCAAACCCAAAACCATATCCGGCATCTTGCAGTTTGCTTTCGAGGAGGTCGATCGCTTCTCCACTCCAGCCATAGGAGCCAAACACCCCTGCCAGTTTTGTCTTGGAGGCAGTTGAGAGAATTAGCCCTAGTGCGGTCTGAATTTGGGTCGGAGCATGTCCGCCGAGGGTGGGCGACCCAATGATGAAGCCGTCACACTGCTCGATCGCCGCCACAATTTCAGACGGGGCAGCAAATTCGCAATTAATCGACTCGATCGCGACCTCGGCTTGAGTCAGTCCTTTGGCGATCGCTTGCCCTGCGGTTGCAGTGTTGCCATAGGCGGATGTGAAGAGAATCGCAACCGAGAGTTCTTGAGTTTTTTGCTGCTCGCACCACTGCCGATAGTCGAGGTTAAAGCGGCTCAAACTGTAGCGCACCAACGGACCGTGACCTACGGCATAGATTTTGGCGGGGAAAGCAGCGATTTTGTCGAGGGCAGCTTCGACCTGCCGTGACTGCGACGCGTGGAGACAGTCAAAATAATAGTGACGATCTTCGTCTAGCTGCTTCCAGTTTTCGTCGAGGATGGGATCGTCGCAAAGGTGGGCACCAAACAGCTTGTCAGTGTAAAGAATGCGAGTCGCGGGGTCAAAGGTGCAGAGTCCGTCAACCCAGCGAGGAGTCGGGACAAAGGCAAACTGTAGCTCGTGCCCTTTGCCCAAATCTAAAACTTCTTCACCTCGGACGGCATTGATCCGCAGGTCTTGATCTGGGAAGGCGGCTTTGAGGGCGATCGCGGCGGGCTTTGAGCAGACGATCGTCATTTGTGGCGCAAGCTCTATCAATCGCTTCAGCGTCGTTAGCCGATTGGCATTGACGTGCCCCAAAATCACATAATCCAGCTTCTGAAAATATTGGTGATCATGCAGTTCTTTGAGAAAAATGTCCGTAAAAGAGCTACCCGGCGGATCAATCAGCGCCGTTTTTTCTCCCCGGATCAAGTAAGAATTTGCGGTCGTTCCTCGTTGGCGAGAGTACTCGATCTCAAATTTGAGCCGATCCCAGGTGCGCGATCTCAGCACCAGGGTTTCTGCTCCAATCTCAGCAACTTGAACGTCTTTAGGTCTAATGTCAGCCATAAAAAAGAAGTTAGTAGTGGTTGCCGACTTTGCGATGGTGAACGGCAGTTAGCGCTTCAGATTTAGCGACCCGCCCAGCGTTAATTGTGCTGTAAACGATCCAGTGATCGCTGCATTCCATCCGGCTGACGACTTCGCACTCAATGTATGCCAAAGAGTCTGCCAGGATGGGGGAACCATTGGTCGCGGGATAGGTTTTCACATCGGCAAAGCGATCGGCACCGGGCGCAAATCGCCTTAAAAAGTGCTTCGTCAACATCTGATAGTTGCCTTCTTCTAAGACGTTGAGCACAAAGCGATCGCCCAAGTGCATAAACGATTCGATCGCGCGATCTTTGGCAACGGCGATCGTGATCCCCAACGGCTCGAAGCTGGCTTGAGACACCCAGGAGGCTAACATGGCGCTAGAAATATCGCCCTTTTTGGCAGTGATGATGTAAAGCCCACCACTGAGGCGACCGAGCGCTTTATCGAGTTCACCATCAAGAGACTTCATTTGTTTGACCGTGCGATCGCGGGTGAGCCACTGTCCCAAGTCAGTCCCGGCTTCAGCGCAGAGTTGATAGGTTGCCTCGCTGGGCAGTTCTTTAATTTGAATTGGAGGAAACACCTCCGTTAA
Organism: Phormidesmis priestleyi BC1401; assembly: GCF_001650195.1. Classification (GTDB taxonomy): domain Bacteria; phylum Cyanobacteriota; class Cyanobacteriia; order Leptolyngbyales; family Leptolyngbyaceae; genus Phormidesmis_A; species Phormidesmis_A priestleyi_B. Next base: position 4,026 of record NZ_LXYR01000027.1, on the reverse strand, counting down.
CCCAATTTCCTGAAACTGATTGCGAATCGGATAGACCGATTCATCATCGCCGCCACCCGCCTCAAATAAGCCGACGGATTGTTTGGCAGTCGTCGCAGCAAAGATTGTGCTGAGTCCGGCTTTTGCGTTGGCAGCAAAGTCTCCCAGTTGAGGCGACATGCCGATCACGAGACCTGTAGAGGTTTCGACTAATTCCCGCACCTCTTGAGGGTCGGCAACGCGCAGATCCATCAGTTCGACCAACACACCCGTTTTAGTGATGCCGTTGGCGATCGCCTGCGCAATTTGGTCACTATAGCCATACTCCGCCACGTAGAATATGCCAACTGTTGTCGCCGCTTTCGCCTGGGTCTGGCTCCATTCCTGGTAACGTCCGACGAGTTCTTTAAGATTGTGACGCAGCAGAGGACCGTGACCTGTGGCGATCGTCGTGATTTCGGGCAGTGCCGCCATCCGCTTGAGGGCAGCCAGCACCGATCGGGCGTTGGGTGCCATTAAACAATCGTAGTAGTAGCGATAGTCGTGCTCAAGTAACTCTAGGTCTTCGTCGTAGGTGTGATCGTCGCAGAAGTGCATCCCAAACGCGTCACAGGTATAGAGGGTCTGAGTTTTGTGGTCGAAGGTGAAAATGGTGTCAGGCCAGTGCAAATTGGGTGCGGCGACAAATTCTAACTCGTGACCGTTGCCCAAATCTAGGCGATCGCCGTTCTTGACCACCTGACGCTTAAACGGCTGATGCACGAGTTCTTCTAAAAACTGAATCGCAACTTTCGCGCCGACCACCGTAATCTCAGGATTAAGCTGCAGAACATCTTTCACCAATCCGCTGTGATCGGGTTCGGTGTGACTAATAATCAGATAGTCGATGTCAGCAGGGTTAATCAGCCCTTGCAGGGCATCGAGATAGAGTTGACGAAACTTTTCGTGAGAGGTATCGACGAGGGCAATTTTCTCGCCCCGAATTAGAAACGAGTTGTAAGTGGTGCCATTCTCTAAGGCAAACTCAATGTCGAAGCGATCGCGATCCCAATCGAGCGATCGTAGGGTCGTCGTGTCGGTTACAACATCCACGGTCTGAATGGTCAGCCGTCGCAAAGGACGACCGGGCTGGCTAGCGCTTGCGCGATCAATGAGTGCTACCATAATTGCCTCCCGACAACGTTTTGTGAAATTATATTTCCCTCTGATTCTAATCTTCCCTTAGAAAACGCGACTTTGTAAAGTTCTAATAAGTAAAGGTACCTATCAAAAAATGTTATACCCAGAACTTTCTCTATCAAAGTAATAGAGGAAATGGGGAACCCTTTGGGTTTCTGAAGGCGATCGAGGGTGGGACGATCGGGGAGATGTTTTCGATGTTTGAATGTGATCGAGGGTCGGTTATGGCACGATCGTTTGGGAGACGCTTCACCGAAACGTCTCTACGGGGTCGGGTTTGTTGGTTAATTTGGTATGATTCAAAATTGGCTGGCGTTGAACGTCGGAAATTCTCGGTTGCACTGGGCTTGGATGACCGATGACACGCTGCGACGAACCTGGAATACCCCTCATTGTTCAATAGAAACAATTGAGTTGCTGACTGAGAGTCGGTTCACTTTTGAGGACGTTTCTCCAGCAAATTTGCCCACTTGGGAGGTGCTACCCGAACTCTGGATCGTATCCGTGGTGGCTGAACAGGCACAACTGTGGGAGACGTATCCCCACCTCAGGACGATCGCGCTGGATCAGATTCCGCTCCAAAACACTTACTTTACCTTGGGTGTTGATCGGGCTTTGGCGGTTTGGGGCGCGATCGAGACTTACGGCTCTCCGATTTTAGTCATTGATGGCGGCACAGCCCTGACGTTTACTGGAGCCGAGCAACAGCGGTTTGTAGGCGGGGCAATCTTACCAGGGTTGCAGCTACAGTTTCGGATGTTGGGGCAAAAAACCTCTGCGTTGCCTGTGATCGAGGAGATGACGTTGCCCGATCGTTGGGCGATGACCACGATCGAGGCGATTCAGAGCGGCATTCTGCACACGGTTTTAGCGGGCGTTCAAAGTTTTATCGAAGATTGGCAAACCCGGTTTCCTCAAAGCGTCATCGTCTTCACGGGGGGAGACGGTCATCTTCTGGATAGATGTATGCAGCCGCGATCGCCAAAACTTGCAAGTCAGATGATCGTTGACTCAAATTTATGGGTTTGGGGACTGCGATCAATTAGAAAGCGCTCAGTCTAGCGTGGTTTGCCCCTTAAAGTAGTCTTGCAACTGCTGTCGGTGATCGTGAGCCAGACGACCTTCAGGAATTGAATCGGGGTCAAATGCCTGCACATCAGAGACTTCGAGCGGATCGCGAATCTGCATTGTTCCCTGAACATCGGCTTCGACGACGACACAGATTGAGTGAATGCGGGGGTCACGATCGGGCGCTGAATAAACCCCCACGAGGCGACGAATCTGAGCCAACTCTAGTCCCGTTTCTTCCGTCAATTCTCGCCGCACGGCAGTGGGGATATTTTCGCCCCAATCGACCATGCCGCCGGGTAGGCTCCACAGCCCATTATCGCGACGACGGATCAACACAATTCGACCATCGGGCAAGATGGGAATAATGCTAGTGCCTGTGATGGGATGGCGAAAGATGATCCCTAAAACAGCTTGAGTAAAGTGCCACAACCGCTGCATGGATTAAAAAGTTACGACAAAACTATAGAGGCAGAAACGAACCACAGCCCGATCGAGAAGCCCATCGTTCTGAATCTCAAAAGTAGAGCAGTTCATCTTAAAAGATCCCAGAATATGATCTCGATCAGGATAAATCGCTCAGAACTTGAGCTGCGTGAATTTCTGGCTTGACTTTTTTGTAGATCTGCTCGATCGTACCATCCGCACTGACGACAAACGTATTTCTACTGATTCCCAAATATTCTTTGCCCATAAACTTCTTCAAGCCATAGCTTTCATAGGTTTCCGCCACTTTTCCGCCCTGATCACACAGCAGCGGGAACGGCAGACCATATTTCGTCACAAATTTTGCATGAGATTTTGCGTCGTCGGTGCTGATGCCCAACACGATCGCATCTTGCGCTTGATACTCTGCGTAAGCATCTCGAAAACCACAGGCTTCTTTGATGCATCCCGGCGTGCTGTCACGCGGGTAGAAGTAAAGCACGACGCGCTTGCCTTTTAAGTCCGAAAGTTGCACCCGGTTGCCGTGGGTGTCGGACAAACTAAAATCAGGTGCAGCATCGCCAATTTCGAGAGCCATAAACTTTCTAACAGTATTGAGTAGGCTTATTGTAGTTTGCTGGGGATTATGCCCGATCTTGGGGTCTTTAATCGGTTGGGCGCACCCAACCGACAGGAATTGATAGACTGTAAAAAATCTAGATGACTCGTGACCTTATGGATATTTTGCTAATTTCGGAAGCCGAACACTTCATCCAGCAGCAACTTGAAACGGGCAGATTTTCATCGGTTAGCGAAGTGGTTGATGCAGGAATCAGGCTGCTTGAAAAGCGACAGACTTACCAAAGACGGTTTGAAGAACTGAGACGAGACGTAGAGATTGGGATTGCTCAACTCGATCGAGGTGAAGTCGTCGAGGGTGAAACATTCATGCAGGAATTACGATCACAAATGGCAATATAGCTCTCCGATCGTTTTGGATTGATTTTATTAGACAATGGTTCGGACAATTTCAGGCAGCGATAGAGCCGTAGGACAGTAGGGTTGGATAGTTGGGGTGAGATTTAATCGCAGTCGGCTCCAAGTCAATACTCCGGACATTTTTTTGAACGGTTCCACAAGGCTTTCAGAGTTTATGGTTCAAGGATCGAGCTATTTTTTCAGAGTTAGCTCTGCCTCTGACTTGGAAAAAAAGATCTTGTCCACGGCAGAATAAGGGTTTGAGCCTTAAAATCTGCTCAAATTTTGTCCGGAGTATTGCTCCAAGTCTAACTGAGTAATAAATCGGTCGAGCAGATGAGCGGTGAGCGCCCGCCGTTTGACACTCGTCATCGAGAGGACAAAGGGCGAGTCACT
>NZ_LXYR01000026.1 GCF_001650195.1 Phormidesmis priestleyi BC1401 | reverse complement strand
TCTACACCAAGAACATCTTGCTAAATGAGGGCATCCGCGCTTGGATGGCTTCTCAAGACCAGCCTCACGAAAAATTTGTATTCCCTGAAGAGGTTCTGCCTCGCGGTAACGCTCTCTAAGATTCAGTACGCATCTTTTTCACTGCTCCTGCCGTTTATGGTGGGAGCTTTTTTATGAAACCACCCCACACGCGAAAAAGTCTGTGTTATCTTAATTAAAGAGGTACAGGTTGCCTGACCTTGACGTTGTAAACCCTTGATACTAAAGCCGATTAGGCAATAGGAGGTGATGCCCATGTCAGATAGTAGTATACGCTTGGGTCATCAGATTGTGTTGAACTGGCTGCGCGCCGGGGCTGTTCTCTAGAGTTAGATCTTCCACCTTGGTAGAGATAGCTCATCCATGACAGCTGACTAGCCTGGAGTCCCTTCCGGCAGTCTAGTTTCAATCTGAAGACCCGCTACACCGCTCCTGCTCCCCAGAGTTTTTTGGTTTACCAAGATTCTTTAGAGCAGGAGCGGATAGTTTTTTAAAGGGCGACATTAGCAACTATTGAGATAGATAGCAATTGGTTGCCGTAAAGCTTTAGAGAATCGGTGGCTTTTCGACAGCATACATTCCTTTCGATAGAGGCGACTCAAGGGCACTTTTGAAAGGCTTAAGGCAACATAGAGCCAGTGAATACTTCTTTGGAATCCACGTTTGTTGAAAGTGAAATGCGCTTAGGACAAACATCTGCTATCATCTCCAGAGTTACTTGTTCATTTGTGATTTACCACACAGTATCTAAACGCTCAAGTGGTAGTCTTGAGTAGGCTTTTTGATTTTGCTGTCGTTCACAAGTTCAGATTACAGTCTATAGAAGGCTTAAACAGCCGCTCTATTCAGTAGGTGTGAGGAAAATATTCATGTTTAAACTTCTGTTGAGTTCATTGGTCATCAGCCCAGCAATTTTGGGTGCTGCTCTAGCGGTTTCTTCAGGCGCGATCGCCGCAGAAAAGCCAGTGGTGGTTTCATCCTCTCCATCTGCGATCGAAGCTAAATCTCAAGAAATTGAGGCACTCGCTGCACCATCTGTTAGCGTCAAAAACCTCCGCGTTGCCGAAGTTGCGGCTCCTGAAGTTAATCAGCCTAAGCTAGAAATCTCTGCAAAATCAGCAGAGATCAAGGTAGACAAGGCTGCTCCGATTCAAATTGCTCAGGTTCCTGCTGCACCCAGTTCTGAAACGGACTCGATCAATCAAATCAATCGCTACAGCCGTGAAGGAAAGTCTAGCGCATCGGTTGGGCAAGTCACTTCTGTGTCTCAACTGTCTGACGTTCGACCGACAGACTGGGCGTTTCAAGCCTTGCAGTCTCTAGTCGAGCGCTACGGCTGTATCGAAGGCTATCCTGACAAGACCTATCGCGGAAACCGCGCTTTAACCCGCTTTGAGTTTGCGGCAGGTTTAAATTCGTGTCTCAATCGAGTTAACGAACTAATCGCAGCCTCAACGGCTGACCTGGTTAAGAAAGAAGACTTGGCAACCCTGCAAAAGCTCCAAGAAGAATTTGCAGCGGAATTGGCAACTCTACGGGGTCGTGTCGATGCGCTAGAAGCTCGTACCTCAACGCTAGAGAAGCAGCAGTTCTCTACAACCACCAAGCTAGCGGGTGAAGCAATTTTTGCAATCACCGATGAGTTTGGAGTTAGAGGCACGGGTGGCAACAACACCGTATTCCAAGACAGGGTTCGTCTTGCGTTAAACACCAGCTTTACGGGTAAAGACTTGCTGGTCACCCGTCTTGCAGCCGGAAATGCAGCTGGACCAAACTCAGTCGGCGGGTTTGTAACGCCGGGTGGTGGTTCTGAAGGGATTCAAACCTTCAACTTTGGCAACACGGGTGGCAACCAAATTTATGCTGACTGGGTTGCATACTTCTTCAACATCACTGAGAAGGTTCGGGTTTATATCCCGGCGGTGGGAGGTCTGCACTATGACTATGCGCCAACCGTTAGCCCTGCTCTTGATGCCTTTGACGGTGGGACAGGTCCTCTTTCGGTCTTTGCTCAACGCAACCCCATCTACCTGATTGGTGGTGGTAGTGGAGCAGGTGTGAACTTTGAACTGACCCCAGCATTTACGATTAGCGCTGGCTATTTGGCGGATAATTCAAACGGTCGTGACACCATCGGTAATGCTCTTGGCGCGACTGTCGCTAGCGCAAACAATCCTTCTGGTGGGAATGGTTTGTTTAACGGCAGTTACTCTGCACTGGGTCAGATAACCTTCAAGCCCAGTGAAGCATTAAGTTTGGGTTTGACTTATGTCAATGCTTACAGACGATCGGCGATCTTTGACACTGGAAATGGCGGTACTGGTGCTTCTGGTACTTTGTTTGCAAACCAAGGATTTATCACAACGGGCGCGACACCTATCACGGTTGTCCCAGCTAGAGTTAATGCCTACGGAGCCGAAGTTGCTTTTAGACTTAGCCCTAAAATTGTGATAAACGGCTTTGGATCATACATCAACGCTGACTTTATTGGGGATGGATATGGTTCTCGCACTATCTGGACTTATGGTGCTGGGCTGGCATTCCCTGACTTTGGTAAGAAAGGCAATCTTTTGGGTTTGATGGCAGGTGCAGAGCCTTATCTTTCTAACCCGACTGCCGTTCAGAGAGCCGCTGGTGTGGGCAACAGCGTTCCTATCCACCTGGAAGGTTTTTATAAGTACCAGCTAAATGACAACATCTCGATCACGCCTGGTGTGATTTGGATCATTAATCCTGGTCAGAATAGCAACAACGATAACGTTGTGATCGGCACAGTAAGAACGACCTTCACCTTCTAACCATTGGTGTTGGATAGGTTTTGAAGAAGCCCAGCGATTGCTGGGCTTTTTTCTTACAAATCAGCGATCGCTGTGGGAGTACTGCCCTATTTGACTCTTCTAGATTGACACAGAGTAACCATTGGGGAAATTTCCTGAACGTTGCTTTGATTTGGTAAGCCTTCTAACCCTGTCATTTGGCGGGGTTTTTTATTGTGATTACCGTCTAACTAATTCTTTAAGTGTGTCTTCAACCGATCGGGGATTCCAGCCAAGCTCTCGTCTTGCTTTAGAGGCATCGACTCGGACACAGCGATCGTAGAGATAATGAACTCGTTCTCGGTCGATCGGAGGTTGCCACGAAAAGGTGCGACCGATCACGTCTAAGACAGTGCCAACGACCCGAACAACAGGTTCAGGAGCATCCGTCGGGGCAGAGATTCCAGTCTCTTGGCTGAAAATCTCAAACATTTCACGAGTCGTTAAATCTCCAGACGAGAGGATATAATATCCGCCAAGTTGACCTCGATCGACAGCAAGAATCATCGCTTCAGCTAAATCATCTACATGGACAATTCCGGTGATGCGTTGTCCGCCTGCCCACACTTTCAGCCGTCCTTTGAGAAAGGTATTGAGGACGGGCATAAAGTGCGGATCGTCTACACCAAAGATCCCCGAAGGCATGACGCTGACCACTGGCAATCCTTTAGCAGCAGCTTGGTCAACGAGTTGTTGAGCGTCATACTTTGTGCGATCGTAGGCAGACGAAAAATCTTTTTGAGTTCGCCTGAAGGTTTCGTCGATCGCGGTGCCTTGAGTGTCACCAAAAATCCCAATCGTGCTGCAATAGACCAGTTTAGAAATGCCAACCAATTTAGCCACTTCTAGAACTGCACGAGTGCCTTCGACGTTGACTCGCTCCATCTCGATCGCGTTGACGAGTCCGAGTTCAACATAGGCAGCGGTGTGAAAAACGGTATCGACTCCTTGCATCGCTTGGGTGAGAGCGGCTCGATCGGTGATGTCGCCATAGATGAGTTCGATCGAGCAATCTGCTAATCGATTCAAGTTACTCGATTTTCGCACCAGACCCACGACAGAATCGCCTCGTTTTTGAAGTGCTTTGACCAAGTGGGAACCTGTAAAGCCATTTGCCCCAGTGACGAGTGCCTTCATAATTCACCTTCTAAACCAGCGTCTTTTCATACATGCGATAGGTTTTATAGATTTTGCCTCCAGAGGCTTCAATCAACTTACGGGATGCCGCGTTGTCTTCATAAACCCAAGAAAGCTCTGCTCGTCTGTAGGGTTTGCCCTTTTGAATTCCGCCACTCATGCCTAAGTAGATTAGCGCGAGCGGAACCATTTTGCGGCGAAACTCTGGAAGCGAACAAATCGCAATGACTCGCCCTTGATCAATTTGGCGACGATGCCAGAGAAACTTGATGATTCCGAGCCAGTTGAGACTGCCATTAACGTGTTTAAGAGGAATGTTGTAGTCGGGCAACCCCATCCAAAAGCCAATCATTTCACCGTTGTATTCAGCGATCGGAAACACATCGGGATCGACCAAACTTTGCAGCGATTTTGCCTCGTCTAAAAACTCTGATTGAGTGCGAGGGGTCGAACTCCAGTTGTCAGAAAAGGCTTTTGTAAATAAATTATAGAGACCGATCGCATCTTGCTCAAACCCTTCGCCTTTGGTTCGCAAGGGGCGAAAGTTGACTCCAGATTTACACGCAATTTTATATCCTTTCTCAAATTCTGGAGAGAGCGGTTTATCAAGCGGAAAGTCATAAGCGTAGGCATCTTTCGCTTTGTGCCAGCCGTCTTGCTCTAAAAACTTGGGATAATACGCAGGATTGTAGGGCATCATCACCATCGGCGGCGAATCGAAGCCGTCTACTAGAAATAGGCAATTGTTGTGAGTTGAAAGATCGATCGGTCCTCGAACTTCAGTCATTCCCTGCTCTCTTAACCATTGAGAAGCGGCACTTAAAAGAGCTTGGGCAACCTCAAAGTCTTCAACACACTCAAAAAAGCCAAAAATACCGATGTTTTTGCCTTCACGATCGACCAATCGATCGTTGACTGCCGACACAATTCGACCGATGGGTTTTGCCTCCCGAATCGCAACAAACTGCTGAAGTCTACCGTATTGAAAAAAAGGATTGCTAGAGTCGAACTTTTTAGCAACGTCACTGCGAAGCGGAGATACCCAGTTACGATCGTGAGCATACACCATGATCGGGACATCCAGAAACATTTTCTGTTCTGCCGCATTTGTGACTAAAATCACCTGAAAAGCAGTTGGGTCCACAGGAGAATTCACAGGGAGATAGCCTTTTCTGAACTGCTGATGGTTTTTAAGACCATTATGGAGAATAGACCTCCTGCACGAATCTGGACAGCCCTCCTCATGAAGTGGGGCAAGCCCTCACCAACCCTTCTCCCCAGGAAGAAGGGAGCTAGAACCTCTTGTTCCCTCTCCTTAGGGAGAGGGCTAGGGTGAGGGCGAAGTATTTGTGCAGGAGGTCTGATATACCAGCCTTTGTTGAATTCACTTTTCAGAGTTGTGTAGCTTACAAAAAACGATCGCCCAGAAAAGAACGATCGTCAACTTTACTAAAGCGGCTAAACTAGGCGCTAATCGTTGGCTTGTAGACCAAATCACGCATCTTCACCATGCTGGTTACCAAGCGATCCATCTCTTCTTTGGTGTGCAGCGTGTTAACGGTGATGCGAATTCTCGGTTTGGCGATAAACCAAATCGGAGACACCCAAACTCCGCAGTTTAGCAATTCTCTCGCGTAGACTTTGGGATTGAGTTCGGGCGGCAGTAAGACCGGAACAACATTGGTTTCGCCGATCGCCGCAAAGCCATCAGCCTCAAGCTGCGATCGCAAGTAGCGCGTATTCTCTTGCAGCAGTCTGACTCGATCGGGTTCTTTGGTGACGATCCGAATACTCTCCAAGGCGGCTGCCGTCGTGGGAGCAGGGAGCGAAATCGTTCCGATCGAGGTGGGCGACACATTCAGCAAGGGCTTGAGTTCGGGCACATGGGTGCTGATTGCCGCGCCTGCAGATGCCGCAAACTTTGAGAACGTCGTCATGATCAGAGGCGTGATTCCCCGATCGATCGCGTCTTGCGGAGTTAGCCCAAAATGCTCGTAAATGCCACGACCTGTTGCCCCGATCGCGCCACTCGCGTGTGCCTCATCCATCACCAATACTGAATCAGGGTAGTTGGCAAGTACATCAATCATCTCAGGCAGAGGCGCGATGTCGCCATCCATCGAAAACACTGCATCAGAAATGACGAGGATGCGATCGTTGGGTTGAGCATATCGCTTCAACTTGCGTGCCAGATCTTCGACATCGCAGTGACGATATGCCCGCACCCGCACTCTCGGACTATGCCCAAACATCTTGCCAGAGCGAGTTCCCGCATTGGCGACGGCTGTGACGATGCAGCCGTGATTTAAGACATCGGTCAAAATCAGCGTCTCACGATCGTTTTGAAAGCCCGAAACCGGAATCGCCAAATGACAAAACGCATCCATTAACGCCTGCACCGCCATCCACGCATTTAGAAAAAGCTGCGTGTGGGGCAGATGCTTAAACGCTGAAATCTCATTCTCTAGCTGACGATGCAAATCAATGCGACCGCTCAGCACCGAGGTAGAACTGTTAGACGTTCCATATTGCCAGATGGCATCAACGGCAGCTTGCTTCACCGAGTCTTCTTGGGTTAACCCCAAAACATCATTGGTGCAAAAGGTGAGAACGGTACGGCGTTTTCCCGTTTCAGCCTCCTCGATCTCGACAAAATTTCCCTGGCGTTTGTGACAAATGTACTCATCGGGATCTAAGCCGCTTTCGTACCAGCGCCGCACGTACTCCTTGACAACTTGCACAGTAAACTCCTCTCCACCTTTTTCTAGACAGCGATTCTATAAAGCTGCGCCAAGCGCATCGCAACTGATCCAGCTATATGTTTGGCTTGCGAAGAATTTCGCTAACTCGTCGATACAAAGCTGAAACATAGGAACCATACGTCAATTAGTCAATTGTCTGAATCCAGCTTATCAGTAAGCACTCTAACTAAGTGAGTTCAAAGTCACTGATTGCAGAAAAAGACTGCCCGTTAGCGGCGATCGGGGATGCACTTCCCATAACGGACGGTCTTTTGCTCAATTTGGTTGCACGCTGGGATCAAATTTCTGCCACTGCCCGTTCGACCAACCGACGAGCCAGCGTTTGAGTTCCGGTGTGGGTGTAGTATTTTACAGCGACATCAAGAAACGCGCCGACATAATCGAGTTTGTCAACAGAAATATCGACATATTGTTTGACGTGGCTCAACAGCCCTTCTTGAGTCAGGCTACGAGAACTGACAAAATCGCCCATCCAGCCTTTGACCGAATCAAAGCTTTGAGTGATAAAGCCCAGTTGACCTGCGGGGTTGCCACCCGGAATCAGACTGCTGACGCTCTTAAAGCTTGGGTTATGCTGCAAATCATCGGGAGTCGTTTGCTGAATGGTGGACAGACCCATATTGATAAAGTTGGGTCCTAGGGGAATGATGCCGTCAAAGCAGACGAGCGCCGCCATCCGCATCAGCGATTCGCCGCTGTAGTCGCCCAATGCGCCCAAAAAATCGCCAATGCTGTCACCGGGGATGCCGTTAATTTGGCAGAATGCAACCAGTTCGACCACGAGCTTGATGCACAGGTCGAGACTCTGGACTTTTTCAGGTTTGGGAGTGAGATTGCCCAAAAATCCTAAAAACGAAATGTCTTGACCGATTTTATTTGCCATCGCGGCTGCGCCCAAAGCACCTGCGGCATTATCGACGGTTTGATAAAGCCACATTGCGCGCTGATAGCCCTGCGACTCATCATTATAGAGATAGACGGCTCGCTCTCCGATCGCTTGAATCATTGCCTCGTCGGTTTCGCCCGTAACTGCCCGAATGGTGTTGGTGAAGCCCGTCAAGTTCTGCCACTGCCCAGGGATCACAAAATCAAGGGCGTTGAGTGCAGTCACCGTAGTGCCTCCAGTCGGAAGCTGATCGACAAGTTCAAAAATGGATTTGCTCATGAAAAATTCCTGCTCGGTGGTGGAGTTCGATCGCGGCTAGTTGAGTTTTTCTAGCCCTTTGAGGTCAAATTTTTGCAGCCAAGCTTGGCGATCGGTCTTGTCAAATGACGGGTCACGAGACTGAACTTTGACCTGATATTTGCCCACTAACACCGCCGTTTGGTTGCCGAGATTGGTGACGGGATATCCAGCGATTTTTTCGGTTGCTGCCGCATATTTTTGGGCAGATCCCGCAATGCCCGTTGTGTCATTGATCGACAGCATCGCGACGTTTTTGCCGTCTTTGTTGAGTTTCGCTTCAGCAAATCCTTTTTTCTCTTGGCTAAACGTGCGGGCATAGCCAGCAGCAGGGCGAGGGAAAAATTTGTTAAACTCGCTGCCTTGAGTAGCATCTTTGGCAACGGCAGTCACTCCTTTTTTGCTGCTGTCTTGCTGTGCTTGAGAAAATTGCGAAGGGGCTTTGGGCTGACAGCCTGTGAGCAGCAAAACGACCGATAGCATCAGGGCAACGGTGCCTCTGTGCCAGTTTGAAAACGGCATAGGTTTGATTCTCATAAGGTGGATGAGAGGGAACATCGGAGCATGAAACTTAGTTCTCGGAAGGGACTCTAAATTCCTACCCACTCTTCTGTAATGTATGCGATCGTGCCTCAATTGCAGAGATCACGAACAATCCGTTTTGCGGCAGTCGCAGGGAATCGAATCTTTCCTGTCGTCATCAAGTCGAGGTTTCTTGAGGAATTGGGGAGTCAGACGGGGTTTGGGAACTGACGGGCGAAGGGCGGACAAACTGCTCATATTGCCGCACGATCAGGCGCTGCACTGCGGCGATCGCGGGGTTGACTTCCACATAGCGGCGCTGAGGGTTTCTCAAATAATTTTCTTGCTCACTCTCAATCATTTCGATGTCTTGTTTAAGAAAGCGCAAAACCAGAAGATTGAGAATCAGGGGCTGCAAAACCGGACGCAGAATTTTTAGCAACCCCGGAGGCAATCCTAGTTTGAGAAATAAGAGCGAGAACGAGCGGCTTTCTTGAGGCGCGATCGGCAACCGCATTAAATAGAGCGATGAAATCCCTGGAAGATGGCTGACGTAATGGGGATAGCGATAGTCAACCGAGATCACTTTTGTCGTGACTCGATCGGCTGATTGACTTAGCCCCAACAGTTGACTCACGAAACCAGTGTAGGAAAGCTGATAGTTGGCTTCGATCGAGTTTTCAGTTTCTCGAAGCTTTAACAGCACTGGGTCGAACCAACCTTGCAGATTTTTGTGAAGATGACCGTGAAACACGTCCATCGTGTTCTCATTGCAGATCGAGAAGTGCGCTTTAAAGTTTGCCCCGATCGGGATCAGCAGCCAGTTGGGGTCGTCATATTCTGGAATTTCCATGATGGGTTGCGTCTCTGCCAAAGCAGGATCGCCGGGAAAGACCCAAATTAAGCCATATTTTTCCTGCACGGGAAAAGTTCGCATCTGAACGCAGGGCAGCTTTTGATCGGGCGGAAAGTAGGGAATGTTGAGACACTCGCCCTGTCCATTAAACTCCCAGCCGTGATAGGGACACGCGATCACATCTCCTAAAACTTTGCCCTGATCGAGCGAAACGCCTTTGTGAGGACAAACATTTTCGACGGCTTGAATCTGATTTTGTCGATCGCGGAAGAGGGCGATTGACGCTTGCCAAATCGTTGCTGTCAGAATTTTTGCAGGTTTAAGATCGGTTGCCCACGCGATCGCATACCAATAATTACCGTTAATGCCAACTTCTCGCACTTGATTGCGAACGGTCTGACTTTTTAAGGTGGTCGCTAATTCCACAGCACACTCCTTGCATTAGCTCATCAATAGCGTCGCCTGTAATTCTGCATTCTTTTTGGGTTAAGTCCGCTGAATCTCGACCCAGTATTCAGACTTGCTGTAAGCACCAAAGCTCTATTGCTCTCTTTGTTCTCGCAGATGCGCTAACTCTGCCCGAATGGCGGCGAGTTGTGCGGTTAATTCTTGCAGCTCAAGCACCTCTGATGAAGGGGGCGGAACGGGGACAGCCGTTGTCGTCACGATCGCTTCAGAGGCAGCCCGATCGCTCTCAGCGCGACGTTGAGCGATTAGGGTGTCTACAAAACTGCGGGCTTCTTGCTCAGTCATTTCCCCTTTTTCAGCCCACTCTTGCGCCAGTTGATCTAGCTCTCGCCTGAGTCTTGATAAATTTTGCTCACGTCTTTGAGGGTCTTGTAGCACCTCGATCAGCGTGGCGGTTGCCCCGATCGTGACGCGAAACCCTTTCTTCAACAGTTGGAGGACCGTATCATTCATGGCTTATATGAAAGATGAATAGAGAAGTCGTTGCTCTAATCTTACTGTAAGGGTCAAGATCCACCGTTCAGAACGATTTCCTAGCCCGTCTGCTCTAGATATTGACTGATATCGTCATTGACGCGGCTCAGTTCGGCTTCGGTAGTGATGCGAATGCGATCGTCTCTCAGCGTGATCAGCACCTTGGCAGCAAAGGGACTTGCCCAAATATTGGGGTTACAAAAGACTTCTAAAAAAACGTCGCCTGCATAGCGATATTCCACAGGCTTTTGGGGCGTAACTTTGCCACCGGGAGTTGGCTTATTTGCGGTGACTTTCAGCCGCTCCATCAGTTCTGCAAGGGTTGCTTTTAAGTCTCTAGCGGCTTCTGGACTGAAGCGAAAAGACATAGAGCCTTCGACTAAATTCAACGTGAGTTGAGAAGACATAGATACAGTTCATCCAAGATTGCGGTCATTTCATCCTACTGGGAAGCAGGATTGAGGATTAGACGTTAGGAAGAAAAATTAACGCTTCTAGATGACAAAGATCTACAAAAAGACTCTCTCAAAACTTGAGTCATGGAGGGAATCTTGTTGGTTTATCGATATGCTAATTGAGAATCTTGTCAAGAGCTTAGACCCGTTATAGATAGCTCAAAGCTTTAACGAATAAGACTTTAGAGTATTTTCAATCTACAGGATCTACACTGAATGTCATAGCGGCTAAACGGCAAGGTGAGTGATTGTGATAGTAGATAATCGATCGACGGTTCGCAGAGTGTTAATCATTACTCTGTTGCTGAATCTATTTGTCTTAGGACTCAAGGCATTTGTAGGATTAACAACGGGTTCATTGAGTTTGTTAGCAGATGCGCTGCACAGTCTGACCGATAGCGCAAGTAACGTTTTGGGACTCGTTGCCAGTCGGTTTTCGTCACCAATGCCCGATCGCGATCATCCCTATGGGCACCAAAAATTTGAGGCTGTGAGCGCACTGGGGATCGCTGCATTTTTGGGGATCGCCTGTTTTGAAATCTTGCAGGGGGCGATCGAGCGACTGATGGGCACAGGCAAGCCGATTCAAATTTCAGCCGGGGAACTGTGGCTGCTGCTGATTGTGTTGGGAATCAATATCTTCGTCACTTACTATGAACGTGCGGAAGGTCAACGTGTAGGCAGTCCGATTTTGATTGCAGATGCTCAACACACGATGAGCGATGTCTGGGTGACGATCAGCGTTCTCGCAGGTTTGGTTGGCGTTTGGGCGTTTAACTGGCAGTGGCTAGATCTGGCGCTGTCGTTTCCGGTCGCGCTGATGGTTTTTAGCAGCGGGTGGTCAGTGCTGAAGCAAAATCTGCCCTCGCTGGTCGATGAGATGGCGATCGCGCCAGAAGCCATTTATGAAGTGGCGATGCAGGTGCCCGGTGTGCTCAACTGTCACGATATTGCGTCGCGGGGCGTGGTCGGTCGGCAGTCTTTTATTGAGATGCACCTAATCGTAGAGCCGCGTGATGTGCAAGCGGCTCATGAAGTGACTGAAGAAGTGGAAGCCCGACTCGCTGAAAAATACAGCCCTGTGAGGGTGATGATTCATGTAGAACCACCGACCTACAAATCTGATCAGATCAGCTATGGCTCACCAGTAGAAAAATAGGTTTTCCACAGTTGGTTGAAGTTTTCCACAGAGTTTGGGCAGTTTTCCACAGCTTATCCACTCTTGAGACTTAGAGAACCAGTTCATGCACTCGATAGACTAAACGAACGTGCCAGAACGATCTGACAGGGCTTAAAATCCAAATCACACACCTTGCATAGCTCAATTATGACGGCTAACCCACCTGACAGGCTCGATCGGATCGAAGCGATCGTTGAATCGACCGCGATCGCCCTCCGAGATATGCAGGTCAAACAGGACTGGATGCAAGAACAGCAAGACCGCACTCAACAACACCTTGACCAAGTAGGCAGGTTTGTTGCAGACCTCTCAAACGACGTGGCGCAAGTCTCAGCTAATCAGGAACAGCAAGACGTTCGCATGGCTCAACTGACTGCCAACGTTGAGAGCTTGGTCAGCGCCTTACAAAATCGATTCACTAGCAACGGCGCATAGCCAAAAAAACCCCCGGCTCTCACCAGGGGACTCACCAGCACGATCGAGACTCGTTCTAAAACATCTCTGTCGGGTCGATATTTTCAACGATCAACTTCCTACCAGGTTGCGACGCTTCGGCTTAAGCAAGAACGATAAGTTTCTTCATTCAGTCTGACCAGAAACGTTCGACTCAACGTGCCCAAAATCAAAAAGCGATCGTCTGTTTCTGATCAGAGAAGATTAGCGAACGGGTTCCCCGCAGCGAAGCTGTTCGCTTTTCTGCCCGTTATTTCAAGGGCACCTCAATTCTTGCCTACTTTGCTTATTCCCACTCGATCGTGCCAGGCGGTTTAGAGGTGATGTCATAAACTACACGATTGACTCCGCGCACCTCATTGACGATGCGGTTAGAAATCGTTTCTAGTAAGTCGTAAGGAACCCGTGCCCAATCTGCGGTCATGCCATCCTCACTAGCGACAAAACGCAGCACGATCGGATAGGCATAGGTGCGCTGATCCCCCATCACTCCGACGCTGCGAATCGGCAACAACACCGCAAACGCTTGCCAGAGATCGTGATACATTCCCGCTCGGTTGATCTCTTGTCGGACAATCAAATCAGCATCGCGCAGGATATTGAGTCGCTCGCTGGTCACTTCTCCCAAAATTCGGATCGCTAGACCGGGACCTGGAAAAGGCTGACGGTTGACGATTTCTTCGGGTAGTCCGATCGAGCGTCCCACCTTTCGCACTTCGTCTTTAAACAATTTGCGGAGTGGCTCGACGAGTTTGAATCGCAAATCTTTGGGCAACCCTCCCACATTGTGATGGCTCTTGATTTTGACCGCGACTCGTTCGCCCGATTGGGGATCAACATTTGTGTCAGCAGACTCGATCACATCGGGGTAGAGAGTGCCCTGGGCGAGATAGTCAAACGGACCGAGCCGCTTCGATTCTGACTCGAACACGCTGATAAACTCGTGCCCAATGCGCTTGCGTTTTTCTTCGGGATCGGTGATGCCTTTCACCGAGTTGATAAAGCGATCGCGAGCATTCACATAGACCACTGAAATATGAAACTGTTCAGCAAATAGTTTCACTAATCGCTCCGGCTCTAGCTTTCGCATAAAACCCTGGTCGATGAACATGCAGGTGAGTTGGTCTCCGATCGCCCGATGCAGCAAAAACGCCAGCGTTGAAGAATCGACTCCGCCCGACAGCGCCAGCAGCACCCGCTTATCACCGACCCGTGCCCGAATTTCTCGCACCGCTTCTTCGACAAACGCTGCCGTTGTCCAGGTCGGCTCACACTTGCAGATGTGATAGACAAAATTTCGGATCAGCGCCTGCCCGCCTTTTGAGTGCACCACTTCGGGGTGAAACTGAACGCCATAGAGTTTGCGATCGTGGTCGGCGATCGCTGCACAAGGCGTATTTGCCGTATGCGCCAATCGCTCAAAACCAGTCGGAAGATTCGTCACCGAGTCTTCGTGGCTCATCCACATCGTTGTGTTGTCGTCAACATTGGTCAGCAAATCGGTAGGATCGTCAATTTCTAGACTCGCCTTGCCATATTCGCCCCGATCGGACTTCTCAACGCCGCCGCCGAGTTGCTGCACCATCAACTGCATCCCATAGCAAACCCCCAAAACGGGAATGCCCAAATTCCAAATCTCAGGATCACTTTGAGGAGCGCCCTGGTCATAGACAGAACTGGGACCACCCGAAAGAATGATGCCTTTAGGATTAAGTTGTTTGAGATGTTCTGCCGAGGTGCGATAGGAGAGCACCTCCGAATAAACTTGAGTTTCGCGAATGCGCCGTGCAATCAACTCAGAATATTGTGAGCCAAAGTCGAGAATGACGATCATCTGTCGATTGACTACATTCAAATCGGTGTCTGAAGTAGATGCAGAAGACGATGGGAGAGCAGCCTGTTCAGTCTGGGGAGTCACGGAGATAACCTATAGAATCCTAAAAGTGGACAGATAAACATCTGAAAAGGATAGTTTGCAGGAAAGTTAATAAATTCGGACTTTCGGGTATTCTGGCTATTTTAATCACATTAACAAACTTGACTCAAGTAATGCAGTGACAGTTTTGCTTCTCCTAGAGGTTTAGCAGTGGCGAACGATTCTCAAAAATGTCATCTCAGCCGATCGTGATGGCGATCGACCGTTTTAGGGCATTTTTATTTCACGTTAGAGGAAATAAAAATATTGATTGCTTCACGCTTATTTATGTCAAAACGCTATTTGGGGAGAGACCTATGGAAATTTCTAATCACGTTGCTGAACTTTCAATCGTTGATGATATCGAATCGTTAAGCGAGTCGCCTAAAACAGTGGTTTTGCAACCTCATGGAGCGCTTTCAGGTGAGACAGGAGTCACGTTTCAGAGTAGTCTAAATCAGGCGATCGTAGACGCGGCGGCGGTCATTGTCGATTTGCTGTGGGTAAACCGTGTGGATGATCAGGGCATTGCAATTTTGCTAGCAGGCATGAAGCGTGCTCAAGCATCTGGCAAATCGCTGGCTTTTTTGGCGATGGATGAAGCGACTCGCGCCGCGTTAGATGCCGTTTGGGAGCAGCAACGAAAAGCCAAAGCATCTCCACAAACCGATCGGTTCACGCCCAATTTTGAGCAATTTTTAGACGATCACAAAAACGCGAAAGTCTAAGCGATCGCCAACCAATTCCCGACCTCCGTAGAGACGTTTCGCTGGAACGCCTCTCTTCCCGTTTTTTCGCCATCACAAATCCATCAATTCTGCTTCTTAAGCGCCAGCGTTAACCCATCCGCGATCGGCAGCAAACTCAAAACCACTCGATCGTCCTTCACCAACTTCTGATTAAACGCCCGAATCGTTTCGGTAATTTTGTCGTGATCATCGGGATCAGCCACTCGTCCTGACCAAAGCACATTGTCGATCGCGATCAGTCCACCAGGGCGAATGAGCTGAAAGGCACGATCATAGTAGTTCTCATAGTTGCCTTTGTCAGCATCAATAAACGCAAAATCAAAGGTCTCGGCTTGGTCTTCAAGCAAGCGATCGAGCGTCTCTAAAGCAGGAGCGATGTGCAGATCGATTTTGTCAGTTACTCCAGCCGCTTGCCAATAGCGACGAGCGATCGAGGTGTATTCATCACTGACATCACAGGCGACGAGCTTGCCGTCAGCAGGCAGCGCTAACGCCACCGAGAGAGAACTATAGCCCGTAAACACGCCCACTTCGAGCGTTTTTTTAGCGCCCATCAACTGCACGAGCAGCCCCATAAACTGACCTTGCTCAGGCGAAATCTGCATCCTGGCTTGAGGATGATTGGCGGTTTCTTGGCGCAGTTTAGCGAGTATATCAGGCTCGGTCAGCGAGTTCGCCGAGACATAGCGGTAGAGGTCATCGCTGACTCCAAAAGATTTTTTGTACATCGTGTCCCTAAGTCGCTTTCAGGCTGATCGTATCGCTGATACTCTAAGAGTGGGCTTTGAGGAAACTAACGTGCGGCGATCGATTCAAATCATTTTGGCGGTGATCTTAGCAAGTCTAATCACTGCCTGTAGCGCAAGCAATCTGACTCCGAGCACTCAGATCGTGCGACGAGCGATCGCGCTGCAAGCCACCCAAACCCAGCAAGAATTGAGCCAGCAGTTGCGGCTAGAATCGCCCAGTCTAAAGGTCAATCGAGTTAAGGTGACGAGCCAAAAACCTTTGACCATTCAAGATTTGCGAGCTTATCGGGTGCAGGGCAACTACGACTACACGCTTAAACTTTCTAAACGGACGGTGACTCAAAAAGACAATCCGTTTGAGGTTTATTTACAGCGGCAAACCGAAGGAAAAACGTGGCGACTCGCCCAGCAACAGCGTGAAGAGAATGGCTCGAATTGGGTGACGCAGTTGGTAGAGTAGAAATTTTGGGGGATGAGTTTTGAAGCTAGACACGACCCATCCCTTATTTTTAGACGTTGGTGCGATCGGTCAAAATCTCATAGCCCTCTTCGGCCACCAGAACCGTATGTTCAAACTGGGCAGAGAGAGAATTGTCTAACGTCACCGCCGTCCAGCGATCAGGCAACACGCGAGTACTTTTGGTGCCTACGTTGACGATCGGCTCGATCGCCAGCGTCATTCCTGCCCGAAGTTTGACGTTGGGCATCTCGTAAGTGCGAAAGTTAAAGACAGAAGGCTCTTCGTGCAGATTGCGACCCACCCCATGCCCCGTGAAATCTTCTACGATTTTAAAGCCGTTTGCCTCGACATAATCTTGAATGGCTCCCGCTAGATCGAGCAAGAAAGCCCCGGCTCGAACTTGCTCAATGCCTTTATAAAGTGCCTGTTCTGCAACGTGAATGAGTTTAGCCGCATCGGGCGTGACTTGCCCAACGGCGATCGTAATGCACGAGTCACCGTGATAGCCCTCAAAAAAGGCACCCGTATCGACTTTCAGCACATCCCCCGTCCGAATCACCTTTTTGCGACTGGGAATGCCGTGAACCACTTCATGGTTAATGCTGGAGCAAATCGAGGCAGGAAAGCCGTGATAGCCTTTGAAACTAGGCGTGGCTCCCATTTCTCGAATGCGTTTTTCGGCGTGGGCATCAAGGTCAGCCGTCGTCATTCCGGGTTCGACCATTTCTGAAATTTCTTTGAGCACGATGGCTACGATTTTTGCCGCCTGCCGCATGATCTCGATTTCGCGCTGAGACTTGATTTCAATGCCTCGGCGCTTTTTAGGAGAGGACTGAGGAAGAAGATTACTGAGAATATTCATGGAGATCAGCAGTTAGTTCAGCAGTGGAGGAGCGATCGAGAAGCACACGTCTTCACCATCTTTTAAGGTAGCTTAATTCTCGCAGACTCGCTTAGCCCTGGGTAGGCAAAGGATCAGGGATGAATCGAATTAGGATTATCCCCCATCTTTTTGTCAATTTAACGCGATGTGCAACTTTTCTGAAACATCCGCAAAGGCTGCCCTCACCCTAGCCCTCTCCCGCGGGAGAGGGAACCAGAAATGTCCGAAAGCCCTTCTCCTTGGGGAGAAGGGTTACGAGGGCTTGCCCCACTGCGTGAGGAGGGCAAATTAGTTACACATCGCGTCAATTTATTGACGGGAAATCGGAGGTCCTGCTGTCACGACCACGAGACGATCGGGGTGCAATAACTCTTGAGTGGCTTCATTCACCTGAGCCTGAGTCACCGCTTCAATCTGCTTAGGAAACTGACGAATTTCTGCGGGGTTTAGCCCATACACGTCGTTCATCAGAATGATCTCCGCCAGATTATCGGGGTTTGCCAAGTCTACCGGATAGCTGCTGGTCAGCGATCGCTGTGCTGTCAACACTTCACTTGTGCTCACCCCTTGTTTACGGAATTGCTCCAAGAGTTTGAGGGTGCTGGCGATCGCTTTGGGCGCATCTTCGGGGGCAGTCTGCATCGAGATCAAAAACGGACCTTGATGAATGCCTGCCTGGAAGCCGCTGTAGATGCCATAAGTGAGTCCTTGACGATCGCGGATCTCAGTTCCCAACCGACTTGACAGCGTGTCGCCGCCCAAAATTTGGTTCATGACGATCGCAGAATAGTAGCGAGGATCGGTGCGGTTAATTCCTGCATACCCCAGGTAAGTAATCGCCTGAGTTTTGCCCGGAATGCCATCATAGAGACGCACCACATTTGCAGGCAACGCCACGGCAGGAAACGTCAGCGCCGGAGCTTTTCCGGTTGCCTTCCAGGTGCCCAATTCTTTTTCTAGCAGACTCTTCACCTGAGCCGGATCGAAGTCACCGACGATAGCTAAGGTTGTTTTATCGGGGCGATAGTGGGTTTTATAGAAGGTCAGCAAATCTTGCTGCTGAATGCTCTTTAAACTTGCCTCAGTCGGGAAGTTGTGAAAGGGATGATTAGACGGATAGATGGTCTGCTGAAAAGTTCGTCGCCCTTTAGCGGCAGGACTGTCCATCTGAACTTTGAGGGTAGTCAGCGCTCGTTGACGACTCAACTCTAGCTCTTTGTCTGGAAAGACGGCGTTTTGCATCACGTCTGCCATGATTTGCACCAGCGTTGGCAGATTTTCGACCAGTGCGTTGGCTCCGATCGACACGCCTTCTCGATTGGCATCAAATCCGAGGTTAATGCCTCGATCGTCGAGGGTTGTCGCCAGCGTTAACGCATCTCTGGTTTGGGTGCCATTCATCAGGTTGTCAGCGGTCAATTTGGCAAGCCCTGCTTTCTGTCTCGCATCAAACGCAGTTCCAGCATCGAGATAACCACTGAGCGAAACCGTCGGCGTGCTAGAATCGCGCAGCAGCAGAACTCGCAGCCCATTGGAGAGCACGATTTTTTCGGGCAACGCCTGAGCCGGACGATTGCTCTGCGTCACGGGCGGCAGATATTTCGCCACCTCAGCCGGATCGACGGGTGCCCCTAGATTGAACTGTTCTGCGGTTTGACCTGCATTGACCGAGCCTCCAGCCCTAGCATCTAATTGAGTCGGCTCAAAGAAACCGATCGTTTGCTGACTCGGCTCAAAGTAGGTTTTTGCGACTCGCTGAATATCGGCGGGAGTCACCTTCTCGATCGCCGCCAAATAGCGATCGGTAAACTGATAATCTCCAGCCGTAGTTTGGTCATCGCCAAGCTGATTTGCCTGACTGGTGATCGTGCGATTTCGCAGCAGTACAGAAGACTTTAATTGAGTCTTGGCTCGCTTCAGTTCGTCGGCAGTCACAGGGTTGGTGCGAAGGTCTGCCAAGCTTGCCTGAATCGTTTGATTGATTTTCGCCAAGTCTTGCCCAGGTGCTGCCGTTGCGCTTAACCCATACCATCCGCCAGAAATCATGTTAGCGGGATAGCCGCCGTAGTCACTGGCTAAACCCGATTCGATCAGAGATTGATACAGTCGAGAACTACGTCCCTGAGTCAACACTAGATCCAGCAGGCTAATCGCTGGCACATCGGGGTGAGAGATATTAGGCAGTGGATAAACGGCTTGGAGAAGGGCAGCGCTTCCGGGCTGTTTGAGCACGATCGGAGCCTTGACTTCGGCTCCTTTCATCACCAGAGGAGCCGGAGGTTGAGCCGCCGCTCTTGGCGTTTTAGATTGGGGAACTTTGCCAAACAATTCCTGCACTGCTTTCAGAGTCGGATCGGTTTGAAAGTCTCCGACGATCACTAGAGTCGCGTTATCAGGGCTGTAATAATTGCGATAATAATCGCGCACCTGTTCAACGGTAAATTTCTCGACATCGGCTTTGGTGCCGCCCACAGGCAACCCGTAGGGAGAATCGGGAAACGCGGCTCGCATCACCGCCCGATCGAGCCGATAACTCGGACTGTTTTCGTAGCCTTGCAGTTCTGAAATGACGACGCGCTTTTCGCTCGTGAGTTGAGACGCACCGATCACTGCATTTTGCATCCGATCGGCTTCGAGAGCCAGGAGCGATTTTAATTTATCGCGCTCGACGGTGCCAAAATAAGCAGTCTGATCGTAGCTAGTAAAGGCGTTTGATTGGCTGCCCAAAGCGCTAAACAATCGTCCAAACTGAATCGGGCGATCGCGAGTGCCCTTAAACATCAAGTGTTCGAGCTGGTGGGCGATGCCGTTCACACCGGGAGCCTCGTTGCGTGACCCAATGCGATACCAAACCTGCACCGTAACCACGGGCGCAGTCGGCACTTCTTTGGTGAGCACGGTCAACCCATTCTCTAAAACCGTCTTCTTTACCTGTTGAGTCGTTGAGGCAGATGGCACGCTCGAAGTAAGCGGTTTTTGAGAAGGCGTTTGTTCAGCACTGGCTGATGGCAAAAACGCAATTTCTCCTGATAGAAGCACGGTTGCTAGACAGAGGGCAAACAGAAAACCAGGCACACGATATCGTCGAAGCAAAGATAAAAATGACATGCTCAAAAACCTGTGAAATCAATAGTCAGGCGAATGAAATGGACTATAGATATTTAGCGATCGACGTTGGGCGAATAAAGTTTCAGTTGATGCAGAAACTAAGACAAGCTCCAGTCTAGCTTTCTTCAAATCGATTAGAAGATGTTTGAACAGGTTCAACTTCGTCCCCTAGCCATCACGGTTCCTTGAGAAACTGCTGAATATTTTTTAGATTTGATTTTGGATTTGAATTAGGGAGATGACTTTGCACCCATCAAGATTGCTGATGCTCAAACTCGTTTCACTCAATTGCTCAAGGAGGTTTGGCTGGTTCAGACCAGACGAACAGAGATCCAAAGCGAACGAACTATTGTAACAAAGCCAAATATTTACTTAAGAAGTCTAAAAAACAGGCTTTGAATGCCCTCGTGGGGGATTGTTTTATCTCTACAGGAATGCTGAACTAAACATTGATTGACTCAGAACCGTAAATAGAATTTGCAATGAAAGCTTTCGTCTACTTATCACTGCTTGCCCTCACTTTAACCGCCTGCAACTCCTCCCCCACAACCAATACGGCAGTTTCTCCTAGCCCCGCCGCGACCTCCGTTCCTGCTCAAGCTTCAAATCAGCAAGAGCAAAAGAAACCGTTAGTGGTTACAACCGTTGCACCCTTGACCAATATCGTGAGCAATATTGCAGGCGATCGCGTAGAAGTCAAAGGCATCATTCCCGAAGGCACCGACTCACACACTTTTGAGCCACGTCCCTCAGATACAGACATTCTTTCCAAAGCCAGTCTAATTCTCGTCAACGGCTTGCACCTAGAATCCCCAACCGAAAAATTAGCCAACGCCACAAAGCCTAAAGACACCAAAATCTTTGAGATGGGCAGCAACACCATTACTCAGGAGCAATGGATGTTCGATTTCAGCTTCCCGAAAGACAAGGGCGATCCAAACCCTCACTTGTGGGTCAATCCAAAGTATGCCGAGGCGTATGCTAAACTCGCAGCGCAGCAATTAACCGCCCTCGATCCCGCAGGCAAAGATTATTACGAAACTAATCTCAAAAACTACCTGCAACGATTAGATGAGCTTGACAAAGTAACTCGTGAAGTGGTCGCCAGCATTCCACCTCAAAACCGCAAGCTATTGACTTACCACGACTCTTGGGCTTATTGGGCGAGAGAATACGGCTTTGACGTGATTGGTGCGATTCAGCCCTCTGACTTCAAGGAGCCTTCTGCTCAAGACGTAGCAAAACTGATTGATCAGATTAAGAAAGTCAAGGTTCCTGCCATTTTTGGTTCAGAAGTTTATCCCAGCAAAGTTGAAGAACAAATTGCACGGGAAGCCAACGTCAAAACAGCGAATACGGCTGATGACGAACTGCCAGGAGAGGGTTCAGCAAATGCACTCGAAAACAAGAATCCCCAACATACTTACATTGGCATGATGGCGAATAACCTTCGCATCATTGCAACTAACTTAGGCGGCAAGCCAGAACTTGTTGACGGACTCGCCACTGCCAACGTGGTCGGTCCTACTGCCGTTGCTACAAATTCTACTAAATAGTCAAATCAGGTCATTGAATGGAACCGTTGTTAGAAATCAGAAACTTGACCTGTGGCTATCAAACTGAACCTGTTTTTACCAGAGTAAATCTAGCCCTCTACCCCAAGCAACTCTCTGGGCTGGTCGGTCCCTCCGGAAGCGGCAAAAGCACCTTGATCAAGGCAATGCTGGGACTTGTGCATCCTTGGCAAGGAGAGATTCTAGTCCGAGGAAAACGTCTCAAACCCGGCACTTCTCCGCCCAAAGTGGGTTACGTCCCACAGGTTGAAACTGTGGACTGGAATTTTCCCGTGACGGCAGAAGAAGTGGTGATGATGGGTCGGTATCGACATCGGCAGTTTTCGCCTTGGTCGTCGAGGCGCGATCGCCTGGTAGCCAGAGAACTGCTAGAACGGGTGGGCGTTGCTCATGTGGCACATCAACCGATCGGAGAGTTATCTGGTGGACAACAACAGCGCGTCTTTCTCGCTCGTGCGCTCGTTGGCGAACCCGAACTCGTCCTTTTAGATGAACCGACCAGCGGCTCAGACTTGCATGTGCAGCATGAACTGTTGCACTTACTCGCAGAACTAAGCCAGCAAGGGCTATCCATCCTACTTTCGACTCATGATCTCAATTCAGTTGCCACGCACCTCCCTTGGGTCGTGTGTTTTAACCAGGGCTTAATCTGCCAGGGTGAACCTACTGAGGTCTTCACGCCAGCAACGTTACGGCAAACGTTTGGAGCCGATATGCTGGTTCTGCGTCAAGAAGAACGCGTTTTGATTTCCAGCGATGCCACAACTTTGTTGCACGAGTTGAGAAACGATTTGCCTCCAGCCCTCCGACGAAACAATTCCAGATCCGCTTAACTAGCACTTTGCAGCATGGATTTCTTACTCAAACCCTTTCAATACGATTTCTTCAGCCGCGCCATGATGGTCGGGGTCATGTCCGGGCTGCTTTGTGGCGTGATGGGCGTTTACATTACTACTCGCCGCATGAGCTACATCGCTCACGGTCTTTCCCACGCAATTTTAGGGGGAGCCGTGATGACTTATGTTCTAGGGCTAAACTTCTACATCGGTTCTGGAATTTGGGGCTTTGGTGCAGCCTTATTAATTCAATACTTGACCGGACGAAAAGTTTATTCTGATGCGGCGATCGGCATTGTCACCACTGCCAGTTTTGCCTTGGGCGTTGCCGTGATCAGCAGCTATCGTAAGTTTAGCCAGAACTTTGAGGCGGCATTGTTTGGCAATGTGCTAGGGGTTTCGCCGACGGATCTCTGGGTGGTCACGGGCGTAACGATCTTTCTACTGTCATTAGTCTTTGTCTTTTATCGTCCTTTATTATTTTGGTGCTTCGATCGAGAGGTCGCTCAAGTTCAAGGAGTTCCCGTCTTCGCAATGGACACGCTATTTGCGCTGATGTTAGCGACTCTGCTGGTTGCCACGCTGCAAGTGTTAGGAGTGACGCTAATTATCTCAGCCGTGGTGATTCCAGCGTCGATCGCGCGGTTGCTCAGTAATCACTTTGGTTACATGATGGTAATCTCTGGAGTATTGGGTGCGGCAATATCTTTTGCGGGGATTTATCTGAGCTACTATTTCGATATTGCATCAGGAGCGAGTGTTGTTTTGTTGTCTACGCTGGTGTTTGGAATCGTGTTAATTTGGACGCAATTTCAGCGTCGTCGTCAACGCCATATTCCATCGCTACATCCAAGTCATCTCTCCTAGAAGACCCATCTAATTGCATGTTACAAACTAAAGACAGGGAATCAAGCTGCGTGAGCGCGATCTCATTTCTCGATCATTTCTGTGCAGATCGCCCTTACGCAGGTAGAATATGAATTGGGCTGAATCTCTAGACGAGATCACAGGCTCTGAGCTACGATAAGCAATTGTGAGTTTTTTGAAGCCCTATGAAAGCGCAGGAACTGATCCGCTCACTCGAAGCGGAACAAATGAAGTCAGATCTTCCCATCCTCCATGTGGGCGACACCG
Organism: Phormidesmis priestleyi BC1401; assembly: GCF_001650195.1. Taxonomy (GTDB): domain Bacteria; phylum Cyanobacteriota; class Cyanobacteriia; order Leptolyngbyales; family Leptolyngbyaceae; genus Phormidesmis_A; species Phormidesmis_A priestleyi_B. The sequence continues at coordinate 44,098 of NZ_LXYR01000026.1, read as the reverse complement.
TCCGGGTGGGTGTCAAAATTCGAGAGGGCGACAAAGAACGGACTCAGCCCTATGAAGGCGTAATCATCGCCAAAGGTAGCGCAGGCGTTACGGCAAACATCACGGTGCGCCGCGTCTTTCAAAACGTGGGCGTAGAGCGTGTTTTCCTGATGCACTCTCCCCGCATCGAAAGCATTAAAGTGCTGCGTCGTGGTCGAGTTCGTCGAGCTAAACTTTACTATCTGCGCGATCGCGTGGGCAAGGCAACCCGATTAAAGCAACGCTTCGATCGTCCGCTTTAAGATGTCAGCTTCTAGCGATTAGTTTTCAATAGAACGCAACTAATCGCTACAGGCTAAACCGCCAATAGCTGTTAAGCTAGACAAGGCAGTGATTAGAGTTGTTCGGCTTGTGCGCTCTTAGTTCAGTTGGTAGAACGCAGGTCTCCAAAACCTGATGTCGGGGGTTCAAGTCCTCCAGGGCGCGCTGAATCACTCTGGTTCAAAGCCGAGAAAAGTTTAGGGTTTCTTCAGGTCAAATTTTCAAGCCTGTAGTGCTGCAAACCACTCGTAGATTAAACCTGACGGAGCGCTTAAAAACTGTGGCAAAAAAAGACGAGGCAACGATTCCAGAGCAAAAAGCAAGCTTTAACCCCAACACGTTTGTCCAGGAAACGAGAGAAGAACTGGACAAAGTGGTGTGGCCTAGCCGACAGCAATTGATCAGCGAGTCAATCGCGGTGATTTTGATGGTGACGCTCTCTGCAACCCTAATCTACCTGGTAGATCAACTCTTTCGATGGGCACAGGTGAAGGTGTTTGGATGACTTTTACATCAGATACATCAGACGAGTCGAGAGACTTAAATCAACCCTATAGTGCAGCAGGCGAAAACCCCGAAGAAGCCGTCCAGCTTGAGAAAGCTCGTTGGTATGCCATTCAAGTTGCTTCTGGCTGCGAGAAACGAGTCAAAGCTAACCTAGAGCAGCGCATCCAAACGTTGGATGTTACCAATCGAATTTTGGACGTTCAGATTCCCGAAACCCCAGTTCTCAGACCTCAAAAAGACGGCAAGGCTAAAGAAGGCGCAGAAAAAGTCTTTCCTGGCTATGTCTTAGTGAGAATGCTGATGGATGACGACACATGGCAGGTGATCAAAAACACGCCCAACGTAATCAACTTTGTCGGAGCGGAGCAGAAACGCCGTTATGGTCGAGGTCGAGGGCACGTCAAACCAATGCCCTTGGGTCACTCTGAAGTTGAACGCATCTTCAAGCAGTCCCAAGAGCAGGAGCCAGTCAGAAAAATTGACATGGCAGCAGGCGATAAGATCGTCGTGCTTTCAGGTCCGTTTAAGGACTTTGAAGGCGAAGTGATTGAGGTGAGCGGTGAGCGTAACAAACTCAAGGCTCTGCTTTCTATCTTCGGGCGAGATACCCCCGTCGAACTAGAAGTCAATCAAGTTCAGAAAAGTTAATTTCGATTCGCAAAGAGATCACGATCGATGGCAAAAAAAGTCGCAGCGGTTATTAAGTTAGCCATTAACGCTGGAAAAGCAAACCCAGCCCCTCCGATCGGTCCCGCGCTAGGTCAGCACGGGGTCAACATCATGATGTTCTGCAAGGAATATAACGCTAGAACTGCTGACCAGGCAGGGATGGTGGTTCCGGTAGAAATCTCGGTCTATGAAGATCGCAGTTTCACCTTCATTCTCAAGACTCCTCCTGCGTCTAAGCTCATTGCAAAAGCGGCGGGAATTGAGACTGGCTCTGGTGAACCCAACCGTAAAAAAGTAGGGTCGATCACTCGCGCTCAGTTAGAGGACATTGCAAAGACCAAAATGCCTGACCTGAATGCCAATGACATTGAAGCAGCGATGAAAATCATCGAAGGCACTGCTAGAAACATGGGCATCACGGTTAGCGCTTAAGACATCAATCACACTTAATTGGGGGAGAGGGCAGTCCTCGTTAGTGACCCCAGGAGAAAACATGGCGAAGATATCGCGAAGAGTTAGAGAACTACAGGCAAAAGTTGAGGAGCGTCCCTACGATCCTTTGGAGGCACTCAATCTTTTGAAGGAAACGGCAACGGCTAAGTTTGCCGAGTCAGCAGAGGCGCACGTGCGTCTAGGCATCGATCCCAAGTATGCCGACCAGCAGTTGAGAACGACCGTATCGCTTCCTAGAGGAACGGGTCAGACAATTCGGGTTGCTGTAATTGCGCGAGGCGAGAAGGTCAACGAGGCAGCGGTTGCAGGCGCAGATCTCTCAGGTTCTGAGGAACTGATCGATGAAATCCAAAAGGGAATGATGGATTTCGATCTGCTGATCGCGACTCCTGATATGATGCCCCAAGTAGCAAAGTTGGGTAGAGTTTTGGGTCCGCGCGGTTTGATGCCGTCTCCTAAAGGGGGCACCGTCACCTATGATTTGGGTCCGGCGATCGCTGAATTCAAAGCGGGTAAGCTAGAGTTTCGGGCAGACAAAACGGGCATCGTTCACGTTTTGTTTGGCAAAGCCGCTTTCCCGACTGAAGACTTGATGGCGAACTTGAAAGCGCTGCAAGAAACCATCGATCGCAACCGTCCTGCGGGCGCGAAAGGTCGATATTGGCGAACCGTTTACATCTCTTCTACGATGGGTCCGTCGATCGAGGTTGACATCAACGCGCTGCGTGACTTTAAACTAGAGGACGCTGCGTAAGTCAGTTCTTCATGGAGAGAAAGGCTTAAAGAAAACTTTGCTCGAATTAAATAAGCCAAGCCGGAGACAGCAGGTGCGTTTAGCATAAATCCCTGCCGAGGTTTGCATTCAAACGTCTAGATGCGTGACTGATCGCCTCGGACTTAGAATGCACCTCGCCCCGGCACATCAATGTCGGGGTTTGTTTTTGGCTTGGCATGAGAGCAAATCAAGTGTGACTGAAACCCAATTTAAGGAGGTGATTTCGAGTGGGTAGAACGTTAGAAAGCAAGAAGCAGATTATTGCTGATCTTAAGGAATCGCTGGGCGAATCGCAATTGATGTTCATTGTCAATTATCGAGGTCTCAGCGTGAAGGAGATCGGAGATTTGCGGAATCGTCTTCGTCCTAAGGGCGCAAGCTGTCAAGTGGCGAAAAACACGTTTATGGGCATCGCAGTCCAAAACGACGATCGCTGGCAAGCCGTGAGTGAAATTCTCAAGGGTGACTCGGCGTTTGTGATGGTCAAAGATGACCTGGGCGGCGCAATCAAAGCCTATCAAGACTTCCAAAAAGCTAGCAAAAAAACCGAAATTCGCGGCGGCGTGATGGACGGCAAACTGCTGACTGAGGCAGATTTGAAAGCGATCGCAGAACTGCCTTCCAAGGAGCAACTTCTGGCACAAATTGCTGGCGCAATCAACGGCGTGGCAACTCAACTGGCAGTTGGTATTAACGAAGTGCCGTCTGGTCTGGCACGCGCAATCAAGCAAATTTCTGAGAAGGAATCTGCTCAAGAATGAGAAACGAAGGATAAGAGACGAACGGATAATGTCCAGTTCAAATCTTAGACTTTAACGCTCACAGTTCAAAACTTTGGAATTTTAGGAGTAATCAAATGGCTGCTGTTGAAGAAATCATTGACAAGTTGAAAGGTTTGACTCTGCTGGAAGCGGCAGATCTGGTCAAGCAAATCGAAGAGACCTTTGGCGTAAGTGCGGCGGCTCCGGCTGGCGGCATGATGATGATGGCTCCGGGTGCAGCGGCTCCGGCTGAAGAAGTCGAAGAGCAGACCGAATTTAGCGCGGTCTTGGATGATGTGCCTGCGGATAAGAAGATTGCAATTCTGAAAGTCGTTCGGACGATCACCGGATTGGGTCTGAAGGAAGCAAAAGATCTCGTGGAAGCTGCACCAAAAGCGCTGAAAGAAGGCGTTGCAAAAGCTGAAGCTGAAGACATCAAGAAGCAAATCGAGGACGTTGGCGGTAAGGTTTCAGTTAAATAATCGATGCCTCAATCACTCTGATGATATAGGAGTCTCTTTGAGGCTCCTTTTTTGTGATGCCAATTTCATTTTTGAATGTGACAGATCTTGTGCCACGGCAAAATCGGCAAGACGTTTCACCGAAGCGTCTCTACAGCATCGGGTAGATCCATCATCCGTCGCATTCATTGGTCGATTTGGTATGACATTACCTATTTCAAGTCTAATAATCCTTCTTCTTTGAGCTTGGGATTGAAGCGAATTTCTTCTTGAATTCCACGGGCTTTGAGTTGAGTCAAGATTTCGGCTTCAACTCGTCGCGCTACATTTTTGAGAATTTTGATTTGGGTGATTTCTTCGATCGTCGTCTTCGTGTAATTCGCCTCCTCTTCAGGAGTCATCATGCCTTTAACTTGAATGGGCTGATTCCATTTGGCTTCGTCGATGCCGTTGCCGAGAGGAATCGAGCCATTTTCAGCAATCCAGGTGTCTCGAATGCCTTCAAGCAGGGTGCGACTGGGACGATCGACTGGGCTAAACTTCACCCAATAACAGCGTTGAGGCTGACGGACTAAATGTTGCTTTAATCCTAAAAAAACGTCACGAGAAAATCCCACGAATTGCAGGATTTTCTGCTGATCAAACACGGCGTATGCCCCAACTTTTCCGCGAAGGTCTTCGGGCAGTTGACCTGAATCGCTGATGTAGGGAACAAAGTCCAAACTCGCAAGGGTTGGAATGATGGTTTGAGAAGTCATTTTGAACTAGGGAACGGGTGAATCGCGTTATCGAACTTTTCTATAAATGGCACATAATCGACTGGGCTTAAAAACTTTCGCTTTGAACATAAAGTTTGGAGGCACATTGACGATCGCGTGATCCGCAGACTGATGAAATTTCTCAAACTCGGCGGGCATTCCTTTGGGTGTGGCGGTCGTGTAGGGAATGGGCTGAAAGAGCAGTTCTGTAAATTCGACTTGATCGCAGGGCAGGGCTTGAGCGACCTGCTGCAAAAACGCCTCACTTCTCAGCAGTTCAAACAACACCGTTTTGACTTCAGGGTCGAGAGAGAAACTGCTGTCGAAGTTTTCAATAATTTTAAGTCCCATTTTTTAACCCGTTGGCGACTTGGTGTGAGCCTCGATCGTATACCGTTGAGGATGTTTTTTATCAGCCGATTGCACTGTCTCCCATTTCCCGTAAAATCGTGAGATGAAAAAACAGCAGCCGTCCGTCAACATTCCCGCGTGTGCCTGGAGCCGTCCGATCGGGCTGGGGTGGGAAAAGCCTTACACCGTCCGATATGCCAGCAATTTAGATGATGGTCCGTGGCACGGGATGCCGTTAGGCGGATTTGGAGCAGGGTGCATTGGGCGATCGTCACGGGGCGATTTCAATCTCTGGCACATTGACGGCGGCGAACACGTTTTTCAGACAATGCCGGGGTGTCAGTTTAGTGTGTTTGAGCAGGTTGGCACCCAGACTCAGGTTTATGCGTTGAGTACCGAGGATGACGATCGCTTAAAAACCTGGAGACGATATCCTGCGAGTCAAGCCGAACAGTCAACCGGGACCTATTCGGCACTCTATCCTCGGAGTTGGTTTGTCTACGAGAATGTTTTTCAAGCTGAACTGACGTGTGAACAGTTTTCGCCGATTATCGCGGACAACTATCAAGAGACGAGCTACCCGATCGCTGTTTTTGAGTGGACTGCACACAATCCTACTGATCAGCCGATTACTCTCAGTGTGATGCTGACTTGGGAAAATATGGCGGGCTGGTTTACCAATTCGCTCAAGTCGCCAGAGGTGCAGATGCGCGATGACGGCAGCCCATTTTATGACTATCAGCCTCGGCTGGGACAAAGCGCGGGAAATTTTAATTCTCTAATCGGAGATGAACAGAGAATCGGTGTCGTTATGGGAAAAGGTGAGGGAGACGATCCCTTAGAAGGCGATGGGCAATGGGCGATCGGGACGCTTCTTAACCCGTATCTTTGGGAGGTTTCTTATCACACTCGCTGGAATCCAGTCGGGGATGGGAGTGATTTGTGGCAGACGTTTTCTCAAGATGGATCACTGCCCGATCTAGATGATGAAACTCTCGCAAACGTCGGAGAGCAAATTGGAAGCGCGATCGCCGTTCGATTCACTCTCAAGCCGGGGCAAACTCTCAAAATTCCGTTTGTCCTCAGTTGGGATTTTCCGGTGACGGAGTTTGCAGCCGGGGTCAACTATTTCCGACGCTATACTGACTTCTTTGGGCGCACCGGATTGAATGCCTGGACGATCGCGCGCACGGCGTTGAAACATTATCGAACCTGGCAGGAAAAAATTCTGACCTGGCAGCAGCCGATTCTCGATCGAGACGATTTGCCCGACTGGTTCAAAATGGCGTTGTTTAATGAGCTTTACATTCTCACCGATGGCGGAGCGTTGTGGAGTGCCGCCGATGAGCGCGATCCAATCGGTCAGTTTGCGGTGCTAGAGTGTCTTGACTATCGCTGGTATGAAAGTCTGGATGTGAGACTATATGGCTCGTTCGGATTGTTAATGCTGTGGTCTAAGTTAGAAAAATCGGTGATGCGGGCATTTGCTCGATCGATTCCAACCAGTGATGAGAAGACGCGGGTGATTGGCTATTACTACACCATTGGGGCAGAGAGTCCGATGGCGATTCGCAAAGTTGCGGGTGCCACTCCTCACGACTTGGGCGCACCGAATGAGCATGTGTGGGAAAAAACCAATTACACCAGTTATCAAGACTGTAATCTTTGGAAAGATTTGGGATCAGATTTTGTGTTGCAGGTTTATCGCGATTATGTGCTCACAGGCGCAACAGATGTGGAATTTCTGAGTGAGTGTTGGGACGCAGTTGTTGAGACACTTCATTATCTAAAAGCGTTTGATCTCGATAATGATGGCATTCCTGAAAACTCTGGTGCGCCGGATCAAACCTTTGACGATTGGCGATTGCAAGGTGTGAGCGCCTACTGTGGAGGATTGTGGATTGCGGCGTTGGAGGCAGCGATCGCGATCGGGCAGATTCTCATCACCAATCCCAATCATTCATCCGTTACAGAATCCATTGCGATTTTTTCAACTTGGTTGAGTCAATCTCGTCCCATTTACCAATCGAAACTCTGGAATGGTCAATATTATCGTCTCGACAGCAACAGCGGATCTGATGTGGTGATGGCAGATCAGCTTTGCGGACAATTTTATGCAAGATTGCTCAATTTACCCGATGTGGTTTCGCAAGAATGCGCGGAGTCGGCGCTTAAAACAGTCTTTGATGCTTGTTTTGTTCGATTTAACCAGCGCACCTCTTCTGTAATTGGGGCTGCAAACGGCGTTCGTCCTGATGGGTCTCCTGAAAACCCCAATGCGACGCACCCGCTCGAAGTTTGGACAGGCATCAACTTTGGGCTAGCAGCATTCTTAGTGCAAATGGGAATGAAAACTGAAGCGATGACTCTGACGGAAGCAGTCGTGCGACAAATTTATGATCACGGCTTGCAGTTTCGCACGCCAGAAGCGATTACTGCCACCGGAACGTTTCGGGCGAGTCACTATCTAAGGGCAATGGCGATTTGGGCGATTTATGGAATGTTGAGCGATGAATTGATCTAAGAGGATGTTTGAACCGCGATCGTTTATCGCGTCACCCGCCCCGGACTGAAAGTCGGGGCTAACGGTGCGAAGTCTGTTGAAACAGACTAAAGGCTTTGACCTGGTTGGCTTTTTTAGTCCCTTTAGGGACTTCGCACCGTTAGACCGTGATTTTTAATCACGGGCGGGTGAGCAACGAAGCCAAGAAACTTTCAATCCGTTTCAAACATTCTCTAGATCAAACTGGCAACCTCGGCGTTTAAAGTGGCGCGGCTGTGGAAGAGTTGTACAAAGGTGTCGCTGACGGTGTGATCTTTGGTGTTTGCAGCATAGAGGATGAGCTTTTCGCGCAGGTCGGCGGCTGCGTCGAGAGAAAGCAAGGTGGCTAATAAGAAGTAAACGCCTCGAAAACGGGAATCTCCCATGTGATCGATCAGGCGATTCTGTGCAGTTTCACCATCACCCAAAAACGTTTGCACAATAAAGAACTCCATGATCTTGTCGTGGCGACAATACCATTCATGCTGGGGTTCTCCTTTGGCATCTTTCCATTGACGACTGACGACCATCTTGTATTGTTCGTCTTCCATGCTGGTCAGTTCTTGCAGAAATTCACTGGGAGGAATGGCTTTCTCGTCGTTGAGGCGAAGTTGATAGAGCGCTTCGGCAAATTTCTTTATGGGGAAGTCTTGGTTCCAGCGATCGTGATAATCTGCCGCCATCAGTTGATATTGCTGCTCTTGTAAACGGAAGAGATCGGGTGTTTTTCCGAGGGCGATCATCTGAGCAACGACGGTGAGATCCATCGGGTTAGAAAGGATGCGCTGGGTAGCGGCGAGTTCTTCAGAGGATTGGTTGGGGTTGAGTGCTTGGGCGAGATAGCTGCGGCACGAGTCGGCATAGGTGGCTTCTGATGTGGGAGCCACGATCGCAGATCTAGAAAGCAAGAAGGTTTCGATCTGATCGGTCTGGAGCGGTTGCAGTTCGTAGATCTTGGCGGTGGTGGGGGCAATCCATTCGATCGGTTGGGTGGTCAAAATGATGTTGCCTTTGAAGTAGCTTTCGACAAATTGGCTAATCTTGGCGCGAGTGTCGGCACTGACTTCGTTTAAGCCGTCGATGCAGATGTCGATCGCGCCACTATAAATCAGATTTTTGAGGAATTCTGCGTCTTGTGCCTGTCCGTGAAGCTTGGCTTGGATAGCTTCGATGACTCCGTTCTCGCATTTTCGGGCGGGTAAGAAGACAACGATGCGAGAGCTTTGCTGCACGAGGTGGCGCAAGAACATCGATTTGCCTAAACCGGAACTGCCTTCGAGGATGGTCTGTCCTTGGATGGCGGTCAGGGTGGTGTTGAGCGGGGTGACGTGTCGAGAGCCGACGAGAATGACGTTTGACTCTGGAAAGTAGGCAGTGGGATCGAAGTTTGTGAGACGAGCATCGGCAAGGAGGGAGAATTTGAAGGGTTCAAACAGTTTGCGACGGAGGAAGGGCACCCAAGCAAGCAGAAAGCCGACGTAGCCGACACCGATAATTTTGCGTACCCACGGATTCCAGAAGAATACGGCTTGAACCCAGGAATATTTGGGATAGGCAAAGATCAGGGCAACCCAGAAGAGGAGGTGTGCAGCGAGGGCGTAGCCAGATTCCTTGAGGTGTTTCCAAACGGTGAGGGCATCAATGGCTTTTTTGACGGTATCGGCTTCGTCAAAGTTGGCACTGCTGAGGTTTTTGTAGTGCTGTTCGAGCAGTAAAGCGTCGCTGAGGTGCCATTTTCCTCGACTGCTGACGCTGGCAATGGCTCCAGCCAGTTCTTTGCGAAGTCTGGGGAAATCACGGCTGGGTTCCCAGGCTTTCTTGAAGACTCCCAAGGCTTTTCTGAGTTCATCAGCGGAAAGCTCATCTGGCTTGGAAAGCGATTCAGGAGGACTAACCCACCTCATTAATGTTTTAATGTTGCTGTCTCCTCTGCTGTAGAAGTAAGAAGAGAAACGCATTTTGTAAAGATCCTCAGAAGCAACATCAAAAGTACGATCAATGAGAACAAATATCTCACCTAAGCTCAACTGCTTGAGATTACCTAGTGCCAGAGCCGCACTGGAGCGGAGAGAGGAGTATTCTTTGCTGTTATTGAGAACAGTGGTGAGGGCTTGCACCGCAGCAGGACTAGTTCTGCCTAAATTGCCGAGCGCCTCAGTCGCTCTATAGCGGAGATAGAAGTATTCTTTGCTGTTGTTGAGAACAGTGGTGAGGGCTTGCATCGCAGCAGGACTGGTTTTGTCTAAATTTCCGAGTGCCTCAGCCGCGCTGTAGCGGAGAGCGGAACCTTCCTTACTGTTGTTGAGAACAGTGGTGAGGGCTTGCACCGCAACAGGACTGGTTTTGTCTAAATTTCCGAGTGCCTCAGCCGCGCTATAGCGGAGATCGGAGTTTTCTTTGCTGTCGCTGAAAAGAGTGACAAGGGCTTGCACTGCAACAGGACTGGTTTTGTCTAAATTTCCGAGTGCCCAAGCCGCACGGGAGCGGAGATCGGAGCTTTCTTTGCTGTCATTAAGAACAGTGGTAAGAAATTGCACCGCAACAGGGCTGGTTTTGTCCAAATTGCTTAGTGCTACAGCGGCACGGGAGCGGAGAGCGGAGTTTTCTTTGCTGTCATTAAGAACAGTGGTAAGAAATTGCACCGCAACAGGGCTGGTTTTGTCCAAATTACTTAGTGCTACAGCCGTACTGTAGCGGAGATCGGAACTTTCTTTGCTGTTGTTGAGAACAGTAGTGAGGGCTTGTACCGCAGCAGGGCTGGCTTTGTCTAAATTACTTAATGCCAGAGCTGCACTGTAGCGGAGAGCGGAGTTTTCTTTGCTGTCGTTGAGAACAATAGTGAGGGCTTGTACCGCAACAGGGCTGGCTTTGTCTAAATTGCTTAGTGCCACAATTGCCCTAGAGCGAAAATCGAAGTTTTCTTTGCTGTCATTAAGAACAGTGGTAAGAAATTGCACCGCAACAGGGCTGGTTTTGTCCAAATTACTTAGTGCTACAGCCGTACTGTAGCGGAGATCGGAACTTTCTTTGCTGTTGTTGAGAACAGTAGTGAGGGCTTGTACCGCAGCAGGGTTGGTTTTATCTAAATTGCTTAGTGCCACAGCCGCGCTGGGGCGGAGATAGGAGTCTTCTTTGCTGTCGTTGAGAGCAGCGAGCGCTCTTTTCCCAATCTCCTCTGACTGCTTAGGAAACGCTTTCAGATCTGCTGCATCAAACTCGACTAGTTTTTCAAAAGCCTTCTGCTTAACTCCTGAATATCCATCATCCAAAGCTGCCAAAATGCCGTTGATTTGCCATTCCTGAAGTTTTGGCTTCGGTTTTTCCTTGGCATTCCCAAACGAAACACCGATGGAGAGCGAAAAGAGGAACGCAAGGAAGCACCCGATGAACACAGAACGATGAACGCGGAACGGAAAGCGGGGGAAAGGACGATCGATTCTTCTACGCATGAGCCTCAACCATCAGAGGGCATAAATCGCACTACACCAATTTAATCTGTAATTCCTTGTAAGCATGATATATCTCTAGGCGATCGGACTTTACTCCCACGATTCCATGCCGTAACATCATCCTCCGTTCTTTTTTAGACAGCAATTGACCTCTGAAGTCAAACGATCGCTCTTTGAGGTGCAACGATCGACCTTTGAAGTCAAATGATCGCCCTCTGGAGTAGAATGATTGACCTCTGAGGTGAAACATTCGACTTCTGAAGTCAAACGATCGCTCTTTGAGCTGCAACGATCGCATCTTGGAGAAGTCAGGGGATTTTGAAGCCCGACACTTCTATCTCGATCGGGTTCGCTTGAGCAATGCCATCGCTTCGGTCGAGTCAGGAACGATCGAATTTCAGAATTAGAACGTTTTGATTTAGACTCCGATCGCAGAAACCTAGCTAAACTAGGACGCTTGGGGCAATTCCATTGATTTCAACCCCAGCCCTAACTCCTTCAACAAGAAAAACAACTGCTCTACCTTGCCTTCCACCGCCGGAGTTTGAACCGATAATTGCTCAAACCAATCATCCCCTTTCCCTCTTGCCTTTGCCACATTCTGCAACGCCACCCAAAATAACTCTAAATCCTCCTCCTCCAGCGCCGCATTTAAATAGGCAATTGCCCGTTCAGAGTCTTGTAGATAACCCATCAACTCTTGCTCATAACTTCTGCTCTTAGGCATTATCTTGACTCCTATAATCAATCCAATACTGTTCCGCTTTCTCAATATCTCGCTGCTGCGTACTCTTATCGCCACCCCACAAAATCACAATCACCTGACTGCTGACTCGTCCAAAATACACACGATAGCCAGCCCCTGTATCCACGCGAAGCTCAAACATTCCGTCGGCGATCGGCTTGTGATCTCCCAAGTTTCCTCGCTTTGCCCGATCAATCCTCAACAAAATTTTGGCAGACGCTTGCAAATCTCTCAAGGCAGTTAGCCATTCCGAAAACGGCACCCGTCCCGCTTCAGTTTCATAGATTTCGACAGAAAGAGGAACGGCTTCCAAAGCACTCAATCTCTTTATTCACTGAGTTCTACTTTAGCCTGGTCTCTGGGCGATCGGACTTTACTCTCACAATTTTGTGCCGTGATACCATCCTTCGTTCTTTTTTAGGCAACGATTGACCTCTGAAGTCAAACGATCGACCTCTGAAGCAGAACGATCGACCTTTGAAGTCAAACGATCGCTCTTTGAAGTCAAACGATCGCCCTTGGGAGTGGAATGATTGACCTCTGAGGTGAAAAAACCGACTTCTGAAGTCAAACGATCGCTCTTTGAGATGCCACGATCGTCACTAAGACATAAGTTCTAATGGTTTTGGCTCAACGCTTAGAGTTTGTCCTATGCTGAGGAAGCAGGTAGTTTCGCAGTATATCTGATATGACGGTTCAGTTGCGCCGATCGCTCGTGTTTGGGGGAGTGGGTTTCACACTCTTTATCTGGTTATTTGAAAACGTTCACAGCTTGGGCGAATGGGCACCTGCGATCGTCATCGGCAGTGGCATTGCCTGGTTATCTTTGCGGTTTCAGTCAACTGAAGACGCAAAACCTGTCGCACCCGTAAATCTGGCAACTGTCAAAACTGCTCTGGCAGATGCCGAAGGAGTAATCAACCAACTGGCAGTTGAAGCGAAAGATTGGACGATCGACGGCAGCGCTCAACAATTGTTGGAGTTGCGATCGCAAATCAATCAAATCACCACCGAACTGCAACGAGAAGAGATTCGGCTTGCTGTCATGGGCGGTAAATCGGTCGGAAAGACATCGCTGACGCAGCTCCTGCGATCGACATGGGCATCAGAGCTATCGCAAAGTCTCAGTCTCACTGACACTCCAGAATTGTTTGCGGCAACTGAGAGCGGCATCATTGCAGAACGAGATGCCTGGAATGTGGCACGATCGGCAGACCTGGTTCTGTTTTTGACGAATGGCGATCTGACCGCAACTCAACTTCAGGTGATTCGCAAATTGACCGCCGCACACAAACGCATCGTGCTGGTGTTAAACAAACAAGATCACTATTTGCCAGACGAACAGCAACAGTTGCTGAATCAACTTCGACAACGAGTAGACGGAATCTTAGGTTCGCAGGATGTAATAGCGATCGCTACTAATCCCAAACCCAGAAAAGTCCGACAGCATCAAGCCGATGGTTCTATTAAAGAATGGCTAGAAACGCCAGAGCCACAGATTTCAGCGTTGACCGATCGCTTGAGTCAAATTCTCATGCAAGAAGGTAAACAACTGGTTTTAGCGAGTTCGTTTGGCAACGCTGCTGAGATTAAAACAGAGGCAAAAAAGGCATTGAATACGGTGCGTCGCGATCGGGCGCTTCCCCTGATCGATCAGGCGCAGTGGATTGTGGCAACGACTGCCTTTGCCAACCCGTTTCCCGCACTGGATCTGCTAGCGGCGGCGGCGATCAATGCCCAAATGGTGATGGATCTGAGTAAGCTCTATCAGCAAAAGTTCTCTCTAAACCAGGCAAAAACGGTTGCTACCACAATGGCAAGTTTGATGGTGAAATTGGGAGTCGTAGAAATCTCGACCCAAGCGATCGCCACCGTTCTTAAAACTAATGTCGTCACTTATATCGCGGGTGGGCTGCTGCAAGGAGTCAGTGCTGCCTATCTGACGCGACTCGCCGGATTGACGCTGATTGAGTATTTTGAGGGTGACATCCCAGATGGGACGGTGAAGCGAGATCTACTTCAGCAAATTATGGAGAAGATTTTCCAGCAAAATCAGCGAATCCCATTCTTGCAAGCGTTTGTTAAACAAGCGGTCGATAAACTCAAATCGACAACGCTGACTCCTAAAATAGAACCGTGGACGACTGAGCCATCTGCCCAACTGCCCGCGCCGCAAGAGCAGCTTTTGCAACTGGGAGCAAAACTTAAAGAGGAGCCACGATCGTCTCAAAGCCCAATTCTTCTAGAAATGCTTCAAGAGGAAGTTATTGCCTCTTAAATCGTTTACGAATGGTGTGAGAATGAAATTACGAATGCTAATGGCAACGCTGTTGAGTTGTGGAATCGCTCCTGCCGCAATGGCAAGTGGATTGCCCCTGCAAATCGGAATGTATCGTATGGGATCGAGTAATTATATTCAAATTGCGGTGAAAGGCGATCGACTTTGCTATAACGGGTTTTCGTCAAGAGGCTCGGCAGTTGGCTCGATCGTGCCCGATTCAAAATTTCAGGGAGTCTATCGCATTAATGGACTGGATAATCTGGTGCTTTATCAACAAGACATCAAAACGTTGCTGTATGGAGAAGTCAATCAGATGAATGCCTACACTTCAGACTATGAGACTACGAGAACGATCGGCACAACGTTGCAGCAGTGTCTCGACTCGAATGCTCCATTTTTTAAGCGAGAAGGCATTTCACCCTCACCATTGCCGCTCTTTAAACGACAAAATCCGCTTCCTCGGTAGCCAGTCGTCAGGTAGGGTTTTCACGATCGCATAATCCCGGCCCAAACCTGCCATTCTGCACGAAAATAGATTTAGCGTTCATCGGTTTAACCGTGAGTCAAGCTCAATCTTCTCAATCGACTTCACGCCCCACACTTCAAGAGACGCAGCTCACACGGGCACGGGCAAGTTTGCGTCAAGCCGTGGCGAATTATTCGCGCTATTTTCGATCGTCTAAAAATCCCGCCCTGCAAACGTCGCTCAAGAAAGACCTCGATCGACTGTCTGCCAATCTCAATAAGTTGGATAACGCGATCGTGCGGATTGCCGTGTTTGGCTTGGTGAGCCGAGGCAAGTCTGCGATTTTGAACGCGCTGCTCGGAGAGAAAGTTTTAGAAACGGGTCCGATTAACGGAGTGACGCTCAAACCGCAGGTGATTCGATGGTCGCCAACGGGAGGAATTGTGCCGCCAGAACGTGCGATCGTGCCTCAAGGTGCCAAGGTGCAAATCGAACTGATCGACACCCCCGGACTCGATGAAGTCGATGGGCAAACCCGCGCAGATATGGCGCGAGACGTAGCAGAACAAGCAGATCTGATTCTGTTTATCGTCGCTGGAGACATCACCCGCACCGAATACAAAGCCCTCTGTGACCTGCGACAGGCGCAAAAGCCTTTGATTCTCGTGTTTAACAAAATTGACTTATATCCCGATCAGAGTCGGCAGGCGATTTATGAAAGTTTGCAGCGATTAGGCGCAAGAACCGGAAACGGCGCACGACTTCAGCAATTATTAACCGCCGACGAGATTGTGATGGTTGCGGCAGAGCCAGCCCCCCTGCAAATGCGCGTTGAGTGGGCAGACGGACGGGTGACTCACGAATGGGAAACGCCACCGTCGCAAATTGATGAATTGAAATACAAGATTCTCACGATCTTGAATCGGGAAGGTCGATCGCTGCTTGCGCTCAATGCTCTCTTTCAGGCAAAAAACGCTGAGACACGTATGGCAGAGGCGATCGTTGAAATCCGCAACACCGATGCAGAGGCATTAATTTGGAAATTCACCCGATATAAAGCGCTGGCAGTGGGGCTGAACCCGATCGCCATCCTCGATTTAATGGGCGGTGCAATCTCAGATCTGGCGATGATTCGCGCGTTGGCTGAGTTATACGGGTTGCCGATGACGCGCTATGAAGCAGGCAAATTATTAAAGACGATTCTGATCAGTTCTGGCAGTCTGCTGTTGAGCGAAATCGGCAGCGGCATTCTGCTGGGAGTGGGCAAAAGCGCCACCGCGATCGCCACGGGCACAGACACCTCAGCCGGATTCTCAGCTTTGGCAGGAGTCTCGATCGTCCAGGCTGGAATCGCAGGCTACGGGTCATATTCAGTCGGTCGGGCGGCGCAAATCTATTTAGAACAAGGCTGTACGTGGGGTTCGCAAGGTGCCAGTACGGTGATTCAAGACATTCTTAACCAAGTTGAACCCAACACCATTATTTATCGATTGCGCCAAGAATTAATGTAGAGACGTTTCGGTGAAACGTCTCCAAAATCATCGGTTGGGTTGCCCGATCGTGCCACAGTCCGACGTTTTACATCACGGTGCGAATAAAAAATTTACGAATGCGGTGGAGGGTTGGTTTACCCGATGTCGTCGGGAGACGTTTCACCGAAACGTCTCTACGAATGGGGATGCCTATGCTTTTTCCCAAATGGCTCGGATTTCGTCGGGTAAGAAATTTGCGACTTCTTTGATGCGATCGTCAGACAACTCATCTTTTGTGGCTGAGAAGACTGCTTCGACCGCCGACTCTGGCGGAATCGTGACCGCTAAACCCGCTTCTTGTTTAATGCGGAACAAAAATGTGCTGGATTTAATTTTGAGCGGGGGACGAATACGGCTGAGAAAATGAACGATCGGATTCGTGTCTTCCCACAGGTCTGCGACTTCTGTAGCAAGCGGAGTTGCGGCATAGAGCGTTTTGTCGGTGTTGCCTTCTTCCATCGGTTCGTGGAGTTCTTCGGCGACGTGCTCGACCGCTTCGTTGGTCATCATGTCGCGCATCGTGCGGAACACGACTTCGGTAATGTCTCTCGCGTCATAATGCTCTTGCAATCCTGTTTTGAGCATGACCTTCTCTAAGAACGGCATATCTTTGCTGTAAACCGGAACTGCCGCACCCTGATTCATACTCTTGGGAGGATTTGCCTCCATTTCCTCCAGCATTTTTTCGCCTTTTGGGGTCAGTTCTGCCTTTTTGAACTCAATCAGGTGAGGCAACGGACCATCCGGTGCGCCGTAAGTATTGGCAATTCTCAAGCCGAATTCTTCTTCATCTACCAGATCGGGAACATCATCTTGATTTGCATAAGCATTGCCCGAAAACTCAGCGTTAATATATTGCCGTTGATTGAGATAGTCTAAGTGTCCCAAAATGTCTGCGATCGACATCTCAAGACCTGCAAAATCGGTATCTGTAAAATTCACTGGGTCAGGACCGGGAACTCGATCGCTGTCGTGAATCTTTTTTAACATGATATAAACTACGTCATCTCGAATGGCGATCGGCATAACAAATCTCCTGTATTAAATAGCGTCGAAAGTGTCGTGTCTACGACATCAAAACTATTACGCAATCCTGCTGATCAAGTCATCTGCCAGGAGTGACATTGTTGTAGACAAGATTTATATCATCAGGCAGATTGATCGCACAAAATCAGCTTATTGAGTATAAAAATAAAGAAATGTAGAACGCACAGAAGCGATCGCAGTAACTAACGATAAGGTAGACTCAACGCTAACTGTGCAATAACGCCAAAACAAACGTACTTATGGTGAACTATCCGTCCAATCCTGAAACAACCTCAACATCTGATCTGTCAGGTGAAAACTTGGTGGGTGGTGCAAATGGCATCAACATTGTCGAGGTGATTGAAACGGTCATTAACAGCCTCGATCAAACCAATAGCGCAATGGTCAGCCACAATGACAGTGGAAATGTCTGGAAGTTTAAATATGGCAGCGTTGAAGCGTTTGTGCAGCTTACGGGCACGACTGATGATGATACGTTTACGGCTTGGGCAACCGTTCTGACATTACCCGCTAAAAATGAGCCGCAGCTCATGAGAAAATTGCTCGAAATGAACTGGAAAACCACCTTCGAGTCGGCGTTTGCCATCTTTGAAAATCAGGTTGTCGTCTTGTCAAGCCGCACAGTAGCCGAGTTATCGCCCGGTGAAATTTCGCGATTGATCACCGTCGTGGCGACGATCGCTGATGACAACGATGATGCCCTACAAGCCGAGTTTGCGAGTTGAGCTACACGGGCGATCGCTGGCTAGATAGGCGATCGTAAGCCGATCCAAAATCATCGGTTGTAATGTGAATCGCACTCGGATCGCTCAAGCCCTGACCGCGATAGCGACGCACTGCTTCTAAGGCAGCCTGATTACTCAAAAGCGCCAGGTCAGCCCCATTCCAGCCTTCGGTTTGAGTTGCCCAAGTATCTAAATCGACATCGGCTAGGGGACGATCGTGATTGTGAACCTGCAAGATTGAGAAACGACTGGCTCGATCGGGCAAATCGATTTTGATCTGCAAGTCTAACCGCCCCGATCGCAGTAAGGCAGGATCGAGTGCCTCTGGGCGATTGGTCGCTCCAATCAGCAGCACATTAGAACAGTCGTGCAAGCCATCTAGCTCGGTGAGCAGTTGACCAACGACGCGATCGCTCACCCCTGAATCACCCTGATAGCTGCCTCGCGCCGGAGCAAGCGTGTCAATCTCATCGACAAACACGACGCAGGGAGAGGCTTGTCGCGCTTTCACAAACAGTTCTCGTACAGCTTGCTCAGATGCCCCAACCCATTTGCTCATCAACTCAGGACCGTTGACCGCAATAAAATTTGCTCGTGCCTGAGACGCAACTGCTTTCGCCAACAGCGTTTTGCCCGTGCCCGGAGGTCCCCACAGCAAGATGCCTCGCGGCGCTTTGGCTTTCGTTCGCTGATAGAGTTCGGGATAGAGCAGTGCCCCTTCAACCGACTCTTGCAAGCTTTGTTTGACTGATTCCAGTCCGCCGATCGAGTCCCATGCAATGTTGGGCGACTCAACTTCTACGGATCTTAAAACAGCAGGTTTAATCTGCTTAATCGCCTTCAAAAAGTCGCTCTGCGTCACGCTCATCGTGTGGGGAGTCGGATCGCTGAAAGAAGGCACCAAACGACGCAGCGCCACATACGCCGCTTTTTGGCACAGGGCTTTTAGATCTGCACCGACCATTCCTCCCGCAAAATCCGCGATCGTGTCCAAATTCACCGTTTCATCCAGCGACATCGCCTGCGTCAGAATGCGAAGGATTTCTAATCGCCCTGCCCGATCGGGGATGCGAAACTGAATCTCTCGATCGAACCGTCCGGGACGGCGCAGCGCAGGATCAAGGTGATCAGCCCGATTAGTCGCCGCTAACACGATCACGCCTTTGGTTTTGGCAAATCCATCCATTAAGCTCAACAGTTGAGCGACGACGCGCTTTTCAACCTCACCTTCGACCTTGGAACGATCGGGCGCGAGGCTATCAATCTCGTCGATGAAAACAATGCAGGGCGCAGAGCGGGAGGCTTTTTCAAACAGACTTCGCAGTCGCGCTTCGGCTTCTCCGTAATATTTGCCCATGATTTCGGGTCCGACGATCGCAATGTAGTTTACGCCTAAATCTTCGGCTAGTGTACGAGCGGTCAACGTTTTGCCAGTGCCTGGAGGACCGACCAAGAGAACGCCGCGCGGAGGTTCTAGCCCCAATTTGGTGAGCAACTCTGAGCGTTTGAGGGGCAGTTCCACCAATTCCCGCAGTTCTCTGACGATTTCTGACAGTCCGCCGATGCCGCTCAACGATTCGGGCGAGTAACTGTCGGCAGGGGGCGGCGTGATAATCACCTCGCTGACGGTTGTGGTGGTTTGAGCGCCATCTTCAGCAGCATCTTGTCGAAAATAGCGACGATCGACGTGAGTGCGAGTTTGCACATCAATCCTAAATCCTTCACCATCGCCTCGCCCCTCTAGCTCTCTGACCAACCCCAGGAGATCTTCAAATCCCCGATCGATGAACTCTTCAAAGTCTTTTAAAAGATCGCTCATGTGAGTATTACCGCCCCAGTGCATTCAGTATAGACATTCCTATCCTTGGCGGGGCACTCTCACGATCGCAGAAATCATTCTCTATTGACAGAATTTTCTTATTCAACTCTTAACCATTAATTATCGCGTTCATTAACTCGACAGACTACTGTTCAAACTGATGTGTCAATAACTTCTCACTTGCCTACACAGATTTACTAAGCAGTGAGTCAAATTGACATTGCGATGTAATCAGCTCGCTGTTTTGAATAATTTTCAGAGCCATTCATTTGAGCGGATCATTCAAATGAGCGGCTAAGTTTTAGGGTCTAGTTCTTTGCCATTGGATAAAATTTCATGAATAGTAACGGTCTACCTTCAGCTTCTCCCATTTCTGCAAATTCTGGTTTGACGACCGAAATCAGTACCTCTCGTCAATTTGTGGCATCCGGTCTAGATGCTCAACGCTCCCATTCTTATCGGGTGTCTCGTGGAGATAAAGATGTCTCGATCGAGCACTTTAACGGCGTAGGAACCGGAGTCAACCCATCGAAGGAGACAATCCTAAACGCTGATGTCATCACATTTCAGGGAGAGGGACTGATCGCAAAATCAATGCTCTTGACCCAGCAAGGCAATGATTTAGTGATTACGTTTGATAACATTAAAGATACAAAAGTCACTTTAAAGAATTTCAAGCTAGAAAACCTAGACAACCTACAAAAAGCGACTGGTTCAACAGTTGATTTAGGAAACGTTATCTTCAACGGGCAGAATCGTGTAGCTGATAGCTTTGATGTCTTTAACGCCGATTGGCAGCAAAAGCAGGTTTTTAACCATGATAGCGTCACATTTCTGAACGACTTAAACAACGCGATTCAGGGATTCGATAACTCTGATGATGTGATCAATGGTCAAGGCGGAAACGATCGTATAGAAGGTAAGAGCGGTAATGACCTTCTGCGCGGTGGAGACGGCAACGATATTCTGCGCGGTGGTGTAGGAAACGACCAGCTAGAGGGCGGTGCAGGCAGCGACACTTTCGTGCTGGCGCGGGGTGAAAGAACCGACACAATCAAAGACTTTAGTCTCAAAGACAAAGACCGAATTGCGCTAGCTGAAGGATTAACCTTTGAGCAATTAGCGATCGACGCAGGCACCAACGCAAACGCCAACGACACGCTGATTCGAGAAGTCAAAACAGGCGAAATTCTTGCCATTCTCAAAGGAGTTAAATCAACCACGATCGACGACACCGCCTTTGTCAGAGTCGATAGTGACTATAAAATCGTTGCAGATGGCATTAGCCAACTCGTCGGATGAGCCGTTCTTCCTGCTGCGACGTTTGCAACCGGAGCCAAATCTGGACAGTTTTTGACCCCCAACCTCATCAATGGGCAACCCGTTCCTTTTGGTGGGCAGCCCGTGCAGGGATTTTCTGCGGTCTTGCCCGGTGCAAAGCCAGGAACCTATTTAGTCATGGTCGATAACGGCTATGGCGCAAAAGCAAACTCTGCCGATTCGCTGCTGCGATTTTATGGGGTTGAGCCAGACTTTGCGACGGGCAAGGTTTACCCAGTCAGCGTCAAGACGGGCGATCGGGTAGGTGATTTCACGACTGACAGCATTTTTCAACTCAACGATCGCAACAACGTCCTCAAAGGCTTTCAGACGATTGTTGCCGATCTCAACACCTATCCTGGCAGCGACAAACTTACACCCGGCGGGATTCTAGTTGACCCGACGATCACAGCAGGTCGTCTATTGACCGGAGCCGATTTTGACCTTGAATCTTTCCGCCAGGTTGCCGATGGCACCTACTGGTTTGGCGAAGAGTTCGGTCCGTTCCTGCTGCACACCG
Source organism: Phormidesmis priestleyi BC1401 (assembly GCF_001650195.1). Classification (GTDB taxonomy): domain Bacteria; phylum Cyanobacteriota; class Cyanobacteriia; order Leptolyngbyales; family Leptolyngbyaceae; genus Phormidesmis_A; species Phormidesmis_A priestleyi_B. The sequence continues at coordinate 22,617 of NZ_LXYR01000026.1, read as the reverse complement.
ACGCGAACGGCACGCTGCTTCAGGCTCCAATTCCCACGCCCAACACGTTGCCGCTAAACACGCTCAACGGGCAAGACTCGATCGTCATTGGGCATCGGGGCGCAAGCGGCTTGCGACCAGAACACACGCTGGCTTCTTATCAGTTAGCGATCGACTTAGGCGCAGATTTTATTGAGCCAGATTTAGTTTCGACAAAAGATGGAGTGCTGATTGCGCGTCACGAAGTCAACATCAAAGACACGACTGACGTTGCAGATCGTCCAGAGTTTGCAAACCGCTTTACGACCAAAACGATCGATGGAACCGCCGAGACGGGCTGGTTTGCCGATGACTTCACCCTTGCCGAAATCAAGACTCTGCGGGCAAAAGAGCGGCTTTCTTTCCGAGACCAGTCGTTTAACGGTCAGTTTGAAATTCCGACCCTTCAAGAAATCATTGACCTGGTGAAAAAGGTAGAAGCGACTACGGGCAAGAAAATCGGCATCTATCCTGAAACCAAACATCCGACTTATCATACGAGTGTGGGTTTAGCGTTAGAAGTCCCGTTGGTCAACATTCTCAAAGCTAATAACTTCACCGATCCCAGTCGCGTCTTTATTCAGTCGTTTGAAGTGGGCAACTTGAAGACGCTGAATCAGTTAATTGATGTGCCTCTGATTCAGCTTTATGATGCCGACGATGTGGCGCTAGATGGTTCGCTAATCGAAATCCAGCCCTACGATTTTGTGGTGAGCGGTGACAAGCGCACATACGCCGACTTGCGAACGCCTGAAGGTCTGGCAGAAGTGGCAACTTACGCCGATGGCATCGGTCCCTGGAAGCGGATGATTGTCTCGGTTAAAGGGGTCGATGCTAATAACGATGGCATCGCTGATGATGTGAATGGTGACGGCGCAGTCAATGATGCCGATAAGACCATCACTCCGCCAACGTCGCTAATCACCGACGCTCATAGCGCAGGCTTGCTCGTTCATCCTTACACCTTCCGCAACGAGGGTCGCTATCTGGCATCTGACTATAAAGGCGACCCAGAGCTAGAAATTCGGCAGTTTATTAGCTTAGGCGTAGATGGATTCTTCACCGATTTTGCGGGCACTGGCAAAGCGGCGCGTGATTTTGTCACTCAGGAGTTTGTGCGATCGCCTGATAACCCCGCTTTTGCCAATCTCTCAGAGGCAGAGAAAGTTAAATCTGCCAACCTGCCTCGATCGAAAGGATTTGAAGGCATGGCGCTTAATGCCACGGGCGACAAACTCTATACGCTGTTAGAAGGCGCGATCGTCAGCGATTCTAATCAAAATCGACTGCTGATCAATGAGTTTGATCCCAAAACTAGCCAATACACTGGGGCAACATTTTCCTATCGGTTAAACGCACCGGGACGAGCGATCGGAGACTTAACAGCGATCAATGATCACGAATTCATCGTGATTGAACGAGATAACGGACAAGGGAATGCGAGCGATCCAGCATTTACTAATCCTGCGCGGTCTAAAAAACTCTACAAAATTGACTTGAACGTAATCGATCAAGACGGCTTTGTGGAGAAAGAGCTATTAGTCGATTTGCTAAATATCTCTGACTCGCAAGGAATCGGCAGCAACGGCACCAAAAATGGCGTGTTTACCTTCCCGTTTGTGACGATCGAAGATGTGTTGCCGATCGATGCTCAGACCTTACTCGTCATTAATGACAACAACTACCCGTTTAGCGTTGGTCGAACGGCGGGACAGCCCGATAGCAGCGAATTCATCGAAATCAAGTTGAGCCAGCCTCTCGATTTGGTGCGTTAACCGCAGCGTTGCTCCAAGGGCAGATTTGGGGCACATTTGGTATAGTTCAGACATCGTTTGCTCTGTACCTAGTGCCCTTTATGCAAAGCCAAAAGCCTTCGGTTAGCCTGATTCGAGCAAATTCCTACGATCGCACTCAACTTCGCACCTCGATCGAGACGCTGCTAGAACCCCTCGGCGGCATCTCTGCTTTTGTGAAACCGGGCGATCGCGTGCTGCTCAAGCCCAATCTGCTTACGGGTGCCCGTCCGACGAAAGAATGTGTCACTCGTCCAGAGATTGTTTACGAGGTTGCAAAACTCGTGCAAGAAGCCGGAGGAAAACCATTTTTAGGCGACGGTCCGGCGTTTGGAAGTGCGAGAGGCGTTGCTAAAGCCAATGGCTATTTGCCCCTGATTGAAGAATTGGGGGTGCCGATCGTCGAATTTAGCGGTAAGCGCTATGAAGTCGTCGGTGAAGATTTTAATCATCTGCTGCTCTCAAAAGAAGCGATGGAAGCCGACGTCGTGATCAACTTGCCGAAAGTAAAATCTCATGTGCAGCTTACCCTGACGATGGGCGTTAAAAACCTGTTCGGCTGCGTTCCCGGCAAGATGAAAGCCTGGTGGCACATGGAAGCCGGAAAAGATCAAGAACGCTTTGGGGCGATGCTCGTCGAAACCGCCCGCGCTATCAGCCCTGATCTGACGATTCTCGACGGCATTATCGGGCACGAAGGAAATGGTCCGAGCGGCGGCGAACCGAGAGCGTTAGGCATCTTAGCCGCATCTAATAATGTGTTTGCCCTCGATCGTGCAATTGTTGAAATTCTCAACGTCGATCCCGCGATCGTGCCCACCGTTGCCGCATCTCAAAAGTTGGGCTTATGTCCCGATTTGAGCGAGATTCATTTCCCGCAGTCCCGTCCAGAAGACTTGCGCCTCACTGACTGGCAGCTTCCTGAAACCATGATGCCGATCGATTTCGGTGCCCCGCGTGTCTTAAAGTCAACCTTTAAGCATCTCTACATCCGCTTCATCAAAGAACCGATGCAGGCTTACCGATAAAAGCAGCGTCTAGGAGTCAGGTTAAAACCTTGCTCTCTTCACGGTCTCTTTAATGTTTTTTAACTGATTCCTTCATAGAGATACCGAAGTACTGAGCAACCTCTGAGAATTGGCTTGCTCAGTCTATGCACACGATCTTGGCGACAACTTGCCTCATCCTCTGGCTCATCCTGATGATTTGGCTTTATCTCAGTTCTCCAAACTGGTTTTTTGTTCCCTTCTTTTTTCTCACCACGATGAGCGGTCTGAGATTGATAGAATCTGGTAAGGGATAACTCCTGATCCCGCTTTTCAATTCCCTGCTAGCCTAAAAGAATTCTTACAAAGACTTCCCTCGTGATTTCTCCCCACGATCGGCTAGAGCAGATTCAACGCATCATTGTCACGGCAGACCAGATGCGCGCGATCGAGTCCCGCATTTTTGCCGCCGGAATGCCCGTTGCCGCGCTGATGGAAAAAGTTGCCGCAGCGCTGACTCGCCGCATCACCGCACTCTACCCACTGCCCAATACTCGGCGCATCGGCATCCTAGTCGGACCTGGACACAATGGCGGAGACGCTCTGGTCGTTGCCCGTGAACTGCACGTCAAAGGCTATGAGGTGATGATCTGCTGTCCCATCTCGACGCTAAAAGACATCACAGCAAGTCATTTGCGCTACGCAACGAGTTTAGGAATTCCTTGCCATTCGCAAGTAGAGGCTCTGCAAACCTGCGACTTGCTGATTGATGGCTTATTTGGCGTTGGGCTAGAACGATCGCTGACCGAACCCGTTGCCCCGCTCATCGACCAGGTAAATCAGTGGCAGCAGCCCATTCTCAGCATTGATGTGCCCTCCGGTTTGCACACTGACACCGGAAAGATTTTAGGAACCGCTATTCGAGCGACTTACACTTTTTGTCTGGGGTTGTGGAAACTAGGACTTTTGCAAGATCAAGCACTCGAATTTGTCGGCAGCGCTGAGTTAATCGATTTTGACATCCCTCTAGCTGACGCTTTGACTGTAGTTGGTGATCCGCCTCTAACCCAGCGAGGAACGGCTCAGAGCGCGATCGCCACCCTTCCCTTAGCTCGATCGCTCACCACTCACAAATATAAAATGGGGCATCTGCTGCTGGTCTGCGGCTCTCGTCGCTATATGGGCGGCGCACTGCTGGCGGGTTTGGGCGCACGATCGAGCGGAGTCGGAATGCTGTCGGTCGCTGTTCCCAAATCGCTCAAATCTGCTCTCTCTGCCCAACTTCCAGAGGCATTGATTCTCGGCTGTCCCGAAACTCCGGACGGGGCGATCGCGGCATTTCCCTCCTCTCTCACGCTGGATTCCTCTTTCGACGCGATCGCGTGTGGTCCAGGTTTAACGCTTGACGCAGCCGCGATCGTCCAGCAAGTTCTCGCCAGTCAATGCCCTTTAGTGCTTGATGCAGACGGCTTAAATGTCTTGGCACAGCAAGGAACCATCCCAACCTTGCAACATCGTCAGGCTTCCACTATTCTGACTCCTCATCTAGGAGAGTTCGAGCGACTGTTTCCCGACTTGGCAGTAGAGTGTCGAGCAACCGCCGTTCAGAAGGCGGCACAGCAAACGGGCGCGATCGTCTTGCTTAAAGGGGCAAGAGTGACGATCGCAGATGCCAACGGCAATACGCGCATCAATCCAGAGAGCACTCCGGCTTTGGCACGCGGCGGCAGTGGCGATGTGTTAACGGGTTTGATAGGAGGACTGCTGGCTCAAGCGATTAGCGCAAAGCGCAACTCCGCAGGAACTACGACTCAAAATTCAAGTGAACCTGCTTCAAACTCCATCAGCGTCGATTTAGTCCAGTCGGCTGCCTGGTGGCACGCTCAAGCCGGAATTTTAGCTGCCCAAGAGCGGACAGAATTGGGAGTCGATGCCTATACGCTGACGCAATTCTTGATTCCAGCGCTGCGACAGCAAGTTGATGCTGCTAACCTAAAAAATTCTGCTTCCTAAATCTGTTGCAAACCGTCCCTTGGGATGTGCTACTATTTATTTCCGTGGGGTGACGGATCGGTGCCCGAGTGGTTAATGGGGGCGGACTGTAAATCCGCTGGCTACGCCTACGTTGGTTCAAATCCAACCCGGTCCATTCCACGGTAGAACATAGGTCAAGGTAAAAGTAAGAATTTTCCCTTGCTATGTTTCCTTTATTTGCCCGTGTGGCTCAGTGGTAGAGCACACCCTTGGTAAGGGTGAGGTCATCAGTTCAATCCTGATCACGGGCTTTTTAAATCGGTAGGGACTCCCGCCGTACCAGCTAGCTTTCGTCCTAAATCTCTCCTAAGAAAACAGCCTACGTTAGGACGGTTTGAGAATCAAACCGTAGCTAGTTACGGGTTGGATTTGAACCAATACAGGTGTAGCCAGCGGATTTACAGTTCGCCCCATTTCGATCGCTTAAGTAAGGGAGTTGAGATGAAGCGCTAGTTACCAGAAAAAATGGCAATTGAAGGCTTTCTAGGGGCAAATTAGAGAGATTTTATAAAACGCGCAAACCACCGTGAAAGCTTTCTAGGGCTTTCCATTGTCATTCTAGAAGCTATTTCAGGGGTTCTTTTTAACAACAGTCCGGACAATTTTAAATCGCCAATGGTGGAATGCGGGTTTCAGCATCATCACTGAGGCAAATACCAACGGTGGAATGCGGGTTTCAGCCTCTGCCTCAAAAAATGTCCGGAGTATTGTTTTAATGGAGTCGGTATTTAGTACAGACTTTTTAAATTGCTGCAACATAAATAAGAATCCCATACTGAGCTATCAAGGGCAGACTGATTGCTCGGCTACAACAAGCAAAGACGTAGTGTAGTCACGACGCGCATCAGAAAAGCCTCTATTACGAAGCGCGGTCAAAAACGACTGAGTTGTAGCGCCGTTAGATCTGGCTGTGCAAATAACTTGTAAATCGTTGTAAATCGCAGTTGACCACATTTCTCTTCCAAAATCGTACTCTGAGATGCGGCGAACAGTTTTAATATCAGCTTGTGAAACCTGGAACCTTTCCCTTTGGCTATAACTTGTTTCGTCGCTGGTACCACCCTTACACACACGGTTTAATAGGTTGCGCGTTGCCCCTGACATATTAGGCTGAAATGGTTTCCCTTGATCCGGCATAATCATGGATGAATCGCAATTAGCAGACGCTTGCACAATATCCTTACCAATCAAGTATCTAAACTTGACATCGTACTGAGATACTCGATCGATAGAATCAACGTCTAGAGCAATAGTTTCTTTAGTTACAGTTGAAACACCCATCTCCACCCAATTGGAGGCTTTAGCAGGAGAGACTGCAATAAGTACGGTAGAAGAAACTGCCAGTAGAGAGAGAAGTAGCTTTTTCACTGTGGGGCTTTCTGCGTGTTTTCACCACTCTAAGATCTGATTCTTTTAATACCCATAATCACTACTTATACTTTATCTATATGAAGCAATAAGGTTTGGAAGGAATAATCGATGAGTGTAAATACTTGGTGTAGTTTTTGGCGCGGCTAACTTAAGATCTACAGTCTGAGTATTTCAGCCCATTTTGGTAGCCTTGCTAGAGTTTTTGCCAAAATAAAAATCCTCGCCGAAATCCTTGCCATTCTAGATCCTTCATCTAGCAGGGGATTAAAGGTATTTTTGCCAATTTGCCATTTTGCCACGGGTACTTATGAATATATTTGTGGCAAAACACAGGAGATAAGGATGTAATGCATGACTCAGGGCACAGCGCACTACTTTGGGGTCGCAGGGGTTGCAGGTTCAAGTCCTGTAAGATAGCAGGACTTTTACCCACTCTGTCACACTCATGGAAAAACTTGGATTTATTGGACTCGGCATCATGGGCAAACCGATGACCCAGAATCTGCTCAAAGCAGGACATTCTGTGACGGTTCATAATCGCAGCCGTGCAGTCTTAGAAGAATTGGTGCGAGATGGAGCGACGATCGCTGACTCTCCTAAACAAGTCGCCCAACAAGTAGATGTGATCATCACCTGCTTGCCCGACTCGCCCGATGTCGAGGCGGTGATTTTGGGCAGTGAGGGCGTGCTAGAAGGCGCAAAAGCAGGAACGCTGTGCATTGATATGTCTACGATCGCGCCTGCCACTGCTCGAAAACTCTATGAAACGCTGAAAGTCAATGGCATTCAATCTCTCGACGCTCCGGTGTCTGGAGGCGATATCGGTGCTCAACAAGGCACGCTTTCGATCATGGTCGGGGGTGAAGAATCTGCCTTTCAACGAGCATTGCCGATTTTGCAAGCAATGGGCAAAAGCATTGTCCACGTTGGCGAAGCGGGTGCCGGACAGGTGACAAAAGCCTGCAATCAGATTGTGGTTGCTCTCACCGTTCAGGCGGTGGCAGAAGCGCTGACTCTTGCCAAAAAGTCAGGAGTCGATCCGGCAAAAGTTAGATCCGCGCTGCTAGGCGGATTTGCCCAGAGTCGCGTGCTCGAAGTGCATGGCGATCGGATGCTCAACCGCCGTTTTCAACCTGGCTTCACGATCGACCTGCATCGCAAAGATATGAACATCGTTTTGCAAACCGGACGTGAGGTGAGCCTACCGCTTTTGGGAAGCAGTCAGGTGACTGCTCTCATGGATTCTTTAATCGCCCAGGGCAAAGGCTCGTTAGATAATGCCGCTCTCATAGAACTCTACGAACAGATGGGAGGACTCTAATTCTTTGGCGAAGGTGATGGAGAGGGCGAATTGGTAGGCGACGGAGATGCTGTGGTTGCATCGGGTGAATTGGGCGCAACAATCAGCGGAATGCCCTTTCCGCCTGTAGGTTGAGCACCCGTGACAAGCTGACGAGGATTGGTCTTCGCTTTTTGCTGGGCATCAGAAAGTTTGCTCTGATAGTCCGCCCGTTTTTGCTGCACCGCCGCTTTTTGAGCACCTGCCGCCGAGAGTGGAGGCAACAGCGCGATCGCCCGTTTCCATTGGTTGATCACCAGCGTCCAATCTTCTTTAGACTGGGCAGACTGCATTAGATTCTCAGCACTGATGGCTTTATCGTCTGCCTGCTGAAGCTGAGACGCTAGCTCTGAGGCAGACAGTTTAGATGTTGCAGTCAGCGATTTAGCCACCGGACTCGGACTCAACCGATAGCTTGGGGTCTCTGTCACTTTAATGAACGCCTCAGCAGGCAACGGCTTTACGGGGCGAGGAGTTTCTTGGGTGACAGATGACGGAGATAGGGGCGTGCAGGCGGAGACTAAACCAAGAAGGGCAATCCCACAGGAAACGCAAGTAAACGAGGCAGAAGGGTTGAGCATAAAGAATAGGCGCGATCGAAACTCGAATCGTTGCAACATCCCAAATTATATTCACACCCCAGAATTCCTCTCATTCCCTATTTCTATTACAATCTGTAAATGAAGTCTCAGTGAGAATGCGGAATGCGAGTTGCGATCGTGGGAGCAGGGCTGGCGGGGTTAGCGGCGGCAGTCGAACTCGTTGATGCCGGGCATGAAGTTGAAATGTTTGAGTCGCGTCCCTTCATCGGCGGCAAGGCGGGCAGTTGGGTCGATGGCGATGGCAACCACATTGAGATGGGGCTGCACGTCTTTTTCAACAATTACCATAACCTGTTTGCTTTGGCGAAGAAGGTCGGCGCATTTGAGAACCTGTTGCCTAAAGAACACGTTCACACCTTTGTCAATCGGGGCGGCGTTACGAAAGAACTTGATTTTCGGTTCCTGTTAGGTGCGCCTTTTCACGGGCTGAAAGCGTTTTTCACAACCGGACAGTTGACCCTTCAAGACAAGTTGCAGAACGCGATCGCTCTGGGCACAAGTCCGATCGTGCCGGGTTTGATCAACCCTGACTTTGCGATGAAGCTGATTCGTGACCTCGATGGCATCAGCTTTGCCGATTGGTTTCGCAGTCATGGCGGCTCACAAAATAGCCTCAAGCGCATGTGGGACCCGATCGCCCTTGCCCTAGGTTTCATCAACACCGAAGAGATTTCTGCTCGCTGTATGCTGACCATCTTTATGATGTTTGCGTCCAAAACCGAAGCGTCGCGGCTCAATCTATTGGCAGGGTCTCCGGGCGAATATTTGAATAAACCGATCGTCGATTACATCAAAGCCAGAGGCGGCAAAATTCACACTCGCCGCCAGACGCGCAAGATTCTGTTTGAAGACAACAACGGGTCGCTGAAGGTGACGGGTTTGCAGGTGGCAAACGGCGAAACCGAAGAGACGGTGACGGCTGATATCTATCTTGCCGCGTGTGATGTGCCCGGAATTCAGCGCTTGTTGCCCAAAGAATGGCGCAGCATTCCAGAATTTGACAATATCTACAAGCTCGAAGCGGTTCCAGTAACGACCGTTCAACTGCGCTTTAACGGCTGGGTGACCGAACTTAACGACCCAGAAGCCCGGAAACAAGTCGATCGCGCGGCTGGCATTGATAATTTGCTCTACAGTGCCGATGCCGATTTCTCCTGTTTTGCCGATCTGGCACTGTCCAGTCCCAAAGACTATTACCGAGAAGGACAAGGATCTTTAATGCAGGTTGTTCTGACTCCCGGTGACCCCTTTATCAAAATGAGTAACGAAGAGATTGCTCAACACGCGCTCAAACAAATTCAGGATCTGTTCCCGTCATCGCGAGAACTGACGATGACCTGGTATAGCGTCGTCAAGCTTGCCCAGTCGCTCTATCGCGAGAATCCTGGAATGGATGTCTATCGTCCGCGTCAGAAAACAGCGATCGAGAATTTCTTTCTAGCCGGAAGCTATACCCAACAGGACTATATCGATAGCATGGAAGGTGCGACAATCTCTGGTATGCAAGCCGCTCAAGCCATTCTTGAACCCACAGGCTACAAAGTTCAGGGCAACGGATTGTTTAAGTATTAACCTTCTTTTGATCACCTATGTCCAATTGGTTAGAACACACCGTCCAGGTCGAAGTAGATGCCCCGATCGAGTTTGTTTGGAGTCTGTGGTCAGATTTGCAGCAAATGCCGCGCTGGATGAAATGGATCGATTCGGTGACGATTTTGCCAGACAACCCAGAACTGTCTCGCTGGAAACTGGCGACGGGCGGCTTAGAGTTTAGCTGGCAGTCTCGCATTCTCAAACAAATTCCCAATCAGATTATTCAATGGGAATCGGTGGACGGACTGCCCAATCGGGGGGCGATTCGGTTTTACGATCGGGACACTAGCAGCGTTGTCAAAATGACCGTCGCTTACGCGATTCCTGGGTTTCTCGGTCAGTTGATGGATAACTTGTTTCTCGGTCGAGTGGTTGAGTCGTCGCTAAAAGCTGACTTAGAGCGATTTCGAGACTATGCGATGAATGCCCAGGCAGCACTCGACGTTTAGTCATCGGCATCCCGTTTTCAGATTCGACTATTAGGCAGTCTATCCCTGTTGCATATTTTTCATTGACTAACTGCGTCATAGTGCAAGCTTTACAAGAGCTTTATTTATCTTATGCTTAGTTAAAAAATTTAAGAGAAGCAGCTAAAAGATCATGATTCGTCAGCCTACCTCAGTATTTTTCTAAGTATACCTAGAGGATAACCGTATGCCTGTACCTGGAATTGTCGCAGCAGTTGTCTATATAATTTGCTTGCTTTTTGGTCCCGGCAGCGGTGATCCTCCGCCGACTCAAGAAACACAGACACGATGCGGGCAGAGAGACTTAGCGAAGGACTCGAATAACCCATGCGGATCAAAGAACGCAACCAGTGTTCCCACACCTGCCTTGCTTCCAGGTCTCATCGGTCTGGGGGCTGCTGCACTTCACAAACGTAAGTCAGCGATCGTCAAGCCCGAAGATTAGCGCGGGTCAAAGCCGAAGATTAAAGTCGGTGCGTTTTGCTAAATAGGCAGACTTAATTAAAGTCAACTCGGATAAGTGAGTTTTGGCTGTGCTCAATCTGCTAGAAGTTCTGGCTTTGAATGGAGCCAAACGCATCTTACAGTTGATTCTGTTTACTATCGATCGCTCAATAAACCCTCCGCGATCTTCGGTTTTACTCACTTCCCAGTCCTCAGTAATCTAAAGAATGGACGATTCACCTATCCTTCAGAAAACTTATGGCTTGATAGTTCAGTGCAGATTAAAGAGAAAGCAGATTTACCACGTTGGGTCGGAGTAGAGGTTGATCGTCAAATGCGTTTGCCCTGTCGGAACAGCGCTGATGCAGCTACAAATGCTTTCCTCTCCGTTGACTTCGACCTCGCAGGCGTGACAAGACCCCATCAAACATCCCGTCGGAATCAAAACCCCCGCCCGTTCAGCCACTTGCAGCAGCGGCTCTCCGGCTTCGGCAGCGATCGTCACATTATCCGGCAAAAAATGAATGCTAACACTCATAGCAAAATTCTCAAAAGGGGCGCTTATAATTTGAGCTAAGGCAAAACAGTCTTTAAGTCAAGATGTGGCTCAACCGCATCGGCTAACTCATCGAGCAACAGTTCTCGCTGCTCGCGATAGTTAGGAACGCCCGTCGGCAGCGATCGCAACCCACGCTGTTGACGGAGGCGATTTAACCAGGCACGCCGCCAAGGACCGTTATCAAAAATGCCGTGCAGATAAGTGCCCCAAATTGAATGAGTTTCGTCAACCAGCCCCAGATTTTGGTCGTCAAATAAGAACTGGGTGCCTTCTGGTTCGATCAAGCGGGTGCGTCCCTGGTGAATCTCATAGCCCGTGACAGGCAGCCCTTCTTGAGGAAAATTGGACGTGACACTGCGCTGACGGGCGATTTTTTGCCCCGCAATCACGGTTTTGATAGGCAGCAGCCCCAACCCGCGATAGCGACCTTCTTGACCTTCGATGCCTTCGGGGTCTGCCAAAATCTTGCCCAGCATTTGATAGCCGCCACAGATGCCCAAAATCGTGCCGCCTGCTGCCGCATAGTTTTGCAACTCTTCTGCCATGCCAGACTTGTGGAGCGCAACCAGGTCAGAAATCGTCGTCTTTGAACCTGGGATAATCACCGCGTCCGGGTGCCCCAGCGATTGTTTGGGGTGGATATATTTAACTGAGACGGTGGACTCGGCTTCGAGCGGGTCAAAATCAGTGAAGTTTGAGATGCGCGGCAGACGAACCACTCCGATCGTCAATTCACTACTAGGAGCCGCCTGACGATCGAACAGACTCAGCGAGTCTTCAGCCGGAAACGCCGTATCTAACCAAGGAATTACGCCAATGACCGGAATTCCGGTGCGTTCTTCGAGCCAGTCAATGCCTGATTGCAGCAGCGATCGCTGTCCGCGAAACTTGTTGATGATCACTCCTTTGATCAATGCCCGTTCGTCTGGGTCGAGAAGCTCTAGAGTGCCAACCACATGGGCAAAGGCTCCGCCCCGATCGATGTCCACGACCAGCAAGGTGGGCGCATTTAAATGTTTGGCGACCCGCATATTGGTCAGGTCACGATGCTTGAGATTGATCTCAGCCGGACTGCCTGCCCCTTCACAAACCACGAGATCAAACTCCTCACCCAAGCGACGCAGCGACTCTTCGATCGCTTGCCAACCTTGATCAAAGAACTTTTCATAATACTCGGCGGCTCCAATTTTGCCGATGACTTTGCCCTTAAGCACCACTTGAGAAGTCATATCTCCCTGCGGCTTGAGCAAAATCGGATTCATCTCGACCCAGGGAACCACTCCTGCCGCCCAAGCCTGAACCGCCTGAGCATAGCCAATCTCGCCCCCGTTTGCCGTCACGTAGGAGTTGAGCGCCATATTCTGCCCTTTAAACGGAGCGACTCGCCAACCCCGCCGAGCCAAAATTCGACACAGGGCAGCCGTGATCAATGATTTTCCAGCGTGGGAGGTTGTGCCCACCACCATAATGGCTTTCATCAAATACCTCCAAGACGGCTAGAGGGGCAGAGCAGCATAACGTGTAAACTCCGGGTAGAGGGTGATTTCTAGAAGGGCAGTCGAAACCAGCGACTCAAAATGTTGTAGAAGCGATCGCTCCAACTGGGCTTTAGCTCAACGCGTCCTGAGTTGTGCCATCGGGCAACGAGTTGCCGACCGAGCGGCGTGAGGCGAAAGCTGTCGGTGAGACCTTGACCATCGACTTCTCGCCTGAGAAGCCCAACTTGAATCAGCCACAGCAACTCACTTTCGGCAATTAATTCTGTGACTGAACGCTTACTATATTGATGACGTATCCCCGTCGTGCCCACAACGGCTAAAAGTGGAACACTTTGCGTCACCATTGTGGCATAAAGCTTTACTCGAAAAGGCGCACATCGAACGGCTCGCTCTGCCCGATCGAGCGTTTTTTGAGCGTAGCGAATAGATGAGTGAGAGTGAGAAGTGGTGGAAGTCATTCAACACGAGGGTGAGAACCCAGTTAATGATAAGGTAAAAAATTACAGATACACTTAATATTCTATGGGTTTCTCTACCAAGGCGGGGGTGAGGCAATCGGCTTGAGCGCGATGGCGTGTAGATTTTTTTCGCTAAGCTGGTGGGTGAAATCGTGATGAATGAACGATCGTAAAGCCAGAGATTGACTCTAAGCAGAGATTTTCATCCTTCATGCTCAAGGAAATCTATGAGCAGCCACCCGTTAAAAGTGTCTTGATTGCTACTTCCCGATTACAGCTTTTGGCGTGTCACCTTGCTATCAGCCGCAAGCTAGAGGTCGATCGATCGAGAAATATCACAAAATTGCTCAAAGATTTGGGATAGCTCTATCGCTTCTCAGGGATTTGACTTAGGATTTGGACAAAGAATTCTTTAAAGTGTCGTAATTTAATATGACTGCCTCACCTGAACCGCCTCCTTCTCGTAAAAAGCTCGACACTGACGAATTAATTGCCATCCTGGTAGCGTTCGGCAGCATTGGCACCATTTTCTTTTGGGCGATCGGACAATCAGATTCTGGATTTGATCTCTCCTCAATGTCTGGAGGGTTAATTCCTCGACCCGCTCCCGTGCCCAGTCCACTGACGACGATCGCGCCTAGAGTAAACTCTTCGATTACGGCGGTTCCGGCTCCGCAAGCAACGCTATCTCCGTCTCCTGAAGGTTTCACTTCTGATCCGGTGATTTCTGTGGTCCCGGTGCCTCTCCCTGCTCAACCCTTTTCGACTCCTGCGCCATCTCCAGAAGTGATTGCATTCTCAGATGTGCCACCGACTTATTGGGCGGCTCCTTACATCATAGCCTTGACCCAGCGCGGCGTTCTAGGGGGCTTTCCGGGCGGGACGTTTCAGCCTGACAAGCCTGTCACTCGCGCCGAGTTTGCCGGAATTGTCAGTAAAGCTTTTGATCAAGCTCCGACCCAACCCTCGTTGCAGTTTGAAGATATTGCCCCGACTTATTGGGCAAATGCAGCGATCGAGAAATCCGTTCAAACTGGATTTATGAACGGCTACCCTGGCGAGGTGTTTCGTCCCGATCAGCCGATTCTGCTTTCTCAACTTCAAGTGGCGCTGATCACCGGGTTAAATCTCCCTACCCCAGCAAATCCTGAGCAAGTAGTGGGCAAATATGCCGATGCTCAAGAAGTGCCAAAGTGGGCAGTTGATAAGGTTGCAGCGGCGATCGAGTCTGGGTTAGTGACCAATTATCCCGACTCAAACAAATTGAACCCTAATCGGAGCGCAACCCGCGCAGATGCCGCTGCCTTGGTCTATGAGGCGTTGGCAAAACAAGGAAAGGTCAAGCAAATTCAGAAGTAGTCAGCAAATTATTTCCCACACTCAACGCGATCTGACTCTCGGTTTCTTGAAAAAACTGGGAGATTTCTCATGGGAAAAGATAGTACAAAATCACCTCTTTTCTGCATAAGTTTGATACATTGGTACTAAGCTATTTTTGCGGAAGGCGTAGGACTGGAGAGAAATCTCAGATTTACGTCTTCAAGTGGCATTGACTCCACATATAGGGTCAGCGACTCAAAAAAATGTTATCCATAGCGTCTACGATCGGTTACTCTAATCTCATTCCGTTGTGTGGTTTGAGCAGTTATGTCTTTTGTTGGTCTACATATTCATAGCGACTACAGCTTGCTTGATGGTGCCAGCCAGTTACCTAAACTGGTCGATCGAGCAATAGAACTGGGAATGCCCGCGATCGCCCTCACCGATCACGGCGTAATGTATGGCGCGATCGAGCTAATGAAGGTCTGCAAAGGCAAGATTACGCCGATCATCGGCAATGAAATGTATGTGATCAACGGCGATATCACCAAGCAAGAACGCCGCCCTCGCTACCATCAGGTCGTTCTGGCAAAAAATACTCAAGGCTATAAAAACTTAGTCAAAATCACCACGATTTCCCATCTCAAAGGAGTCCAGGGAAAAGGAATTTTCTCTCGCCCGTGCATCAGCAAAGATTTATTAGAGCAATATCACGAAGGCTTAATCGTTACGAGTGCCTGCCTTGGCGGTGAGGTGCCGCAAGCGATTTTGCAAGGCAAGCCCGAAATCGCTCGTCGCGTCGCCAAGTGGTATCAAGATCTATTTGGCGATGACTATTATTTAGAAATTCAAGATCACGGCTCACCCGAAGATCGGATCGTCAACGTTGAAGTCGTCAAGATTTCCCGTGAGCTAGACATTAAAATTATTGCGACGAACGACTCTCACTATATTTCTTGCTATGACGTAGAGGCGCACGATGCGCTGCTGTGCATTCAGACGGGCAAGCTGATCTCAGAAGACAAACGGCTGAGATATAGCGGCACCGAATATCTCAAATCAGCCGACGAAATGCGGATGTTGTTTCGCGACCACTTGCCCGATGACGTGATCGAAGAAGCGATCGTCACTACCGTCGAGGTTGCCAACAAAATCGAGGAATACAAACTTTTCGATGAGCCACGGATTCCCAACTATCCTGTCCCAGCAGGTCAGACCCACGATGCTTATCTAGAGAAAATCACCTGGGAAGGACTGTTTAAGCGACTGAAATGTCAGTCTCGCGCCGAGGTTAACCAGGTCTATCAAGATCGTCTGGTTTATGAACTTGAAATGATGCAGCAGATGGGGTTCGCGACTTACTTTCTAGTCGTGTGGGACTACATCAAATATGCCAGAGATCACGGCATCCCTGTCGGTCCGGGGCGGGGATCGGCAGCCGGATCACTGGTGGCGTATGCCCTTGGAATCACCAATATCGATCCGGTACATCACGGCTTGCTGTTCGAGCGGTTTCTCAACCCCGAACGGAATACAATGCCAGATATTGACACCGACTTTTGCATCGATCGCCGAGATGAAGTCATTCAATATGTCACCCAAAAATATGGGACTGAGCGCGTCGCGCAGATCATCACCTACAACCGCATGACTTCTAAAGCGGTTCTCAAAGACACCGCGCGAGTGCTGGATGTGCCCTACGGGGATGCCGATCGCATGGCAAAACTAATCCCCGTGATTCGAGGTAAGCCCGTCAAGTTAGAGGTGATGATTTCTGACAAAACGCCTGCGCCAGACTTCAAAGAGAAATATGACAAAGATCCGAAAGTGCGGCACTGGTTAGATACGGCGATCGGAATTGAAGGCACCAACAAAAGTGTGGGCATCCACGCTGCCGGAATCGTGATTTCATCCGATCCGCTCGACGAAATTGTGCCGCTACAACGCAACGCCGACGGAGCCGTTTTCACCCAATACTACATGGAGGACATCGAAACCCTGGGTCTGCTCAAAATGGACTTTTTGGGACTCAAAAACCTGACGATGATCCAAAAAACGGTGGAGTTGGTTGAGCAGACCCGCCATGTGACGATCGACCTCGACAATCTATCGCTCGAAGACCCCGCCGTCTATCAGCTTCTGGCACGAGGCGAGTTAGAAGGCGTGTTTCAGCTTGAGTCGTCGGGAATGCGGCAAATCGTCCGCGAACTCAAACCGTCAGGCATTGAAGATATTTCGTCAGTGCTTGCCCTTTATCGTCCGGGTCCCCTTGATGCAGGGCTGATTCCCAAGTTTATCAACCGCAAACACGGGCGAGAAGCGATCGAGTATGCCCACGACATTCTCAAACCGATTCTCAACGAAACCTATGGAATCATGGTTTATCAAGAGCAAATCATGAAGATTGCTCAAGATATGGCAGGCTATTCGCTCGGTCAGGCGGATCTGCTGCGTCGGGCAATGGGTAAAAAGAAAAAATCTGAGATGGAAAAGCACCGCGAAATGTTCGTGGAGGGTGCCGGGAAAAACGCAGTTGCGCCCAAAATTGCGGATGCTTTGTTTGAGCAAATGGTGCAATTTGCCGAATATTGTTTCAACAAATCTCACTCGACTGCTTATGGATATGTCACTTATCAAACAGCTTATCTAAAAGCAAATTATCCTGTCGAATATATGGCGGCATTGATCACTGCAAACAGTGGCGATCAAGATAAAGTCCAGAAATATATTGCCACTTGCGTCAGCATGAATATTCAGGTGCAGTCGCCTGACATTAATCGCTCTGGTGTAGACTTTACGCCCACCGGAGAAAGTATTTTGTTTGGCTTAAACGCCGTGCGAAACGTGGGACAAAGCGCAGTCGAAGCCCTCCTTGTCTCTAGAGAAGAAAAAGGTGAATTCAAATCCTTGGCAGACTTGTGCGATCGCATAGACTCCCGCGCGATTAACCGTCGAGCCTTAGAATCTTTAATCTATTGCGGAGCCTTTGACACCGTTGATCCAAACCGCAATCAGTTGATCCAAGACCTAGAACTGGTCATGGATTGGGCACAATCTCGCGCCAAAGATCGGGTCAGCGGTCAGGGCAATTTGTTCGACTTGATGGGCGGCGGTGCAAGTCAGCAGTCGAGCTTTGAGACAGCACCCAAAGCGCCGAAAGTGCCCGACTTTCAGCAGCAAGAGAAACTGCGATTAGAGAAAGAAGTCCTGGGGTTCTATATTTCTGACCACCCGCTCAAACAGTTGCAGGAGTCGGCAAAGATGCTTGCGCCCATCAGCTTGAGTGATCTGGGCGATCGCCAAGAAGGAGACAGCATTAGCGCGATCGTTATGCTCACTGCGGTTAAAGCCGTTACGACTAAAAAGGGCGATCGCATGGCAATCATCACGATCGAAGACCTGACCGGGCACTCAGAAGCTGTCGTCTTTCCCAAATCATTTGAGCGCATTGGCGATCTGATCGTCCCCGATGCCCGTTTGATGGTGTGGGGCAAAGTCGATCGCCGCGATGACCAAGTGCAATTCATCATCGACGATGCAGAATCGATCGAGACGGTTCGGATGGTGATGGTCGAACTCGAACCCAGTGCGGCGAACGACAGTCAAGAACAATATCGACTGCGGCAGATTTTGCAGGAGCAGCGAGGCGAAGACCACAGCGCAAAAATCCCGGTAGTGGCGATCGTCAGTGCTCACAATCGCCGTCACTTCGTCCGGTTTGGGCAAAAGTTTCGAGTGCACGATGAACAGGCAACCGTTACTGCCCTGACCAAGGGAGGATTTCGGGCAAGGGTGTCAGCCCTAGTCAATGGCTAGTTTCGACTGCGCTTACCTCCTTGGCTAAACGTCGAGGACTGAATGCAGTCGAAGCTCGTCGTTACTTCGTTGGGCTGAAATTCCCTTATTTTGCCCCGCGTTTGTTAAGCGCCGCCAGTAGCTGCGGTCTGACTTGCTGTGCCCATTGCTCAAAGTTAAACGAACGATCGTAAGAACCAGACAAAGACTCAAGAGTTGTGAGGGTTTCCGGCAAACGCTCCGGGAACTGAATTTCAGTTTTTTTGCTCATGTTGACTTAGTGTGAGGAAGAGTAAACGTTGGAAGCTTTCTGAAAGTGCCCATTTTTAGCCGAGTGCGTAACAAGAACCATGACGGACTTCACAGCGATTGGCTGTTTGAGAAAAGGTCGCAGCTTAACACTTAAACAAGCGCGATCGCCCAGTTTGCGTAACCGTTCACCAGTGATCATAGCCACCCAACTGAGTAGCGTGGTTAAGTCCTGCTGAAGATTGCGTAAATTTCAATGCCGCGATCTATCTTTCCATTCCTCCCGATTGAATAACTCTCTCTTAAGAAAGAGAAGCTTCCCTCAACCTATTGATGTAGTGCAGATCACTACAGAGGGGGTTCACTCCATCTAATCTGTGATTTGCTTCAAAGGCTTAACACAGAGTTCACCTTTCTTGGGTAGTCTGGAAACACAACGGAGGAGGAGTCAGATGGTCATTCAGACAACGCGATCGCTCATCGACAGCAGTGTGAGTCAGCCGATTGAGACACCCGATTGGAACTTTGAAGCGATCGGGCATCGAGGCGCACGCGGACTGTTACCCGAAAACACCCTGTCTGCCTTTCGTCTGGCATTGAGCTTAGGAGTCGATTCGTTAGAGCTAGATGTGGGCATGACGGCAGATAGAGCGTTGGTCGTCAGCCACGACTCAAAAATTTCTCCAGCGCTTTGTCTACATCCAAACGGCAAATCTGTGCGGCGCTATCCCCGGCTGTTAATTCGCAAGCTGACTTTAGAAGATGTACAGCGTTTTGACTGTGGCTCACTCAACCCTGATCCGGTGAAGTTTCCTAATCAGCAGCTTGTGCCAGGTGAAAAAATGCCCTCGCTGGCTCAAGTGTTTGACTATCAGATGCAGCACTTTCCAGAGTCGCAGGTGCGCTATACGATCGAGTGTAAGGTCAGCCCTCTGCGATCGCGAGACACGTTTAGCCCAGATCTGTTTGCCCGATGTGTTGTGAATCTGGTACGTGATTATGGGATCTTCGATCGGGTCACGATTCAGTCGTTTGACTGGCGGGTGCTGCTGGCAGTTAAGAAGATAGATTCTCAGATTCAAACGGCGGCATTGGTGAGACAAAAGCGTGGTAAACCTGGCACGTTGCTGTCTCAAGCGGGAATCGCTTCTCCATTTTTAGCGGGGTTAGACTTTAGGCGCTATCGCGGCAACATTGCAGAGTTGCTCAAAAATGCAGAGTTTATCGATCGTTACTCTCCCAACTTTGAGACGCTGTTGCCCAACTCAAAAGATTTTATTCAATCAACTCAAGAGATTCAGCAGGCAGGGTTTCCAGTCATTCCGTGGACGGTAAATGATGTCGCTATTATGGAGCGACTAATCGATCTGGGCGTGAATGGTCTGATCACCGATTTTCCTGATGTGCTGCTGACGCTGTTGAAACAGAGAGGTTTGCGTTAAAAGATAGGCGATGTGCAACTTTTTCAAAGTGCTTGTGGCGTGAGCATCCCGCTTACCTGGATGAAACAGGCAAGATGCTTGTTCCAGGATCAATTAAGGGTTTCAAAGATAAAGTTTAAAGCTGCACATCGCCTAAGGGTTTCAAAGATAAAGTTTAAAGCTGCACATCGCCTAATGATCAGACTTTTGCAGGTTAGATATTACGATCGACAGTGAACACTAAGTGCTATGAGTAGCCGAAGTGCTGCTCAGAACTTAATTAGTCGAGGACAAGATTATGATATTTCCAGGCTGGGAAGTATAGCCATCGCCACTTTGCTTAGGACATTTTTGGTAGTGTGCTTCGCGTGCTGCCAAAAATGTCCCTGTCCTAACCTATGTGGCGGTAGCTATAGCACGGCTAATTCCGCCAGATGTGATAACGGGTTTATTGGCTGGACAATACAAAATTTACGGCGGTGTCATTCGTTGGGCAGGTGGTACAGAAAACGCTGGGCAGATTGTGCGCCACTTACTTCCAGCGGGGTCACAATTTCTCAACTTCATTCCAGGACTCAACTTCATTCCTGGCATCGTCGCGAGTGTGCAGATGTCTCAGTTGAAGGATATTGCTCAAGCTAATACCCTTCAGATTGCTCAAGTCTCTAATCAAGTTGCGGCGCTCTCTACTCAAGTTGGAGCACTTTCTCAAACTACCCAACAGGTTCTCCAAATTGCTACAGGCACTGCTTTACTGTCTGGTTTAGGGCTTGCGGTGAGTTGTGTCGGCTTTATTGCCATCAATAAAAAGCTCAACACAATTGACAGCAGGCTCAAAGATATCCAAAAAGACGTTCAAGCGATTCAACAGTTTCTAGCCAGCAGTGAACGTGCCAAACTATTTGCCGCACTCGGTTCCTTACTCAAGCTAGACAAAACGCCCACTGAGCATCGCCATATCATTCTGCACAACGCTCGACAAACACTGACCGAAATCAATATGCGCTATCGAGAACTGTTAGCAAGCGCGACAACGATTGAAACAGCAATGGCGTGTGAAGAATATTTTGCTTTGACTGCACTCGCTCAGATGCGCTGCACGGCTGAACTAGGGATGTTAGAGGTTGCTCATCATGAAGCTCAAGAGGTAAATCAAATTTGGCAAGCACAAGGACAACGTATCGCTAAAGAGATTTTGATTGGAGAACACTCAGAACGATTTTTAGCTAGTGATTTCGTTGCTTCCGTCTCCGTCTCTGAACTGGTTGAGTGGTTAGATTTTGCGAACGAAGACTCCAAAAGTCACCAGTGGATTGACGACTTACGCGGCAAGTTGGACGAGCCTTGGTACGCTAAAAGCTGGCTTCCTATGATGAATGGAGGCGCTGGCTTAAACAAAAACATCGGTGTAGGATTGAAAAAAGAGCAGCAAATGGTCATTCCATCGATCAGAAAATTGATTGCTAGAAGCCAAGTATTTGAGGGATACGTCGCTCAGTATGAACTCTTAAAGATTCAAGAACTCACCCCGTCTGAGTTTGAACAGAAAATCACAGCACTTCCAGAATCATCTGCTGTTGACGGCTACTTGATTCTGGAGCCAGCAGAAAAAGTTGTGGTTGAGAAAGCTGCACCCAAGAAGTTTTTTCAATTACCGACACGAACTCAGTAGACATTAACAATATTGAATGCTCTCTTCTCATTAGCTCTGATTATAGTATCAGGGCTAATTTTTCATATATAGCTACCGCCACATAGGTTAGGACAGGGACATTTTTGGCAGCACGCGAAGCACACTACCAAAAATGTCCTAAGCAAAGTGGCGATGGCTATACGACGAATCATCTTTTAATACGGGTAAAAATAACGCAAATAGAAATATGAATATTGACGCAACTCTAAACATTAGGGATATAAGTTCAGAATGGGAAGAAGTTGTAGCATCACTGAATTTCTATACTTGAGTCATTACAGCAGAGAGAATCTTTCCTAAAGAAGTAGTATTGTCTTGTTTCGTTCGTTAGGTTTGAGTTTTATGGAACGCGGATTTTGTCATCTCGATCGCCAAACATTTCAAATCCCCTAGTCTTGACCCTCAAGCTTGACTCGATCGCCTTTGAGATTCTCAATCCATTACGTCAGCAGCACTTTCCACCCAAACGAAACTTTTTGCCTGCTCACGTTACGCTCTTTCATGCCCTTCCTGGAGATCGAGAACCCGCCATTCGAGAGACGCTGCAAACGCTTTGCGATCGGACTTCAGTGTTGCCGATTCGGTTTCCCAAAGTGCGATCGCTGGGTGGAGGCGTTGCTATAGAAATCGAGAGTCCTGGCTTAATTCAGTTGCAGCACCATCTCGCGCAGGGTTAGAATGATTGGTTAAGTAAACAAGATCGGCAAGGCTATCGACCCCACGTGACGATTCAAAATAAAGTTACAGCCGATAAAGCGCGCCAATTGTACGATCGGCTTTCTAGCGAGTGGCAGCCCCTTGATGGATATGGGGAAGCAGGGTGGTTTCAAGGTCTAGAGAGAAAAATGAGGATGGACTGGAATCATCATAAAAGTAGCCGTCCATGTCCCTCATAGACCAATTAAAAACGATTCCCGATCCGCGAAGCAAGCGCGGTCAAAGCCATCCCCTCTGGTTGGTTCTGTTTCTAGCCTTG